>JAKLJI010000001.1:0-1713 GCA_023151275.1 Bacteroidia bacterium | reverse complement strand
GTTCTACCGGAGTGGAGATAGCAGCAGTTGTAACAAGTGTAATAACCCACCGTTTTTCCCGAACTTTTTCTCGAATCCTTACGCACAGAATCCATTGTTTTTTGGCGGAGACCCGGGTAAGTGGAGTGTATGCTTGCAGACCTGGAATGCACGCGGATGGGATACTACTTGTTATGCAGATTATTTAGAAGTATTGAACAGTTATTCGGTATGTAGCGGAACCGGCTCAAGTGTAGTAACAGATGAAGAGGGCTTTTTATTTGGCGCCGGCGGCCCAGGCTTTAGCTATACACGTGGCGGCATAGGCGCATGTCAGGGAATATTGATTAAGCCCTGTGCAGATAGTATTATTTTATGGATAGAGCGCTTGAAGACCTTACCAAGTGACTCGATGGTATTCCACAATGGCAGCAATGCGAGTGCCCCTGTATTGGCGACAATAGGTGGCAATGGTTTGGGGAATGTACCGGCATCAGTACGCGTAAATGGAGTACGTGCAGGTCAACAGGTATTTGTACGTTATAAATTGGGTACACAAGCAGTACCTGTACCTTATGATTCAGCAGGCTTTACGATTCGTTGGGAGATTAAACCACCAACCTATCCAAAACCAACCGCTCGGATGAATATCCCGGATACGATTTATAGCTTACAGCCTATCCAGTTTCAGAGCTTGTCAACGGGAACAAATGTGAGTTATACCTGGGATACAGATGGAGACTTTGTTTATGATTCATCGACAGCCAATCCAACCAGAACGTTTTTGGTAAATACCACCCAGTACAGAACCTTGTGCCATGTAGCATTTAATTGTGTAGGCAGTGATACGGTGTGTAAATCGGTATTGTTTATGCCAGTTGTATCGAATCCGATCGCACGATTTGATGCGGATAAGTTGAATGGATTTAATACAGATACCTTCCGTTTGACGGATAGGAGTTTGAATGGTCCAAACAGCTGGCGCTGGACATTTACACCAGCAGCTCAGTACTTGTTGGGCACCAATCCAACGAGCCGTAATCCGGTAGTTCGCTTGACACTACGTACGAAGTACACAGTAAAATTGGTAGTAACGAATGCCTTTGGCAAGGACTCAGTAACGAAGATAGATTACATCAACATCGGCGCCTATGATGAGCCACAGTGTTTGCAGGATATCAGCTTGTCTGATGGCAGTATAGGAATAAGTCGTGTGATCTTGGAGGGTGGCATAGATACAGTCTTTACGACGAATGCAACGAGCCCATGTTACCAGTTTATCCAGGGCAACCAATCGGCGAGTTTGTACCGTGGTCAGGGAGTAAACTTAACCTTGGTACGTCCGGTAGGAACAGCCGTAAGTCCAATCGACCGTAGGGTATGGATTGACTTGAACATGGATGGAATGTTTGGTTCGGATGAGTTGGTATTGACCGAGAATGGCTCATTGGGCTTGAGTAAGACAGAGAAGATATTGGTAAAGACCGACCAGCGCTTGGGTTCAACGCGTATGCGTGTAGGTGTAACGTATTCACCAACCACACTGAATCCAAGTGTAACGTTCTTGGGTGTATTCAAAGACTTTGTGATTAACTATCCAATGGATACCGTTCGTCCGGTAGCCAGTTTGAATGGCACACAAGTGATGGAAACTGAAATCAATAAGCCGTTCATCGACCCAGGAGTTTCAGCTACAGATAATATCGAAGGCAATGTAAGTTCGCGTTATCAGCG
>JAKLJI010000019.1 GCA_023151275.1 Bacteroidia bacterium | reverse complement strand
GCATATCTTTTAGAGAAGCAAAATCAGGGTTTTCCATTTGCCCTTTTACAGCTAAAGAATTTTCAGCTGGATACCCAAAGCGTTTACGCAAATCTCATTTCAGATTTAGGCCCACTTATCTTGTTTGATTCCATTGGATTGGCCGGTACTGCCGAGTTAAAATCCAACTTTTTGTCAAATTACCTAGGCTTGAAGCCGGGACAGAACTATTCAGAAGAGCGGTTAAAGTTGGCAGAATCAAAATTAATCCGATTACCTTTTGTTCAACAGGTTCGCCCTTATGCACTCTACTATTATGGGAATTGGGCAAAGCCTTATTTTTATTTCAACAAGAAGAATGCCTCTTCTTTTGATGGCTTTTTGGGAGTAGCTCCAAATAGTGCTATTAATGGAAAATTGGTACTTACTGGTGATATCAATCTCAAACTTCAAAATTTGCTTTCCACCGGAAAATCCCTGCAGGTAAGTTTTCGAAGTTTCAGGGCTGGCTCTTCCGATTTAAAAATTCAGTTTGACGACCCTGCATTTTGGAGAACAGGGTTTGGGTTTACCGGTAATTTTTCCCTGCTTCGGTTTGATAGTATTTACCTGGATTTGCAGGCTGGTGCAGGACTAAGTCAACTGATAACTAAGCATGTTGAATGGGCATTGTTATATGCTTGGCAACGCGTTGATTTGTTAAATCCGGATACCGGAACTATTCGCCTTTCAGCTCAGCTACCTGATTTTTCAGATTTCCGATTGAATCAATTGAGTTTGCGCATTACTCGGAAAACACCTGGTTTCTTCAGGTTAAGTCGAAATGTTTGGGAGCTTGAAACCGAAGTGGGAATGGGCTTGCGAAACCTGGTTCAAAATCCGCTAATTGCCTCCATGAAGTTTGAGAATGAAAATGGAAACTTTTACAATTTGTATGAAACCGCTAATCTGCAGTCTGTGCGATTCAAGGGGCAATTTCAGGCAGGATTACAAACCAAAATTTTTGGAAACTGGATATGGTTTAACCAGATTTCGGTAGGAGCCTTGTATGCAAAGCAATTGTTTTTGAATGAATATTTTCGGATTGGTGGATTAAAAACCCTGCGCGGATTTGATGAACAGCGTATTTTTGCCGATAAGTATGCAATTGGCTTATCGGAATTCAGGTATAAATTTGGACAGGACTCTTATTTCTGTGCCTTTTACAATCAAGGTATGTACACCAACATAAGCAGGAGTTCTACCATCAATCAGGCCCCGGGCTTTGGCCTTGGCATGCATGCGGAAACGGGTGCCGGTAAATTGGTTTTTTATTATGCCTTGGGTAAGACCGGAAATGCAGGGTTTAATTTGAATGCCGCTCGTATTCATGTTGGATATTCAAGTTTATTTTAGTGCAGAAATCTTTACTAAATATCCTGGTTTTCTTGGTTTGCCTGGCGTCGGTTTTTGGGCAGCCGTCCATTTCACCTGCACCACAACCTAATGTAGCAATTACCGATACAATTGGGGTTCAACAGGTAGATACCTTTGTGCTACCAACCTCATCTAAATTCCCCTTATTGGATAGTTTGAGAAAACCGGAGCGGATGCGTCAATTTATCTTTCCTTATGAGGCCATCAGGCATCTTGCCCCCGAAAAGGTAGAAGAGTTCTCTCACCGCGATTTGCCGGGTGTAAAAGAAATTGGCTTCAGGAAAAAGAAGGATAGAAATTGGAAGTTTTTTGTGCTTGCGGCGATTCTCATATTTGTTGCAATTCTGAGGTTGATGAATATTCGGAGGTTTGATGAAACGCTTTCCATCGCATTTGACACCACAACCGATATTCGAATTTATCTCGAACGAGGAGTAGATTCCGTAATCACCGGAATTGGAATATTCATAGCTTATCTAGCCTCCTTAGCACTGTTTTTGGTGAGTTATGCTGAAAATCGAAGAATGCTCGACACCTTGTCGAATTCGGAGCTTTTTTTCAAGGTGTTTTTTACCTTGATTTTGATATATCTGGGCAAAATGCTCATCCAGCTTTTCATCTCATCTGTTTTTAAAGTAAGGCAATTTGGACAGCTCTTTTTGCTGAATACGCTCTCAACAAGCAATCTGGCAGGCCTGGTGTTAATTTTCTTCAATCTGCTTTACATTTATGTGCCAACGGCCGAATCTGCTATGTTAATAGGGGATTTTGCCTTAATTGTCCTGTTGGTAACCATCGTTTTCAGGTTGTTGAAAGATGTTCTGATGGGCCTAAGCGTACAGGGTTATCCATTCCTCTATCTTTTTATTTATCTTTGCGCCCTCGAAATATTGCCTTTTTTGGTTGTATTTAAACTGTATTTAAATACCTGGTTCAATTGAAAAACTCAAAAGTAAAAAGCATCATTATCTCGCAACCCAAGCCGGAGAGTGAAAAGTCGCCTTGGTTTGACCTGGCCCGCAAATACGGATTGAAAATGGATTTCCGTGCGTTTATTCAGGTGGAACCAATTGGAGCCAAAGAGTTTCGCCAGCAAAAGGTGAATATTCTCGATTACACGGCGATTATCCTGAATTCCAGAAATTCAGTAGACAACTTCTTTCGCATGTGTACGGAGTTGAAGGTCGAAATTCCTGCTGAGATGAAGTATTTCTGTGTGAATGAAAGTATTGCCAATTACCTGGCTAAATACATTCAGGTGCGTAAGCGGAAAATTTTTACAGGAAAAGGAACAGAAACTGAATTGATGGCTGTTTTTAAAAATCATCCTACAGAGAAATACCTTTTCCCTTGCTCAGACTGGAGAAAGCAAGACATCGAAAAGTTTATGAAGAAGAGCAAAATTGTGTTTAAAGAAGCCTTCTTCTACCGCATTAAATCCTCTGATTTATCGGATTTAACGCACGTGAATTATGATATAATTGCCTTTTTTTCACCTGCGGATATTCGCTCATTATTTGAGAATTTTCCGGAGTTCAAACAGAACAATACCCTTATTGCAGGTTTTGGTGCAACAACCATCAAAGCTATGACTGATGCAGGTTTAGACGTCAATATTCAGGCTCCAACTCCGGCAACTCCTTCAATGGTAATGGCAATTGATAAATTTATTGAGGCCTATAACAAATCTTAACTAGCTAACTACCAGCTAATTTAGCTGTTTCTTTATTTTTCATTTACGTTCGTTATTAATTGTTAAATACGAAAAATTCCGTATTATTGTTTTCCATATAGTAATCGGAACGCGAATGAAATTAAGCTTTACCAGAATTTTTACTCTGTTGGCGGGTCTTTCAACCGGTTTGGCAGCCAATGCCCAACAGGATCCTCATTACAGTCAATTTATGCACAATAAATTGGTTTTGAATCCTGGATTTGCAGGAAATGGAGATAAGTTTTGCTTTACCGGACTTCAGCGTACGCAATGGACGGGATTTGGAGGAGGAACCGAAGCGGGTGGCGTTCCAAGAGGTGCTGCCCCAACTAACTTGGTTGCTTCGTTCAATGCTCCTGTTGGTAATAAATTAGGCGTGGGTCTTCATTTGCTTCGCGATGAGCTTGGTTTTGAAGTTTCAATCAACCCAACACTTTCACTTTCCTACAAGCAACAATTAAAGAATGGTGATGTATTAGCCATTGGCGCAAGCGCAGGCCTGATGCAGAAATCCCTGGATGGAACAAAATTACGTCCGCAAGAAGAAGGTGATCCTAAAATCCCAACTTCAGCGGTAAGTGGAAGCACAATGGATTTTGGTGCAGGTATTTACTATACCAAACAATCATTAATGGGTTTCGATGATTTCTACGTTGGATTATCAGCTTCACACCTGAACCAGGGATCTGTTACTTACGAATGGAATGGTGGCAGCACCATGGTGAATACCAAAATGCATTACTACCTGATGACAGGTGCCAAGTATAATTTATCCTCACAAATTTCTTTGGAGCCAAATATCTTAATCAAAAAAGATCCTGCCAAAATTCAGGCAGACCTAAATTGTTACGCTGTTTGGAATGGTAGCTTGTACGGCGGATTAACTTGGAGACCAATGGATGCAGCTGTAGTATTGTTAGGATACAGACCTCAAGCTTTACAGAACTTGTATGTAGGTTATTCGTACGATTTGACTACAACTCGAATTCTTAATTATAGCTCTGGCTCACATGAAATTATGTTGAGATATTGCTTTGGGATTTCTATTCCAAAGACCTATAAACCACCAGTTCCGGTTTTAACTCCACGTTTCATGTAATAAATTAAGAAGTGTCTCGTTTTTTAGCCAATTGTTGAAAAACTTGCATTTAACTTTAGAATTAATAAATTTGCCCAAATCGACTAATTATAATCAAGACTAAGATGAAGACATTTAGGTGGATCGTAATTTCCTTTTTTGTGAGCTCTCTGGCTGCTTGCGGTCTGAGTTCCGATAACGGGGAACTAACGGGCGTTCAGGGTCGCAAGGCCTGGTTCCACCCGCAACCTTACGGTACGGTGTATATTCCATCTGGTACAATTCACGTTGGTGCCAACGAACAGGACATCCCCAATGCTTTGATTGCTCCTAACAAGCAAATCACTATCACTGCATTTTACATGGATGATACTGAAATCACCAACAACGAATACCGCCAGTTTGTGGATGCAGTTCTCGACTCCATCTTCCGTGAAAGAATGGGAGAGAAGTTTCAGGAGCCGCTTCTGGATCCTATTACCGGTGAAGAAACCGGTGATCATGCTATCAAGTATGACGAGGATATTGAAGAAGAGGACATGAAGAATGGAGATATTCAGGACTTGTACTACCAAGGTGGTGAGGTTTACTACCGCACAAAACAGTACGACGTACGCAAAATCAAGTACCGCTACGATTATATCGATTTGCGTGCCGCTGCTCAGTTGAAGCGTCAGGATTCGTACAAAGTATCAAGGGAGAAATTCAAGAAAACTGAAGAGGTTGAAATCTATCCTGATACTTTGGTTTTCATGCGTGATTTCACCTATGCATACAATGAGCCAATCTCTACTATGTACTACTGGCACCCAAAATACGATGATTATCCGGTAGTGGGTGTGAACTGGAAACAAGCTCGCGCTTTCGCACACTGGAGAACATTTAAATTGAACGCATTTTATGCTGAAAACGGTGAGAACGGTGTAACAGCATTCCGTCTTCCAACTGAATACGAATGGGAATATGCAGCTCGCGGAGGAAGAGACCAAAGTATGTATCCTTGGGGTGGTCCATATGTAAGAAATGCGAAAGGATGTTCTTTGGCTAACTTTAAACCAGGAAGAGGTGATTACGCAGCAGACGGTGGTGTATATCCAATTCGTGTTGCTTCTTACTTCCCGAATGATTTTGGTTTGTATGATATGAGTGGAAACGTGTCAGAGTGGACAGTTACAGCGTACGCAGAGTCTGCTCACTTATTTACACACGACTTGAACTCAGATTACCAGTATGACGCAAAAGATGAAGATTCAGAAACCTTGAAAAGAAAAGTAATTCGTGGAGGTTCTTGGAAAGATATTTCTCACTTCATTCAAGTTGGAAGTCGCTCTTATGAGTACCAAGATTCAGCAAACTCATACACTGGATTTAGAACAATTCAGCCTTACGTAGGTCGTTCAAACAGAGATAAAAAATAAACACTTAAGCAAATTCAATAACACTTTAACCCAAACAAGCAGATGAAAAACAGTTTTTTAGAAAGCAAGCTTTTCAAGTCAATCATGGCAAAAGCCTATGGTATTGGTGCGGCAGTAGTAATCGTAGGAGCTCTATTTAAGATTCTCCACTTACCAGGTGCCGACGGAATGCTGATGGTAGGATTGTTAACAGAGGCCGTGATTTTCTTTATCTCTGCATTCGAGCCACCACACCAAGAACCAGACTGGACCTTAGTTTATCCTGAATTAGCAGGTCTAGAACCAAAAGAAAAGAAAACAACAAGCAACAAAGGTAGCATCACTCAGCAATTGGATAAAATGTTAGAGGACGCTAAAATTGGTCCAGATTTGATCAACAGTCTTGGAAATGGAATCCGTGCATTAAATGAAAATGTTACAGGCTTGAAAGATCTTTCTAGCGCTGCTTCAGCTACAGAAAAATACACTAAGAATGTACAAGCTGCTGCCGATTCCCTCACCGGCATCAATACTTCTTACTCAAAAGCAGTAAGTGCAATGGAAGGCCTAGTTAGTGCTTCAGAAGGTTCACGTGAATACGGTGCTCAAATTGAGAAAATGACTAAAAACCTTTCTTCTTTGAACTCTATCTACGAACTTGAGATTTCTGAGTCTAACAAACATATCCAATCTATTAACCAGTTTGTTGGTGGTTTGTCAAAAGTTGTTACTACCCTCAATGAGTCAAACACTCAGGCAGAACAATTCAAATCAGAAATGGATAAATTGTCTAAGAACCTGACTAACTTGAATAGCGTTTACGGTAACATGCTTGCCGCAATGAACGTTCGTAGCAACTAATACACCTTAACCAATACTATCTTAAGCGTAGAAAAAAATGGCAGGAGGTAAAGTTTCCGTAAGGCAGAAGATGATCAACATGATGTATTTGGTGTTAACAGCTTTGTTGGCACTAAACGTATCGGCTGAGATTCTTAAAGCCTTCCACATGGTGGAAGTCAGCATGGATCGTGCTGGCATGAACATCGACAAGAAAAATGAAAATACACTTAAGCAAATTGATAAGTACCACAAGGAAATAAGTCCTGCTGACCCGAAAGGTAAAGAGGCTTATGACAAAGCCATGCAGGTTAAACAAATTGCTGACGAAGGTGTAAAATACTTCGCCACCTTGAAAGAGCAGTTAATCACTGCCGGCGGTGGTCGTAAAGATGGTGATCCAGATGGTGAAGTTGCTGAAGCTTCAAACATGGAGAAACACGCTAACTTGATGATTAATCAAGGAAAAGGTAAAGAGGTTAAGAATAAAATCAACGAACTCCGCGAAAAGATTCTTGCTTTCGTACCTGCTGACAAACGTGCAGAGATTAAATCAGATTTGATTACTGAGGAACCTAAAAAAGGTACTTGGGAGTCTGAGATGTTCGAGCATACCCCTTTAGCGGCTGTTGTAGCTATCATTTCTAAAATACAGAATGATATCAAAAATACAGAAGCTCAGGTTCTTGATTACTTGAAAGGTTCAATCAAAGAAGATGTGTTGATTATCGACAAACTTGAGGCTAAGATTATTCCTAACAATGGTACTTATATCACCATTGGTAATAAATATTCTGCTGATATCTTTCTAGCTGCTTCTTCTTCACGTACCAACCCAGACATTACTGTAAATGGTGCGAAAGTAAAAGTAGAAGGTGGTGTAGGTAAATATGAAGTATCTCCTCAATCTGAAGGTGAAAATAAGTTCAAAGCTGTAATCATCACTCAAGACGCTCAAGGTAAACCTAAGCGTGATGAAGTTGAAGGTTCTTACTTTGCATTAAAGCCTTTGGCAGTAATCTCTGCAACCAAAATGAATGTAGTTTACATCGGTCTTGAGAATCCAATCTCGGTTTCAGTTCCAGGTGTATCTGCTCGTGAGGTTCAGGTTACATGCTCATCAGGTGGAACTTTGAAAAAAGACAAACAAGATGGAACCTATTTGTTGACAGTTGGTGGTTCTGAAAAAGAAGTTACCATTACTGCTAACGTGAACGGAAAAACAATGGGCTTCCAAAAGTACCGTGTTCGTCCAATCCCTAAACCAATGCCTCAATTGGGTTCAATTGCGCAATCAGGTTCTTACTCTGCTGGTGAAATCAGAGCTGCAAACTTTGTTATCACAGCATTGAAAGACTTTGCCTTTGAAGGCGTAAACTTTACAACCCTTCGTTGGACTTTGATTTATCAACCTAAAAGAGGTGATGGTAAATTTGCTCCTGGACAAGGAACCAATATTACTGGTGAAGCAAAAGCATTGTTGAACCTTGCAAAACCTGGTGATACCTATACCTTAACAGGTGTAAGTGCTCAAGGTCCTGCAGGTGCAGTTCAATTGCCTAGCTCACTTACTGTTACTGTAAGACAATAAATTTGATTCAAACAAAATAGCAATGATAAAGAAATCACTGGTAGTTCTTCTGTTTGGAATCCTGAGTTTCACTTCCTTCGCTCAGGGTGTGTATGATGATTTCATCTACAACAGACAGGCTGTTACCGAAAGAAAAGTTATTCCATGGCCCTACCTGAGGGAAGCTGACGTGTTTTTCGCTAAACGTATCGTTCGTGTAATCGACGTGCGTGAGAAACAGAATCAACCTATGGCCTGGCCAAAGAATCCTTTGAGTGTGATTCTTTACAACAACATCAAAGAGGGTAAAATCATTCCTTATACCAATGATTCACTTTCTTCTCAGATGTCAATTGAATATTTTCTGACACTCGGTACAGATACAGATTACATCGAAACTCCGATTGATCCAAACGATCCTTCACTTACTGAAACAGATACCATTATTACTCCTATGGTGCCTGAGTTAAGGATTCAAAAGTACCGCGTAGTAGAAGATTGGTTGTTTGATAAAAAGCACAGTCAAATGTATGTTCGTATCGTATCCATTGCGCCTCGTTACAATGTGCGTATTAAGGGTATTGATTTGGGTGAACAGGATTTGTGTGTGTTGAAGTATCATGCTCGTGAAGGAAGTGGTGAAAACGATTTAAGGCATTTGTTGGTGAATTATGAAATATTTAATCGCCAGAATGATGCTGCTCGTTTAACCTACGACGATTGGTTTGAGAACAGGTTATTCACTAGTTACATTACCAAAGAGGCGAACCAACACGATATGTACATCAAAGAGTACGATCAATTTAAAGATAACGGTGTTGCATCTCTCTTAGAGGGTGAAAGAATCAAACAGGAATTGTTTGAGAAGGAACACGATTATTGGGAATATTAATCCCGGAAAAAGGCCTCGCACTGCGAGGCCTTTTTTATGTCTTTTTGTTCTTTAATGTATTGGATTTTTATATCGTTTAGGGATTTGTTTTCCTATGAGAATGGGTTCGAATCAATAACTAATATCATTCGGCATACTTTAACGATTATTTCTTCTTATTGGGAATAGGTATGCTACCAATTACTGTATGACCTTTGATATGTTGCATGTTTTTGGGTTTATTTACTTTGCCTTAGTTGTCTTCTGCATTTGTTTTTGCCATTCCGTATGAATTAAGCTGTTTTAAGTAGAGAGATGTAAAACGGTTTTCACCATTAAATCTGCGCCCTTTAATCAAGTTGATTGTAGTGAATTAAACCTATTCATTTTTTTGATTAAATTTATCCAGTTGATAATCAGAAGTTGAGCAGATATTTTGTTTTTTTTTGAAAGTAGTATTGGATTTTTGGGTTCCTGCCCTATCTTTGCAGTCCCCAATCGGAAGCATAGCTCAGCTGGTTCAGAGCATCTGCCTTACAAGCAGAGGGTCCTTGGTTCGAATCCATGTGCTTCCACTCTTAAAAGCCCCGTTAATCGCAAGATTGACGGGGTTTTCTGCTTTTGAAGGATTTTTATTTACAGCTTCAAATCCGAGTATCTTTAAAAAGATGTTTTACCTATGTTTTTCCAGGTTCTTTTGAATGGTTGATTTCAGTTTTTCATAGAGATGTCTGAGTTGGTTCATTTACCTATTCAATAATATTCGAATTTCAAATATTGCCATTTCATTTCTTCAGCTATCTATATCCATTAATTCTTTTTCTTCTCTTAGATGGTTTAGATTCTTGTGAACACTTTCTTATTCAAACGCTGGAATTGTGAATTCAAAAAATTGGCGAGGCCATTTAATGTGCCGATTTTCGTTAGTCGAATATGAACAAGTGGTTTAAATACATATTGATTACTGCGATGTGCCTGTTTATGGGTTTCCTCAGTTTTGGGATTCTCGTGTATCAGCATCTCGACAAGGTGAAGCGATTGGTCCTTGATGAATTAAATGCCAATTTAAATGCCAAGGTTTCTGTTGACCATATCGATATTCAGGTTTTTAGTAAGTTTCCAGAGGTAAGTTTTTCCTTGAAAGGACTTAGTGTTACTTCTCCTATTACAGGAGATTCTTTTTTGGTGAAAGATGCTAAGGCTTATCTGGGTTTTAATGCCCTCCAAATGCTTCAAGGGAATTATACCATCCAATCCTTTGAACTTAACGGGGCCTCTGTTCATTTGAAAAAGCTTTTAGATGGTACTGTAAATTGGAATATTGTAAAGGAGCAAACTCCTAGCTCAGGAAAGTCGTCTGAATTTAAACTTAGTTTAAAGCGTATTCGGCTTTCCAAATGTCGATTCAGTTATTTTGATGCTCCTGCTGTTTTTTATACAAATTTCGATATCGGCAAAGCAAGCCTGTCAGGAGATTTTTCTGAATCAAGCTATTCACTTGCTGTAGATGCCGGCATGTTGATGAATCAGCTCCGTATCGATAACTTGAATATCCTTCAAAACAAATCCATAGAAATTCAATCTAGCATGGATGTGAACGACAAGAAGTTTGTTTTAGGAAAAACGAAATTGCTTTTAGACAAATTACCCCTTGAGGTAAAGGGCTTTTTTGGATTGAATACAAATAAACAGATAGAACTTAATTTCAATAGTCCGGGAACCACCATTACTCAACTGCTTAGTTTATTGCCAATTCAATTGCCAGCAACTTTTAATGAATTTAAAGCCACAGGAAAAACTACGTTTAAAGGAAGTTTTGTTTCAAATCCTTCAGTTCAAAAAGGAAGTAGTTTGGCTATTGAATTCGGCATTCAAAATGGAAGCCTAAAAAATACCAAAACAGGATTGGCTTTACAGGCGATTGAACTGGAAGGGAATTGGAAAGGAAGTATTGGTGGAGATAATCAATCTGTGCTATCCTTAAGAAATGTATCGGGCAAATTGGAAAAATCTCGGTTTAGCGGTAATGCCGAAATACAATTGGGCCAGCTGAAAAAAATCACCACTCAGGTTCAAGCCTTCCTTGATTTGCAAGAAATTCAAAATTGGTATCCTGCCAATACGATTAAAACGATAGCAGGTTCTGCTGATTTAAACCTAAATCTGGAGTTAAAGCCTGTTTTGGAAACGGGTTCGTGGGCTCTTGATTTTGGTCGCTCCTCTGTTGATTTGGGTTTAAACGCCAGCCGGATTGAGCTGCAGAATTCAAAAAAGTTAATTTCAGAACTGATAGGAAAGGCTCAACTCCAAGGCAAGCAATTGGTGGTTTCAAACCTTTCAGTCAAATCGGGTAGTTCAGACATTCAAGGTTCGGCTCGGTTGGAAGGATTGTTTGATTCGAATGCATCTCCATTAATCGTGAAATTACAATCAAGGTCAAGTAATTTGGATGTTTCGGATTTTATGGGTTGGCCAAGTTTTGGTGAGGCGGCTGATTCCTCCAAAACAACAACTGCTCGTGCTATTGAACTTGAATTGGATGTTCAGGCCAGAACTATGAAACAGGATAAATTTCAATGCTCCGACTTTGGTTTGACAGCCATTTATGCATCAAACGAGCTTGAAATTCAGGAATTGAGTTTTAAGGCTTGGGCAGGAAGAGTTTCTGCAAAGGGTAGTTTGACAATTGGTACAGACCATTATTCATTGGTAACCGACGAACAAATAAAAGGGGTTCGTGTAAAACAGCTTTTGCAGGAGTTCGATGATTTTGGTCAGAACGCTATCAAATCAAGCCATATTGACGGAACTTTGAATGGGAAATTCAGAACCAGATTGGTTTGGGATGCCAAGTTTAATTTCTTAACCAAAGAGTTTTATGCCTTGGGTGAATTGGAATGGAAAGAAGGCCGCTTGTTTAATTACACACCACTGTATGCATTATCAGGCTTTTTGGATTTGAATGATCTTAGGGATTTGCGTTTCCAGGAAATGAAGAATGTGATTGAAATAAAAAATGAAGTAGTTTCTATTCCAGAAATGGCAATCAAGACGAATGCAATTGGCTTGTTGCTTTCAGGCACACATACCTTTGGGAATGTACTTGATTATCGGATGAAGGTCACTCTTTCGGAATTGTTAAACCGCAAACGAAAAGTAAAACCAAATGAGTTTGGCGAATCGGAAGATGGAGGAAGCCGAGCTACTTTAATGTTGCGGATAAAAGGTCCGGCCGATAAACTGGTTTTTACTTACGATAAGCAAGCCTTGGGTGAAAAAGTGAAGGAAACAGTGAAGGAAGAGAAAAAGGCAATTCTTTCAACCCTGAAAAATGAACTTTCAGTTTTCAAGGACAGTACGATTAAAGAGAATAATTCTAAAAACAATAACCATGAAGAGCTTGAATTTAATCCGGATTAAATCACTGATTTTATTCGGAATACTTTTTCTTTCCTTGGCAAGTCTATCTTCTGTAGCTCAAAGCAGCGCAGATTTAACTTATGGAGCCAGTTTTGGACCACAGATGAATGCCAGTATTATCAATGGAAATTCCTGGAACAATTACCTGGATACTTCCAACTCTACACAAAGCGTTCGTATTGGAATACAAGCCAATCTTTGGGTAAATAAAATGCTTAGCAAAGAAGCCAATCTCCAAGTTGGGATTGGTTATGCGGATTATGGGTTTAATCGAGTTCAAGAAAATTTAGCCTTTAAAGCCAAAACATATCCGGGTATTGGAACCGGAATGATTGAGGATTTATCCAATTCTGAAAAGCAGTTGACTTATCAGTACCGCTTTCAATATGTTCAGGTACCTGTTTTGTGGAATGCCCAATTGTACCGCTCTCCCAACTTTAAGTACCGCCTTTATTTTTCTGGGGGATTGGCCTTGAATGTTTTGCTTCGCCATCGCTTGGTTGCAGAAACCATTACCGGTTATTCCATCGATGGAAATACCCGATTTGTACTTGATTCAAGCGGATTTAAAGCTTCGCCCATTGCATTGCAATTGAATACCGGTGTGAAAATGGAATACAGACTTGAAAAGGGAAAATTCTTCGTTCAGCCGCTTATTCAGTTTTTTCCTTTGTCGGTTAGTTCGGGAGATAGAAAGGTGTATCCCCTTGGTTTGATTGTGCATGTTGGGTTTGAGGCTTCATTATCTGATTTGAAAAAATGGAAAAAAACAAGCCAAGCCGATTCACAGTAAGGTCTTATGGCATTTTGCTAAATGCCGAAAAGGAGGTTTTGTTGGTTCATGAAACCATGCCCGAAATGGAGTTTACCAAATTTCCTGGTGGTGGAGTTGAGTTTGGGGAAGGTCCTGAAGATTGCGTAGTTAGGGAATTCAAAGAAGAAACTGGCCTTGATGTAAAGGTTGATAGCCATTTTTATACCACAGGTCATTTTCAGCAAAGTGCTTTCAGAAGTTCCGACCAGCTTATAGCTATTTATTACCTGCTAAAGCTTATCAACCCGAAACAAGAATTAACAGAAATGGAGCGAACGCTATTCATTTCAGGAAAAACCGAGGTATTGAAATTTCATTGGAAGTCGATTAGCCAACTAACAGAAAGTGATTTAAGCTTTCCGATTGATAAATTTTTGGTATCTCGCATAAGGGAATTATAAGTTTGGCATAAAAATTTCTAATGGTAAAGCATGAAAAATCTATTGATCCTTGGAATGATTTTTTTGATGGCCTGCGGTTCATCAAAAAATGGAATGCAGGAAGTTAAAGGCCCATTTGATGGAAGCTCTTATCGGTCGAATGGCCGCTATTTTCGTGCAGTGGCTTCCGGAGAAAGTCAAAACATGGAGACTGCAAAGAGTAAAGCGCTTTTATTGGCCAATCAACGCTTGGCATCTGCTGTTCAAACCGAAATGAAATCGGTTTCTGAATCGTATATCAATGAACGAAATTTAGGAACACCTGCCGATTTTGGTGAGCGCTTCCAACAACTAACCCGAGAGGTGCTATCAACCAGCCTTAGCGATGTACGCACAATTGGCAATAAAACCTATGTGCGTAAAGACAATGTGTATGTTCAATGGGTAGCACTCGAAATGCACAAAAAGGATTACTACAAACGCATTCAATTGCGCCTTGCCGACCAAAAGAATCTTTCTGAGCAGGAAAGAAAAGTGGTTGAGAAGATGATTGAAAAGGCCATCGAAGATTCCGAGAAGGAATAGATTAAGTCTTTGTTAACCCATCAAAGAATCCTAATTTCTTTGGTATATTGTGACAAATCACAAAAGCATGTCTAAACTCATTGAGAAAGACGATTTCTCAAAGGCGTTAAAACTTCAAAAGCTACGGCTTGATATTCTGGCTCCCGCTCTCATGAAACTTCTTAAACTTGAGCGTGTAAATGAGGTGTATAGCAACAGCCAGGATGAAACAGGAGTTGCCTTTGCAGATGAAATTCTGAAGCAATTCGGAATCGATTTTCAGGTTAGTCCTGAAGAACTAGAAAATATTCCGAAAACAGGGCCCTTTATTTTAGTAGCCAATCATCCTTATGGAGGTATTGATGGGGTAATATTAATCGCCCTGATTCAACGATTACGCCCCGATTTCAAAATTGTTGCCAATTACTTGTTGCAGCAAATTCCACCTTTAAAGGATTCCTTTATTCCTGTGAATCCATTTGAGAATATTGGCGAAAAAGGAATGAATGTTTCCGGAGTGAAACATATTTTGAAGCATTTGGAGACAAGTCCACTTGGCATTTTCCCGGCAGGTGAAGTAAGTGCGCTCAAGCTAAACAACCTGAAAATTCGGGATAAAGAGTGGGAGCCTGTAGTTGGAAGAATAATTGCTAAAGCAAAGGTGAAAGTAGTTCCAGTATACTTTTCGGGACACAATAGCTTGGGCTTCAATTTACTTGGGCTTCTTCATCCCAGTTTGAGAACTATCAAACTCCCTTCGGAGATGTTTAATAAACGCAACGATATTAAACTTCGAATCGGAAAGCCTATTGTATTCAAAGAAATGGAAGGCATGAATGCTCCGGGTATTTTAGATTTTGTGCGAGCCAAAACGTATGCTTTGGGTGCACATTTGGATGCCCGAAAGCTTCCCGTTGTAAATCCCTTAAAACGTTTAAAACGGCCCCAACCTATTATTGATGAAAGCCCAAAAGCACAGTTGATTGCAGAAATTGAGGCATTACCTAAAGAGGCTCATTTGGTGGATTACGATGTGTTTTCGGTTTTTATCTGCAAGCACAAGGATGCGCCAACTCTTATGCGCGAAATAGCGAGGCTTCGTGAGCTAACCTTTAGATTGGTAGGGGAGGGCACAAATCGTTCATTTGATTCAGATGCTTACGATGCTTATTATAAGCATCTCTTTGTTTGGGATAACCAAGAACAGCGCCTAGTTGGTGCTTATAGGGTTGGAGAGGGTGATATTATTTTCAGGAAATATGGGGTTGAAGGCTTTTACCTGCATGAATTGTTTAGAATAAGCAGAGATTTTTATCCGCTCTTGTTCCAATCCATTGAATTAGGCAGGTCTTGGATTAGGCCCGAGTATCAAAAAAAGGCTGCTCCTTTAATGTTATTGTGGAAGGGAGTTCACGTTTACCTGAAATCAAATCCTGAAAGATTCCGGTACATGATTGGCCCGGTTAGCATTAGCAATAGCTTTTCGAACCTGAGTAAGGACCTATTGGTTGCCTATATTCGGCACAACCATTGGGATAAAAGGTTAGCCAAAATGGTTCAAGCCCGAAAAGCTTTCTCGTATCAGTCAAAAACCGAAGGCAAGAATTTGTTGATGAAGAAGTATAGTGAGGATTTAAAGCTATTGGATAATTTTATCGGAGATATCGAGGGGGCTCAGAAATTGAAAGTACCCGTATTAGTAAAGAAGTACTTGAAATTGAATGGGAAAATTATCGCCTTCAATATCGACCCGCATTTCAATGATGCCTTGGATGGATTTTTAGTGGTGAAGGTGGAAGATATACCGGACGAAGCATTTGATTTGGTAAGCAGATAAATAAAAAAGGAGGCCGAGCGCCTCCTTTTTTATTATTGTATTACATGTATCGGTTTCCAACCCAAACCACCCTTTTATTGATAAAGTCGGCGTTGGTGAAAGATGCATTACCAGCTGCATTGCCACCGGTTAAGTGAAAATCGCTGAATGCCGCATGTGAATTAATAAATGCAGCACCGGTAAAATTGAAAGAAACCGGAACATAAATGGCATTCATGGCATCTTCAATTTTGGTTTGACGCTCCAAGGATGTGGTGTAAGCACCACAAGTGAGTGCTCCTTTTTCTGAAGCAAGCTCAACAGCTCTATTCAATGAATCTTCAAAGCTGTTGGTTTTAATGATAAATACTATCGGACCAAAACATTCTTCGCGGTAAAGTGCAGGGTCGTTTGGATTGATTTCAACCACAATTGGGCTTGCAATTCGTGCATCAGGGAATTCTTCATTGCGGATGTTTTTTGAATTAACCACTTCTGTAAGGCCTTTTGAAGCTAATTCTTTAACTCGGTTAAATGTAAGATCGGCCTGAATTGCTCCCAATGTTCCAGGGCCGGCTTTGGGATGGTCAATCAAACCATTGAACGCATCTTTTAGTGCGGTTACAGCATCTGCATAAGAAACAACTCCCTCTGCAGTTTGAACGCCATCGGCAGATATAAAGATGTTTTGTGGAGCGGTACACATTTGACCGCTATATAAAGATGCCGAGAAGGCAATGTTTGAACAAACTGCTTTGAGGTCGTTTGCTGAATCTAGAATGATTGAATTTACTCCTGCCTTTTCGGTAAAGGTTGTTTTTGGTAAAGATTCAATATAGCTACCAAAACTAGAGTTGCCGGTAAAGTCGATTTGTTTTACAGCAGCATGCTCTGCCAGCAATTTGGTTTTAGGTTCATTTTGTGAATCGGTTGCCAATTGAACAATAGAACGGTCAAGTCCAACTTCAGCAAATAACTTTTGAAGTTCTTCTACAACAATAGCTATTGGAAGAACAGCTTTTGCATGGGGCTTAACAATACATGCGCTTCCACTTACAAGACATGCAAATAACCCGGGTACAGTATTCCATACCGGGAAAGTAGAACAGCCAATAACAAGGCCTAATCCCTTTGGCATTGCTTTGAAGTTCTTTTTCAAGGTAAGATCAAACTTACCCATTGGTTTAACCCAATTGGTTTCATTAGTATATCTACTAAGTTCTTGGTAGCCCATAGCTATAGCTTCAAGCGCTCTATCGTTTGCATGGGGGCCGGATGCCTGAAAGCTCATCATATAGGATTGTCCGGTTGTATGCATAGTAGCATAAGCAATATCAAAAAAACGCTGTTTGATGCGTTCGAGTGATTCTATTAATATACCTACACGGGTTTCAAGAGACTGTTTGCTCCAGCTAGCATGGGCACCAACTCCATTTGAGATAAGTTCATCAATAGAGTAATCGGGATAGTTAACACCAATGCCTAATTGAAGAAAGGGAGAAACCTCTTCACCAATCCACTTTCCCGAAGCGGCAGCAGGTAGGGCAGTGTAATTATTGTTCATAATGCTGCTAATCCAGGCTTTCGCTTTGGCATCAGCATCTTCGCTGTAAGCTTTTGGGTTTTCAGGATAGGGAGTAAAATAGGTTCTGCTTTTCAATGCAGCTACTGCATCGGTTAATAAAGCCTGATGTTTTTCAAACAAATTCATTTGATTTTAGATGATGAGGCAAATTTATTTCAATAATTGGCTTGAGCAAATGGGATATTTTTAGGGGTTGCTTTACATTTTTGAGTGATTGATTCAGGAGAATTGAGATGGTTTTTGCATTTTTTTTGCCTGATGAATAGGTAGTTATTGAAATACTTTGCAAATAGACTTGCAATAGCTAATAATCTCCCTACATTTGCAGCCCCTTTCAGCAAGAGGGAAACACAATGTTCTTTCACAAATCAGCAAAAGAAATTTCAAATAAAACTTGACAATAAGAAAATTTGAATTACCTTTGCAACCCCTTCCAGAGCAAGCGACGACGAGAGAATGAGGAAGGGAAAATAAATGAAAAAAACATTTGGCAATGATAAAATAAACACTTACCTTTGCCACCCCGAAAAGGAAGAGAGAATTAGGAGAGAGGATAAGGGGGAAATTAAAATAGAGATTCCGGCCTGGCGACAGGTTAAATAAATAAGGGATAACGTTCTTTGAAGATATGAGATAGCAAGCACTTGAACAGAGATGTTTAAGGTCAAAATTCTTGAGAAACAATCAATCAAAAATCTTTTACTATGAAGAGTTTGATCCTGGCTCAGGATTAACGCTAGCGGCAGGCATAATACATGCAAGTTGAACGGGATAAGTTGTAGCAATACGACTTTGAGAGTGGCGCACGGGTGCGTAACACGTATGCAACCTGCCCGATACAGGGGGATAGCCTCTCGAAAGAGAGATTAATACCCCATAACATATAGGTATGGCATCATATTTATATCAAAGCTGAGGCGGTATCGGATGGGCATGCGACTGATTAGGTAGTTGGTAGGGTAACGGCCTACCAAGCCGACGATCAGTAGGGGGTCTGAGAGGATGTCCCCCCACACTGGTACTGAGACACGGACCAGACTCCTACGGGAGGCAGCAGTAGGGAATATTGGTCAATGGGGGCAACCCTGAACCAGCCATGCCGCGTGCAGGAAGACTGCCCTATGGGTTGTAAACTGCTTTTGTACGGGAAGAAACCCCCGCATGTATGCGGGGTTGACGGTACCGTAAGAATAAGGATCGGCTAACTTCGTGCCAGCAGCCGCGGTAAGACGAAGGATCCAAGCGTTGTCCGGATTTACTGGGTTTAAAGGGTGCGTAGGCGGTTTATTAAGTCAGTGGTGAAAGCCTGTAGCTTAACTATAGAATAGCCATTGAAACTGATCAACTTGAGTACGGCTGAGGTGACTGGAATGTAACATGTAGCGGTGAAATGCTTAGATATGTTACAGAACACCGATTGCGAAGGCAAGTCACTAAACCGTAACTGACGCTGAGGCACGAAAGCGTGGGGAGCAAACAGGATTAGATACCCTGGTAGTCCACGCCCTAAACGTTGAATACTCGGTCTTGGCGATATACAGTCAGGGCCCAAGCGAAAGCGTTAAGTATTCCACCTGGGAAGTACGATCGCAAGATTGAAACTCAAAGGAATTGACGGGGGCCCGCACAAGCGGAGGAGCATGTGGTTTAATTCGATGATACGCGAGGAACCTTACCTGGGCTTGAATGTGAGTGACGGATGCCGAAAGGTGTCTTACCCGCAAGGGACACGAAACAAGGTGCTGCATGGCTGTCGTCAGCTCGTGCCGTGAGGTGTTGGGTTAAGTCCCGCAACGAGCGCAACCCCTATCATTAGTTGCCATCAGGTCAAGCTGGGGACTCTAATGAGACTGCCTACGTAAGTAGTGAGGAAGGTGGGGACGACGTCAAGTCATCATGGCCCTTACGTCCAGGGCTACACACGTGCTACAATGGTCGGTACAATGAGTCGCGACATAGTAATATGAAGCCAATCTCAAAAAGCCGATCTCAGTTCGGATTGAGGTCTGCAACTCGACCTCATGAAGTTGGATTCGCTAGTAATCGGATATCAGCAACGATCCGGTGAATACGTTCCCGGGCCTTGTACACACCGCCCGTCAAGCCATGGAAGTTGGGAGCGCCTGAAGTCTGCAACCGCAAGGAGCGGCCTAAGGCGATACTAGTAACTGGGGCTAAGTCGTAACAAGGTAACCGTACCGGAAGGTGTGGTTGGACCACCTCCTTTCTAGAGAAGAATTTCGTTTAGCGAGCTATCTCATATATCTTCAAAAAAATTAGTTCTTTACAAGACAACATTACAAGCTTTGGATCGCCCCTAATGCAGATAGCGAAAGCGGAGAGGAAATGGGAAAAGCATCTGAGGATGGGAGTAATAAGCAATTATAGTCTCGTAGCTCAGGTGGTTAGAGCGCTACACTGATAATGTAGAGGTCCGCAGTTCAAGTCTGCGCGGGACTACAGAAATGGGGAATTAGCTCAGCTGGCTAGAGCACCTGCCTTGCACGCAGGGGGTCAACGGTTCGAATCCGTTATTCTCCACAAGAGGATTTAGGATTTGGGTTAAGAGAAGGAGTTAAGTAATGACAAGATGTTAATAGCTCAAGGGTAGAGCGCATACGAATTGAATTTGTATGAGGTATCAGGTTCGATTCCTGGATTAGCAACAAACCGCAAACGTGCGGTAAAGTTCTTTGACATAATAGGAGAAAACACAATTAAGACATATTCAATTAGAATATTCATTAGGATATTAAAGGATAAGTTACTAAGGGCGTACGGGGGATGCCTAGGCTCTCAGAGACGAAGAAGGACGTGCTAAGCTGCGAAAAGCTACGGGGAACCGCCAAGGGGTTTAGATCCGTAGATATCCGAATGGGGAAACCCTCTTGTTAGCAATAACGAGACTAAGGACAACCCGCTGAACTGAAACATCTAAGTAAGCGGAGGAAGAGAAAATAATAATGATTCCCTGAGTAGCGGCGAGCGAAATGGGAAGAGCCCAAACCGTAAATGTTTCGGCATTTACGGGGTTGTAGGACTGCAATATGAATATTAAACTGAAATCGAGCTACCTGGAAAGGTAGGGCAAAGAGGGTGATACCCCCGTAGATGTAAGGTTTGATAGGATAGCAGGATCCTGAGTAGCGCGGGGTCGGAGACGCCTTGCGTGAAACTGCCAGCACCATCTGGTAAGGCTAAATACTACTGAGAGACCGATAGTGAACCAGTACTGTGAAGGAAAGGTGAAAAGAATCTTGAACAAAGAAGTTAAATAGAACCTGAAACCGTACGCTTACAAGCGGTCGGAGCCTCGTAATGGGGTGACGGCGTGCCTTTTGCATAATGAGCCTACGAGTTACTCCTCAATGGCGAGGTTAATTCCTTCAGGGAAGGAGCCGCAGCGAAAGCGAGTCTGAATAGGGCGTATAGTCATTGGGGGTAGACGCGAAACCTGAGTGATCTACCCATGGCCAGGATGAAGGTGCCGTAACAGGTACTGGAGGTCCGAACTGGTAAGCGTTGAAAAGCTTTCGGATGAGCTGTGGGTAGGGGTGAAAGGCTAATCAAACTGGGAGATAGCTCGTACTCCCCGAAATGTTTTTTGGAACAGCCTTGGAATAGAGTGTACTAGAGGTAGAGCTACTAATTGGGTAAGGGGGTGTCAAAGCCTACCGAACTCAGATAAACTCCGAATGCTAGATACATGTTTTCCAGGAGTGAGCCCTTGGGTGCTAAGGTCCGAGGGCGAGAGGGAAAGAACCCAGACCATCAGCTAAGGTCTCTAAATTCAGATTAAGTTGAACTAACGTGGTCCAATCGCTATGACAGCTAGGATGTTTGCTTGGAAGCAGCAATTCATTTAAAGAGTGCGTAACAGCTCACTAGTCGAGCGGTTGGGCGTGGATGATAAACGGGCATCAAATCTGGTACCGAAGCTATGGATTTCCGTGAAAACGGGAGTGGTAGGGGAGCATTCTAATTGCGCTGAAGGTGTAACGTGAGTTATGCTGGAGCGGTTAGAAAAGCCAATGTAGGCATAAGTAACGATAAGGCAGGCGAGAAACCTGCCCTCCGATAGCCTAAGGTTTCCTGATCAACGTTAATCGGATCAGGGTTAGTCGGGACCTAAGACGAAGCGAAAAGGCGTAGTCGATGGACAACAGGTTAATATTCCTGTACCAGTGGAGAGGGACGGAGCGGTGAAACATCTACGGGGTGACGGAAGTCCCCGTTGAGCCGAGCCTTCGGGCAAAGCGAAGATGCGTAATAGCTTCCAAGAAAAGCTCCCACATAAGCCCGTACCGCAAACCGACACAGGTAGGCAAGATGAGTATTCTAAGGAGCTCGAGTGAATCACGGTTAAGGAACTCGGCAAATTAACCCTGTAACTTCGGGAAAAGGGGTGCCCATAGCGATATGGGCCGCAGAGAAATGGCTCAGGCGACTGTTTATCAAAAACACATGGCTTTGCTAAATCGAAAGATAATGTATAAGGCCTGACACCTGCCCGGTGCTGGAAGGTTAAGAGGGGATGTTAGCGCAAGCGAAGCATTGAATCGAAGCCCCAGTAAACGGCGGCCGTAACTATAACGGTCCTAAGGTAGCGAAATTCCTTGTCGGGTAAGTTCCGACCTGCACGAATGGTGTAACGATCTGAGCACTGTCTCAACCGTGAGCTCGGTGAAATTGTGGTATCGGTGAAGACGCCGGTTAATCGCATCGGGACGGAAAGACCCCGTGCACCTTTACTATAGCTTTGCATTGACTTTGGATAAACAATGTGTAGGATAGGCGGGAGACTTTGAAGCGGTATCGCTAGGTATCGTGGAGTCAACCTTGAAATACCGCCCTTTGTTTATTTGGAGTCTAACCCCGCGCATGCGGGGGACATTGCATGGTGGGTAGTTTGACTGGGGTGGTCGCCTCCAAAAGAGTATCGGAGGCTTCTAAAGGTCTGCTCAGCACGCTTGGTAACCGTGCGCAGAGTGCAATAGCATAAGCAGGCTTGACTGTGAGGCCTACAAGCCGAGCAGGTACGAAAGTAGAGTATAGTGATCCGGCGGTTCTGTATGGAAGGGCCGTCGCTCATAGGATAAAAGGTACGCCGGGGATAACAGGCTGATCTCCCCCAAGAGCTCACATCGACGGGGAGGTTTGGCACCTCGATGTCGGCTCGTCACATCCTGGGGCTGGAGAAGGTCCCAAGGGTTCGGCTGTTCGCCGATTAAAGTGGCACGCGAGCTGGGTTCAGAACGTCGTGAGACAGTTCGGTCCCTATCTGATGTGATCGTTGGAAGTTTGAGAGGATCTGACCTTAGTACGAGAGGACCGGGTTGGACGTACCTCTGGTGTATCTGTTGTGGCGCCAGCTGCAGTGCAGAGTAGCTATGTACGGACAAGATAAGCGCTGAAAGCATCTAAGCACGAAACTTACCTCAAGATGAGACTTCCTTTAAGGGCCGTAGAAGACGACTACGTTGATAGGCTACAGATGTAAAGATGGTAACATCAAAGTCGAGTAGTACTAATTACCCGTAAACTTACAAATTAATTTAATACCTGATGATGGTTGTGTTTTCTCCTGTTTTATGTCAAAATAAGAACTTTTACGATCTTCTTGGTGACTTTAGCGATAGTGTCCACCTCTTCCCATTCCGAACAGAGAAGTTAAGCCTATCAGCGCAGATGATACTGGGGTAAAACTTGGGAAAGTATGTCGTTGCCGGATTCTTTAAAAGCCTTACTCCTTGAGTAGGGCTTTTTTTTTGCACCTTTTTTCTAGGTTATGGCAGTTTGATTTTACCATCACCCCTCCCTGAAACTTTTTATTCCTTTGCTTTCACCCATTAACCAGAACTATTGCCTGTTTTTTGGTGAATTTTGGGACTCTTTCATTTTGTTGATTTTACCTATTTCAGATTCTGAAACCTGAAATTGAAATCGATTTGATTACTATCTGGCGGTTACTATTGGCTTTTCATTGGTAGTGTATTTCTTTTTTTTGGAATCGCTGATTGTCATGAAAAAGCTTATATTGAAACCGTAATAGTAGCCAATGAGAATCAGAATCCGTTTCTGTTTAGGGATTTTTTTGCTGTTGAATTTTTGGGATGCCAACCACTTGTTAGCTCAAGGTATACGGTTACAGGAACAGTTGCGCAAATTAGCGAACCATAAATCGAATGATACTCTTAAAGTAATCCTCTTAAATGAAATTGCCTATTCCTACCATGTAGTAAAAACTGACAGTAGTTTATTCTATGCTGGGGAGGCTAGAAAGTTGGCAAAGCAGTTGGGCTATTTGAAAGGTGAAGCCAAAGCCTTGGGTGTTGAGGCGATATCTAATTATTTAATTGGTAATGTATCTAAGACGGTTAAGAAGAATGAAGAAGCCCTTCTGATTTATCGGAAGATGGGTGATGTTTCTGGCGAAGCTGCTGTGCTTAATAACATGGGCATAGTTTACCACAATGAGGGTAAATTTGATTCAGCCTTTTCATTTTATTTACGTAGCCTCAATTTACGTAAGTCGATCAATGATGAAAAAGGAATTGCTGATTGTTACAACAATATTGGTAATGTTTACACGGATAAAGGAAATTATGTTGAAGCGCTTTCTCGATTGTTTGATGGGTTGTTGATTCGTGAACGCATGGGTGATTCTTTGGGAATCTCTAATAGCCTTTCCAATATTGCAGGCGTTTATTCGAATTTGAAGAAATTTGATGATGCTCG
Organism: Bacteroidia bacterium; assembly: GCA_023151275.1. GTDB lineage: Bacteria > Bacteroidota > Bacteroidia > UKL13-3 > UKL13-3 > CAISCU01. Next base: position 37,700 of record JAKLJI010000019.1, on the reverse strand, counting down.
TAAACATGCTGAGCGGGCTTTCTCTATACAAGAGAGATTTGGTGATGAAGAAGGCATGTTCCACTCAGAGGTAATACTTGGAACAGCATTTTTAGAGGAGAAGAAGTTTAATAAAGCACTCGAAATTTTCAAAAGAGGCTATGACCGCTGCAATAAAATGGATAATCCAGGTGGACTATCCGTTTGCTTAAAGAATTTTGGTTATATTTTTGAACGGACCGGTCAGCCTGATTTGGCAATTAAGAGTTTTGCCGAGGGCCTTGAGATTGATAAACTTTATGGGGATTTACAAGGCATCAGCATCAGTGAAAATGGAATCGGTAGGTGTGAATTCCTGAAAGGGAATAAAGAACAAGCAATATCCCATTTTATTAACGCCTATAATTATTCAAGTGAAATACACAATAAGCTTCAAGCTTATGAATCGACCCAATACTTAGCTAAAGCTTATGAGGCATTGGGAACGATTAATCAGGCTATGCATTACTTGAAGCTTTCCGTTTTGTACAAGGACAGTTTGTTCAATGAAGAAACCTTAAATAAGTCACACAAAATTGAATTCAATTACTTATTGGAAAAAAAGCAGAACCAAATTGCATTGCTAGAAAAGAACAAGAAAATACAGCAAGCTGAAAATCAGGTTCAGCGCTTGTATACATTGGGCTTAGTCTTATTAATCTTGGTTCTCTCCGGAATTGTTATTGGTGTAAATCGAAATCGCCTGAAGGCTACCAAAGCCAAAGAATTGATTTTGAAGCAAAAAAATGAAATGGAGATTCAGGCAAAGCATTTATCCGAATTGAACCAGTTCAAAACAAAGACATTTTCTATTTTGTCTCATGATTTGAGACATCCCGTTCAAAATTTGGCAAATGTGCTGGATTTATTGGACGAAGGCCACTTGAGTCAGGAAGAATTCGTTTCATTAAAAAGTAGTTTTCAAAATCAGCTTCGACAAATTGGAATTTTATTGGAGAATACCCTGAATTGGGGAAAATCACAGATGTCGGGTGAACTTGTTCTTCAGCCATCATTCGTGGATGTTTCGGAAATCGTTAGACGAAATCTTGAACTTTTTTCCAATCAAATTCAAGGTAAGAATTTGCAAGTGGTTGTTGAAATAGAATCAGGATTTAAATTGTATTGCGATCCTGACCATTTGGACATTGCCTTGAGGAATTTGATTTTTAATGCCATCAAATTTTCATATCCTGGAAAATCCATTAAAGTTTTTGGTAAAATCAAAGGAATTCGTGGAGTTCTTGAAATTCGCGATGAAGGTGTAGGAATGGATGAGTCAACTTTGAATAATTTGTTTACCATCAAACAAAAACAAGGGAATTTTGGAACCTCTGGCGAGCATGGCGCAGGAATTGGTCTTTTGCTAACAAAAGAATTTGTAGAGCGCAATGGCGGACAACTTCATGTGCAAAGCAGAAAAGAAGTTGGTTCTGTTTTTTCACTTGAGTTTCCATTGGATTTGGAAACAGCAACTAATTCAAGCAGCGCTTCATAAGCTGAAATTTCATCCATAGGAATTGTTGATTATTTGCTATAAACATTGCAAGTGTTAATTTAGATTTCATATATTTGTTATTATTGTTAACAATATGGATGTGTTATTTGGAAGTAATCTTCGGTTCTTAAGGAATAGAAAAGGTTTAAGTCAGGAACAGTTGGCGCAAGAATTTGGGGTAACACGTTCTAAACTGAATAGTTATGAAAATTCAGTTGCCTTAAATCCTCCCATTGATTTGATAATCCAAGTATCCAGGTATTTTGAAGTACCGGTTGAACCTTTGTTACTAAGCGATTTAAGTGAGTCGGAATTTAAACTCAGAGGTCTGATGGAAGAGTATATTTCCGGTTCAAAGTTGAGGGTTTTAGCCACAACACTTGATGCTAATAATAAGGAGAATATAGAGTTGGTTCCCTTGCGAGTTAAAGCAGGATATGCAACTGGCTTTAATGATCCGGAGTTTATTGGTAGTCTCCCAACTTTTCAGCTTCCCTTTTTGGCCAGGGAACGGAAATACCGTGCCTTTCAAATTGATGGGGATTCCATGTTACCCATTAAACATGGGAGTTATGTTGTTGCCGAATATGTAAGCAATTGGCATGAAATTAAATCCGGAGATGCTTATGTTGTTGTTACGCAACATGAAGGTGCCGTATTCAAAGTGGTTAAGAATTTTTTGAGTACAAAAAGGAGTTTGGAACTTCATTCCCTAAATCCAGAATTTAAGCCCTATGAGGTTCCGGTTTCTGAGATATCTGAGGTCTGGAAATTTATCAATTATTTTAGCCATGAATTGCCTGAACCTCTTAGTACCAATGAGCAAATTCTTCAACGACTAACGGCAGTTGAGAGCAGGTTGGGAAGTTTGAAGTAGGCTAATTTGGTTTTTCTCATTGAAGGACATGTTAATGAGGTTCTGAATTTTCAGCAAGAAAAGAACAGCCTAATGTTAATCACATTAGGCTGTTCTTTTCAATTAGTATTCCTCTTCGAGTGCCGGTTCTGAATTCTGCAATCGGTCTTTGGCAAAGTCGGCAGCAAAATCAATAAACACCTTATACGCCGGGGTGAAGAAAAATTTTTGATCTCCGTTCCGTTCAACAATGTTTCTTCTTGCCAGGGTCCGGATAAAATCTCTTCTGCTTTCTCCAGATTTAAGCTGGTTATTGTTGTTGATTAAATCGGCATAGGCACTGTTTTCAAAGTAGTCATCAACTTTTTCATGTTCAAATTCGGCGTACTGAATTTCCTCAAGAAAGTTTTTTCCGTCCTTATCCAATTCATAACAAAGGATTGCAAAGAAGAGGCAAATATCTCTACTCAACTGTTCTCCTGTTTCATACGAAAGGATAAATCCATAATCGGATTTCAATTCCAATTCGTAGCCAAAACTTTCTTTGAAGAATTTTTCGTAAAAGGCGGCATTGTCTTTTAGAGAGATAAATTTCTGGTCGCTAGCCAGAATAAATTTCCCTCCCATGAGGTCGCTAACTATTTCTTTGTGGTATCTAGGAAATTCCATAACGGTTGATTTTAATTTTAGGGACACGAAGGTTCATTTGGCTGGTTCTAATCAGGCTTCTTTCCTGTTTCAAATCCACTTCAATGCTAATTCCATCTTCAAACAAAAGGGCAGTTAATGCAAAAAGTTTATCGGTTTCAATGGTTTGGTATTCCCCTCGAAGGGTTAATCCAGCCCAATCAAAAAAACTATCGAGTGGCAATTGCTGCATGAGTTTTTCTTTGTAAAGGTCTTTGTTGAATACCCATTTATCGGATAAGGCATTTGGGTCTTCGAGGAAAATAGTTTCGTCTTGAAGAAATTGCTGTACAAACTCCCTTGCATTGAGGTACATATCGTTGCTGTAGGGATATTGCCTTTCAACCTTAAATACCTTTGGAACTTTGGCCTTGTGGGGTGCTTTGAGGAACTCAATAAATCCGGTTAATATGACAGATTCTGTGCGAATACGCTCAATTAGTGGAAGTAGTTCATTGGTGAGTAATTTGGATTGACGCAATAAATCGTCGTTTGACTGCACCAGGAACACATACAGCTTTTCAAATTGAAGTCGAATCAATTCATCATCAAAATTCAAACGACGAATATTGACATAATTAGAAATCTCGAACAATTTATTGGTAATGGATTCAGCATGGTTAATATCCAGAATATTATTCAATGGAGTGATGTAATAATCAATCCAAAAACTGGCTTTTCGTACTTTTTCCATGTAATCCAATTTGTCGACATTGGATTTCAATTCGCGGGTTTCTGCCAACAAGCGAATGGTGTTTTTTTCTACCGCCTCGCTAAATTCTTTTATTTCACCATGCAGGTCGAGAATGCGCTGGCCAAGAATGAGTTTATCGCCGTTGATTCCATCGCGAATTTTTTTGAACAGCACACCTATGGAACGTTCGTATTTCTGAATGGTTTCCGGAAGTAGGGGCCGAAATTCATTCAGAATAAATTCAAATAATTTGAAATAGGTATCTCTGAATTCAAAATCATCGCCCAGCTTTTTCAGGATTTTGTAATCCAACAATTGCTGAAGCACATTTTCATCCCGATCCTTAAAAATCTCGTTAAGCTTCTCTTTCCTGATTTGGCCACTTTCTTTTTGCACATCGAAAATGTCTTTCAGAACCTCAAAATAATTGCTGAGGAAATTGAGTATGGTTTTTGGTTCTGCTTTAATCATAGGAAAAGATTAATTGCGTTCACCATACATGGCATTTACTTTTTCGTTGATGTTGATTTTACCTGGACTTGGGTAAATGAAATAGTATTTACCAAATCCTGGAACCGCATCAGGGGCAGCAAAAATGGGAATGAAATGATGCTCTTTACAAAAACGCACCAATTCAGGCCTGTTTTGTTTGTCTATGGTTGCCACCTCGTCAATAAACAAGGCAATGCGGTTTTCATCATCGTTAACAGATAATCGGTTAATGATATTCATAATAATCATCAAGCGAATCATTTTATCTGTTCCATCTGATTCAATTTGTTCATTTAAATCAACCGGTTTGGTTGTTCCCTTGCGTGTAAGGTGCAAGGTGATATCAAACAAATCATCAAACTCAATTTTTTTGCCTGAATCCAAATAGCCATCCAATACTTTCAGGTTTTCTGAATGGTCAAATTCAAACATCAACTGACCACGCACTTGCTGAATCTGACTGATTTTGCGGACCTCTTCCACCAGACGTTTGTTATCAACCAATTCAATGGTTAGGGATTCAATATCTGAAATTCGGGCTTGAGAAAGTTTTGTGTTAAATTTATTGTAAACGAATTCCTTGAATTCTTCGTAACGTTTAAGCAAGGTGAATGCCGGATTGGCAAACTGAGTTGAAATGCTTTCCAGCAAGCTTGAAATGGAACGTTCTTTGTCTTCAACTAAGGCAATTTCTTCTTCTACATATTTGATGAAATCCTGTTCATCTGCAAAAGTTGACTGCAGGCGCTCGCGTAGTTTTTCAAAAAGTTTGTCCTTGGACGTTTTCAATTCATAGCGATCCTGAATATTGATGATTACCTTTTTATACAGGTTATCCAAGTCGTCAGAAGTTTCAAATTCTTCCTGAGCAAGTCCAAAAGTTTCCAATTGGGCTTTGTATTCCTGAAGTTCACGAATGCGGCGTTCACGTTTGTCTTTATCGCCAACCATTTCCTGCACTTCTAATTGTTTTTTGGCAATGGTTTTGGCTACAATACGTTGTTCGTTTTCGAGCTTTTGTTTCTCTTCATTCAGGAAATTAAGTTCTTGCTTCAGTTTATCGATGGATTTATTTAAAGCAGGCTTAGACTTAATACGGGTAATTTTTTCCTTGATTTCCTCCATTTCGATGTTGATGTTCTTCAAATCCATCTGGGATTTTTCAAGGTCTTTTACCACTTCAAGTAGTGCTTCCTGGTTTTTCAGGTCGGCTTGCGCATTTTCAAGCAATTCGCGGATTTCATCTACCGACTGGAAGTCTTTAGGGGAAAGGTTTTTGCTGATATCAATTTCGCCATCAAACAAGCTCAATTTATCTCCAATTTGGTGAACAGCCTTGAGCACCTGATTTCCGGGTAAGCTTTTCACTTCCTCACTCAAAATGGCATTCAGCATTTTGCGGTTGTCTTTGTTTCCGGAGATTTTATTAATCAAGAGATTACCGTAATTCTTGATTTGATTTTGGAAGCGATTAACCTGTTCTTGCAATTGCTCAATCCTGAATTCAATGGTTCTGCTGTTCAGTTTTTGAACTTCCACCATGGTAATTCGGCTTTCAATTTCTTTCCGTTTTTTATCCAGGTTGGCAAGGCTCTCGTTCAGCAGTTCAATGGGGTCGAAGGTATTAATCAGTTTCAGTTCCGATTCTCGTTCGTTGAGTGAATTGGCTCTGTTCTTGATTTCAGCTTCTTTGCCTCCAATTTTTCGGTCGAAATCAGCTTTTTGAGGGATTAAGTCCTCGTTGATTTCGGTATTGATTTTGGCAATTAATTTGTTTTTATCTACCAGCTGGGCTTGCAAGGTTGGAAGCGTACTTTCATAGGTTTTTACAAACCCATAGTACAATTGGTTAATGATTTTACCTTTTGCAGTATACAGGCTGACAACCTCGCGGAACTCATCGAATTCATTTTTAACCGATTTCAGGTTTCTGATTTCGTTGTTAATTTTCCGAAGATCGTTGATGTCTTTTTTATTCTTCTGAGAGAAGTTTAACAATTCATTTTCCCGGTTATCGGCAATAATTAAAGCTTCTTTCAGGTTTTTATTGGTGATGAGTTTGGTATTGATTAGGTAGCGGTAAATACGCGAGAAATTGTTGGAAAGTCCCTCCGTTTTAACGGTGTCTTCCAACCAAACCACGCCATTGTTTCTCCTTCCGCGTTGATAAACCGTATTGAAAACCTCACGTTTGTCTTTAAAAGCCTCAAATTCAACTCCTTTTTCTGCCAGTTTTGCCTGAACTTCATCAAATTTCAGCAAACGCTTATCTGCATCAACAAAATACTCTTCTTTGTACTCACTGTTGAAGCGGAAATACTCCAATTCGCTGTCAGAATTTCGCTTAACCAGAATGCAGTAATACGATTTCTTGAAAATCTCGAATACAATATAACTCTGGTTGTGGTTCGGGAAATAGTGGTGAAGCGTTTCTTTGTCCCCGCGGCGCTGTCCCGAAAAGGTCATTTTATTGCCATCAATAATAAACAGGAAGTTGAGGGCATAAATGAGTGTACTTTTTCCGATGTTATTGGGACCCACAAGCTGCAAGCTGTCGCAGTCGTTTATTCGGATTTCAGCTTTTCCGTAAACCTTGGAATTCAGTATGGTAAGAGAGGTGAGCATGTTTTTTGAGTGCGAATTGAACGGAGCAAGTTAGCTCAGCCTCCTGATAAGAAACCCACAGAAAACCCACAATTCAGAACTGGTTGAGCGAGAGGCTCAGCGGATTTTTAGCAGTACTACTTCGCGTTCGTTGATTTCTTGGTAGGCATAATCGTAACAAGCATACAGGCAGTTCTTTCCCTTCCGAATTTCCTGGGTATGGTAATCAAAATGGAAGCCTTGTTCCTGAAGTTCTGTTTTGGGAACCGAACCTTTGCTTGAATCGGGCGAAAATAGCTGCATCAATATCCTTCGGTTTTTTCGAAGAATGCTGTGTATGCGTTTATACAGGAAAAGTTCGTCCTGGGTTTGTTTGTGAAAATGAGAGCTTCGGCAAGAATCGTCGCAAAATTTTTTGTCGGCTCTTCCTTTAATGGGGTTGTGGCAATTCAGACAAATTTTGGTTTCAGACATAGTCCGAAAATACAAAATGCTTAGGCTCTTGAACCGAAGATTGAGCTTCCAACTCGAATCATAGTGCTACCACAATCCACGGCAAGCCCATAATCACCGCTCATTCCCATGGATAGGGTATCAAATTCGGGGTTGTTGATGAATTCTTCAGATTTAAGGGAATCCCAAAAGGCTTTAAGGCCTGAAAATTCGCGATTTAAGGTATTCCTGTCATCGGTTAAGGAAGCCATGCCCATCAGTCCGCGCACCCGAATATTGGAATACTTGTTTTGTTTGTATAGATGAATCAAGTCCAAGGCTTCTTCTTCCGAAAGACCGAATTTGGTTTCTTCGCTGGCTATGTAAATCTGTAGCAGCACATCTATTGTTTTGTTGTTCTTAACCGCTTCTTTTTGAACGGTTTCAAGTAATTTCTGACTGTCGATTGAATGTATCAAATGCACAAAGGGAGCAATGTATTTTACCTTATTGCTTTGCAAGTGGCCAATCATGTGCCATTCAATATCTTTAGGCAATTGTTCAAACTTGGCAACCATTTCCTGCACCTTGTTTTCTCCAAAAGCGCGTTGACCGGCATTGTAGGCCTCTTGAATCATTTCATTGGGTTTAGTTTTACTTACGGCAATCAACTTTACCTGAGGGCCAATTTCCTCGCGGATTTTTTGGATATTTGCGGCTATGCTCATGTCAAACAAAAATCTAATTGGTTTATTTCTTACGCTTGTAATAGGTGTTTTTTCCTGTCAAAGCGGACAGCACGAAATTACCGATAAACCCGCTGATTTACTTAATCGGAAAGAGATGGCTATGATTTTGAGCGATATTCATATTGCCGAAGCAGGTGTAGCCACTACAACACTTGCCGGAGATTCACTCATTCAGCGCAATTTGGATGATTATGCCTTGCTATTCAAAAAGAACGGGGTTGATGAAAAACAATTCCGCGCTAGTTATACTTATTACCTAAGCCGTCCGGCTGAGCTTGATAGCATTTACCAGGAAGTTTTAGCCAAACTAAATCACCTGGAGGCCACACATCAGCCGGGGTTCCAAAAGCAGCCGGATGCTGGCGTTTCTACAGGCGATACAGTTCAAGCTGCCATGGTGCCGGCACAATAAAATTTAAAAAACTTTGCCTTATCCAAAAAATCTCGAAACCAAACTTGAATTCGATCAAGTAAAAGAAATGGTTAAAGCCCGCTGCCTATCGGTGATGGGACAGCAATACGTTGAGAAAATCCGATTTGTAAACCGGCTTGATTTGCTCAGCCGAATGTTGGAACAAACCCGGGAGTTCAAAGTCATCTTAAGTGAAGATCAGCCTTTTCCGGCAGACCATTATTTTGATATCAGTCATTCACTCAGCAAGGCGCGTATTGAAGGCGTTTGGCTCTTGGAAGAAGAGTTGCATCAGCTCAAATTGGTTTTATCAGCATTTCTTCAAATTACACGATACTTGCGAGACAGGGCAGGAAAATATCCTCAATTGGAGGCTTTGCTTGACGGCTTGATATTTAATGATTTGCTGATTAGAAGAATCGAGCGTATTCTGGACCTGGAAGGAAACATGAAGCCTAATGCGAGTCCGGAATTGGCAAAATTGTCGGCAAAAATAAATGAGCGCGAAGCTGAAATTAGAAAGCGGATTAATAAGCTCTTCGAGAAAAATAGCGACCTCGGCTACTTAACTGAACAAATTGGGATTACCATCCGCGATGGCAGATTGGTGCTACCTGTTCTTGCTGAACACAAGCGACATGTTCCTGGCTTTGTTCACGATGAATCTCAAACGGGACAAACGGTTTTTATTGAACCAACTGATTGCTTCGACCTAAATAATGTGCTTCGCGAGTTGCAGATTTCATACCGCCGCGAACGCGAGCGAATTTTGCTAGAAATCACAGATCAAATCCGTCCGCATATTCCAGAAATAGAATTGAACATGAACCGCATGGGCTTGTTTGATTTTATTCGCTCAAAAGCCTTATTGGCCTTAGAAATGAAGGCAGATTTGCCCTTGTTGAGTAAACATCCCGGTTTGGAATTGTACCAGGCTTATCATCCTATTCTTAAGATGAATCATGATAAGCAAGGAATTACCACCGTTCCCTTGTCTTTAAAACTCAATAATCAATCTCATATTGTTGTTATATCCGGACCCAATGCTGGAGGAAAGTCGGTTTGCCTGAAAACAGTGGGATTGCTGCAATACATGCTGCAATGTGGCTTTTTGGTGCCTTGTCAAAGCCACAGTGTAATGGGAATTTACAAGGAAATAATGGTTGATATTGGCGATGAACAAAGCATTGAAAACGACCTGAGTACCTATTCTTCGCATTTGTTGCACATGAAAAATTTCTGTGATTTTGCAGATGGAAAAACCTTGTTTTTAATTGATGAATTTGGCACAGGGACCGATCCCCAGTTTGGTGGGCCATTGGCTGAAGCCATCCTGCATCAACTCATGCAAAAAAGAGCACATGGGGTTATAACAACCCACTTTAGTAACCTGAAGAATTTTGCGGCTAACAACAAAGGTTTGGAAAATGCGTGTATGCTTTTTGATCATGAAAAGATGCAGCCTTTATATCAACTTGAATTAGGCAAGCCTGGAAGTTCGTATGCCTTTGAGTTGGCTTATAAGAGTGGGTTACCCGAAACCATTATCAACTATGCAAAGAACAAGGTTGGTGGAAAGCAAAAGAAGGTTGATGATTTGCTGCTTGAGTTGGAAAAAGAACAAAAGCAAGTTCGCGATTTGAAACAGCGTTTGAGTGAAAAAGAGGGCAGGGCTGAGGTGATGTCTGAGCAATACGAACGCTTGAAAGCTGACCTTGAAAATCAAAAACGGGAATACATCAAAAAGGCTAAGCAAGAAGCTCTGGCACTGGTTTCTGAAGCCAATGCAAAAGTGGAGGCGCTGATTCGCGAAATCAAGGAAAATCAAGCCAATTTAGAAAGTCAGCGCAAAGCCAGGACTGAAATCAAAGAAACCATTCAGGAACTTAAAACCTTTGTTGAAGAAGAGCGCCAAAAGGAATTGGAGCAGAAAGCAGAAGTGCTTAAGCCGGCAGATGGTGAAATAAAAGTGGGTTCAAAGGTTCAGCTTCGCGATCAGGAATCGGTTGGCGAGGTGCTTGAGTTGAATAAGAATAAAGCTGTTGTTGCTTTGGGTGGATTGCGAACCACGGTGGATATCAAAAAACTGGTTCTTTTAAAGCAGGAGCAAGCCAAACCACAAATTCGGGAAGCTTCCAAAGGAATTGACCTGAACGATAAAATGCGAAACTTTCAGGCGGAGTTAAACCTAATAGGCACACGTGGTGAAGATGCGATTCTAAAATTGAGAGAGTACTTAGATGATGCCCATTTGCTAGGCATCAAGCAGGTGCGCATAGTGCATGGCAAAGGCTATGGAATTTTGAGAAAGTTAGTTAGAGAATTTCTTGCCGGACAGAAATACGTTACCCGTGTTCAGGATGAGCATATTGACTTTGGTGGAGATGGTGTGAGCTTGGTAACTCTGGATTAAATGCGTATTCCGGGTTAAACAGGCAGGTGAATGGTTTTGCTTTGAATGGGTTGACCAAAAAAACGACTTCCCATTTCATCAAAAGCATTTGAATCATCGGTTGTTTCAAAGCGGAAAGTTCCGTTTTTGCTCAAACGAGTTTCCATTTCCGGATGCCTTTGTAGGTAGTCTACGAGGCTATTGGCAACCAAATCGCCCTGGGCAAGCACCTGAATCTTATTGGATAGGAATTGTTCAATTTGATTTTTGAGCAAGGGATAATGTGTGCATCCTAAAATAATGGTATCAATTTGCGGGTCTTTTTCAAGAAGCGATTTGATGTGTTGTTCGATAAAATAACTTGCTCCCGGACTTTCATGTTCATTGTTTTCAATGAGAGGAACCCACATTGGGCAAGCTTCTTGACTGATTGTTACTTCCGGGAAAAACTTGTGAACTTCTACCACATACGATTCACTTTGCACCGTTCCTCGGGTTCCAAGCACGCCAACATGTTTGCCCTGACTTATTTCACCAACCCTTTCGGTGGTTGGACGAATGACGCCCAATACCCGATTTTGGGGAGCAATTTTTGCAAGATCATGTTGCTGAATGGTTCTTAAAGCTTTTGCAGACGCTGTATTGCAAGCCAGAATTACCAATGGACAACCTTGCGAAAACAAGTATTTTACACATTCCAGGGTGTACTGATAAACAGTTTCAAACGACCTTGAACCGTAAGGAGCGCGAGCATTATCGCCCAGGTACAAGTAATCATACTGAGGAAGTTTTGCGGCAATCGATTTAAGAACAGTCAAACCTCCAAAACCTGAATCAAAAACACCTATAGGGCCTTGCATGGGCGAAAGATAAGGTTTTAACCCGAGATGCGATTTGAAGGGTTGGTTATGTTCAATGAACTGTGCTTATATTCGTCGAAAACAGATTATGGAAATTCATTGGAATGAAAAGGCAGATAAGCCGCAATTTGAGCTTATTGTTGAGGGCAAAAAGGAAGGGGAAATGACCTTCTATCCTTCCGGACCAGGCAAGTTTACGATTGATCATACCGAAGTGTTTCCCGGAAATGAAGGCAAAGGATATGGTAAGTTATTGGTAGAAGCCGGCGTAGCAAAAGCACGGGAACTGCATGTGAAAATTCAAGCCATTTGTCCGTATGCGGCTAAAGTAATTGAGAAAAATTCGGCCTTTCACGATATCCTATTTTAGTATGAAGAACCTGTATTTTGGACTAATACTATTGGCGGTTTTTTCGTGCAACAAGCACGAAAAAACCGACATGAAAACGCTAAGCGATGAGTTTATTCAAAGCTGGTGGCATCAATTTCCAACTCAGGCAAGTAGCGCGGGATTTCACAATTATGATAGCTTGCTTCCTGCCTATTCAAGTGAACTGCGAAATTCGGATAGGGAATTTGCAGCGCATTGGCTTGAACGCTTGCAAGCAATCGAACCAAAAGACCTAGCCAATGATGCAGAGCGCAGTGATTTGGCATTGATGAAGGAAGCCTTGAATTCATTGTTGTTTTATACAGACACCTTGAAGGCTTGGGAATGGGATCCATCCATGTACAATCTGGCAGGTGCATTTGCTGATATTGTGAATGCCAAAAACCTGGATTCCATTCAGAAACGGAACTTTATCACGGCAAGAATGAAGGCTGTTCCCGACTATTACACAACTGCCGCTAGAAATATTAATAAGCCAACCCGAGAGCATTTGCAGTTGGCAATAGACCAACATGCCGGGGTGATGGATTATCTGTTTTCAGATATCGCAACTTGGGTTAACGAGCCATCGTTGCTGGAGTCAGCCGAAAAGGCTATGAAACGCTATGCCTCATTTTTAACATCCATCAGCCAAAAACCAGACAGCAATTACCGAGATTTTAGATTGGGTAAATCTCTCTATGCATCCAAATTCAAACACGATATTCAAGCTGCTTTGTCGGCAGATGAAATCTACGAAAAAGCTGTTCAGCGCAAAGCCGAGTTACATGCTGAAATGTTTAACCTAAGCAAGCAATTGTGGCCGCTTTACATGAAATCACCCTTGCCACAAGATAGCCTTCAACTTATCAGTGAAGTAATTCAGGAATTATCTAAAAAGCATACCAAGCCAGAGAACTTTCTTGCAACCATTCAGCAACAAATTCCAGAATTGGAAAAATTTGTAGTTGAAAAAGATTTGTTGACACTAGACCCTAATAAACCACTGAAGGTAAGAAAAACGCCAGCTTACATGGATGGGGTAGCAGGGGCAAGCATTAGTGCGCCGGGTCCGTATGACGAGAAAGGGGAGACCTTTTACAATGTGAGCACGCTTGAAACTTATTCTGCCGAACAAGCAGAAAGTTATTTGCGGGAGTACAATGATTACGTGCTCCAAATTCTAAATATTCACGAAGCCATTCCCGGTCATTACGCGCAATTGGTTTATGCCAACAAATCGCCATCCTTAATTAAATCAGTTTTTGGAAATGGGGCCATGATTGAGGGTTGGGCTGTTTATTCAGAGCGAGCCATGATGGATGCTGGTTATGGAAATGGCCAGCCGGAAATGAAGTTGTTCTATTCCAAATGGCATTTGCGTACGGTTTGCAATACTATTCTGGATTATAGCATTCATTGTTTAAATTGGAATAAAGACCAGGCTTTGGATTTATTGGTTCGACAAGCTTTTCAGCAAGAGGCAGAGGCTCAAGGAAAATGGAAGCGCGCAACCCTGTCGCAGGTGCAATTGTGCAGTTATTTTGCCGGTTATTCAGAAATTATGGCCTTGAAACAGGAATTGGAAAGCAAGCCCGGCTTCAACCTAAAAGCCTTCCATGAAAAGCTTTTGTCGTTTGGTTCTGCACCTGTAAAAGAAATTGCAGCCATGATGAAGGGTGAAAACAACTAGTCATTTCCTGACTTTGTTGTTTTCATGAAAGGTTTTGGTCAAAAGGAAGCTGATTTCTGTCAGTATGTGCCATCCATTCCTAATAATCTCAGGGAAGTATTACTTTCGTGCCAATGATTAGTTTTTGGAAGGTATTGTCTATTGTTTTGATTTTATACGCCCTAATTGGCGGGTTGTTGATGCCGGTTCCAGATTTACCCATTTTGGAGCAAAGCATACGTAATTTGTATTACCATGTACCTATGTGGTTTTCAATGATTTTATTGTTGATGGCTTCTGCCTGGCAAGCCATTCGGGTATTGAATGGAAAGGGCAGATTGGCCGATGCCGCTTCCTCAACTTTTGCAACAGTTGGAATGTTGTATGGAATGATCGGCATTGTAACCGGAATGCTTTGGGCCAAAAACACCTGGGGAGTTTACTGGGTTTCAGACCCAAAACTAAACAGTGCAGCAATTGGCATGTTGATGTATGCAGCCTATTTTGTGTTTCGGGGTTCTATGGATGAAGAAGAGAAACGTGCCCGTTTTTCTGCCGTTTACAACTTGTTTAGTTTTCCTGTTTTTGTTGTTTTGATTTTTGTTATTCCCAGATTAACAGATTCCTTGCATCCGGGCAATGGAGGTAATCCCGGATTTAATCAATATGATTTAGACAGCCGTTTGCGTATGGTATTTTATCCTGCCGTAATTGGTTGGGTTTTGTTTGGATTTTGGCTGGCTGATATTGGCCTTCGCATGAAAAAATTAGAAATTAAAAACGAAGAGTAAGCATGAAGCATTTGTTTTTGCAAAAAGTAAGCACTGCCACGCAGGCAGATTTGGCATCTAACGGCAAGTTTTTTGTTGTTGTGGGCGTAATAGCACTGGTTTTTCTGGGAATTAGTGGTTTTCTAATTTATATCGATAAACGCTTAAAAAAGCTGGAGGATAAAGCATGAAGAAGTCGTATATCTTAGGGATTTTGTTAATTGGTGTTGCAATTGCCGCTATTGTTAGCATGTACGGTGATGCAAGTACTTACGAGGATTTTGAGGCAGCAGCTGATCATCCAAACAAAGAATTTCACGTGGTTGGTACTCTAAACCGCGAAAAAGAAAAATATTACAATCCGCAAAAAGACCCCAACTTCTTTACATTTTACATGATTGATGAACGTGGAAATGAAAGCAAGGTGGTTTATCACAATCCGGAACCTGCTGATTTTGACCGTTCCGAGAAGATTGTTATCGTTGGAAAGATGAATGGTCAGGAGTTTGAAGCCTCCAAGATTCTCTTAAAATGTCCGAGTAAGTATACGGACAATCAGGTGAAAACTTAATAAGCTACAAGGGATTTCGCGAATTCAAACAGGATTTTTACAACTAGAAAAGCGGCAAAGATGGCTACCTTTGCCCCCCGATGAATGAAGTTGTATTCCTGAACGAACATCTGTTCTGGGGAAACCTGGGTCATAGCGCCGTGGTTGTCTCCTTTATCAGTTCCATTATGGCCTCACTTTCTTGGTTTTTCCAGGAAAAGAATCCGCTTGATAAAAGTTGGCAGAAACTGGCAACCTGGTCCTTTCAGGTGCATAGTCTTTCGGTGTTGACTATTATTTTCAGCCTCTTCTATATTATTTATAACCATTATTTCGAGTACCATTATGCCTGGCAACATAGCTCACGCGATTTGCCTGTGCATTTTATGATTTCTTGTTTCTGGGAAGGTCAGGAAGGAAGCTTTTTGCTTTGGATATTCTGGCAAATGGTAATTGGACAAATACTAATTCGCACAGCAAAGGATTGGAAAGCTCCGGTAATGGCGGTAATTATGCTTTCGCAGGTTGCTCTTACAAGTATGCTATTGGGCATTAAGGTATTTGGTTACAAACTTGGTAGCAGTCCTTTTGAGTTGTTGCGAAATGTGATGGTTGATGCGCCTATTTTCAAACAGGCAGACTACTTAAGCAAGGTAAAAGATGGTAATGGATTGAATCCCTTGCTTCAGAATTACTGGATGGTAATTCACCCGCCAACCTTGTTTTTTGGATTCGCAACCACAGTTGTTCCATTTGCCTATGTAATTGCTGCATTGTGGAGAAAGTCGTTTGATGAATGGTTGAAACCAACCCTTCCTTGGGCATTGGTTAGTGTGATGGTACTTGGCGCAGGAATTATTATGGGTGGATTCTGGGCTTATGAGAGTTTAAGTTTTGGTGGATACTGGGCTTGGGATCCTGTTGAAAATGCCAGCTTAGTTCCATGGCTTATTCTGATTGCGGCAGTCCATGTAATGCTGATTTACAAATCCACCGGAAATTCACTCATTGTTGCGAAGGTGCTTACCTTGGCTACTTTTGTCTTGGTATTGTATGCCACCTTCTTAACCCGTTCAGGCATTTTGGGAAATTCCTCCGTGCATTCGTTTACCGATTTAGGAATGAGTGGACAGCTATTGGTTTTCCTTTTGATTTTTGTTGTGCTATCCATTGTTCTGATGGCGGTTCGTTGGAAAGGATTGCCTCGTTCAGCAAAAGATGAGGATGTTTATACTCGTGAGTTCTGGATGTTTATTGGAAGTTTATTACTTGTTATTTCATCCTTCCAAGTTATTCTTACCACTTCAATTCCTGTATTCAATAAGGTGTTTTCAGCCAATTTGGCTCCACCTGCCGATGTAATTGCCCATTACAACAAATGGCAATTGCCAATTGCGGTTCTCATAGCTATTTTAACTGCGGTTGCGCAATTGCTCAAGTACAAAAAGAACCCTGAAAATGCTTGGAAGAAAATTGCAATGCATGCGGGAATTTCAGCAGTATTAACTCCGGTTCTTTACTTTGCATTTGGCTTAGAAGTGTGGTTGTATGCCTTATTATTATTTGCTTCTATTTACGCCATCGTTTCCAATTCGGTTTTGTTAGTGCCCTTTTTAACCGGAAAGATAAAATTGGCAGGTGCCAGCGTTGCGCATATTGGTTTTGGGGTATTGTTGATTGGTGTTTTGATATCATCGGCCAATAAAAAAGTAATTTCCATCAATGAAACCGGGCAAGCCTTGAATCCTGAATTCTCAAACCGCGAGAACGTTGAGAATATATTCCTTGAGCGTGGAAAGCCTTCAAAAATGGGTGATTACATTATCACTTATGTTAAAGATTCTCAGCATTGGGTAAACACCTACTATCAGGTAAACTACCAAAAGTTAAACTCAAAAGGAGAAGTTGATTATTCCTTCAATTTATATCCTAATGGGCAAATCAATCCTAAGTTTGGCTTGGTTGCTAATCCTGATACCCGGCATTACCTGAGCCACGACGTGTTTACCTATGTAAGTTCTGTTCCTTCTCAAAAAGGAGAAGCCAAATTTGTAAACAAGAAAGAGCACTTGGTAAAGCCAGGTGATACCATTTATACCAACAATGCATGGATTATTTTGGTAGGAGTAAATACCAATGCAAATCCGGAAGATTTAGACGCCAGAAACCTAAAGGTGTTGTTGGGAGCAGAATTAAAGGTGCATACCCTCGATAAAGCGTATGATGCCATGCCTATGTACGGTGTTCAAGACAATCAGGCGGTGAGTTATGATGCCTTGGTTGATGAAGCCAAATTGAAGTTTAGTTTCACAGGTGTTCATCCTGAATCGGGCAAAATCAGCATTGAGACTTCTGAAAAGGATACCAGTGGAGATTTTGTTATTATGAAGGCCATTGTATTCCCGTGGATTAATCTGGTTTGGGGTGGAACAATCATCATGATCATTGGCTTTATGATTGCCATCTTCAGAAGGATTGGCGAGTTTAAACGCCTGGATTCCTGATTTAAGCTTTTTTATGGCGAAATGATTGGATATCCTTATTTTCGCCCCTCAATTCAAGAAAACAAACATGGCTAATACAGGCGATTTATTCAGAGGCTGCTTTATTAAGTACAATAATGAGCTTTGTCAGGTGATGGAATACCAGCACCGTACTCCAGGTAACCTGCGTGCTTTTTATCAGGTAGTATTGCGCAACGTTAAAACCGGAAAACAAATGGAACATCGTTTCCGTGCCGGCGAAAGCGTTGAAATGGTTCGGGTAGAATTCAAAGAAATGCAGTACTTGTACAAAGACGGAAATAACCTGGTTTGTATGGACCCTGAAACCTTTGAACAAGTGTATATTGAAGAAGCGTTGTTTGGAAGCGCAGCGGCATTTTTGAAAGAAGAAATGACCGTTAAAGTTTCATTTGAAGGTGATGTGGCCATTGGTGCAGAGGCCCCAACTTTTGTAATTCTTGAAATTACCTACACAGAGCCAGGTTTGAAAGGCGATACTGCAACCAACACCTTGAAACCTGCAACTTTGGATAACGGCGCAGAAGTTCGTGTTCCTTTGTTCTGTAACGTGGGTGATAAAGTAAAAGTAGATACCCGCACAGGCGATTACGTTGAGCGCGTAAAATAAGAAGTCAGATTCTATATTGGAAAAGGCGGTCAGACTTGGTTTGAACGCCTTTTTTGTGTTATTTTCTCGTTAAGTCGCCTTTTTTCTGCCTGCTATTTCCGATAATTGATTCCATGAAATGGATGGTGATTTGTTCAATGCTTTTCTTTTCAAGCATCAGCAACTGGGAGCTTGGAAAAAATGAAAAGGGAATACGTGTTTACACCCGCAGCGTTGAAGGTTCACCCATTAAGGAAGTAAAAGCCGATTTGCAACTGGAAGGTTCACTGAGTTCTGTTGTGGCTTTTGTTAAAGATATTCCCAATTATCCCAATTGGATGTACGGGTGCAGTGAGGCGCGAATTCTCAAAATGAATGGCGATACCGAACTCTACTTTTATCAACGCATTAAAGCCCCATGGCCTGTAAGCGATAGGGATTTATGTGCCCATTATGTTATACGAATGGATACTAAAACCGGCGAATTGAAACTTTCTTCCCGAGCCGAGCCGAAATTGTTGCCTGAAGTTCCTGGTGTTATTCGCGTTAAGAACTCGCATTCAAACTGGACTGTAAAATCACTCGGCAATGGAAAACTGAGTGGCGAGTACCACCTGGTAACCGATCCGGCAGGTTTAATTCCCGCTTGGCTCATTAACATGTTTATAACGGATGGTCCCTTAAGTAGCCTCAGCAAAATGAAAGAAGGCATTAAAACGGAACCTTACAAAAGCAAAAAGTTTAGCTGGATTAAAGAGTAAGTTTTTCTATTTGAAAAAGAATCTTATTGATTATTCAGTAACATCCCATTCAAATAGGCTCTCGTTTTATCATCCAGGGAAAGGCTTTTTCCATTGCTTCCAACCTGAACAATTACCGTTTCGGCATCAGCAACCAGTTTGCCATTTTGAAACAGGTGCTGGTAGAGTTTGATGGAGCTATTTCCTACTTTCAAAATTCCGGTTCCAAGCTCAACCAAGCCTGGAAAATGGATTTCGTTGATGTAATTGAGTTGAATCCCTGCAATTACAAAGCTTACCCCATCAGGGAGCGGATTGGGATTGTTGAGAAGCAGTAAATCAACCCGACCTGTCTCCAAAAAGGTTGAAAATACAGCATTGTTCACATGGCCTTGTCTATCGGTATCTGCATACCGAACTTTATCGTAAGATTTTATAGGGAAATCATCGAGCTTGAGTTCTTTCATTTTTTCTGTTTTTTGGATTGATACCGACTTCGATACACCCTTAACAAATGGTCAATCTCTTCGGCGGAATGCGTAAATTCTTCCAATTCAATCCGTTCATCTTCATATAATTCAGGTTCTTCCTCCGGGTCGATAATCTGAAATTCCAGCACATCATAGGCGTTTTTGCCAACTACATCGCGGTACGCTTCTTCATTTACAATTTTATCCCAGGAGTAGAGGTTTCCATTTGCCACGCTAATTCCATTTTCACCAATGGTAAGTTGGGCATTGGGATTGGTAGCCTCTTTATAATTTTTCCAAGCACCATAAAGTCCACCAAGAACAAGCAGTCCCCCAATGATGTAACTTTCTTGGGTCAATAACCAAATGCCAAGTCCGCTAAGCAAAATACTTCCGGCAGTTTCAAGGTAGTTTTTTCTTTTGGCGAAATAGATTTCCGTTACCTCGGGTAGGCTTCCATCTACTTTTAGTTCATCCGGCTTTTCAAATTTCTTTTCAATTAAACTCCAGGCATCCCGTTGCTCCTGCGACCAAATTTCCGTTTTATTTCCCCAATGTCCTTCCGGATAAATTAGCTTTTCACGGATGGCCTTTTGCCTCAGTTCATGCACATTTCGGGTATTGCCAAATGCATCAATTTTCCAGGCTGCGCTTGTGAAACTCCACCACAACCAAGCCAATATCGCCCCAATTAAAAATCCACCTAAAGCGGCAAGGCCAGGATGAAAATTCAATTTTACAAGCCCAATCATACCAGGACCCAAGCCCGAAATAAAAAGGGCAACTGGAATATAGCTCAGCTTAATTCTTCCTTTTCTAAGTGCGTATTCAACCGAATAGTTTTCCATAGTTTTGCAGAAATTCAAACTTAGTCCAAAAATCAATTCAAACGAGGTAAGCTTAAAACTTACTTGTGATTTGGGCATTTACTTGCAAACTTTATTCAATTCGGGTATGGGATTTAGAATGAACATTTTTTTCCATCCCTGCCTGGAATTGTCCATAAAACCAATATAAGGAATTAAACTAAAGATGGAATAATGCAAATGGGGTGGTTTTCCTTTGGCGTTACCACTGTCGCCAAGCTTACCAAGCAATTCTCCACGAGATAGAAATTGCAAAGCATGACAATTGCTTTCTTTTAAATGCGCATAATAATGCAATCTCCATTTGGGTCCTAATACAACTACAACACGGCCCCCAATTCCAAATTCGCCCGAATACAAAACCAAACCAGCAGTGGAGGAGAGGATGGGAGTTCCAATTTTCTCAAAAATATCCACACCCTTATGCGTTACCGATTTTCCCCATGGATAATACCAGAAGGATTCCTGATTATAGCTACTCCGTTTCGCACCTTGAACCGGCATTGTGAAACGTTGGGGTATGGCCATTCCAATTCCAAGAATCATGAGCACAAAAAGAATCAGTCCAACAGGTTTGTAATACGATTTTGGTTTCATGCTTTGCATTTGGTAAGTGGGTTGGATTCCTTATCAAGGAAATAATTTAGTTGGCTAATGATTTAGTATCCGTACTTTTCCTTCCAACGCTGTTTTAAAAATTGCCTTTGTTCGTTTTCTCTGGCATTGTTTCCGGGTTCGTACAGTTTTAATCCTTGAATGGCTTCAGGCAAAAACTCCAGGTCGATAAAATTATTTTCATAGGCATGGGCATAGGCATAGTCTTTCCCGTAATTCAATTCTTTCATCAACCCAGTTGGAGCATTTCTTAAATGCAAAGGCACGGGTAGCTGACCTGTTTTTTTTACCCAGGCTGCTGCTTCTTGAATAGCCATGTATGAGGCGTTGCTTTTGGGAGAAGTTGCCAGGTAAATAGCACATTGAGAAAGTATTATTCGAGCTTCGGGCATTCCTATCACACGAATGGCTTGAAAGCAGGTATTTGCAAGAAGCAGGGCATTTGGGTTAGCATTTCCAATGTCTTCTGAGGCCAGAATCAACATTCGGCGTGCAATAAACTCACTGTTTTCGCCACCTTCCAGCATTCTTGCCAGGTAATACACCGCTGCATTGGGGTCGCTGCCACGAATGGATTTGATAAAGGCCGAAACAATATTGTAATGCTCTTCCCCATTTTTATCGTAGCCAATTGATTTGTGCTGAAGGCATTTCTCAACTAGCTTATTGGTAATTACCACAGGCTCGTTTTCCTTGATTTGATGAATAATCAACTCAAGCAGATTCAGCAATTTTCGGGCATCGCCTTCCGAAAACCGCAGGAGGGCATCGGTTTCTTGCAGCACCGGATTTTTCTCCTTCAGCCAGCTATCTTTTTCCATAGCATGATTGACAATTTTTGCAAGGCTATCTTTGTTCAACTCATTCAAAACATAAACCTGTGCTCTGCTTAATAAGGCATTGTTTACTTCAAACGAAGGGTTCTCGGTAGTGGCGCCAATTAGCACTATGCTCCCATTTTCAACGGCACCTAATAAGGCATCTTGCTGACTTTTATTGAATCGATGAATTTCATCCAGAAACAAAAGCACTTTGCCAATTTTTTTTGCCTCTTCAATAACCTTTCTAACTTCTGCTACGCCAGCTTGAATGGCACTCAGGTAGTAAAAATGAAGGCCTAGTTTTTCGCCAATTATTTTTGCCAACGTGGTTTTTCCAACTCCGGGTGGTCCCCAAAAAATAAGGGAAGGAATGCGTTGGTTATTAAGTGCAATACGAATAACACCATCGGGTCCGGTTAAATGTTCTTGTCCAAAAACTTCATCTAGGTTTTCGGGTCTAACACGCTCTGCCAAAGGTTTTTGTTGCATAAGTTCAAAGGATAAAAAAGGCCGGAAAACACGTGTTTTCCGGCCTTTCGAATGTACATAATTCTTTTGCTGTGAACGAATTCAGCGGCTTATTTCATGCTATCTGCAAGAATTTGAAGACTTTCATCCAGAATCAAATTTGCATCTGCTTGTCCGGCTGATTTAAGAGCTTTACGTTCCTCTTCCCGTTTCTTTTTCCGGGCCTCATCATCCGCTTGTTCTGCCTTGAGTTTGTTTTCATTCAAACTGCTCCATGCCCGCTCTCTGCCTTCATTAAAAATGCGAATATCTTCTAGTAAATAGCGGTATTCAGCATTGTTCTTCATGCGTTCTGCATGCGCATTTTTTAATTGAGGTAATTTGTTTGATAAGTTCAGGTTTGTAACCGGAGTATAAGCCGCGGCGGGAATTTCATCGTAAGGAAGGGCATATTTGCTGGCTTCTTCTCCGTATTCTTTGGCAGCATATATGGATGGGAATTCAATATCAGGAATTACACCCCTATGCTGTGTACTTCCGCCAGAAACTCGGTAAAACTTAGCAATGGTAATTTTCATTTGGCCGAGGGTTTTTCCATCCATCATCATAAACTGATTCAAATCGAGCAAATTCTGAACAGTGCCTTTTCCGAAGGTTTTTTCACCCACCACAATAGCGCGTTGGTAATCCTGCATGGCAGCTGCAAAAATTTCAGACGCCGATGCTGAAAAACGATTTACCATGACCATCAAAGGACCTTCCCAAAGAATGTCTTCATCTCTATCAACCTCTGATTTGGTGCTGTATGCATCGCGAACCTGAACAACAGGACCCTTTTTAATGAACAATCCGGTTAGTTCCACAGCTTCCTGCAATGAACCTCCACCATTGTTTCTCAAATCAATAATAAAGGCATTAACTGCTGAGTCTTTTTTGAATTGCGTGATTAGTCTGCGAACGTCCTTGGTTGTGCTTTTGTAGTTTGGATCTTTACGTTGCATCCCGGCAAAATCGAGGTAGAAGGTAGGAATAGTGATTATGCCAACACGAATTTTTCTGCCATCCGCCTGAGTTAATTCTTTAACACTTCCCTTAGCACTCTGATCTTCCAGTACAATTTTATCCCGGGTAATTTCTACAATTTTAGTTTTGGTGTTGGTGGCATCGTGTGGAATGATTTCAAGACGAACCAGAGTTCCTTTCTTGCCCCTGATTTTAGAAACTACATCGTCAATTCGCCAATCCAGAATGCTCTCCATTTCACCATCTTTGCCCTGTCCAACCGCCACAATTTTGTCGTTCGCATGCAATTGACCGCTTTTATCTGCTGGACCACCTTTTACAATTTCTCTGATTTTAGTGTATTCGTTTTCGGTTTGAAGGGTAGCTCCGATTCCTTCTAAACTTAGACTCATACTGGTGTTGAAATCCTCAGCCATACGTGGCGAAAAGTAATTGGTATGAGGATCTGCAATCTCGGATAAAGAATTGGCATAGGCCGCAAACACATCTTCATTTTTGGTTTTGGCCATCTGCTTTAAAAATCCATCGTAACGCTTGGTTAAATCTGCAGCAATGGCACTGTCTTTTCTTCCACCAATTTTGAGTTGCAAATATTCCTGTTTGATTTTCTTCCTCCACAATTCATCCATTTCCTTGAAATTGGGTTGCCATTGAGCATCTTCACGCTTGCTGAGTATGGAATCATTTTTCGTGAAATCAAAAGGGCCTTTCAACAATACTTTGGTGAAATTAATTCGGTCTTCAACCCTTTTTTGATAAACGTTGTAAATATCAAAGGCTTTTTGAACGTTTCCGGCCATTAAATCATCATCCAGTTTGGTTCTGAATTTTTCAAATTGGTCGATATCCGATTTCAGGAAATAGACTTTTCCCGGGTCTAAATTTTCAAGATAGGCATCAAGCAGGTTGGAAGATAGTTTATCATCAATTGCCAGCTTTTGGTAATGGTATGAATTCAATATCTGACCCACCAATTGGTAAAGCACAGGGTGTTGTGATTCAGGTTCATAGGTTTTCAGGACAAGCTTGCTGCTATCGGCAGGCGTGGCTCCAAACAAAGTTCCTGAAAGTAAAATCAGACAAACGCTTACAATTCTTCTCATGGTTGCAATCTAAGGATTTCCCTTTCCTCCCAAAAATTTGTAGGATAAAGGGCTGATAGTCTTTGACAGGTGGTAAAAAATTACGCCCGCATCAGAAGTTGGTTTTGAATATGCGAATGGCAATACTCAACAATACAATTCCAAAAAACTTACGAATCAAGGATAGGCCTGAACTACCAAGTTTGCGTTCAATCCATGAGCTTGACCTTAAAACCAGATACACAAACAACAGGTTGATTAGCAGGCCAGTAAGAATGTTTGGAATGGTGTAAACGGCGCGCATGGAAATGATCGTAGTTAAGGTTCCTGAACCTGCAATAATTGGAAAGGCAATAGGAATAATACTGCCTGTTTTTTCACTTGGGTCATTCTTCAACAACTCAATTCCCAAAATCATTTCTAAACCGATAATAAAAATGACAATAGAACCTGCTAAGGCAAATGATTTAATATCTACGCCAAACAAATGGAGAAATTGCTCTCCAAGAAACAGAAACACAATCATTAAAACGCCTGCAGATAGCGTGGCTTTTTCGCTATCGAGGTGTTTTTGACGGTTTTTTATAGCAATAATGATGGGTAATGCGCCTATTATATCAATAATGGCAAACAGGGTAAGTGTGATGGTGGTAATATCCTGAAGCGAAAACATGGTGCAAAGATAGCTTTGCACTTAGTCAAATTATCAATATTTTGCGGGGTGAGATTTTTAAAAACTTTCGGACTCCATATAGCCCTTATTTTGTTGGTGCTTTACCTAATAACTTGGGTGGCATCTATGGCTTTGAGTTCATATACCCGTCATGGTCAATACCTTACTTTGCCAAACCTTAAAGGATTAAGCTTTGAAAAGGCTGAGCAGGTGCTTGAAGAAAAAAAGCTACGGTACATCATTACAGATACCGTTTTTGTGGAAGGTATGCCAAAGTCTGCCGTTGTTGAGCAAAATCCAATCCCAAATTCAAAGGTTAAAGAAGGTAGAATTATTTATTTAAGTATTAATTCAAATACGGCTGCTAGTGTTATGATGCCTAATTTAATAAACAGTTCGCTGCGTTACGCCGAAACTGTTTTGAATGGATTGGGTCTTAAATTGGGTGAAGTAACTTACAAGCCGGATATTGCTCAAAATGCAGTTCTCGATCAGCTCTGGAATGGCCGCAGCGTTCAACCTGATACCAAAATCCCTAAAGGTTCATACATTAACCTGGTGGTAGGCGATGGAAGTGGCGGGGTGCCGGTTATGATGCCTGATTTAAGTGGTTTGTCAATTATCGACGCAACAAAAGTTTTGGAAAGTTCGTTGTTACAACTTGGTTCTGTGGTGGCCGATGGCGCAATTACTGATAGCACAAAAGCTGTCGTGATTCGTCAAAATCCGCCATTCAGTCAGGGCGCCACAATAAATAGCGGTCAGGCTGTGGACCTCTTTCTTTCCATCAAAAAATAATGAAGAAATTTTCGCTGCTTTTAAGTCTGGTTTTGGTTGTTGTTCAACTTTCGGCGCAAGAGGTGCTACTTCCAGCATACCGCGGAACCAAGTTCATTCAACCTGAAAATCAATCCAAGGTACTTCAGAAAAATGGCTCGCTACAAATTCCGGTAGTTGATTTCTTTGAATCCAACCAGCTTGATAAAAGAATCTGGCGAGATTCCTCGGCTACACCGCTAAATCGGAAGTTGATTTTCAATTGCTTGGATGCCAATGATCAACCCTATTCCGGTACTTCAGGCACGGCAGATGTTATGCAAACCAAAGCCATTGATGTTCGAACTTCATCGGGTGCATTGGTTTTAACGTTTGTAGCTGAACCCGGTTCAAACATAGAAGCTGGTGATACATTAGTACTGGAAGCATTGAGTGGTAACCAAGTTTGGACATTCCTTTGGAGTGCAGGTTCTAATCTCAACAATGCTCAGGAAATATACCTGACTCTTCCACGAAATGTATTTTATGGTCCCGAGTTTGCACTTCGATTTTCTTATTCAGGAGACTTAAAGGTTAGCAAAGAGGATTGTTTTCGAATTAGTAAACTGGCTCTCATCAATCACCTAAGTCCAGGTTGGAAACCAACGCTTGCGGTTGGCATGAATTTAAATACCTCATTTGTTGCTCCGGATAGCAAGGCTGCATTTATGCGTGAATCAACCCGCTTTGGCGCAGGAATTTTGCTTGATGGAATCAATGGAGCCAATTCAGCGTATTCTACGGGTTATGGTGGCTCCGATTCTGTTTGGGTGCATCCCATTAACCTATCCGGATATTCACTTTCAGATTCCTTGTTTTTCTCTTTTTCTGCCGAAGCGCTAGCAGGAATCCAAGCTCAGGATTCCTTGATTTTGGAATTCAGAAATAACTTAGGACAATGGGTAAGAGCACTTTCTCTTGGAAACTTTGTTGCAGGTCAGCAGCGCGATTTTAGCTTATTTGTCAATTCAGGTCGCAACCGTCATGCCTTTTTCAGACCACGTTTTATCCTAAAATCAGGAAATTCAGCGGCCGATACTGCAAAATTTTTACTCGGTGCTTTTGCATTCAATCGTAGGAATTCACTGCCATTTATAGATGACTTTTCGTCTTCACGCACTGTTACAGACCGTTTTCGTTGGGCGGATTCATTTGTTTATGTGAACAATGATTTTCCACTTGGTCAACCCAGTGTGCAGGTTGCAACGTTTGACGGATTAAACCAGTTTGGAAATCCATATTCCAGTTTTGCCTTGAAAGGCACCGCAGATGTGCTAACCTCTTGGCCGTTTAACTTGCGCGGACTAAAACCTTCCGATTCGGTTTACCTTTCGTTTTACTGCCAATATGAATTGCAGGGCGCAACCGGACAGGTTTTTCCAGATGATAGCTTTTACCTCGAGTTGCGCAACAGCAAGTATTTCCCTGAATCGTACACAATTTTGTTTCGGATATCTGCGAACCAAATGGTGCCCGGAAGTTTTACCCGTTTTGATATTCCCCTCAAAGACACAGCACTCTTTCATGAAGAGGTGCAGTTCCGATTCAGAAACCGGGGCAGCCTTACGGGTAACTTAAGCCATTGGCATTTGGATTTTGTTCGCTTTGATAAAGGTCGAAAAGCAAATGATCCCTACAACGATGTTACATTAACCAATACGCCTGCGGTTCGTTTGGGTCAGTTCACCTCCATGAGCTGGAAACAGTATTCCGCCAATCCATCCAAATACAGTAACGATACAGTTAGCTTAAGACTGAGCAATTACGATAACCAGATTTACCTGCTCGATTATTTCAGAACGGTTACCAACCCTGAAGGAGCCTCAATCAATACCTTCAACAACATCACCAATATTTTTCAACGTAACGATACGGTGGTGCGCTTCAATAAGCCGGTGAGTTTTACCAGTTCATCAACAAGTGCTGATTCCCTGGTTTTTAGAACCAGCTATCGGGTTTCGCTTTCAAGCTCCCAAAAAGACGCTATTGGAACCAATGATACCTTTTCAACTGAAACCGTGTTTAGCAATTACTTGGCATACGACGATGGATCGGCTGAAGGTGGTTATGGCATTAAAAACAAAACCAATTGCGGAGCTGCATTGCGTTTTAAACTTGAGCAACCCGATTCCATCTATGGACTTTACGTGTATTTCAACCAAAGCGAAAGCAATGTAAGCCAGCAAAATTTCAGATTGAAAATTTGGAAATCCATTTCGCCCTTGATGGCACCAGCCAATGATGATTTGGTTTTGTATCAAACCGCTGATATCAAACCCAGTTATTCCAATAAAATCAATGGATTTACTGCTTACAAAATCGAACCACCCATTGCTGTTTCAGATAGCTTTTTAATTGGTTGGGAACAAACTCAGGCTTATGTGTTGAACATTGGCTTTGATAAAAATTATCCTTTTGGCACAGCCAACAATTTGTTCTTTAAACAAGATGGACAATGGTATCCATCTGAAATTGCCGGTGCTTTAATGATGCGCCCCATTTTGGGCAAATGGCTGGAACTTCCGGCTTCTGTTTCCGAAACAGCTAAACCTGAGCAAACTCGAATGTTGCACGTTTTTCCAAATCCGGGCAATTCAACACGAAATGTTCAATCTCAAAATCCCGAAGAATATGAGGTTGAACTGTTTGACTTGAGCGGAAGACAACTTTCAAAAACCGAAACCCAGAATGGGGTGTTTACTGTTCCCGAGGGAATTCAAGGGATCTTTATAGCTCGATTCAAGGGCCAAAAATCAGGACGAATTGAAATACATAAATTAATAAATCAATAGTATGCAGGATATCACCGTACAAGAACTTAAAGAGCGCATAGACAAAGGCGAAAAATTAACCATTATCGACGTTCGTGAACCTCATGAATATGAGGAGTTCAATATTGGAGCTCAATTGATTCCACTTGGAACTTTGCCATCCAAAATTGCCGATTTGGAATCCTTGAAAAACCAGGAGATCATTGTTCATTGCCGCAGCGGTGCCAGAAGTGCAAATGCGAAAATGTTTTTATCGGATAATGGTTTCGACCAAGTTCGTAACCTACTTGGAGGCATGTTAGCCTGGAGAGAAGCCTTCGGAAACAAGTAATCATGAAGTTCCGGAGTTTCCATACTTGGTGGCTGTTTCCGGCGCTACTGTTCATTTTAGTTGCGCAGGTGTTTTGCAATAAACCGCAACAATCTGCCGATTACTATCTGAATCACGATACTTCTGTTCATTACGTGGGAATGGACCAATGCCGTTCTTGCCACGCAAATATTTACAATACGTTCATTCAAACCGGTATGGGAAGCTCGTTTGGGCCCGCAACCAAACAGAAATCTGCTGCCGGAACAGGAAATCATCCTCCGGTATATGATGCTTCGAGTGGTTTGTACTACCAAGCCCGCTGGATGGGTGATTCCTTGTATATCATTGAGTTTTTGCTTCGTGGAAAAGATACCGCTTACAAACGCTCAGAACGGGTTGATTTTATAGTGGGATCCGGGCAGCATACCAATTCTCACCTCGGTCTTCGCAATGGGTATTTGTACCAATTGCCACTTACCTGGTATGCACAAAAAAAGAAATGGGATTTACCTCCAGGTTTTGAGGCCGGACGTAATGTTCGTTTTTCGCGCGAAATTGGTGCCGAATGCATGAGCTGTCACAATGCTTTGCCCAAAATGGATGAAACGGCTACGAATTTGTATTCCGCCATCCCAAATGGAATTGATTGCGAACGCTGCCATGGTCCCGGTGAATTGCACGTAAAAGAGAAACTTGCCGGAAATTTGGTTGATACTTCCCTAGAAGCAGACCGAACCATTGTCAATCCCAAGCGACTTTCCTGGGAGCGCCAAACCGATTTGTGCCAGCGTTGCCATTTGCAAGGCAATGCAGTTTTGAAACCTGGAAAGCGTTTTGCCGATTTCAGACCTGGGCAGCAATTGGCTGATTACTTCAATGTTTACTTGCCTAAATATGAAGGAGCAGAAAATGAATTTATAATGGCTTCGCATGCCCAGCGCTTGCAAGAAAGTAAGTGTTTTATCCAATCCAATAAAGAAGGGAAAAGCATGGTGCTTACTTGCATTACCTGCCACAACCCGCATGTGAGTGTTAAGGTTACGGGCAAGCAAATTTTTAACAATGCCTGCATCAAATGCCACCAGAATCAAACCTGCAAGGAATCTCCAGAATTGTTAAAAGCTGAGAAAAACAACTGCGTTGGTTGCCACATGCCCAAAAGCGGCTCAATTGATATTCCACACGTTACGGTTCACGACCATAAAATTCGCGTTCCCGTTTCCGAAACACAAAAGAAAAACATCAGACGCTTTGCCGGATTGTTTTGCATTACCAAAGGCAATGAAACCTTGGCCGATAGGGCAGAGGCTTATATCAATTACGTAGAAAAATTTGAGGGTGAGAACCAGGCACTCGATTCTGCTCGTTGGTACATTCAACAACTTACCGATGAACAGCAAAAATGGGAGTTGCAAATTCGTCTGGAATTTATCTCTGGCAATTACGAAAAGGTTCTAAAACTTCGTGGCACAAAAACACCAAGCTCCTGCACAGATGCCTGGACAGCTTACCGCATCGGACAATCGGCTTTGAACACAGGCGCCATAAGCAGCGCAATAGCCTGGTTCCAACAGGCGCTTTCCTTAAGTCCAAATAACCTGAACTTTTTGAATAAACTTGCGCTAGCTCTGTTAATGGATGGGAAATTCAATGAGTCTATCCAGTTCCACCAAAAAAGCTTAAGCATTCAATCGCGACAGGAAGATGTTTGGGTAAACCTTGGTTTTGCCTATTTGCAAAGCAATCAACCCGATAAAGCAATGAATTCTTACACCAATGAACTTGGGTTGTTTCCATTCCACCAACAAGCATTGCTTAACCGTGCTGCCTTATTTAATTTATTGGGAAACAGGCCCAAAGCACGTCAGGATTTGGAGTTGCTGCATAAATTAAATCCCGGAAATCTTCAAGTAAAAGAGCTCCTGAGCCAGTTAAGTAAGTGATTCGGGTTTGCACTTGCTGGCATTTTATCGTTTATTCGTAAGGTGCAGGCATATAGTTTTTTTCAGCGTTACCTAAAAACCCGTAAGGGATTCAAATACCTGTCGGTGGTGATAGCATTGCTGCTTATCACATCCGTTTACCGAATTTATGCCGATGTTTTTTCACCCAATGTAAAATTCCCTCAAGCCATTACCATACGCACCGGACAAAGTTTTGAGAATTTTATTTTCAGACTCGAAACCCGTGGCATTCTCCAAAATCACGATGGTTTTCGCCGCTTGGGCAAGTTGTTTAGCCTCGATAAAAAGCTAAAGCCCGGTCGTTACCAGTTTGAGGAAGGCATGAGCAATATGCAACTCATTCGTTTGCTGATTTCAGGAAAGCAACAAACCCTTAATGTGGTATTGAAACAAGCACAGGACATCTATTCAATCGCAGGTTTTTTTAGTCATCAACTCGAGTTAGATAGCCTTGATTTGTTGCAACAACTTCGCGATCCGGTGGTGTTAAACGAATTGGGATTTGATTCCAACACAGTAATTAGCCTCTTTGTACCCAATACCTACAATTTTTACTGGAATACCAATTCCAAACAGCTCATTACCCGCATGCAACGCGAGTACAAACAGTTTTGGAATAAGGAGCGAATTGTAAAAGCCCTAGACTTAAACCTTACTCAACAACAAGTGTCCACCCTGGCTTCTATTGTACAAAAAGAAACCAATAAAACAGATGAGATGCCAGTAGTTGCTGGCGTTTATCTAAACAGGTTGCGTGCCGGAATGCCACTTCAAGCCGACCCAACCATCATATTTGCCTGGAATAACAACGAAATACGAAGAGTAACATCGTTCCATACCGCCATTGAGTCGCCTTACAATACCTACAAATACGCCGGACTTCCGCCTGGTCCCATTTGCATGCCAAGTGTGCAAGCCATTGATGCCGTCTTAAATGCGCAAAAACACGAGTATTTCTATTTCTGCGCCAAAGAAGATTTTAGCGGATACCACAATTTCGCTGCCAACCTTCGTCAACATCAAAACAACGCCCGTTTGTACCAAATGGCGCTCAACCAAAGAGGTATCAATTAGGATTTAAATCCGTTTCCAGTTTGTTTTTGGGCCTTGCCAGTGGCGGCTATCCAAATTGGAAGAGTTTATAGCTTCATGTTGCCGCCTGGCCCGGGTCATCCGCTTGTACTCCGCAGCCGCAAGCTTTGCGTTTTTAGCAGGCTGTCGGGGCTTTCTGCCGGCAGCCCGCCCTCCTGCAAAACGCTAAAGTTGCTGCTTTGCGGGGCACCGCTTCTGCCCCTAAGGCAAATTACCTGCTGGATAACAATTGTCTAAAAATCAAAAGCAGAATCCAACTCCATCCAAAATTTCGATGCTATGTGAATCCGAGTTTGCAAGACAAGCCCATTACAACCCCGAAATCTCCATCCATCAAAAGGTCTTGCTTCGTTTTACCACCTTCAAGGTTTTCTCTAAGTCTCGCCAATTGACTAGGAGTTGGACGTTTTCCAACAAAAAAGGAAATGCATCGGAATTAATTCGGGTTTGTTGTTTTCGTAAAAAGGTGATTTTCTGAGTTTTTTTTGGTGTGCGGTGAAAAAATAGTATTTTCACCGCATAATTTGCGGTGGTAAAATGTACATTCACGAAAGAGAAGATTGGCCAAATTTTTATTGGGACAGGGATAAACTTACTCCTGTTCTTACTTCTGTTAGGTATTTGCAAGGGCGTTTACTTGGCCGAATGGAGAGTTTGGGTTTTGAGTTTAACGAAAGAGCTACACTTGAATCCCTCATTCTTGATGTGGTAGATACCTCCCGAATTGA
Organism: Bacteroidia bacterium; assembly: GCA_023151275.1. Classification (GTDB taxonomy): domain Bacteria; phylum Bacteroidota; class Bacteroidia; order UKL13-3; family UKL13-3; genus CAISCU01. The sequence goes on along the minus strand of JAKLJI010000019.1, from coordinate 5,091 downwards.
AGGTGAATTTTTAAACCCTGAACTTGTTCGGTCCTCAATTGCTCGAAAGTTGGGAATTGAAAATACAACCCTAATCAAAATACCCCGAAACATTGAGGGAGTAGTTGATGTGGTGTTGGATGCCACCCAAAATTTTGATAAACCACTTAGCTCCGAACGTTTATTCGGTTGGCACAATTCGCTTTTTCAATCCGGATATAGTGGTCATCTTCAAATTGATGTGGCCAAATACCGTTCTGGTGGCATGAAGGTAATTTCAGGAAACTTTGGTAAGGAAAAGATTCATTTTGAAGCGCCTTCAGCCAATCGAGTTCCTGAAGAAATGCATGTTTTTTTGGATTGGCTAAACAGAGATACCCAGCTTGATTTGGTTCTAAAATCACTTGTTGCGCATTTGTGGTTTTTAACCATTCACCCCTTTGATGATGGCAATGGAAGGATAGCTCGTGCAATATTGGATAAGGTTTTAACCCAAAGCGATTCAAGCAGAATTCGATTTTATAGTCTTTCAAATCAGCTGGTTAAGGAGCAAAAAAGCTATTATGATATCCTTGAGAAAACCCAGAAGGGAACAACAGATATTACCGAATATTTGGAATGGTTTTTAGGTTGCTTCGAAAGAGCTTTACGTTCAAGCGAGAAGAATCTGGAAGTTATCTTGGATAAGGCATATTTTTGGGATAGTCACAAATCCAAAAGCATCAATTCAAGGCAGCGCTTAGTTATCAACTATATCTATGACAATTACGAAAAGGAAGTTGGTTTTTTGCGCACCTCAACGTATGCTAAAATGGCAAAATGCTCCACCGATACTGCCTTGCGTGATTTGCAGGATCTTGTTCATAAAGGAATGCTGAAAGCGGAGGATAGTGGTAAGAAAACCAATTACGTAATTGTTAGTCCAAAGCATATTAGGTTGCCCAAGATTGCTTAACCCGTCCATTGAAGGGAAAGAACTATTTCATTTTATTCATAAATTTTAATCATGCGGCGAAAAAAGCACTTTTTCGCCGCATGATTTGCGGTGAAAATTTAGTTTTTCGAGCAAGACTTCTGTCGAGAATCTCATTAACCTTCAAGCATAAAAAAAGCTGCTTCAATCCAAGTTGAAGCAGCTTTTCAGACAAATTAATTTTCTTATTCCTCCCGTCGGCTACCCATAAAAATCTGTAAGTAATACAACAGGGTAGCTACCGAAGCAATGGCAGCAACTACATAGGTCATAGCTGCCCATTTCAAAGCATCCCTAGTCATTGGACCTTCATTGTCTCTAACCATTCCGCGTTCGTTCAACCAATTCAGTGCCCTTTTGCTGGCATCAAATTCAACCGGAAGTGTTACCAAGGAGAATAAAGTAGTTAGGGCAAACAATACAATTCCGCCCAGTAACAACATAGGGAATTTGTTTACCAACAAAACGCCACCCAACAAAATCCACTGAACCCAATTGGATGCAAAACTCACCACAGGCACCATGCTCGATCTGAAATTCAACCAAGCATAGCTATTGGCATGCTGAACAGCGTGTCCGCATTCGTGCGCTGCAACAGCTGCCGCCATAACACTGCGTCCATAATATACGTCGTGACTCAAATTCACGGTTTTGTCTGTGGGGTTGTAATGGTCGGTTAATTGGCCATCTGTGCTCAAAACCCGCACATCGTAAATTCCATTCTCCCGAAGCATTTTTTCGGCAATCTCAGCACCGGTTAGGCGATTGGCTAAACCTACCTGAGAGTATTCTTTAATTTTTGACTTGAATCTCCAACTAACTAAAAAGCTTAGCAGGAGAGGAACAATGAAATACAACATAGTTTTATGATAATGATTTCTTGATTACAAACTGCGTACCAATCGGAAAAGAATGACCAAAAGTGCAATCAAAAACATGAAAATACTGACGCGATTAATCCCATGCATGATTTTTAAATTAAAGGATGACGGACTGTCAGGGTCAGGTTTGCGCCAAAAGGCAAGGTAAGAAACAAATTTTTGCCACATAATTTCTGGTTTAGTTCAAAGGTAACTCTTTTTAAACAGCTCTGGAATGGACTTGGTTTTGATTGGTTGAAAACAATTTTTAGATTAGTCTAAAAATTGTTTATTTTGCAGCTATGTATTCATTTACAGAAGAAAACTACCTAAAAGCCATCTACAAGCTACAAGAACGTCAAGAAGAAGCGGTAAGCACAAATGCCATTGCTGATTCCTTGAATACCCGAGCTGCTTCTGTTACTGATATGGTTCAAAAGCTTTCGGGTAAAAGTTTACTCATATACGAGAAATACAAAGGCGTTGTGCTTACCGAAGCTGGCAGGAAAGTAGCAATTGGATTGGTTAGAAAGCATAGGCTTTGGGAAACCTTTCTGGTAGATAAATTGCGTTTCACCTGGGATGAAGTTCACGAATTGGCCGAACAATTGGAGCATATCAAATCTGAAGAATTGGTAGATAAGCTGGATGAATTCCTTGGCTTTCCTAAGCACGACCCACATGGTGATCCTATTCCGCAACAAGATGGCAAAATGCTATCACAGGCGCTAATCTTACTTGAACAAATGCCCGAAAAAGCTTTTGCTATAATTAGTGGTGTCGTAAATCACTCCCCGGTTTTCCTTCAGTATCTGCAAAAACAGAATCTGGTACTAGGTATCTCTGTTGAAGTGCTAGAAAAAAATGCCTTTGATAAAAGCATGAGCATTCGCTTAAATGCAGAAAAAGAAATTCAGGTGAGTGCCGAAGTTGCCCGAAACCTCCTCATGAAAGTATAATCTATTTTCAACCGCCTTAAACAGTCCCAATACCATGGAAAAATCATTGAGCGAAGTCCACGAAAGTGTTGATACCTCCAAAAGCAAAGGAGGTTTCAGAAAGTTCCTTGCATTTATTGGTCCGGCTTACCTGGTAAGTGTTGGCTACATGGACCCTGGGAATTGGGCCACCGATATTGCCGGTGGAAGCCAATTCGGATATAGTCTTATTTGGGTGCTCCTCATGAGCAATTTGATGGCACTGTTGCTGCAATCACTTTCGGCTCGTCTCGGAGTGGTGAAAGGTTGGGATTTGGCACAGGCTAGTCGCCAACAGTATCCGGCCTGGGTTAATGTTTCGCTATATGCATTTGCAGAAGTGGCCATTGCGGCAACCGATTTGGCGGAAATAATTGGTATGGCAATTGGTCTGCAACTTTTGTTTGATATCCCGTTGCTCTGGGGCGTAGCCATAACCGTTTTAGATACCTTTGTTCTGCTGTTTTTACTCAATAAAGGAATTCGTAAACTAGAAACCTTTATTATTAGTTTGGTTGGAATTATTGGCCTTTCATTTATAGCCCAACTGTTTATTGTAAAACCTGATGCCGCTGAATTGGTGAAAGGTTTTGTGCCTTCCATTCCTGGGGGAGACGCCTTGTACATTGCCATTGGAATTATTGGTGCAACCGTAATGCCTCACAATTTGTACCTGCATTCTTCATTGGTTCAAACACGCCGTTTTACCCGCGATAGAGATGGAATTTTGAAAGCCTTGAAGTACAATTTTCTCGATTCCGCAATTGCTTTGAATGCGGCATTTTTCGTAAATGCAGCAATTCTTGTATTGGCAGCTTCTGCTTTTTATAAAAATGGATTTCTTGAAGTAGCCGATATCTCAAATGCGCATGAGTTGTTGAGAGGTATGTTTGGCAATCTGGCGCCTTCGTTATTTGCAATTGCACTTATTGCGGCCGGACAAAGTTCAACCATTACAGGTACGCTTGCCGGACAAATTGTGATGGAGGGATACCTGAACCTACGCATTAGTCCCTGGCTGCGCAGAATGATAACTCGTCTGTTGGCTGTGCTTCCTGCTGTGTTCACTATAGTTTACCTTGGTGAAGACCGTTTGGGTGAATTGCTCATTTTAAGTCAGGTTGTTTTAAGTATTCAATTGGGTTTTGCCATTGTGCCGCTAATTCATTTCAGCTCATCTCGACATATTATGGGTGAGTTCCGGATTAAAACCTGGCTAACTGTATTGTCGTGGTTGGTTGCAGGTATTATAATCTTCCTCAATTTTAAGTTGGTGGCAGAGGAGTTGGGCAACTTCTTTCAATCTTCTTATGGTGATGCGCTCTGGCTTTCTATACCTATTGTAAGTTTAGTAGCTTTTGCATTTCTGTTATTGGTATGGATTGTCATTCAGCCGCTATTCATGCAAAAGCATGCACGCCGACAAATTATTCCTCACGCCAAAATGGCTCCCATTCAATTTCAGAAATTGGCTAATTATGGGTGTATTGGCATTGCGGTTGATTTTAGCAAAACGGATTCAATGGCAATTTCACATGCCATAAAAATGGGAGGAAAACAGTCTAGGTATGTTCTTATTCACGTGGTGGAATCAGCTGCTGCTCGCCAATACGAAGGCCAGGTAGAAGACGAAGAAACCAAGTCTGACCGAATTTATTTAAGCAGTTATATCAATGAGCTTGAGGAAAAGGGATTTTCTGTAAAGGCTTGCTTGGGATTTGGCAATCGTACCACTGCAATAACCGGCTTTGTAAAATCAGAAGAAATTGAATTGTTGGTGCTTGGAGCCCATGGGCACCATGTGTTTAAGGATTTTATTTTTGGTTCAACTGTTGATTCGGTAAGGCATCTTGTTGATATTCCAGTGCTGGTAGTAAAGTCCAATCCTTGAAGTTCGGCGTTGGATTCAAAGCTTTTCAAGCGTCTCTTTGCTGCATTCATTGTATATTTGAGCCGTGTTGACTCCATTTCATTCAGGCGATCAAAAGTTTTTTTCGGTTCAGGTAAGCGAAAAAGATACAGCTGCTTTTGAAAGCGGAGCAGTTCATCCGGTTTATGCCACTTTTGCCTTAGGCAGAGATGCAGAATGGTGCTGCCGTTTGTTTGTGCTCGACATGAAGGAGGAGGATGAGGAAGGAATTGGAACCTTTCTCAGCATACGGCATCATAGTCCCGCGTTATTGGGCTCTCGGGTTGATTTTACTGCAACCCTGAAATCAATCGAAAAAAATGAAATCATCTGTTCCTATGAGGCTAGGGTAGGAGAGAGATTGATTGCCAGCGGTGAACAAGGCCAAAAAAT
>JAKLJI010000018.1 GCA_023151275.1 Bacteroidia bacterium | reverse complement strand
TTCTGGAAGTAATTCTCCATGCCGGTAGCAAAGGGCGTTCCATAGAGCATACCCGGGTTAGTTTGGTAGTTGCTTACCAAAATCGGATTTCTTAGTGCGGCTAGGTAGATGGAGCCCATGGGATCATTGCTAAATCAACTCATCAAATTAATTAAAAATCAACTTTAGAACTTCATCAAAGGTTTTTAAAACCCTTGTTTGCAAGTGAATACCGAAGTAAGAATATCTTTTACATATGTATCCGTTTTTATCTTTAAAACATTTATCCCTTATGTATCTTTCACCAAGTTCATTAATTCCATGATGAACAACAAAATTTGAATCATTCCTTATGATTGTCAAATATTCCCCTTTATTATAAAGTAAAACAACCTCATTGTCCTTAAAAATTGTATCTATATGTGTTACTATGTTACTACCAAAATAATTCATCCAAGTACCAACTCGCCTACCTTCTCTATAATTACCTTCTGATACAACTATCTTGTCAAAATCTGAGTTAAAATAATAAATTTGACAATACCCCACACGCCTACCTTTTTTATCCACCCTATTGATTGTATCATTTTCAAAAAACAATTTTGATATAGGTTGACTAAAACATTGTTTACTGTAAATTAATAAAATAAATAATAATAATCTCATATCTCTATTTTTTTACTGGCTTATTAGTAACTTCTCCTGTATCAAAAAATAAGTTGTTTTTAAACTCTACATTGAATTGAGTTGGTACACCTTGAGGATTTATGCCTAAAGTTGGATCATTCTTATTTTCTTCTGGAAGAGGAATTTCTGGAAAGGCAGAGGGCGAATTAGTTGTAACCTTGCTTCGCAAAAGAATATACTGAGCATAACCACGCAACATTCTACCTCCATTAACATCTAACAACTTAATATTTGAATAAGGAGCCATAAATCCCACCCAAAAGTGTCCAAGACCCAGAGTGTGACCTACCTCGTGAGTAGCGTCATTCTTATCCTTTCTATTTCTTAAGAAAATATTCTTCCGATTACTAGTAAAGCCATTGACAACTTCTTGGTCCTTAAGCTCACCATTCTTCTTCTTTACACTTTCATAGTCCTTAACCTTTTCATTATCAACTATTATTGAATTCCCTTTAACATCCTTTTCAGCCTCAGCAATTGGATCTTTTGATGGCACCACATTCAAATCAAACATAATTTTATAATTTTCAGTCCCCATGTCTGTTTGAATAGTGTAATTAAGGTTAGAACTATTAAACACCTGGACACCATTAATTGCAGCTGCTTTTGATTCTACATCACCTTCTGGATAATAATAAGTTGCAGAAATAACAATAGTCTTGCTTTTGTGATCAATTGTAACAATATAATCTCTTCCATCAATGTCCCGATAAATTAAAGGCCCATTGTTACAAAATAAATAAGTACTTAATTGGGGATACTTAAAGTCAAACGGATCCACACTCAACCACCGCCCCAACCTTGAATCATAAATTCTCGCTCCAAAATCATAAGCATTCCCAGTGCCGTTGATTTCGTTGTCTTTCTCCATGGAGTTGAAGCCAAATCTATACTCTCCCCCATTCCAAGTCCTCCCCGCTAACGGCGCGCCAAAGGGCGAATAATCTGTTGCGCTTATGCGTTCGGCTGTAAAGTGTGTGAAGGTGGTACCTGTGAAATTGGCGGTCTTTTTATCAGAGATTACGGTGAGTACATTGCCTAGGTGATTGGCTAATTCGTATCGCTTGGCTCCGCGTTCCAATTGGTAGCTGCTGTAGAGGTAGAGGACTTCCTCAGGGGTTTCTACTACGTACTCGTTGTTGCTTACTTGGTTGTCGTTGTTGAGGTCGCGGGCTACTCTGCGGCTTATTGTTCTGTTGGCTTCGTAAACCCCCAAACGGCTGCTTCCATAGATGTTAAAATCATCAATTCTTAGTTCATCCACATACAAATTACTTTGTTGGGCAAATTCCGTTACTAGCTGATCAAACATGCTTTGGCCAAAGTAGTTCTTTATCTTCTGGAAGTAATTCTCCATGCCGGTGGCAAAGGGCATTCCATAGAGCATACCCGTATTGGTTTGGTAGTTGCTTACCAATGCCGGATTGCGTAGTGTTGCCAGGTAGATGGAGCCCATGGGATCATTGCTAAAATACCAGTCTATTAACCAATTCTTCTTTTGTTGCAGCGTTGTTATTCCCGCTCCTTGAACCTGGTTAATTAAGGTACTACGCAAGTTAGCAGAATTGTCGGAATTTAAAAGGGAGAACAGGTAATTAAATCCCAATTCAGCACAAGGGAAATTATAATTATCGAGGCTTGTGTTTTGAAATAACTCGTTGAAGTCGGGTATGGAAGATAGTTCCTGTCTGTAATCTTCTCGCCAATCTCCAACAAGTTGATTCTGAAAATCCGCTATATGAGAGGGGCAATCCTGTGATACGGCTACCAAAAAGCTATAAATGGCAGAAACTCCATTGTCAATAATCTTCTGCTCAATCTCCGCCAATTCCGCTTCAAAATTGCTTGGCGCTACCCCTGCCTCTGCTAGAAAGGCTGAATAAACCGATGGTTCTACGTTTGACAAATACTGCAAATAAACGCTGCGCAATTTGTTTTGTGTCAGCATATACTCTACAAAGGCCAGGTAATTCGGTGCTCCCGGCTCATTCTTCCTATTCTTCATGCATCCACACAATTGATCAAGATTGATATTCCCCGTATTGAACAAGGCTCTGAATAGCTCCGCTGAAGGAGTATGGAAATAAACACGCTCTGCCAACTCCTCCTCCATACCCAAAATCAGTTCCGGATTGAAGCTGGGGTGGTTTAAAAACCAATCTGTTGCCGATGAACTTGACAAAATATCATTCTTCAATGCATTTCTGAATCCGCTTGGGCCATTGGCATGCTCGTTAGCAATAAACCATGCAAAACTCTCCGGACTGCTTTTTTGAATTAAACTGGTATTAACCTGGGCATAACTCAGGTTTGCATAGTCGATGGTTTTCTGAAACTGCCTGCTGTAAGTGGCAAGGATATTGCCTTGCGCATCTCTTACATAATACGTATAACTGCGCATAGTGCCGGTTTTGGGTATTACTATCTTTACCGAACGATGTCCGTCCGGAGTATATTCAAATTCCAAATCCGGTTTGCTGCTGCTTGCTATCCGGGTAATCCTGCGGATTTTGCCATAAACCGTCCATTCAATCTTCTCGATTTCTTCACTGATATCCTGTGTAAGGTTACCAATCTCATCGTACTGATTTAAACCCGGAATATGCATTTGACCATCTATTACTGCCCAAAATGCCTGTGAAATTGCCCATTTCTCTCACTCAGCATACCAAGTATGGTATGCCTTACTCGCGAAACGGCCAATTTCTTTGGCCTTTTGGCCCTCATAACGAAGTTCAAATGAATAATCCGGGTTGTGAAGCTATGGCTCTGGTTGTCGATATCGTCTGAATGGGTTCCTGAGCCTTTGCTGTCTGTTACATAACTCAATTGGTTGGTAAGGTCAAATTGGGTCTCATCCAAAGGCGTTCCGGAAGCATTTACCAATGCGCCGGAGCTAGTGTAAGAATAGGTGATTGGAGCATTCGCATTGGTTTTATCGTAAGCCTTGTAGAAATACTTCAGGTCGTCCATTTCACGATTGCTTCCAGAGGCGTTTCTAAACTGGCTTAGGATATTGCCATTGGCATCGTAGGTAAACGTATTCTTCCAATCTTCGGTAGCTGTCAAGGTATTGTTTGCCGACAGGTAATGGTAATTGGCTGCTGTGATGCGGTTGAGTTGGTCGTACTGATATGCAGAAACCAAACTTGGCGAAGGGCTGGAGAACTGGCGGATGGCAGTAATCATACGGGAGATATTGCCATTGTACAAGGAAGGGCTTGTTGCATTGAGTGAGGTAGGGAGTGCAGCAAATGAAGGATATTGTAGGATTGCATTATGCAAAGCCTCAGCGCTTGAACCATCATTTTGTTTTAAAACCGGAGCGTAATCACCCTCAAAATAATGCAGACTAAATCCCATTTCGTCCAAAGGAAAATCACTTGTAAAGGTTGTACCACCCAGTGTTCCATTAAATCCATCCTTTCCCATATCATTGGCGGCATTGAGTTGATCTGAATTAACCGCTTTAAGCCAGCCCAGGATTGTATATGCATAGTCTACCCCTTGAACTTTAATTTCGCCCAGCTCGGTGCGGGCCAATGGGCCATGCAGGTAATAGGCATAAGCGGCATCCAAGCCCGGTCTGAGGCCATCGATGGCCGATTCATGAATGGCTTCCAGGCGGGTGGATGAATAGGATTTTACCAAGCGGTTTTCGGCATCGTATTCGTAGTGGTGAACGTATTGGTCGGGTTTGGCCTCTTGGTAGATGACCTCATTCAATTTGCCACTCAATTGATCGAAGCGGTAATGTACTGACTTGAATTGTTGGTTCAAAGGGATGAGACCTTTGGTATACCTTACGAGATGCTCCACATTTCCCCTTTCATCGTAGCCATATAAAACGGCATGGTCTGAATTGGAAATCTCATTGGAATAGGTGGCAAAGTATGCAGTTGCGGAAACAACAGGTCGGCTTGCCACCAACGGCCAAATTGAGGACCATAGGTCATGAACTCAAAATCAATCCCCAAGACAAAATTCAAAGCCAAAAACTAGATTTACAACTTGTCAAAAAAGCCAGCCATTTCCCACTTCATTCCATCTTTTGCAAGTTGTCTTTCAAAAGCTTTAAACGTTGACTCACTGTAAAGTTTTGCTCCCCCCTTAGCGGCATTTGCATTACAGCTTGTAGCCCAGTTTTCACAATCTACTAATCGCTTTCACTTTTGCAAGTATTCGCAAAGTCATTTCCTAAATTAGTAGTTACTACATTTCTACATTCAACGATTTCACAATTGAGTTTTACTTCTGAAACTACTTGATTAAACAAAATGATTTTTCCTTGACTAATATTAGTTTGAAATATTGGGAGTACAAAAAACAGTATTTTTAAAAGTAGTTTCACCTTATCCAATTATTGATTTTATATAAAGATTTTTTGCTGTAGGTGTCTTGTCGCAAATTGCTAATAGCTCACTTCTTTTTTCTTTGTATTTTACCTTATCAAAAAGAGATAAAAAGAAGTAAGGCGTAATACTTTGATCACTCTTATATTTTTCAATAAGGCTTTTACAATCACTTTCTGAAAACTCATCACCAAAAAAAATATGTTGGAAATATCTTTCCCAAAAATGTAATTCTAAACTATTGGGGAACTGTTGGATACCTTTTCTTAAAATTTCAGGATATTTTTGGCATCCAATCTCGACAAGCTCATCAGATATATTGAAATAACTGGAAAAACCGAAATCTTGAAAATTCCAATATAAAAAAGCTAAGTTTAAATATCCATCAAGCTTAATGTTGCCTTCATCAATGCTTTGTTGATAATAAATAGCAGCATCATTATATTGCTTATTAATATCTTTTTCTAATGCAAAATCAAATTTTCTCATAATTTACTTTGGGATTAAATTTACGCCAGCATCAAATATTTTTCCATTTCTTGTATGTACCCATATTTGACCATTCTGAAAGGTTTGGGTAAATCCTTGAACTCCATTTTTTATGGCATTTGGTGCTAGAATGCTTTGATTAAGGTTTGCAGGGTTATTTGCAACACTCTCAAATAATTTGATATATCTATTCTGTGAAGCTACTGTTGAAGGATTAACGTGTCCTGGTGCATTCCTGAAAATATGCCCCAAAACTGATTCTGACTTAGTGACGGCATTCATTACCACCTTAGCGGAATTTCCTAAACTGGAAGGTAGAAGATTTTCAGCGACTTCCTTTCCAAATTTAGCTTTAACTAAATAACCGCCTCCCTTATAGATTACTTTTCCCGTCAAAGCAAGAGCCTCGGCTTCCATTAGTGCCAGCTCTGGTGTGTATTCGCACACCTTTGCGGCTAATTCTAAACCGGGTCTGTTTTGTTCAATGGCGAACTGAAAGTTTTTTGTCCAATCAACATAATTATCAGGTTGAGCCGGAAAGTTATTCAAATATCTATTTTTTTCTCTGTAATAATTTACAACACTAAGGTACGTGTCATCATTTTGGTCTTCCGCTAGCATCCATCCTTCCTTTCCTCCCAAAAAAACATACCAGGCTCCATCGCCATACCTAAACTCTCCTCGTTGTGCGCCAGTTCCATCCCATAAGCCCAAAGGGTCTGTGAACAAAACCGGGTTATTGCTCATGGCCAGGTATGAAGATGCATGCTGCATCAAGGGGTCGGCTTGCCACCAGCGGCCCAATTGGGGATCATAGGTCCTGAACTCAAAATCATACCAGTTCAATCCGTACAAATTCCCTGTAGCATCGGTAAACTCATTTTGCTCTAGGAATTGGTGGTTGTATTTGTAATCACTTCCTGTTGGAAGACTCGGAGCCTTTGTGGCTTCAAATACCAACCCAAATGGATAGTAGTGAAACTCCTCTAACAATGCTCCGGTATAATGCGTAACGAACAGATTGTCGGTGCGTACACTAATGCCTGATTGGTTACTACTAAATACATACAAAAAACCATTCTGAGGTATAGTAAATAATTCGGTTGTGGTAGTTTGCCATGCCGATGATTGGGACAATTGGATAACTTGACTCATTTCTGGCAGTAACTGCATGGTTTCATCAAATAGCAGGTAATTCAAAAATGCCATCGCATGCGTAGTATCGGCATTTTGTTGTTGAAGTTCATTAATACTAAGGGTTAATGTACCAACATCAAGTATTGCCTGCTGTGCCGCCTGGCTTATACCCTCAAGAGCTGCCATGGGGCCTGAAAGTGCATTTACTAAGCTATACACCAAACTTTGAATTGGAATAGTTGAACTACTTGCTGAGGAACTAAGTAGTGATTCAACACCCAATTCAACCTGATCTCCTGCCATTACTTTTAGCATTAATCCAGGTCCAATAATTTTCCCCTCAGTTGGATTTAAATTGGCAGAATAAAGATTAGTAGTATCCTCACTAAATGGTCTGTTAGCTCGCGTATCATCTAAATGGTCAAACAACTGTTCTTCAATGGGAGCATACACTACTTCACTAGTTGCAAGATAAGATACTGGTAAATTTGGAACACCAGTATTACTCAAGGTATCTGAATTTAGTGAACTATTGATTAGATTTAAAACATTTCCAGGGTCTTGATCAGGGCTACCTGCTTCCGGCCAACTGATTCCTGACGCGCCACCACCAAGTGAACCAATGGAATTGGATTCGCTTTCGGTAATAATGCTCCGTATATTGTCAATATGGTCCTTAATGTAGTAATCATACGTATAAATTCCCTGAGCCTGATTAACGCGAATTCTACCTTCATCATGATGAATCATACTTAGAGCCCCATTGGAATAAATTACTTCACCTATGTAATCAAAAGATTTAGTGGAATTGTTAACTTGAGTAAAGGCAGTTTTACGAAGGAGAGTTCCATTGGCGTCGTAGAAATACTTTATTGTATTCCCGTTATTAAATATTATTTCAATCGGTTTATTTAATCCTGCCCAATCCTGCCGAATAGATTGGATTCCTTTATTTAAATCAGATTTCAAATTTCCATTCTGATCATAAGAATAGTCCTGGGCACCAACAACATCCCTAAAATCTCCTAAACCATCATGTAGTGAGGGATTTTTACTTTGAGAGCTTGAACTCTCACTTACTTCTAAAAGTTTATTGGTCCCTGTCTCATAAGTGTAATTCAGGTCGTCTAAGGTTATAATATTACCCAACCCATTTGTAGCCTTATGGGCCATAGTTAGTATATTTCCATTAGCATCATAGGTAGTATTATACATGGTAAAATCCTTCTCCGTCTTAATAAAGGAATTTGGAGAATTTACTGATGTTTGATTATAATCGGCATGTGTTAAATTTCCCTTGAAATCGTAAGTGTAACCGTATGATCTTAGTTCTTTTCTCGTACCCTTGTTCCTCCATTTGACACCGGCAATTCTTCCATTCTTGTAATTTTGGTCAAAACCATAGTCATAGGAAATTTCCATGCCGAAATAGTCGGTTGAATTTTCAAGTGCTACAAATTGCTTATTTATACCAATTAACCAATTCCGAATATTATATGAATAATTAACGTTGTAGCCAAAACCACCCAATTTCCTTACTGTTAACCTACCAAGGTTGTCATAATAATACTGTCCTATTGTTCTATAATTTTGAGCACCATTTAATTTATGCTCCGCTTTAGTTAATCTTCCATAAGCATCATATGTAAATCTCTTATAAATTGTAATAATACCAGGATGAGTAGAAACATAATTTTTCAATAAACCTCGAAAATCAAACCCGAAAGATTCATAGGTTAAGAGTCCATTAATTCCTCTTTTTGCATTTTGAATGAGCTCCCCTCTATTGTTGTAAAATACAATACTAGTTGTCTTTGAACTTGAATTTGAAATATTTGATACAGAACCGGTAAATCTTCCACGCAAATCATTTGTTTTGTTAACCTGATAACCATTTGTTTGGCTGCTCAAATTTTGAGAAAAAGCAATGTTTGAAAACTGGTAAGAATCATAGTAGTTTGAAAGTAAAATTTCAACATCTGTAAAACTTGTTTGATAATCTGAATTCGAGCAAATCTGGCTGAAGCCAATATACTTTAAGAAATCAATTCCAACTGCCGGATTGTTTACCAAGTTACTTAGTTCGATTGGCAAATAAGGGATAGCTGTGCCTGAAGGATAAATCATATTGACCCCAAATGGCGATGTTACTGAAGTCGAGGTAGTAGAACTGTAGGTTAATTTACACTTTCCCTTTTGAACTAATCTTCCTTGAATATCATACTTAAAAAAAGACCATTTAGATTCACTTCGTTCATTTGGTTCCTGACTTAAAACCAACTTATTGTTCAAATCATAAACAAAATAACTCGGTTCAATACCCGGTTTCTTCTGGGCATAAACAAGTCCCTTTTCATTATAAAGGTTAACAAAACAAAGCCCATTTAAAAGCTGACTTGTAAAATTGAATGAATTTGCTTGGAGACTTTCTACTCCTTTTGGAGTGACAGTTACTCTAAGATTACCAAAAATATCGTAAATATAAAATGTTTCGCTTTTTGCAGTTGGGGTTCCGTTATAATAATGGCCTTCACAAACCAGTTGGCCTACCTCATTGTAATACTGAATATTTACAGTTTGGGTGCCATCTTCATCCACGGTTATTTTTGAAAATAATTTTTCATAATTCCCTAAAAAAACAGGCAAAGAACTTGAATTCCCTGATATTGAAAACTTTGGTATTGTAGTATTTTCAATAAACCCTTCTTGATATTTTATGTATGTTCCTGTTCCAACCCAACTATTTCCTTGGGGAAAATACTTTACCAAATTCCTATCTGAGCTTTCTTCAAACTCCGATTTTGAGTAAAGATAATTTTCACCTGTATACCCTAGCTCACTATATGATTGATTCAAATTTGATGAAATGTTACGAGTAAAACTCCCTGAACTCTCAGATTTAAAAAATGGCAATGGAGTAATTTCTTGCTCACTCCATTCATTATAATTCCTAGCTTCTACAAAATCCTTACCGGAAGTAAATTGTCTTCTAATTACCTTTTGTGTTGTCCTGCCATATCCATCAAAATAAATACTTGTCAGCAAAGAACTACTTGCATTATCTTTAATATTGTTAAAATCAGAAATTGTCTTAACTGGAACAACTGGATGGTATTCCCTTATACTATTTAACGTAATAGGACCACTAAATCCAGCAACAGGTATTGAGTTTGAACTACCTAAAGGAGGAAGAGAATTAGAATTCGGTTTGTTGCTTTGGGAAAAGGCATCTAAAATCAATAAACAGAATAGAAATGTAAGAATATGTCGCATACTAGTATTCCTCCTTTATTGAATAAGAAAAACTCTTCAAAATATTTCCTTCATTGTCATAAACAGATGAAAGTCTACCTAATCCATCATATTCCATTCTTGAAATATCAATCCCACCTTTAGAAACAAACACATTCTGATAATAATTATCAAATCCTGAAATACTGATTTGAGCCCCTTCTCTAAAAATTACAATCTGGTCTATAAGGCAATTTCCACTTATCTCAACTGTTATACCTCCCGTAAAAACAAATTCATTTAATGTCCAACCATCTACTACTCCAATTATGGTCGGCGTTAAACTTACAGAATTGGCTTTTAATATAGAGGTTCCATTTCGGGTCCAAAATCGGAGAATATACTTTTGTGAATTACTTAATGATGCTCCATTGAATGAAATAGTAATACCAGAAATATTTAGTGAATAAGATCCTGCACGAGCAAGTCCGCTCTTGGGAGCTAAAGGCCATGAACTTCCGGGACTATTGCTAAATAAAAAATTACCCTTAGATGTGCCATTCCCTAAAGCACCTTCAATATCTTCAAAATCAACATAAGCCATCTCAGTCGTCTTACAACCATCACAAACTGAAATGATCTCATCCTCAAATTGGTCATATATCATAGATGAATGATTATTCCCATTAGTAAGCTGATTCAAATTATTATTGTTGGTATAATTACTAAAAAATGATTCCAGATAATAATTGGATGACTTTAATATTGAACCATTGATATAGTTTGAAAATACGAAATTATTAATGGATGCTGAATGGATTTGTTTAAGAGAAAATTTTCTAGCAAGATTAACATGATTAGAAGTTGGATCAACATTATATTCAAAAAAACTACCAGCTTGAATAAATTCAGTTCCAGAACCTTGTCTCACAGTTTTGACTACCTCAATTGGATAAGCCAATCTGTTAGAGGATCTTAAATATAATAAAGCCTGTGAAAAAGATGTGTTATTAACAGAATTCGGTATTGAAAAATCCCCGGCAAACTTATAGTAATTTGTCTCAATGGTTCCATTAAACTTAGTTGTAATTGTTTTTATAGGTTGATAATGTATTTCGTTGAATGCTGGTTCAAAGAAAAAATCCACCTTTTCGGTGCTACTTGATGTTGTAGTGAAATACCTCCTTTTCTCCGTACTTTTCAGTTTTGAAAATGTAATTAACAAATCAATTTGATAAGCATTTAAGTAGGATTCACTGGTCAAAGAAGGTACAATTAAATTAATATCCTGAGAATTAGAAGAAACTTGGTAAATCTGGGGTTCTGGAAGAAGAAATGCTAGTGAAAGGGTGTCATAATTTGAAACAAAATTACTTTCATATTCAAATTGCTCCTCAAAAGTTTTTGTAATCCCGTCTGGCTTATAATGCGTTACCTTTTGCAATCTGCCCGGAATAGATGGATCAAAAAGGAATCTGCCCCCAAAATTAGTAGAAACAAAATTAGTTTGATATTCTTTTTCAATAATATATTTATAAACTGTACAAGCCTCATCTGCGGAATTAATAATTCGTACTTTCTGATAGAAAACACCTTCATCTATGATGTTTGGTGAGAAATCACGAAGAACAGATGACCTATAAAGACAAAGACTCTGGCAATAGTTTGTTACCAATGGCTGATTTGGAGGGACAGCATACAAAGTCACTGGTCTCAAAAATTTACTAATATTTGGTCTTTTCCTTGAAAAAGATCGACCATTAAAATAGAAATAATTTGTATATAATCTATCACCAATTCCTGATTTGGTAACTAATTGTTTTAACCTTAATCCATCTTGAACTAAACTATAACCTGGTTCGGAGGTTGAGGAATTAAGTTCGTAACTAAATTCCTCTGTTTTTCCAGTACCATAATCAATTTTCTCTAAAATCATTGCCTTTGCAAAAGTTAAATCCGGATCCCTATTTAAAGAAGGATAATCGTCTAAGTAATAGCCAGCTGATCCAGTTACATCAGCTCTGTAGGAAGTGGAAGGCAACATGGAATAAAAAGTACCATTTGGATTAACTAATGAAAAAGTTTTATTATTAAAATAGCCTTGTAAGTCCTGACTTGGTGTTCCAGGTGATGGAAGATCAATTTGATTATAATAGAAATTAGTGGAAGGTTGAGTGAAACTTAAGCTTTTTCCGAATTTTTGAACACTTGCCAACATCATCCTTTTGCTTGCCAAGCCACTTCCAATCCCATTAGCCTTAACTCTGTAAAAATAATTAAGCACAACTCCTTCAAAAAGACTGTTAGAAATAAAATGACTTATTTTACTCAGACTTTTCTCCCCCAAAATATCTTCCCGATCTGAATACTCTAACAAGAATCTATGCTGATTGAAATCTATCTGAATAGGTCTTTTAGTTCTAATATGAGAAATTATATTTATTACATCATAGTCATACTTTTCAATTGTAGAATTACTAGAGTTTAAATTTGAGGGACAATTTTCTCTAAAAAGTAATCTTGATTCAGTTTCAACTTGATCTATCTGGACTGAATAAGTATATTCATCTGAATAACTAATTGTAAGAACCTGCCCATTAGGAGATTGCACTTTTGTAAGAAACCATGAAGAAACGCTTTCTGAATTTTGCAATGAACCGGATTGAATCCTTGTATACTCCTTTTCAGTGAATGAATAATTAACCCCGGATTCGTCAGTTATCCTAAATGAATTTGAAAACCCATCAACTACTCCAAAGTCAATTTTTATGGAAGACTTTGGGAACGTAACAAATTGATTACCTTTTTTAATAAACTTAACTGTACTTGTTCCTATGTTTAAAATAAAGAAGTCGGGCTGTCCATCCTTTGTCCCCAGGTAAAAGCCTTTTAGGAAATTATTAATATCCGGATAACTTGCATTTTGCCAACGCCAGCCAGGACTTGGAACATTTTGATAATAACCATTTGCTCCGTTATCATTTAATCCACAAACAACTTTGGTTATAGAACCAATTCCGGAAAGTTGCCATCCAAGTCCAACTCTACTGCTTCTTTGGTTTACTTTTACACCTTTACCAGAATAAGTCAAGCTTAAGTCCAAGCCAGAAAGTCCTGAAACGGCCTTTAACAAAGGTATCTTGACATGCAAAATCCCGGTTCCCTCATTTACATTGGATCCAAAATTTTGTTGATCATTTAAACCCATACTCAGCTCCTCAAAATTCTCAACAAAAGGAGTTTGACCATAGATACTAGGACAAGATAGACCAAAAATCAATTGAATAAAAAAAAGAAGAAGGTAGTTTTTCATAAGCTAAATCGAATTGTAAAAAATTGTTGATTTCTTTGTTTAAATGCCAGTAGATTTAGTCCAATTTGAGTTTTTATGTAGTTATTATTTTCTACACCAATTTGGAATCTATAGTTAGGTTTTCTTTCTATTTCAAGGTCACTATTATTAGGAAATACAAACTCATAATTAATAAAAATATAGGCTTTTCTAAACATTTCCCTTTTAACCATAAATCCTATAATTAGGGCCTCATGTTTTATTCCTTGCGGAATCTTTTCTCCAAAAATTGCTGTTGAATTACCGATACTACCAACTATACTTGCCTTAGTGTTTATGTTATATTGTAATCCAATCAAAACATCTAAATTTATTATATTTCTCGGTATGGATGGTCTTTGAGGACTCCAGATAAATACTCCTTTAAATCGGCTTCGAAATGGCAATTCACGGCATGAATTTAGCTTGAAAAGTTTTGTAGAATCAGAATTAATACTGTCCTTAATTGATTTGATTTTCTCCTTAATCTGTTTGACTTGTTCTTCAGCTTTTTTCCTTTCTATCAGGTTAATATTTGGCTGATTATAAGGCAACTCCTTATTAACCTTAGCTTTTGTTTGGTAATTCGCAGGTAATTCAGGAGCCAAACTCGAATTTTTCACTTTTGATAGTGCTTCATTATAAACACTAGTTCCACAACTTATCGCATTGGAAATATTGTTAAGTTTATATTTTTTTAGGGTATGATCTAATACAAATTTTTTTTGAAAATATGAATAGTGTGCTTTTTTAAATTCCTTAATAGTCTCTTTCTTTTGATTAAGAAAAAGTTCTCTTTTTAAAGAATCTAACTCATTCGATTTAACTAATTGTTGTGTTTTAAGTAAAAATAATAACGAATCTCTTGTCGTTTTTAGCTTTTTGATTTTATCATCACAAGATAAACCATTATCATGTTTCACAAATCCCTTAAAATACAATTCATCCTTTTTAGAAAAATGAGGAATTTGCTTTGCGCAAAGGTTAATTGTAACAAAATATTTCTTTTGCTCCAATTTCAAAGAATCTATACAAGTAGTGTTTCTGTTCTCTGCAGAAAGTTGGGTTGTTAGTATAATGGGTAGAACCAACAACCTATAAAAAAATTTCATTTCTTAAGGCTATGATAAATTTTACATCTTAGTTATTGATAAAACCAACTGAGGTCAATTTTACAAAAAATTTACTCAAAATTAAAAAATCCACTCCCTTTTCCCTAGAATTTGTGTATAATATTTGGAAAAGCCTGACAAGCAAGGCTTTAATTTTAACTAATTTCTACTGTTTATTTTGAATTTGAAGTAATACGCAAAATTTATTCTACTTAAACTTATAGAAGTCATCCTACTTGTTCTGAAGAATAATTCCAGTTAAAATTAGTATGATTCAGTGTAAATCCAATTTTCCCTGTAATCCCAGCCACCAGGAGTCTTCCGTTTTCATCCACCCCTCTCCAAGCTGTATAAGGTCCATCGTTGTTTCCATAAACATCATCATCCCATAAGCCCAAAGGGTCTGTAAACAAAACCGGGTTATTGCTCATGGCCAGGTAAGAAGATGCATGCTGCATCAAGGGGTCGGCTTGCCACCAAGGGCCCAATTGGGGATCATAGGTCATGAACTCAAAATCAATCCCCAAGACAAAATTCAAAGCCAAAAACTAGATTTACGACTTGTCAAAAAAAGTCAGCCATCGCCGAATAAATAGCTAAATTAGCATACTATCCAATCAAAAAATTCTGACTTTCTTTGTATAGAAAATTCAAACAGTATTAAAGTATGAGACACATAACAGTATATACAACAGATAAAGAGTATAACCACTTTATTGAATTGGTTAAAAACCTGCACTACGTAAAGAAAATCGAGACAGATGAGGAACCCAACGAAGATGATTTAGAGAACATAAAAGCAGGCCTGGAAGAAGTAAATCTTTTCAAAAACGGAAAGCTAAAAACCAAATCTGCAAAAGATTTTTTGAATGAATTATAGTATTGAACTTACCGCCAATTTTCAAAAGGAAGCCAAAAGGCTTGCCAAAAAATACCCTCTCAAAAAAGGAACTTGCCGAACTTTTTACCGAACTTGAAGAGAACCCAACACTTGGCTCCACTTGGAAATGACATTTATAAAATCCGCTTGGCAATTGCTTCTAAAAACAAAGGAAAATCCGGGGGCGCGAGGGTCTTAACTTTTGTAAAAGTTGCACAAACTACCGTTTTACTTTTCTCTATCTACTCCAAAGGAGAAGTAAATAACCTTACAGACAAGCAAATTCAGGAACTGATTAAGGAATATTTATAAGGCAAAAGCGCCAAACTTATTTGCCCCACCGGTTCCAACTTAGGAACCCGAAATATGCATTAGTCAATCTATTTTCAATTTATCAGCTATTACGTTCCAAAATACCTGTGAAATTACTCGTTTCTCTCACTCAGCATACCAAATCTGGTATGCCTTACTCGCGAAACAGCCAATTTCTTTGGCCTTTTGGCCATCATGACGAAGTTCAAATGCATAATCCGGGTTAACTCGCTTTAGAGGAATGGTAATTACCAGTCAAAATTTGGAGTGGGGAGATGGCAAGATAAAGGCAGGATAAAGGCATGATAGTGGCATGTTAATGGCATAAAAGGGTAGTTTGAAAACTGTAAGCTTTTGCTGCTTCACCAAACTTTCTTGCCTGCTTGGTTCCTCATTGTCTTGTTTTGGGCGGTGTGGCTTTCTCTTTGAACTTGCCCCCTAGCTGGCACACGTATTTTGGCACTCTAAAATTTTGCAGTGTGGTTCCAACTTAGAGCGTTGTCACAACTATACCATCAAACTTCTTGGAAAATTACGTAAACCCAATTGGAACGTTTGCCTTAGGGGCTGGAGTGGTACCCCGCAAGGCGGCGGCTTTAGCGTTTTGCGGCCGGGAGGGCTGCCGGCAGAAGGCCACTACCGGCTGCTAAAAACGCTTAAGCTTGCTGCCGCGGAGTACAAACGGAAGACCCGGCCGCGTGGAAACGAATTTCTAAACTTAGCAAGGCCTTATGTTTCGCGGCAAGGCCCATCTACCTAAATCAATTATGCGCTGCGTTTGATTGATTTTTAGAATAGCCATTTGCCTCGAATGGATGCGGCTTGCCTTTTACCTAATCCAACAAAAAACGGGTCATGCGCTCGTACAAATGCAATCGGGTTTTGCCGCCGCCTATGCCGTGGTTTTTGTTGGGATAAAATTCACTGTCGTATTTCACGCCTTTTTTAATCATGGCATCTACCATTTCAACTGCGTTTTGGAAATGCACATTGTCGTCGGCTGTGCCATGAATGAGTAGGTACTTTCCGCTTATTTTATCTACATGGTTGATGGGCGAATTGCTGTCGTAATTGGCCCCATTTTCCTGGGGTTTGCGCATGTAGCGTTCGGTGTAGATATTGTCGTAGTAACGCCAATTGGTTACGGGTGCAACGGCTATGGCTTTGCTAAACACATCGGCTCCTTTGCTTATGCCCAATGACGACATATACCCGCCAAAGCTCCATCCCCAAATGGATATGCGGTTTGCATCTACCCATTTCTGATTTTTTAATTGCCTGGCAATGTCAATCTGGTCTTCAATTTCCAATCCTCCCAAATTGAGGTAGGTGCATTTTTTGAATGCTTCGCCTTTGAAGCCGGTTCCGCGTCCATCTACCGATATTACTACAAAACCCTTTTGTGCCAGCAGTTGAAACCAGAGGTAATTTCCTCCCGACCAACGGTTCATTACCGTTTGTGAGCCGGGACCTCCATAAACATACATCAAAACAGGATATTTTTTGCTTGAATCAAAATCGGCAGGACGAATCACCCAACTGCTTAAGTCCATGCCTTTGCTGTTTTTCATGTTTAGGAAAAAGCCGGGTGATACTCCATATTCAGGCAACTTTGCAGCTAATGAGGCATTGTCTTCCAATACGCGAACGACATTGCCATCTGCTTTGCATAGGGAAAAAACATAGGGCTGGTTTAGCGCACTCCAACTGTGCAGGAAATAAGTAAAATCGCTATTGAAAGATGCTGAATTCCATCCTTTTTTGGGCGTAATGCATACGGGCTTTTTGCCTTTCAAATCTACCCAATACACTTCGCGTTCTGCGGGATGACGCATAGCAGCTGAGAAATAAATGCGCTTGTTCTTTTCATCAAATCCATAAATTTCATCCAAATCAAAATTGCCTTTGGTGAGTTGGCGAATGAGTTTCCCATTCATTCCAAATTGGTAGAGGTGCTTAAATCCATCGCGTTCGCTGCTGATCAAAAACGATTTGCCATCGGGAAGGAAAAACAAATCGTCGCCCACTTCTACATAGGCTTTGTTCTCTTCTGTCCAAACCACTTTGGAGGAACCGGTTGAGGCATCTGCAAGAAGAATTTCGAGCTTGTTTTGAAGGCGGTTCAAGCGCTGAACTGCAAGGGTATTGGCATTGCGGGTCCAACTGAAACGTGGCAGGTATTGGTCGGTTTCTTTTCCGGTTTCAACTTCTACTACCTGATTGGTTTTTAATTCATACACATACAGCCCAACCAGGGAATTGTCCTCTCCTGCTTTGGGATACTTAAACTCTGTATTCTGTGGATACAAGCTACCGTAAACCGCAAAATTGAATTGCTTTACCTTGGATTCATCGAAGCGGTAAAATGCAATTTTATCGCCTGTGGCATTCCATTGAAATCCTTTCCAAATGGCGAACTCTTCCTCGTATACCCAATCAGTGCCACCGTTGATAATGGCATTTTCTTTTCCGTCTGTGGTGACTTGAATTTCCTGCATCCTGGCTAGGTCAAACACAAACAGGTTATTGTCTTTTACATAAGCCAGTTTGGAAGCATCCGGTGAGAAATCGGCATAGCGCACTTTTGCTTCGATGGGTTTGATGAGCTTACCTTCCTGCAAGCGGTACACATAATACACCGATTTGGATGAATGCCTGTAAATGGATTCGGTTTGGGTAGAAAGCAATAAACTTTTTTCGTCGGTTGAAAAGGAATAATTGTCGAAATCCAGACTTTGTCCGCCATTGGCTTCACGAAGCTTGGCAACACTTAAAAGAGTATCCACCAAGTTTCCGCTGCTGAATTCGTAGCGTAAGAGGTTACGTTTTTCATCAAGTCCGCAATAATAGCGGCCATCGTTCATGGAATTAAACCCGGCAACAAAGCGGGAACTGAAAGTGCCGCGTGTCCAGATATCTTCCAATGTAATGGATTTTGTTGCTTGAGCAAAGGAATGAAAACCAAAGGCACTAGCCAGCAAAAACAGAAGTACAGATTTCCTCATTGTCCAAAGATAAAAAAGGACCTGAAAAAACCACCTTGAGCATCGCCAAAATCCCTGTAATTTGCGGCATGAATGAATTCTGCCAGCCAAGTGCTGATGATATTGCCGTTTTCAGAACTATTGTGGGTGATGACCAGGTAGTAACCGACCCTGAACTGCTAAACACCTATTCGAAGGATTATACGGAGGATTTACGTTTTATGCCGGCAGTAGTTGTGAAACCGGGAACTACGCAAGAGGTTTCAAAAGTGCTTGCGCATTGCAATACCATGCATATCCCTGTCACCCCGCGCGGTGCTGGCACCGGATTGAGTGGTGGGGCATTGCCCGTTTATGGTGGCGTGGTGTTGAGTATGGAACGATTCAACCGCATTCTCGAAATTGATGAGCGCAATTTTCAGGCAACAGTTGAACCGGGAGTTATCAATGAAGTGTTTCAACAAGCCGTGCGTGAAAAGGGGTTGTTTTATCCTCCCGATCCGGCAAGCAAGGGTTCCTGTTTTTTAGGTGGCAATTTGAGTCATAGCAGTGGTGGACCAAGGGCGGTTAAATACGGCACCACACGCGATTATGTGTTAAACATGGAATTGGTGCTTGCCAATGGTGAGGTTATTGAAACGGGAGCAAATACCTTAAAATATTCAACCGGATACAACCTCACTCACTTGCTAATTGGGAGTGAAGGAACCTTGGGGGTGATTACCAAAATTCAATTCCGCTTGATACCTCATCCTGAACAAACCTTGCTGATGCTGGCTTCGTTCCCTTCACCTGAAAATGCATGCGAAGCGGTGAGTGGAATTTTCAGAGCCGGATGCACTCCTTCTGTTTGCGAATTTGTGGAACCGGAAGGCTTTCGCTTGTCGTCAACCATGCTAAATATTCCTTTTGAAATTAAGGAAGGAATTGGAGCTTATTTGTTGATTGAAGTAGATGGCAACGACCTGAACAACCTGATGCTTGACTGCGAGAAAATAAGTGTGGTGTTGGATGAGTTTGGTGCTAGTGAAGTTTTGCTGGCTCAGAGTTCGGATGAAAAAGAATATTTCTGGAAACTGCGCAGAAGCATTGGTGAAGCTACCAAGCATGGGAATGTGTACAAAGAGGAAGATACTGTTGTTCCCAGGGCTGAATTGCCTCGCTTGTTTTCGGGTGTAAAAGAAATAAGCCAACGCTATGGATTTAGAACGGTTTGTTATGGACATGCAGGTGATGGCAACCTTCATGTAAACATCTTAAAAGACCAATTACCGGATGCATTCTGGAATGGGGATTTGGACAAGGCCATTGTTGAGATTTTTGAATTGTGTAAAAAGCTGGGTGGTACCATAAGTGGAGAGCACGGCATTGGATATGTCCAGAAAAAATACATGCCTGTGGTTATGCCCGAATCTCAGCTTCAACTGATGCGGGGAATAAAATTGGCCTTCGACCCGAGGGGCATTTTGAATCCGGGTAAGATTTTCTGAGATGGAGCAAAATCAAGAAATAAAACTTAAGGCCATTCGACTAACCTTTTGGATTGGCACCTTATTGATGGGAGTAAAATTCATTGCTTTTGGGCTAACTGGTTCGATGGCCATATTAACCGATGCGCTTGAATCCATTATCAATGTAGGTGCGGGAGCATTTGCCTGGTTTAGCTTGAAGTTGAGCATGAAGCCACGCGATAAAGAACATCCGTATGGACATGGAAAAATAGAGTACATATCAGCAGGTTTTGAAGGTGGGTTGATCATCATGGCAGCCATGTACATCCTGTACGAAGCAGCCATGAGCTTTATTCATCCGCGTGATATTCGTCAATTGGATACCGGCATCCTACTCACTGCCGCCGCAGGATTGGTCAATTATTTCCTGGGTTCATCGCTGGTAAAAACAGGCAAAAAGCACCACTCTCCCACTTTGGTTGCAGACGGCAAACATTTGCTAACAGATACCTGGTCGAGTTTAGGATTGATTGTAGGATTAGGCTTGGTCTATTTTACCAAGTTAAACTGGCTTGATGGCGTAATATCTGTGGCCTTGGGCATTGGCATTGTAATAACGGGAATTGGTTTATTGAAAAGTTCATTATCGGGTTTGATGGATGAAGCCGATGAGGAGAAGCTTGAACAAATTGCCAAAGTGCTTGAAGAAAACAGACGCAAGGAATGGATTGACATGCACAATGTGCGCATGTTGAAATACGGTTCACTCATCCATGTTGATGCGCATCTCACCTTGCCCTGGTATTATAGCCTTGAGCAAGCCCACGAGCAAGTAAGTGCTTTGGAAGAGTTGGTAGCCGATAAATTCCATGCAGAGGTTGAACTTTTTATCCATGCTGATCCTTGCATAGCAAGCAGTTGCAGCATTTGTCAGCTGGCAGAATGCCATCAAAGGAAGCAGCCAACCAAAACCCGCATTGCATGGACCAGCAAAGAATTGTTAGCGAATCAGAAACACGGGATTTGAAACAAAAGTCATACAATTGAAAATCGTTCACGCCATTTAAGCCATAGCCAATAGCCATTTCCTGCTTTATTATGCTACCCGCAATTCAGGTTCCCCCTGGTTACAGAAAAATGAAGGGAACGGGTTGTTCAGGCATGAACTCAAGGTTATTTTAGAACATAGCTGGAGTAAAGATTCAAGAATGAATGCTTCATTTCCTTCATTCCTTTTTGGTAAAATAAAAACCATGAAGAAGTGAAGAAACATGAAGAGGACTATTGATTCATGCATCAATTCATGTTAATTTAAGAACATTGCTGGAGTAAAGATTCAGGATTGAATGCTTCATTTCCTTCATTCCTTTTTGGTAAAATAAAAACCATGAAGAAGTGAAGAAACATGAAGAGGAATCTCGGTTCATGCATCAATTCATGTTAATTTAAGAACATTGCTGAAGTAAAGATTAATGATTGAATGCTTCATTCCCTTCATCCCTTCATGGTAAATTGAAAACCATGAAGAAGTGAAGAAACATGAAGGAGATTCTTGATTCAAGCATCAACGCATGGAAATTTTAGAATTTTTCTGGAGTAAGTATTGTTGAATGAATGCTTCATTCCCTTCATCCCTTCATGGTAAATTGAAAACCATGAAGAAGTGAAGAAACATGAAGGGGAATCTTGGTTCATGCATCAATTCATGGTTATTTTAAAATATTGCTGGAATAAAGATTCAAGAATGAATGCTTCATTTCCTTCATTCCTTCATGGTAAATTGAAAAACATGAAGAAGTGAAGAAACATGAAGGAGATTCTTAATTCATGTATCAATTCATGGTATTTTCAGAATACTGCTGGAGTAAGGATTCAGGATTGAATGCTTCATTGCCTTCATTCCTTCATGGTAAAATTAAAACATGAAGAAGTGAAGAAACATGAAGGAGATTCTTGGTTCAAGCATCAATTCATGGTATTTTCAGAATACTGCTGGAGTAAGGATTCAGGATGGAATGCTTCATTTCCTTCATTCCTTCATGGTAAAATTAACACAGGAAGAAGTGAATAATGGCACCCGTCCGCCTTTGGCGGGCTAGTTTTTACCGAGGCGCAAAAGCTTTTTCAGAAAATCAAACTTACAAAGATCAGTTACGCCGCTAAAGCCATAGCTATAGCCAGTAGCCATAGCTGCTAAATCTAAATCGTTCACGAATTCAAGCCTTCTCCCGAATTAAAATTCCTTGAAAATTTCTGCTACCTGCATTTCTTCAAAGCCTTCATGGGAATCAGCTTTTTCCACTTCTAGTTTAACCAGGTTTACAGAATAATCCTTTGTCCATTCCTGCCAGTTCTGAGCAAGTTGCTGAATGGCTTTTCCCAATTCATGCATTTCATTATCCGTCATGCAAGGATGAATGGACATCCGTACCCAACCCGGCTTTTGAGAATAATCTCCATTATTGATTTTATCGGTAATGGTATGGGAGGTTTCAGGGTCAACATGAAGCAGGAAATGTCCGTAAGTGCCTGCGCAAGAACATCCGCCACGTGTTTGGATTCCGAAACGGTCGTTTAGCATACGAACGGCAAGCAGGTAATGCAATCCTTCAATGTAAAAGGAAATTACACCTAAACGATGGCGATGTTGCCCTGCGAGAATTACCAGACCCGGGCTTGCATCCAAATAGGGCCAAAGAATTGCCAATTGCTCCTCTTCGCGTTTTGCAATTTCATCGGTTCCCATTTGCTCTTTCAATTGAATAGCCAAGGCCGTGCGAATTGTCTGAAGGAATCCGGGAGTGCCGCCGTCTTCTCTCAATTCGATATTGGAATAATATTGCCTCCCCCCCCAAGGGTTGGTCCATTCAACAGTTCCACCACCCGGTGTGTCCGGAATCTGATTGGTGTATAAACTTTTATGAAAGATTAACACGCCTGAAGAACCAGGTCCACCTAAGAATTTATGGGGCGAAAAGTATATGGCATCCAGATGCTGGCCTTCTGCCTCGGGATGCATATTGATGTTTATGTAAGGAGCAGAGCAGGCAAAGTCAACAAAACACAATCCACCGTATTTATGGATAATGCCGGCAATTTCATGATAAGGATTGATGATACCCGTTACATTCGAAGCACTGCTAATTGCTGCAATTTTGTGCTTACGGTCTCCATAGCGTTGAATGGTTTCATCAAATAAAGCGGGAGATACCAACCCGTTTTCATCGGGAGGCACAACCACAACCTCGCAAATTGTTTCCAGCCAAGAGGTTTGATTGGAATGATGCTCCATGTGAGTAATAAACACAACAGGTCTATCTTCTTGAGGAATATCAACTTGGTTTTGATAGCGCTCATGAATGCGAAGTCCCATCATGCGTTGCAGTTTATTCACCACTCCTGTCATACCGGTATAAGCAGCAATTAATCGATCGTCGGGACCAGCATTGACATGTTTTTTTATCAATTGTTGAGCCTGATGATAGGCCATGGTCATAATTTTCCCCGAGGTATTTGTTTCGGTATGGGTATTGGCAAGGAAAGGAAGAACTTCTTTTCTAAATCGCTCTTCAATAGGCTCATAGGCGCGACCTGAGGCTGTCCAATCGGCGTACAGCATGGGGATAGGATTTCCATTTTTATCCTGGATTTGGGCATCGATGCCGATAATTCCTTTCCGGATTTGTTCAAAAGGGAGCTTCATGGGCCAATGATAGGAAAAGCGGCTTGAATTAAAAAATTTGACGCAAAAGACCAGGTTGCTGGTAGCTATGGCTATTGTCCTTTGGATTTATTAAAATTGAGTTTCATAGCGAATTGCAATGCTATGGCTATTGGCTATGGCTATGGCCTTGTTCCTAGAATTAAATTCGCAATGACATTCAAAAAAAGGCCAAAGGCAAATAGCTAATGGCTAAAGGCCCTGAATTGAAAATCGTTTACGCCCTTAAAGCCATCGCCAATGGCCATAGCTAAAGCTTGAATTTTGCCCCCGCCTCCGGCGGGGTTGCAATTTGAAAAAATCTATAATTGCTTTTCTACAATACTATCACCCCTAACGGGGTTGAAGAACAGACATATCTTCGCGAATTTTAATCGCTTACAAAATTCAAAAAGCAAAGGGCCAAAGGCAAAAAGCAAATGGCCCTGACTTTAAAATCGTTCAATCAATCAAAGCCATCGCCTATTTATTAAACAACCCTTTTAGCTTGGCTTTCGCTTTTTCTTCAGCTTCCTTTTTTAAGCGTTCTTTTTCAGCTTGAGCTTTGGCTTCAGCTTCTTTCTTTAAACGCTCGGCCTCTGATCTTGCTTTGGTTTCGGCCTCTTGCTTTTTCTTTTCCAATTCAGCCTTGGCTTCGTCTATTTTCTTCTGTGCTTCTGCCTTGGCTTTTGCCTCCAATTCGGCCTTCTTTTTTGCAAGTTCAGCTGCAGCTTGGTCTTTTAATGAATTGGCTTGAGCTTTAGCGGCAGCTCCCAAATTTGTGGTGATTGTTGGAGAGGTAAAACTCCCTCCAAAATTAATTTGAAGCGGTATTTGTTCCTCCATCGAAATCTGAGTGCCGGCTTTGGCATTCAATTGTGCGAGTGCTCCTTGTATGGCTTTGTCGGCCACTCCCAATTCCTTGCGGTTGAGCATGGTGGTGCCAATGTAATTGATTTTTTGGTCGAGGCTTGTTGAACCAGACACAGTAAATTTCTTACCGGCAACACTAAGGTCAAATGGCTCAGTGGTTATGAGTCCATTTTTTACTTCAAATCGAATAGCTGCTTTTTCCAATCCAGGTTCACCATACTCCGGTTTTTTTAGTAAATCAGCCAACTTGGCAAGTGCTTTTACCTGGGTAATTTTTGCAGTATTGATTTTCAAAACACCCTTCGCATTTACATCTCCCATAACAGGTTGCATGGTTTGACTAAGAGGTGACGTAAAGTCAATGTCAGCTGAGAAAAATCCCATAATATGTTCAGCGGCAGGAGCTAGTTTCTGAACGGTATTGAACGTTGAAAAGGCCTTTTGAAAATCAAGGTCTTTCACACTAAACTTCATATCTACATTGGGCTTCTTTGGATTTGTTGTTTCATAAAACCCGTTCAATTGCATTGCAGAACCCAACATATTTAATGCAATCTGATTCAGTTCAAGGCGCGAAGGCGATAATTGAACCGCTCCTTTGAAATTGGTCATTTCCATATTGGAGTAAACCAATTTGTTGATGCTTGATTTTAGTTGAAAATTGATGTTTTCAGGAAGGACAACCACTTCCATGGCAGCTGTATCAGTTGCACTTGGCTGGGTTTGATTTGTTTCTGTGCCCATGAGTGCATTCACATCCAGGTTATTGCTCTGAAAATTGAGATTGCCATTCAATATGCCATTTCCAAAGAAGTATGGAAAGAAATTTGTTAACTTACCATCCATCGCAAAGTCAGAATTTCCAATCGTGGCTTTGAATTGATTTAAACTTACTACCGCTGGACTAAAACTCAAGGAAGCCATAGGCATATCCATGGGTGCCGGAAGCACCTCATGTTCAACGTGAACCGCATTTGCCTCGATTGTTCCTGCTGCAAAAAACTGATCGAATGCTTGTTTTTCGATGGCAGAAATTTTGCCTTTAGCAGTTACATCACTCGTAATAATACCTGCCAATTTAGTTCCTTCCAAAGGAACAATCTTCAGCACATTGCCTAAATTTACTCTTCCCTTCATTACTGCATCAATGTCAGGGTCTGAAACAGGGGTAGAAACCTTCAGTGCAGCATCCAAAATATCACCCTGGATATTCATGTGAAACTTGCTCAAGTTCACCAAGGTATTGTCTGGAACTCCATCTGGGCAAGTAGCTGCAAAATCAACCTGTACATCCTCAACCGGAGCAGGGAGAGCAGGGTATTTGAACCAACCATCTTCCACATTCAGCTTCAAACCAAAACCAGGAAGTGAAGTTTCGTTGTAGGTTCCTTTTACAAAACCTTCAAGTGCCAATTTACCTTTAGCAGTCAGGTCTTTGAAAGAACTTGAATACATGGCTGGAATTAGGGATAGAAAGGGCTTAAAATCATTTTTACCGACTGCATAGGTAATATCCATTAGCATATCAGCCTCCGTCATTTGAAAGGAGCCATTGAAGGCCAGTTCAAGTTCATTTAATGTTGCTTTATTTTGTTTGAACACAAATTTGAAGGCGTTCATATCAGCATCAATATCCGCATCGGCTGTGGTTTTAACCTTGTTCAGGTAATTCACACCTCCCATACCAGCTGTAAGGGATTGTACATCGAGTTTGTTTTTTAGCACAAAGAGTTTCTCGGTAAAATCACCTTGCATGGTATAATTCATTCCCTCCAATTCCGAGTAAATAGCGCCTTGCCTGTCGTCGTAAACGATATATGCGTTTGAAATTCTGAGTTCTTTGAGTTGAATATTGAAAGGTGTTGTGGCAGTATCGGCAGGCACTTGGGCGGTGGTATCCGGCAAAGTAATGTCCCAGTTTGCCTTGCCATCTTTATCTACAATAGCGTGCACCCTGGCATTTTCAATTCCAATTTTTCGGATAGCGATTTGATTGCCCTTTAGCACACTCATAACATCCAGACTTAGTTCAAGACTCCCAGCAGCAAAAAGAGTATCGCCCTCAAACTGGTTAATACCGGCAATTGAAAGGTCTTTTATTCCCAAACTAAACATGGGAAAACTACTCAAAAAGCCCACTGAAATATCGTCGTTGAAATAAACCTTTGCATTCAGGTTTTTATTTGCCTGCTCGCGAATAATCCCAACCAATTTGCCCTTAAACATGAAGGGCAGAGCAATCATTGCAAGTACAATTACCAGCAAGAAAATGAGAAGATACTGAAGGACCTTTTTCATGAAATGAAGAATTTCACAAAAATAGGCAATTCAAACCAAGTGCTTTGCAGGAATTGGTTAAACGGATGAACTAGAGGTTTATTTACCCGGAATTACCAGTTCAAATAGGGTTCCCTCCCCTACCACGGAATGCATTTTTACTGTTCCGCCTAATTTGTCGAGTGCATGTTTAGCGTTGTAAAGTCCAACTCCACTGCCTGCGCCTTGCGAACTTGCCCTAAAAAACATATCAAACACCTTGGTATGGTATTCCGGTTCAATTCCAATTCCATTATCCTCAACTTTTATCAAAGCCTGATTGCCTTTAACATCTGCGCTTAACCTTACCAATTTATCCGGATTATCGTTGCGCTGGTATTTAAGTGCGTTTGATACCAAATTTTGAAGACAAACAGTAAGCACCATTGGATCCGTAATAAAATCGCCTTGCTGATTCACTTCCACCTCAAACTTTACCCGGTGAGAAAGCGCATCGGCAACATAAAGTCCGGTTAAATCATCAAACATTTTTTGAAAGCGAACCGGTTTAAGGCTAAGCTCACCGCGTTTCACCCTGTAATATTCAAGCAGGGAACGAATAAATTCATCCAGCTTGTTTACGTTCTTGGTAACGTAATAAACAAGTGTTTGAATTTCTGTAAGGTTTTGCTCGCGTTCAATGAGTTTGGCAATAGCAAGTATTCCCATAAGTGGAGAACGGAGGTCATGAGAAACACTGTAAACAAATCTATCCAGGTCTTTGTAGGCCTCAATCAGCTCAAGATGCTTTTCTTCAAGGGAATTTCTGGTGATGTAGAATCGGTATGCTTCTTCAATTGCTGTTTTAATATCTGCTTCTTGCCAGGGCTTTTTAATATAACGAAAAATATGTCCACGGTTAACTGCATCAATTAAAGATTCAATATCGGTATAAGCCGTAAGTAGGATGCGCATGGGCATTGGGTATTGCTGGCTGATTTTTTCAAACAGCTCTACTCCTGTCATGAAGGGCATTCTGAAATCGGAAAGAATAACATGGATTTCATCCTGCGCCAAAATCTGCAATGCTTCATCAGGCGAATTAGCAAGCCTAATTT
Source organism: Bacteroidia bacterium (assembly GCA_023151275.1). GTDB lineage: Bacteria > Bacteroidota > Bacteroidia > UKL13-3 > UKL13-3 > CAISCU01. Next base: position 38,893 of record JAKLJI010000018.1, on the reverse strand, counting down.
GATAGTCGAAGCGAAAGGCAGCTTTGAATGCTACGAGGTTGTTTTCCTCGTCATCCACATAGAGAACTTTAATTTTATGCTCTTTACTCATGACTTTTACGCATTCAAATAAACAGGAAGTTTAATTTCAAACAAACTCCCCTCGTCCCAAACAGATTTAACAGTTATCTTTCCACGGTGCCTTTCGATGGTCTTGTAAACTATAGAAAGCCCTAAACCAGTGCCTTCGCCAACGGGTTTAGTTGTAAAGAAAGGTTCAAACATTTTATTCACCACTTCTTCTTTCATTCCAGAACCGTTGTCTCTAAAGCCAATTGTCATCTCATTTCCATCCGATTCAACAGAGATATGGATAACTCCTCCTGCTTCCTGGTTCCATTTTGCGCGAATGGCATATATGGCATTAGAAAGCAAATTCAGGAATACCTGATTTAGCTTGCCCGGGTAACAATCTATTATTCGGTCTCCTGAAAAAGATTTCTCCACCGAAATTTTACCCAATTGGTTATTCAGAATAATCAACGTGGATTCAATTCCTTCAACAATATCGGCTTTTTTAATGACATCTTCATCGGTTCTTGAAAATATCCGAAGCCCTTTCACAATGTAAGCTGTACGATTAGCACCTTCATCAATACCTTTAAGGAGGTGGTTGATTTCATCAATCAAATAATCGAACTCCATTTCCTCTTTCAACTCATTGATTTGGCGCTTAACGTCTTCGGGAGCATACGGACTAATGGCCAACTCCTCCACTTGATTGAACAATTCAAGCAACATTTTCACATCGCGACGCAGTGGATTGATATTGGAGGTTACAAAATTGATTGGGTTGTTGATTTCATGGGCAATACCAGCAGTTAGCTGACCCAGAGATGCCATTTTTTCCTGATCGACCAATTGGGTTTGGGCATCTTTTAAATCTTGCAAGGCTTTGGTCAAATGGTCGTTACTTTCCCGAAGTTCAAGCGTGCGTTGGTTGACGCGTTTCTCCAATTCAACATTTTGCTCACTGATGATACGTTGGTTTTCGAGCGCCTGCTGATAGGCTTCTTCTTCCTTCTCACGCTTTTGCTTCTGAAGAATATTGATTCGGTCGGCAAGTGCAAATGAAAGCAAGACAACTTCTGATGCTGCACCTGCCGGCATGGCAAAGGTGGTAAAGAAATTAAAGGGCAGGATATCCAGGTTTCGGAATACAAATGAGATAATTCCAACGATGAAAAATGTCCAGGCAACAATAAAAAACTTCGCAGACCGGTTGCCTTTTTTTGCAACCAAAAACGAGGTGTAAAGCACGAATATTGCTCCAAAGGCTCCAGTTAAATCCATCAACAGACTACTTAACTGAAAGCCGTTTAACAAGCGAGAAACGGCAGCTGCCAGGTATCCGCCAAAGACAAAAAACAGAATGATTTTATCTTTAACCGGAGCTACTTCCTTGAGGCTCATGAAATCTCTTAGAAACAATACCGCAAACATTCCGCTTAAGGCAGGGAATACAACAATTGTGTATTTGTAAATCCATCCAGCATTTGGAAATAAAAATTGATAGGTATGTCCGCTCATGCTTAATTGAGCGATTCCAATAAAGAAGATATAAATTACATAGATGAGATAACTTCTATCACGGGTTGAAAAATAAATGAACACATTGTAAAAGAACATTACAAGCACAATACCGGCAAAAAGCCCGTAAACCATATCACGAAGGGTGGCATACGTGGTTGAGTTTCGGGTTGAGTCGATAAGAATGGGCAAAATGATATGTTCTGATGATTTAACACGAAGCAACAATTGCGCCCGCTCGCCCTTTCGCAGGTGGAGATTGAACAAGGTAATACCTGAATTGTAAACCCGTTTGGAAAAGGGTGCCGGCATAAAATTCGACAACTCCCGAATACCACCTTCCTGAATAAATTGGTATAAACTAATGCTATCAATCATCGGATTTTCAACCCGAATGGTGATATCCCGGATATCTGTTTTATTCACCAATTCAAACCTCGCCCAAAGTACATCGTCGGTATGGTCAAGATTTAGCTTCGCCGATTGAAGTTTTTGGGTTGGGTTACCCGATTTGAAGTCAGGAACTTTATAATGATAGCTTGAATCGCGAATGAGTTGAAGTTGCTCAATTATCATCGACTTCTCTCCATTGAATTCCACAACCGGAACCTGAGCCAACAATGGCTTGATTAATAAAAAAACAAATAGGGTAACTAGACTACGCAAAACGTGGTATATTTAAATCGTAACAAAATTCAACCTCTCCTTTGGGACCTTTTTCAAGTGTAACACCAGTGAGGTTATTTCTAATTTTTTCAATTTCAATTCGCTCTGTTGGGTTGGCATGCGGAAGGTTTACCAAATCCCGAATGATGAGGCCAGTTGCAGTAAGGTCTTCTTTTGGATAATAAAAAGTTCCATTATTACCTAATTCCCTGGTTACTTCAAAACCAACCTTGAGGCAATTTCTTAAGGTAGCAGGAGAAGCCAAAGCCATTAAATATTGAAAATTGAGTTGGGTAGAAATGGCCACACCTACTCTACCCATGTAGATGCTACCAATTCCATAACCCGCCATTTCTTTTGAATTCCATAAGCCGCAAAACTCAGCAACATTCTTTGTTCCCAGATTGGCAACAAAATCATGAATATTCTTATCAAGGATGGCAATTGCATCTACCAAAGGCATTGGCAAACCGGCTGAATGAATTTGAACACGGCCTCCACCGTAGGTTTTCTGACGTTGTTCATCCTCAACAATTATCAAATAGGTATTTGGATCTCCCAACCAACTCGTATTATTGGATGTAACCTTGGTAACCCCATAAGATTCAAGCACCTTCCTATGACCGTCTAAATAGCGTTCACAGGAAGGAATATCATCTGTTACACGAAATGCGCGGATATGAATCATAATTCAGTATCCAAATAAATGTGATTGATAGGTTTTCTGAATGAATTAAGTCCAGGTTTTGGAGCATCCGTAAAACGAAACAAGAAGAAAGGAGTCCGATTTTTTAATTCCGGCAACAAGGAATCAAACTGGTCTTTCAATTTGATATATGCTTTCAAATCATGAGAATCAATTGCGGCAGGATTATTCAATTTCAAAAATAAAAATACCAATTGAACAATGGGATGAAGCCCCCAGCCCAATTTATTGGCTTGAATCCAAAACTCCTCCATAGCCCTGCCCGCGTCCAAAAAGCGGCTTTCATCAAAACTTTCCATAGAAAGTAAACCTAGTCCGGCAGATTGTTTAACAGAATCTATTGTCATTGCTTTGATTGCGCCGCCTCCACCTAAGGACTTGACCATTTTCATCACTTTATAATCTCTTGCCACTTTCAGACCTGTGCGTTGTGCACCGGTTAAAGGTAATAAGCGAAGATCAATTCCGGTACCGGTTTCTTCCGCTTCCTGTGCTGTCCAGCGTACCTCCTTACCAATTACATCGGCATGACCACGAGGATGCGTAATAATAAGCATTTCGGCCTCCGCCAGCAAAGGAGCAAGCTTTTCAAGTAGGATTGGATTATCCAGGTAATGGAGTTTAAAACCCGAATAACTTTCTAGAGTTGCCTTAAACTGATTCAGTAATTCAACTGGCACATGTTTGGTTTGGGTAGGAAACCGATTGGTATGGCGAGCTAAAATTTCAGTTTGGGTAAATAGCTTCTGAACAGAATTACTCCTTTCAAATTGAATACGAGCCAATAGGGCGGTACCTTTTGAATCCGGATAGGTTTGGGCGTGACACATATAGCCCAAATTAGCAGCCGCAAGCTCAATATTCCTTAGGCAGGCACCTATTGCCAAGTGAGCCCCACAATGCTTATAATCTAAAAAGCTAAAAGATTCTGCAGCATCCAGAAAAACGAAAAGATATCCTTTTTTGAAAATCAATTTCCAGGGCTGCGAATTTCCTCCACTTGGAGCCTTTGAAGCCACCTGTACGATTTCGAGTTTTTCATTCTGACTCAAACTTAAAACGGGTTCAAGCCCCTGCGCATGCATTTCTGCGAGTGCTAACCAATCATGTTGCTCAACTTCTGAAGTGGATTCAGCTGGAAATGAACTTAACTCTGAAGGCTGTTTATCCTGACCATTCAGAATATCATCCAGGTCAACATAAAACCTACCTGAATTTTGGTAGTGATTCAAAAGCACCTTTCGAGCCGTTTCTGCTGCAATTCCACCACCTTTCACCACATCACCCGCTAATTGAGGCCAACTGCTTATGGTTTTTTGAACCTCCATCAAACTAACCTTCATGCGGGTTGAAATGGTATCTACACCCACCATAGGCAGTAAAAAGCTTAGCTTTTCTTCAGCAGAAAGATTCTTTAATTCTGTTGGGTTAACATCCGGGATTTTCCCATGGAGCAGGTTTCGTTCCGGCTCCAAATCAAAACGTTCAATATCCAACATGCCTCTATCGCTGGTTTCCATAATTACAGGAACACCCAGTTCACGCGCTTTAATTCGGGCAAGCACCTTAATATCCAAGCCATCGCATTCTTCCACAAGCAAATCCAATTTTCCATTATGGGTAAAAAATACATCCATATTTTCAGGAGTCAATCCGTCCTGAAATACCTGAACCTTAATATAGGGGTCGATTTCTGCGATTTCGCGTGCACACAATACGGCCTTGTTCTCACCAAGATTAAAAACTGAACTCGAAAGGCGGTTCAGGTTTGACAAATCCAAGTTATCAAAATCGGCAAGCCTGATTTCGCCCAAAGCCCGTTCCATGGCCATGGTTAAGGCAATGCTTTTACCAACCGATAAGCCGACTATGCCCACCCTTTTTTCTGAAAGAACCTGTTGTTCTTCAGGTGTAATTTTGTATTGGTTACGATTTGTTCTGAGTTGAACGAACTCCTTTTCAGGTAACAGGCGAACCAGGTAACCATTCCAAGGATAGAACACCCAATTGCCTACAGATTGCCAATCTCGGCCATCGAGGTATTCAAGCATTCCTTTTTGAAAATCCGCCTCAACAAAATTTTTGTGAGGATTTAGACACTTTAGATACTCCCTTACCTGTTGTTGTAGGGTGTCAAACTCCCTAACAAGCTTCCCTGAATTACGTAATAATTGTAATTCTGAGCGACTTCCATCTTCGTGGCATGGAAGAATTAGCGGACGAAACGATTGTGAGGCTACCACTACTTAAACTAATAATGCGCTAAATATATTAAATTTATGGCAATTCATATAAAATTTAAAGAACATGACGTATTTTGCAAATTAAATTGGAAGTCGAAAAAACGAAGGTATTCATGCCAGAAGAAAAGATAAAAGTTTTATTTGTTGATGATGAGGAGAACAATTTGTTTTCGTTTAAGGCGGCATTTCGCCTGAAATACAAAGTTTTCACCGCCATTAGTGCTGATGCAGCAATGAAGGTTTTGGACGAAAACCCCGATATTCAGGTTGTAATAACCGATCAACGCATGCCAGAGATTACCGGGGTAGAGTTTTTACAAATGCTGCTCGACAAACATCCGGATCCAATCCGAATTATGCTAACAGGATACGCAAATCTGGGCGATACCATTGACGCAGTAAATAAAGGTAAAATATTCCACTATTTGAATAAACCCTGGAAGGAGGAAGAGCTTGATGATACCATCATTAAGGCACATGATAAGTACCAATCTGAAACCGAAAAGAAAATACGTGCAGAGCGCACAGAGAAGGCCGAACGCAGTGCAGACCAGATGGAATTCCTTTTAAGACAAAAACTACTTTCCTAATATCCAGCGAATTGCTGGATTTTTTTTGCTCTAATTTTTCCGGGGGATGAATAATCAGCCTCCTCAACCAATTGCCCAAAAGCCCGAATTTCACTTGAAAATCTGGGAAAAATTCAATCCAAAACGCTTGAGGTTGAAGAATCCCTAATCAAAAATTTATCAAAATTTAACAGGTCATTCCATTAAACCCGGATTATGCAATTGAACTTCGTCATGAGGAACAAAAGGCCATAGAAATTGGCCGTTTCGAGAGTAAGCATACCCGTTTTGATATAATGAGGGAGAGAAAGGGGCAATTTCACAGGCATTTTGGAACGAAATAGCTAATTTATTGCATTATTCAGGTTACAGGGCAATAAAGATGGACAGATTCATATTCCGGGTTAAATACGCACAAAGGAGAAGTTCCGGAGCAAACTGTCGTCCCTAAAATCGAGGTTTTTGGATTTATTCTTCAAATGCTCCAATTCATCAAGTGGGTTTCGTCCAAATAGCTGCGAATCACCAGGATTGAACTCAGGATTTAAGGATTCAATTCGACTCAAGCTTTTATGCTTGGCAATCAGCCATCGCTCTTTAATTAAGTACACAGTATCGAATTGGTAAATAGTATCCGGAAGTCCGGCCTGTAGGTAAACAGTATCATGCAAACTCAACTCTTTGGGTTGCATGGAAATTTGCAATTGCCTGCCTGCCAAAAAGGAAATTCCAATAAGAATAAGTACTGCAGCGGCCTGCCAAAATGGAGAAAGAATTAGCTTCATTTTACCTTTTTGTTTGGGCTGAAAATTGGGTATAGCCAAAGGCTCCTCTTGAGGTAATTGAAAGCTATTCAAGAGAAAGCTATGGGCTTCTTGTAATTCCTTGAACTCATCCACTCGCATTTCCTGCAATACCTGCTGTTGTTGAACCTCATCCAGGTCATCAAATTTGTGCAAGAGCCATTCCTCGGGAAAATTAAATTCCTTATCCATTTGAGTATGTTTTAGCAATTGGGGAAACTTTTTTTAACAAATAAAACAAACACGATTTAACCGAACCTTCAGGAATACCGGCAATCTCAGCAATCTCCTTTAGGGGCAAGCCATGTTCAAAACGTAAAACAAAAACCAAGCGTTCCTTTTCGTTTAAAGTCTTGTACCAAGATGCCAATTCCATTTTTAACTGTTTAGCATCTAGGCTTTGATTGGGTTGAATCAGGGGTTCGGGAGCAAAATGCATTTCGGCCAAAGCCTTTCTATTCTTATCGTTTCGGATAACATTTAGGCATTGGTTGCGAAGTGAAACAAAAATCCAGGAGGAAAAAGTTCTTCCCGAATCAAAAAGCTCTGGCCTATTTACCCATTTCAGGAACAATTCCTGAACCAAATCTTCGGCCTCCTGCTGATTGCCAACATAACGACAGGCAAATGAACGAAGCTTTGAAAACCAACGTCGGTACAATTCCGACACAGCTTTCTCTGAACCGTTCATAGCCTGATGAGCAAGTATTTCGTCGCTAAGCTGACTCAAGATTAATTCTTAACTTGATTTAACCAATTTCCAACTTCTTGTTCGAGTTCTGTTCCTTTTGTAATCCTTTGAATCAAATCGCGCATTTTTTCAAACTCTTCTGTTTTTCCAGCTAGTTTATAATGTTCGGTTAATTTCATGAATGGAACGATATAGTTTTTGTGAGTGGCACGAGTCCAAGTTTCAGCAATATCTTTATAAAAGGTCTCTTTGAGGTAGTCTAATAAATAACGCTTTTCAATATTATTCTGAAGTTCGGCCAAATTATCCCAGGAACCACTGTGCAGGCGATATGCCAATCCACAGAGATGCAATTCAGCTGCAAACTTATCTACCACATCTTGCCCGCAAGTTAGTGCAATGTAAACAGTTCTATTCCCAGCTGCTCCTTTAATTGCAGATACCAAAAGCGAATCTGTAAGCATTGCATCTTTTAGGCGAACCTTGATTCCCAACTCCTCAAACACTTTGTTTCTGTATTTTTCAATCCGAAGTAAACTTAGGTTCAAAACCAAAACATCTCTTCTAAAACCTTTGGCTTGAAGTGTCCACGCAGGGTAGGTATCATTGTCGCCTGCAGTTAATAAAATGGCATGTTTAGGTAGTCCGGCTAACACATTGTAATTGTAATTCAATAAACCTGGTGAACTTTCTTCAGAGCTGTGCCATCTAATTGCGTATTTATCTCGTTGAATAGTATCTCGCTCCATCTCCTTCCAGGCAATCATATCCGAAAGGTGCTCTGTTCTATTTGGCCCTAATTCATCTGCTTTCTTCAAATAGCTAAGGAATTCCGGATTATTTCCCTCAACCAAATAACGACACAAATTGTATTCGAAGGAATTTGGAACAACTTTCTCCATTTCTGCAACCAGTGCCTTCTCTTGTTTTAAACGCTCAGCAAATGGTGTGGAGCCCTTGCTTAATCTATTCACATTTCGGGTTGCACGGTAATAATTGTACCAAGCATAGGCATTCTGCGGATTCTTTTCGACTTCCAATTTCCATAAACCCGCCTGTTCTTCAAACCAAGTTATGTTTTTGGCCGAGCGCGCAAAACTATAGATAGGTTCAGGTTTTTGAGCGGAGGCAACTAGGCTCCACAAAAACAAAATGGGGACAATCAGGTTTTTCATTTTCAGCAATTTGTAGCAATACACATGGTTGATTCAACTGGTTCAAGCAATTAAATATTTCATCCTTATACCTCTAAAAACCAGTTGAATAAAATCAAAAACTAACACTATGAAACAACTATTCTACAATTTCAGGCAACCACCGGCAGCAAAACCTGTCAATTGAACTACATGGAAGAAGAATACCGTTTAATTCAGGATTGTATTTCTGGCAAAAGGGATGCACAGAAGCTTCTTTTTCAGCGGTATTTTTCAAGTATGCTTTCGGTTTTAAAACGCTATGCCAGCAATGAGGAGGAAGCCCGTGACTTAGTGATGGAAGGCTTTATGAAGGTGTTCGACAACCTTCCTAGCTTCAGGCAGGAAAGCAGTTTAAAAACTTGGATTAGCCGGATCATGGTAAACCATGCACTAAATCAAATCCGGAAAAACAAAAAAATGATGTTTGAGCGGATTGACGATTTGGGCGAAGAACTGCATCCGGAGGAGTTGGAGGAAGAAGCAACCGACAGCTTGGAACAGCTCGAACCTGAAAAAGTATTGAAGCTGATGAATCAATTGCCTGAAGGCTATCGAACCATTCTCAACTTATTTGCTGTGGAAGGCTTTTCGCACAAGCAAATTTCTTCGATGCTTGGGATTTCTGAAGGAACTTCAAAATCGCAAGTGGCAAAAGCAAGAACCTATTTAAAAAAATTAGTATTAAACCTGAATTCTCATGTCCTTACCCACTGATCCATTTTTAAACCAACTGGGTAAAAAACTCAGAATGCTAAATGAGGAGGCCGCCAACGATGCAGACTGGGAGGCTTTTGAAAAGCATTACCATAAACCCGAGAAAAAAAGAAAAGCCATTTGGTGGTGGTTACCCATTGGGTTGATACTTGGCTCAAGCGCACTTTGGGCAGGTTGGAAGTACAGCATTCGCCAAACTGAACAATCAATTGGAGCTAAACAACAAGTAATACAGATTAAAGCTTTCCCAGAAGTTAAACTACCAGTGTACCAGGAAAAGTCAATTCAAACAGCATCCAATTCCGAATCAAACAAAGAGAAGAAGCTTGTAACAAACAGGCTAAACTTTAGGTCCCCTGAAAAAACCGAACTCAGCAAAATACAAGAATTAAAAACGGAAGAAATCCAACTAGATAATCAACTATTTGCATTGGCAGAATCCGGCAATCTGAACGATGAAATGAATGCAAAAACATCAACTACTTCAGATATCCATTTTATCAACAATCTTAATTGGCAAGGACCCTTTGCCTCAAGTTTAGTTGAACTACGCAAACCGCTAGAAGTTTCCTACTTCAAACCGGGGAAAAAGAAAAAGGAGACTTGGCTTGATTTAGGCTTTGGGGTAAGTGAAACACCGATAAAAACGGAATCAAAAAATCAGTTATCCGCCTTGCCTACTTTTGGAATTCAAGGAGGTATTTACCTGAATAAATACATTTTTGCCGGCGCAGGATTTAGCTATTCAATTGGAAGCAATTGGAATGTATTAGACTATCAAGTCCAAACAAGAAAAATGGAAATTGACCATATTGATACCAGCTTAAAATTTGACCCCTCTGCTGCACGAATTGTGATGGATATGGATACAGCATGGCATGAAGTGGAATACACCGAAAACAAAAGTATTAGAACCAAGCATGAAGTAAGATCCTATTCAATTCCATTAATTTTTGGCATTGAAGCAGGCAACCTCAGGCATCAACTGCGTCTATTTGGTGGATTAGAAACCGGCCGTCTGGAAGAGCGAATTCAAGAATTGAGCAATGACCCAAAAAACCTATTAATCTGGAAAACAAGAAACAGCTTGCTAATGGCGCCATTAGCGGGAGTTTCTTACGGATACAAAGCAGGAATCAATTGGGGACCCTATGTTCAAGCCAGGTACAGAATGGCAACCAATCAACAAGAACGACAAAGCATTCAGTTGATGGCCGGTATCAGGTTCAACTTTTAACAACTCATCGTATGAAATTAACAAGCATTAACCGCATTATCATTTTGGTATTTCTAAGCCTACTTGGACTTGGAAAAAGCTTTGCTCAATCCTGTGATACTCGATTCAATCTTTGGAAATCAGCACAGCAAATTGAGGTTTTTCTATTGGCAGATTCTATTTTACCCGGAATTACCCGCTACTTTGTGGATTATGGGGATGGCAATGGTCCGGAAGAGGCTTGGGACAGGCATCTCAGCAGGTCCTACAAAAACCCGGGAACCTACACCGTTTGTGTAATTGACACCCTTTGCACCAGCAATGTAAGAAGGACTTGTAAAACCGTAAACCTATCTGGCACAAAAACAATTCATGCCGGAATTCAAATTACCAAATTAAGCGATGGACTGTATGCCTTCAAAGACACCAGTAAAAGTGTACTTCCTATTGCTTCGCGGTATTGGAGCTTTGGAAATGGGCCCTTATCGGAAGGACCAGATAGTTTCACGCAAAAATTTCAATTCCCGGGCCAATTTCAAATAACCCTTGCCGTAAGAGATACTGACAATCAGGTTGACTATGCCTCATTTAATTTACATGTTGAACTTGAAAATTATTGCAAAGCAGGCTTTCAGGCGATTTATTCCAACACAGGAGTTGAGTTGATAAACGAAAGTATTACCACCGATTCAAACACCAGGTATTTCTGGTATGTTGGCAATCAGGTTTTTCAAAGCAAATCCTTATTCCTGCCCTATTCCGGACAGCCGGAAACTGAAGTATTATTGCTCCTGGATGGATTATGCCAGGACACAGCCTATGGCAAAATTTACCTACCAGACACAAGCCGATGCGGCTTTAATTTAAGCACAAGTTTAAGCAATCAATTATTGACCGTAAATATCATTCCAAAGCAGTCCTTGTTTCCTGAAATCTATCTTGTTTCTTTTGGCGATGGAGAAGAAAAACAGGTAGATTCAGATTTAAACCTTACGCATATTTACAAAGACACCGGTAGCTATACGGTTTGTGTGAGTTCATTTGGTCTCGGAGGATGCGGATTTACCTTTCGCAATTGTAAACTTATTAAAGTAACAAATCAGATTCCTTTATGTAAACCTGCATTTGTTACTTTACCAGATGGGAATGCCCTGGAGCTATTTACCTTCAACCAGGTTTACGGTACTTCCTTAACCCCACAAGTGAGTATCAATTGGGGAGATGGACAATTTAGCACAGGAATTGACAGTTTGAATTACCGACATGAATACCAGAATCCGGGAATTTACACTTTAACACTTACCCTTACAGTACCCGGAGGTTGCATAGATTCAGCAACAAAAGTGACAGGGGCCGGGGCTATTCTAACCTTATCGGGAAAGGTAAAATCACAAGGAAAAGGAACACCATACACGCAAGTGTATTGCATAGCTTATGAGCCAAATCGGGGAACCTTAACTTACCTTGATGAAACCATAACAGATGAAAATGGAGATTATTCATTTCTGCTTCCTCCCGGCTATTTTTTGATTCAATCCAATTTCGCATTCGACCCAGAAACCAACGGATATTATATTCCTACCTATTATCCATCTGCCATGAATTGGGATGATGCTGGGGTAATTACGGTATTGAATTCAAACCGAACAGGAATAGATATTGAATTACTCCCTTTTAATTCTATGGAATTTGGAGAAAGTCAGCTAGGAGGCAAAGTAATTTATGGCAATGGAAACTACTCGCAAAATGGAGCAATAGCTTATGGAACGCCGGTTGACAAGATGTTGCTGTATTTGTTGGATGACAAAGGCAAGGTTCGCGGGTATGGTCATTCGCATTCTAACGGAAGTTTTAGCTTCTCCAACTTACCCGCAGGAAACTATACCATTTGGGCTGAGATGCCAGGTAAAGTAACAACAACATCACCTATCCAATTGAATGGATTGGGACAATCGAAAAACGACATCAAAATTGTTGTAGGCGCTAATGAGGTAAGTACCGGTTTGATAAAGCAGCTTTACACAGTAAAAGAATGGAGTGTGTTTCCTAATCCGGCAAGTGAACTGGTAAATATCCGAGTAGAAGGAAATGAACGAATTGTTTTATGTCAGGTTTACGACATGAATGGTAGATTGCTCATTAACCTGGAGGGCAATCAGGAGGATGGTCTAAACATCAGCCAGCTTTCAGCAGGTATGTATCTGCTTCGTGTGAATTTAGCAGACGGAACTGTACTCCAAAAAAAGCTGATTAAAGAATAAAAGGGCAAGTACCAAGAAAAGGGCTCATTTTGGGATAAATTCCTGGAAATGAGCCTTTTTTTATTTCAGGACGGGAGAATATCAGAAAATTTATTGCTAGACATTGCTCATTTCCTGCCAGTTACACAATCAAACTGCTTAGTTTTAGTCAATATGAACCAATAACCCTAAATTTGCAGCCCTAAAATCAATTGCTTTGACACTGATAAAATCCATTTCTGGAATCCGCGGTACCATAGGCGGAAAACAGGGAGATGCATTAACTCCAATTGATGTGGTTAAATTCACATCTGCGTTTGGAACCCTCATCAAGCGTAATTCCGACAAAGACTGCAAAATTGTGGTGGGTCGTGATGCCCGTTTGAGCGGAGATTTGGTAAACCGCTTGGTTACAGGCACGCTTATGGGCTTGGGCATTGATGTAATTGACCTTGGATTAAGCACTACCCCGACTGTTGAAATGGCAGTTGTAATGGAAAAGGCAAATGGTGGAATAATTCTTACCGCCTCGCACAATCCCAAGCAATGGAATGCACTAAAGCTCTTGAATTCAAAAGGAGAATTTATCTCTGATGAATTGGGAAAAGAGGTATTGCAAATTGCTGAAAACAATCAGATTGAATACGCAGAGGTTGACAAATTAGGAACTGTTGAGTTGCGTAACGATTATATTCAAAAGCATATCGACAAGATTCTGAAGCTTGAATTGGTAGATACGGAAGCCATTAAAGCAGCTGATTTCAAAGTAGTGGTTGACGCTGTGAATTCAAGCGGAGGAATTGCAGTACCGCAGTTGCTTCGTGCACTTGGCGTAAACCATGTTATCGAAATGTATTGCACGCCGGATGGAAAATTCCCACACAATCCGGAACCACTTCCTGAAAACTTAACTGCAATTTCCGGTGAAGTAAAACGCAACAATGCCGATTTAGGAATAGTTGTTGACCCGGATGTTGACCGCTTGGCTTTGGTTAGTGAAGATGGTAGCATGTTTGGCGAAGAGTACACATTGGTAGCCATTGCAGATTATGTATTAACACATATCAGTCAAGAGCACTTGGCTCGTTTAGGATTTGAAAAGAATACAGTATCTAACCTATCATCAACCCGCGCACTGCGTGATGTAACCGAAAAACATGGAGGCAATTACAACGCCTCTGCTGTTGGAGAGGTGAACGTGGTTAAAATGATGAAAGAAACCAAAGCTGTTATTGGAGGAGAAGGCAATGGCGGAATTATCGTTCCTGAATTGCATTACGGCAGAGATGCCATGGTAGGTATTGCTCTTTTCCTTTCCCATTTGGCAAAAACTAAAAAGATTTGCTCGATGCTGCGTGAAAGCTATCCCGACTATTTTATTGCCAAGAAGAAGATTGAACTCACTCCGGAAATCAATATCGACAACTTGTTGAACCAGGTTCAGGAGAAATACAAAAAACAACCCATGAACACCGTTGATGGTTTGAAAATTGAGTTTGATAAAGAATGGGTTCACCTTAGAAGGTCGAATACAGAACCCATCATTCGTATTTACGCAGAAAGTCCAAGTGAAACCACAGCCAATAATTTGGCAGAGAAAATCATTTCGGACATGAAACAATTTATTAAAGGATAATATGGCATTGCAATGTGGAATTGTTGGGCTTCCCAACGTAGGTAAATCAACCTTATTCAATTGCCTGAGCAATGCAAAAGCACAGGCTGCAAACTTTCCCTTTTGCACCATTGACCCGAATGTGGGTGTTATCACCGTTCCAGATGAACGCTTAACTCAGCTTGCCGAGTTTGTAAAGCCAAACCGGATTGTACCCACCACCATTGAAATTGTTGACATTGCCGGATTGGTAAAAGGCGCTTCCAAAGGTGAAGGATTGGGTAACCAATTTTTAGGAAACATACGCGAAACCAATGCGATCATTCACGTATTGCGTTGCTTTGAAAACGACAATATCATTCACGTAGATGGTTCAGTGAATCCTTTGCGGGATAAAGATGTAATTGATACTGAACTTCAGCTGAAAGACATTGAATCGGTTGAAAAGAAATTGCTTCGGATTGCGCGTGCAGCTAAAACAGGCGACAAAGATGCGGTGAAAGCTGAAGCCGCACTTAACCGCTTCAAAGAGCATTTGGAACAGGGCAAAAATGCCAGAACATTAGATGCCTCTGAAGAAGAATTAAAACATGTAGAAGACATTTTCCTGCTTACCCTTAAGCCGGTTATGTATGTGTGCAATGTGGACGAAGGAAGTGTAATTTCGGGCAACGAACACGTTGAAAAAGTGAAAGAAGCCGTGAAGGCCGAAAACGCTGAAGTGTTGGTTATTTCTGCCGCCATTGAAGCGGATATCGCACAACTGGAAAGCTATGAAGACAGGATGGCCTTTTTGAATGATTTGGGTTTGCAAGAATCGGGAGTGGCCAAATTGATTAAAGCGGCATACCGCATGTTAAATCTGATTACCTATTTCACAGCCGGTGTTCAGGAAGTTCGCGCATGGACCATTGAAAAAGGATTCAAAGCGCCACAAGCGGCAGGTGTAATTCACTCCGATTTTGAACGCGGATTTATTAAAGCAGAAGTAATACACTACGAAGACTATATCAAATTTGGTTCTGAAGCTGCTTGCAGAGAGAATGGAAAACTCAGCATGGAAGGCAAGGAATATGTGGTATGGGACGGTGATGTAATGCATTTTAAATTTAATGTTTAACTGAAGCGGCTCCAGGCCGCTTTTTTATTCTTTACTCATGATTAAACTTGGAGATAAGGTTCGTTTTGTAAACGAAAATATGGAAGGCTTTGTAACCTCTTTAAAAGGGAAAGGCTTGATTGGGGTTACCGTTGATAGTGATTTTGAAATACCTGTTTTAGAATCTCAAGTGGTAAAAATTGGCTTTGATGAAAAAGCCGGAAACAATCAACCCGAGGTACAGGTTTCCGAGAAGCCACGCAAACTATCAACCCAACCCATGGGCGTATTTATAGCCTTTGAACGCATAAACGACCAAGACATTCAAGCCTGGATACATAATAACTTTACAGAGAAAATTCTGTTGGCCATATATCGGAAAGAACAAGGCGTTTTCAAATTCATCAAACAGATTCAGCTTGACAAAGAGGAAACTGAATTGTTTGGAAAATACAGGATGGATGACTTCCAAAACTGGAGCACGTTGTATTTTCAACTGATAGCTATCGAATTCACTACAGTAAAACCGGTTCAGCCTATCAGCAGAGAATTTAGTTTCAATGCAAAAACATTCCATGCCTCGTTGAAGCATTGCTTTTTCCTTTCCAAACAAGCTTATACCTTTAGAATTGATGAAAGTTTAGCGCTTCCTCAACTCGAACAACTGAAGCAGAAAGACTTTAGCGAACCCAAGCAAGAACCCAAAATGGATTTGAAAGCCAGACCGGAGGAGTTGATAGATTTGCATTATCCTGCATTGCTGGCTAAAGGATTTCAACCCGCAAAGGATATTGTAGGCTTACAGATGGAAGTGTTTACGCAATGCATGGAAGCTGCTCATGTGCACCACATGAAACGCATTGTATTTATCCATGGCATAGGTAATCAATACTTGAGGAATAAGATTCAAACCTGGTTGGGAAAACACAAAGAATTGGCAAAATCATTTCGCGATGCAGACCCTATCCAATTTGGCGGAGGAGCAACAGAGGTATTTCTTACTGAAAATTAATTAAGGGTTTTCAGGCGTTATTTCTTTTTCCTTTTTACCAAAGAGTTCGTAGATGTGATCAAATTCGCGGCGGTAGTACAAGCCTAATCCTGAGGTGGTAATGTTGCGCGAATAAATTGGGTCGAAACCCATCCGGTTAAATGCTTTGGCCTTAAGGCTCCCATTCTTGCGGAAGGTGTAAACGGCTTGAAAATTATTTTGGGAATTGTCGGTGGCAAAAGAGCCTTGCAATTCGAGACGATTGTCTAACACTCTTCTTGATGCAGAAATCAAAGCCGCACGACTCTTGGTAGGATCTGTTGCATTGAGCATATCAACGGTTAAATCAAGATTAGGATCCAAGCGCGTTAATAAACCGGCAGCTTGTTTGGAAAGCAAATCCGAAACGGTTTGGGTTCCCAATGAACCAGCCACGTTGTTGGACGTATTGTTCAAGGGAATAAACTTACCTGATATCAACAGGAATACGATTTGCTGATTCATCAAATCAGGTTCTCGTCTGAAATTGCTTAAAACAGCATTGAGCTCAGATGCAGCAGAACCATTGAGGTTGTTTTGCAAATCCGGGAAATTCATATCGAATGAAATCAATGGACGTTCTACAGTTCCTTTGATATTGATAATACACTCTACCGGAATACGAATATTGGGGTCGGCATTGGAGCTGGTATTTACAATTTCGGAAATGGTAGTGCGCAACTTGTAAATTCCATCAATATCTATCTTACCTGTAAATGGGTCTCCATTCCATTCCACAGAGCCACCCGGTTTCAATACAAACTTTTTGGCCACCAAATTCATAGCACTGAACCGGTATTCACCATCCAGTAAATTCACTTTTCCATTCATTAGGAAATTGCCTTCGGGAGTTAATTCCAACTTCACTTTTCCGGTTCCCTTGGCTCGAATTCGGTCGTCTGAAGTTGCGGAAAATAGCATCTGCATTTCCGCATCAGGAGTAGCTTCCAGGTCTAATACAATTCCAAACCCAAATGGAATTGCTTTTGCACGGTTCCCTGAAAAACCAGTGGTATCGTAATCCACATAATTGATTAATCCATCACCACTTTCTGCCTCTCCACCAAAAGGATTTATTGTGATTTGGGTACCCTTTTCTGATTTGGCAGTTACGTGCATCCGCACCTGATTGGTATTGCCACTGATGGAAGCTGCTCCGGTTCCGTAAGCCTGCCCATAAAACAGATTATTATCGGTTGATGTGGTATTGAGCACTTGAAAACCTTTCAAGCCATCAATGTGCAAATTGTATTTGAATTGATTAAAACCATTGTGGTTGATATTGCCCGAAACCCTTCCGGTTTTGCCATTAACGTCTTCAACCATAAAGGGAATAATATCCATATTCTGCCTGTCGAAATTGACATTTGCACGATTGAATTTGTAAACCGTTTTTAAGTATTCAATTCTAACCTTGGCCTGTAAAAGTAGCAATGAACCCTCAAACTGAGGCATGGAAATTGGTCCGGATAAATGCCCATTCAAGGCCGCTGTGCCTTCCATTAACTTGACATAATCTTTAACAAACGCCTGAAAAGAAGCGATCTCAGATTCCTTGAATCCGATATCCAGGTTGATGTATTCCTTATCGATATCGTAATACCCCTCCCCTTTTAGGTGTTTGATTTTTCCTTTAGGCGAATTTACACTTAGCAAAACTTTGTTATCGGCTTCCTGGTATCCTGTTCGCAAATCAAAATCGCCAAGTGTATCGCCATCCAAACTAAGGCCCTCCAGTTGCACATCACCCAAGACCACATCGTGTTTTCCAACATGTCTGTAAATCAAAAATCCGTCGGCCAAACCCGATGGATAAAATCCAAGATTCGAAGCAAATTCGAGAAGTGTTGCCAATTGCAGGTTGGCGATATTTAAACTGAGATTTTTGCTTGGACCATTCAGGTCATAAAAACCATCTAACTTTAATTGCTGAGCATTTTGCCTAAGCTCAAGTTCGTGAAAATAGAGTTTGCCTGAACTCAACCCCAACAATTCACCTGGCGCTAATTGCCACATGTTTGAACCTTTTCCGAGTTCCCCGTAAGAAACCTGAAGCGCTAGTTCCTGTTGAGGTTTGAATTGAATTGCATATTCCAATTCTCCATTTACCCAACCGCTGGTATCTCGAATAAATAGTTTTGATTCACAATAATTATTAGTTCCATCCAACTTTATTCCAATATCGCCTAAGTAGAGTGTATCCTTTTTTCCAACCGATTTTAACCCATACAACAAGCTAAACATTTTCTCCTTTCCCATAGATAGCTTAAGGGTATTCTGATTAAATATCAGTCCATCCAAATTCAATGAACCTACGCCGCCTTGAATTAAAGCCGAACCTTGTTCCGACTTAAAGAAGCCTTTCAAATCCACTCGAGAGGCTTGGTATTCCGGAAAAAATAAGGGACTTAGGTAACTGCTTGAAAAAAGTTTTAGTTCCCAGGTAAAATCCTGCTTTGGATTTCCTGGAATTGGTTTTGGCTTAAG
This sequence comes from Bacteroidia bacterium, assembly GCA_023151275.1. Taxonomy (GTDB): domain Bacteria; phylum Bacteroidota; class Bacteroidia; order UKL13-3; family UKL13-3; genus CAISCU01. The sequence continues at coordinate 20,049 of JAKLJI010000018.1, read as the reverse complement.
CAGATTGGGGAAGGCATCTGCCAATAGGTTATTCAATTGGGGCAGGAGGTTGTCGAAATCGTACTGGCCTTTGATGAATGCATCCAAGTAATCACCTTTCAAGGCAATTAATTTCTCATCTCCATTTTTTGCATCCAAACGCAAGGAATTGATGCGGGTTGAATACGCATTTTTTTCAAATTGCACATTCGACAACTGAATGCTGCCATAATTTTCATCCAAGTCTTTGAAGTAAAAATCGGATTCAATGTCCATTCCCAGGTGACGAATATCTTTTAGAAGTTTGATAGCATTCAAATCCGCATCTTCAATATGGGAATTCATGCGCAGGTGCTTAAAATTCTGCAATAAATTCATGTTACCTGAAGCATCCATAACCAATGAGCTATCATCAATATTCAGGTTCAAACCAAGATTACCTCTGCTTAAATCGGCATCCAAATCAATACCTGAAAACGGATATCCGTTCCATTCCAACTTATCCAAACTAGCAGTTAATCGGGTTTGAATCTGCTTCAAATCAAATCCTTTCCCATTAACATTCATTTGGAGGCTAACACGGCCTAATCCAGAACCTTGAAATACCTTCCCTGCATCAAACTCAGTCATGGCTAATGAACCGGAATAAGCACTCTTTTCAGGAATAGTGTCAAGCTTCATATTCAAGTCGGTTTGTATGTTGCCATACATGGTTTGAATTTTCCCAAAGCTTACAAAGTCGGTATAGAAACCGGTATATCGGCCTTCGTATTCTACCTTTCCAAACTGCCGGAGGAAATCAGGCATTTCAAGTCCGGAAATGGTTTGAACTTCATCGGCATTGGAAGAAGCATACCGAGCCTCAATATCCATAAAGGTATGGTCGATATCAGGCAAGCCATTTAAACGAACATCCCCTTCAAAATACGTATCCTTGCCATGGCTTGCCATCACATCGCGGATGGTTAATGAGGCCAGCGGACCTTTTGCTTTACCGGAAACAGTTGCCTTATAGTTAAACTCATTGAGGAAGGGGGCGAAGTAAACAATATCTCTAAAGTCCACATCACTGCGCTTCATCCGGATGTTGAACTTCACCTTGTTTTCAAAGTCCAAGTAATCATCCCAACTCTTGTAATCGAGGCTGAAATAATCTCGAAAAACGCTGTATGCGGTAACCATCTCCATTTTATCCAGTCGGATAGTGCTTGAAGAAATGGTACTAACGGCCTCCATCCTTTTGATTTGAAAACCGGATTTTTCGCGGCACGAAAACTGGTGCATATCAAAATGCAGGCTATCGTCAATGATTTGAAAGAAGCGCGAACGAAAATTCACATCACTCACATGCATGTTGAAAGCATCAAAACCCTCCGATTCAAAGGTTTCTGTTGAGTCAATCATGACAAAACGGGTATCCATTACCTCCAGGTTTTTCAGCTCAAGTCTGAAAGGAGGTCCAGGAACCGAGGGAGTTGTATCTTCTTCGGTAAAGGCAAACATGGCATCAATGCTAAAGGTGCTGTCTTTGTAGGTTAATATTTTACACAAGCCTTCATCTAAAACTACATGGTTTAAGCGGAATGTTGTTGAATCAATTGCAATGCCTGCCAGATTGAACTGAAGGCGGCCTGCATAGAACAGGGTGTCTTGCTTTTGATCGCCGAACATCACTTGCCTCAACGAAAAATACGACCAGCCATCGTAGCTCAATTCTCCTACCGAAATGCGGGTATGGAATTTCTCATTTACCCAGGAAGTAATTCTTCCTGTTAGGTAAGTTTGAAAAGCAAAGCTGCTAAAGAGCAAATAGGCTACCATGAGCAGGCCCAGAAAACTGGCCATCAAAACGTAGCTTATTTTAATTAACTTCTTCAGCATTAATCGTAGTTTTGCCCAACTTACAACTTTTCAGGTTTCCTCCCAAAATTCCCAATGAACAAAGATAGGATTATTCTTGCCATTGAATCTTCTTGTGACGACACAGCTGCGGCGATAATGATTAACGGAAAGATTCATGCCAATTTGGTTGCCACCCAAAAAATTCACGAACAATACGGAGGCGTTGTTCCTGAATTAGCCGGTAGAGCACATCAATCCAACCTTGTGCCCTTGGTTACAGAGGCTTTGAAAAAAGCAGGAATCAACAAAAAACAACTTAGTGCAGTAGCATTTACCAAAGGACCCGGGTTGATTGGAGCCTTGATGGTAGGCTCTAGTTTTGCAAAATCTTTGGCTCAAAGTTTAAGCATTCCATTAATAGGAGTTCACCACATGGAGGCCCATGTACTGGCGCATTTTATTGATGAACCGCGACCTCAATTTCCATTTTTATGTTTAACAGTTAGTGGTGGACATACGCAATTGGTTTTGATGAAAGATTATTTTGAACAGGAGATTATTGGCAAAACCATTGACGATGCGGCTGGAGAAGCCTTTGATAAAACGGCTAAAATTCTAGGATTACCTTATCCCGGCGGACCGGTTCTGGACAAGTTGGCCTCAACAGGCAATCCCAAAGCCTTTGAATTCCCTGTAAGTAGAATGCCCGGATTTGATTTTAGCTTTAGTGGCTTAAAAACTTCTGTATTGTATTTTATTCGCGATAGGGAACTTGTAAATCCGGAGTTTAAACAACAAAACCTGAACGACCTTTGCGCCTCCATTCAATCAACCATAATCAAGCAATTGCTCAAGAAAACCGAACTTGCTGCAAAGGAATACGGCGTTAACCAATTGGCACTAGCCGGCGGAGTTTCTGCCAATAGCGGACTGAGAAAAGAATTGACTGCTCTTTGTGAGAAACACAAATGGCAAGCCTTTGTACCAGCTTTTGAATACTGTACCGACAATGCCGGTATGATTGCCATGGCAGCCGATTTAAAATTTCAGCGACAGGAATTCGAAACGATGGATACCGCCCCTTTTGCTCGTAGTTAACTAACTTACCTAGTTAGCCTTAGGTAAAACAGGGTCACGTCTAAAAAACACAAAACCACCTTTTCGGTACAACTCCTTCATTTCAGGATTAACATGGTCTTTAAGGTTATCTACTTTTAAAACCAGGTAGGCTGGTTTATCAATAGCACCGCTTAACAACCACGACTCGTCGGAGGCTTTGCTATTGTGAGGTTTTACCTTTCCATAAAAATACTGCGCATAGCTCTTAAATCCGATGGTTTGGATATAGGCATCTTCCTCACTGTGTTTTTCGTAAAACTCAATGGCAGAGCGCTGGGTGTAAACTTCAATATTTGGAACTGTAATACGAAGTAAAACGGGTAAGAAAAACGACATAAACAACAACAACATAAATACACCATTCAGCACCTTTCCCTTTCGAATTTGCCAAGCTGTAATAACCACCACCACACCAAGAAATAATGGAGGGAAGGATTCATACCCGCGCCAATTGGCTTTCACCATCAAGTTGCCACGGGCAAATAAATCATCAATATGCGGGATAAACTTAATCTTCAATGCATCTACCATCGGAATAATACTAAGCACCAAAGCCAATATCAAACCAATACAAACCAGTAAAATCTGTTGCCAAATGGCAGGTTTTTCGCCCTTTACAAACCAATTGTTCAGTGCATAAGCAGCCAAAAAGGTTAATGGTAAATAGCACAATGAACTGTAATGAACTATCTTAGTTGTTACAGAACTGAATAGAATAAGCACTACCCAGAACAACAACTGCATCATACTTACCCAAGCCATTGCAGGTGTTTCATCTCCCTGCCTCATGAAAAGCGTTTTGAGTGCAAAGAGGGAGGCTGGAAATGCACCAATTAACAAAACCAGCGGATGATAATAAAAAGGTTGGCCATGACCTGCCACCGGATTCAAGAACAAATCGGCCTGGTACTTTACAAATTCAATCAAAAAGGTGGGTCCATTTCTTAAGGTTTCATAGCCAAACCAAATGGCACTCACTGCCAATGCCGAGAGCATAACCCAGGCAATATGCTTAACCTGGAAGAAGAGCTTAAAGCGACGAATTGCCCAATAGCTCAAGAACACTAATACTAGAATGATAACAGCAACCGGACCTTTGGTAATGATTGCCAATCCTAAAAACATCCCCATCAACCAGGCATGTTTGGTTTGATTGGTTTCTTGTTGAGTAAATAAGAAAAATTGGTAAACTGATAAAAAGATAAACAAGTTGTACAAGGGGTCGATAATCCCCGACTTGAAATACAGGTGTGGAGTGAGGCTACCTGTAATCATCAAGACCCAGAAAAAAGCCAATGTCCTTCCGAAATAGCGTTTACCAAGTTGAAACACTAACAATAGGGTTACGAGTCCGGTTAACGCATTCGGGAATCTTGCAGCATATTCATTCACCCCAAACAATTTCATGCTCAAGGCTTGAAGCCAGAAAAACAAAGGAGGTTTTTCCATGAAGGGAACAAAGTTGATTTGCACCTGCTGGTAATTTCCACTAACCAGCATTTCTCGAGCCGATTCTGCGAAATTGATCTCATCCCAATCAAATAAATGAACAGCGCCGAGGAATGGAAAAAACAAAACTGCCGCCCACAGGACAACAATCAGCCAATCGTATTGCTTTATGAATTCACGCATCGTTTTTAAACTTAAAAGGCCAAAAATATCGCTTGGTTTTAACGAGGTATAAACAAGCAAATGCCATTAGGGAACCTACCATAGAACCTGCCAGGACGTCCCTAAAAAAATGCTGCATCAGGTAAACTCGGGTAAGGCCAACTACAATGGAAACCATCAAAAGAATGAAAGTCAAACCCGGTTTATTTTTCCAAAGTGCAATACCCATAAAAAAGGCAAAGGCCGCCGTTGTATGTCCGGAAGGAAAGCTATTGTGATAATTGATTTCAACCCCTTCTACCAAATGAATCAATTTATTTTCTGCGAGGTAATGCATGGGCCTGTGGAAATCGGAAAACAAGGTATGTTTGAGCAACTGGGTAAAGCCGGAACTCAATGCATAACTTAGCAAAAGAAACCAGGCCAAGCGTTTATCAATTGCAAATAAGGCAATACAAAGAGCAACAATCATCCAGCCATCACCGAACCAGGTAAGGTATTTTGCGATGGGGTCGAATTCAAGGCCTGGCATGGAATTCACCCAGACTGAGATTTGTTCCTGGGTAAAGGAAAAACAAATGGCAAGTCCTGCAAGTAACCAAAGCAGCAAAACCAATAGCCATGTTCTGAATTCCTGTTTCATGGGGCGAAAATACAGGCAAATCCTTAAAGGGCCACAACTCCAAAAAAGAAAGGCTACCCAAATGGATAGCCTTTCAGTAAGTTATTTTACTTACAACCAACTTTAAACTTGGGTTGATCAGAGGTTCGGTCTGAAGCAGAGCTGTAAACCTTTTTCCTCACTGTAACTTCAACCTCTTTGCATTTTTCAGAAGGTTTAAGTCCAAAAAACTCACGAGGAATAAAGGTTAGCGAGAACATTCCGGTAGCTTCATCTTTTGTCATTTTTAGGGCTTCATTGTTACCTGCAAGGAAGAAAGAGGAAGGCTGATAAGTAACCGTGGTATTTGTTACAGTATCTACAGCTGTCATTTTCATCCACATGTAAGCGTTGTCGGCATCCAAGTCTTTCATACCCGGATTGGCAGTATCAGCAGGATTGTTGTAAATCATGTTTACCAATTCATGTTCCAGAATAATGGATGGAAACTGATAAATTATACCACGCTCGGTTTTAGGAGCAGTAATGGTTAATGAAAGGTCTTCGGTTTTTAAATCCGGTTCACCATATCCCCCTCCATCTTTGGGTTTTACGAGAAACTTAATCCCCTTGGCATACACTTCAGATGCAGGCACTTCGTAGAACTCTGTTGGAATCATTTCATAATACCACACTTTAGCACCTTTCGATTCATCCTTGGTCATTTTCAACACATCGTTTGAACTTTTCCAGGGTTTATCTCCGGTTCCATTCACCTTGGGACTATTTGCACCATGTTCAATTGGGCTCCAGGTCCAGATATAAAAAGGTCCGTCCAAATTCAACAAGGAGGTATTTTCCATTTTCTCCAAGTCGATATAAATTTTTACTGGAGCTGTAACATCCGGTTCTTCGGGATCAATCCAAACCTTTTGAGCATTGGCAATTGTAGCCAGGCAAGCCATGAAGGCAATTGATAAGATATACTTAATCGTTTTCATGCTTATTTACGGGTAAAGGTTAAAACAAAACTGTAAGTCACCTTCGGACCTTTATCGTTCTTGCAGGTTTCGGCAACCTCACGAGTAATTTTCAAATTATCCTGTGGACGAATTGGGCCACCCAATTTCAAAGTAAAAGGGCTACCTCCGGTAGGAGTAAAGGTAATGCTAGAAGGAGCCGCTGCATCATCAAATGCCCAGGTTCCACTTGGTCCACCAAAGAAGTTAAACGACAAGCCCGCGGTATCAACCGTGTAGGTATTTTCACCAAATGAAATATTTGGGAGCTTTCCCTTTTTCTGGAAGTAGCGGGTTAAGTTATAAGATTCGCGGGTTAAGGAACGTTCATCAATTTGCACGGCTTGGGACAATTCCCAACTGGCTGTAATTCCTTCCACCTTGGAGGCCGGGGCTCCAATTTCTTTCATTTCCTTTTTGCAGGAAACCAGAACGAGGCCAGCCAGTAATGCACTAAAAATTATCTTTTTCATACGGAACTTATTATTCACAATTGCCTTCTTCGTTAAAAACAAACACGCTGGTACGTTCATTCACCGGAAACTGAAGGGCCAAGCCGGGACAATTCCAAGGTGAATTTCTAATTTTAAATGTTGCACCACTTGGATCTTCCAGGGCACCAATACGCTTCAGGTCTTGCACGCGATCGCCTTCAATTGGAAATTCAAGACGACGCTGTTTGCGTGCTTCATTTACAATTTGAGTAGCACCCGCACCTGAAGGCAAATTATTTACTTGAGAGCCAAAAGCACGTTCTAATACATCGTTAACATCCTTGATAGCGGTAGGCAAATCAACGCCTAATTTTGCATTGGCTTCTGCTCGCATTAGTTTCAATTGTGTTAAATACAACATTGGAACACTAAGCCAATCGTAATTAAACTTGGTAATTCCGTATGTTTCTGTGGATGTACCAGCATTGAAAACAGCATACTGTGCAGCACGCTTATCGGTTGGGTCACTTGTAGCTTCGGTGTAAAGACTTTTCGACAAACGGAAAGCCGGCGGATTGCTTGGATTTACAATTCTAAAATTACCAATGAAGCGTGAAGCGCGATTATCTTGTGTACTTGAGCTAACAAATGAGAATATGTTTTCACTTGAAGTTAGGGCATTCACAAAGCGATTCAAGGTAGTATCCATGGTGTAATTTGGAATAACCACATCACAAAGTTCTTTCACTTTATCGAACTTGTTCATTTGGAAATACACTTTTGCCAACAAAGCACGAGCTGCATCTTTATCCGCATAATTTCCATTGTTATCAGGCAGGTTAGCTATGGCATCATTCAAATCGCCAATGATAAAATCATACACCTCTTTAACACTGCTTCTTGGAAGCGGGTCTGTAGTTGGTGCTTTTCGAATTACAATACCTAAATGACTATTATCTGCGCTTGCACCATAAGGTTGAGCCCACAAGCGGACCAAATCAAAATGACACATGGCGCGCAAGAATTTTCCTTCAGCAATCAACCTGCTTTCAGTGGCAGCATCAACGGGAATACGTTTATCCTGAAGGGTTTTAATCAAAAAATTAATCCTAAAAACCGGACGATACAATTCGAGGTATAAACCACCTACATCTGAATTAAAAAAGTTGGTTGTACGCTGATAGATAGGAACCACAAATCCACTTTGAGGTTTCTCCAGGTTATCACCCAACAACTCATTAAACAATTGTACCTGGCCATTGTATTGATTGGCCATTGCATCGTAGCAGGAGTTAAGTAACTTAACCATATCATCCTGCGATTTAATTGCTTCTTCTTCCAGCTGAACTCCTTCCGGATAAACTTCAAGCCATTTGCGGCAAGAACTTAAAGAAACCAGAGCTACAAGAATTACTATATACTTCTTCATGTTGTTCTTCCTTTCAATTAAAACTCAATATTTACTTGTAAGCTGTATGACTTTTCTTGTGGAGGCGTCAAATAAGTAATGTTCTGAGCACCCATGTTTCTAGCGTTGTTTAGTGCACCTTGTCCTCCACCTTCTGCATCACGTCCCAATTCCGGGTCCAATCCATCATACTTGGTAATGGTGAAAATGTTTGCGGCAATAGCTGCGATGCGCAGGCTTGTGATGTTCATCTTTTTGCAAACCGCATTTGGCAAATTGTAACCCAAAGTCACATTCCTTAAACGTGCATAAGAACCATCTTTTAACCACAAGGTGGTATTGCTCCATTCATCGGGTAAACCATAGGTAGTATACGACTTGGTTAAGCGTGGGTATTTGGCCACATCACCAGGTGTTCTCCAGCGGTCGTAAACTCTCTCATCCATGTTCCAATCTGTGATAAGTGTTGATTGGCGTTTTTGAGAAGATTCATAAATGTTACTTCCAATGCTAAAGATAATGAGAACGCTCATGTCCCAATTTTTATAGCGGAATGTGTTTGTTAAGCCACCAATTGCATCCGGAAGAATTTTACCAGCTGGAACACGATTGGAGTTATTGTAAACAAATGTTTGATTGCCATTGATATCGAGGTAAACCGGGCGACCAGTTGCTGCATCTACATGCGACCAGGGAATGAGGTAATTTGTACCAACCGGATGGTTCACCACTACACGGGTATCGTTTGTTCCACCGCTAACAGCATCTTCTGTATAAACACCAATGGATAGAATTTTATTGTCGTTCCGCGCCACGTTGAAGTTGGTTGTCCATTGGAAATCCTTGGTCATTACGTTCCGGCTCTTGAAGCTAAACTCAACCCCTCTGTTTCTGATTTTTCCTACATTTTCCCAGTTGTCGCCAAATCCAATGGAATTCGGAATTGTGAGTTGCATCAACACATCTTTTGTAATGCGCTCGTAGTAGCCCAATTCAAATGTTAAGCGGTCTTTAAAAATACCCAATTCAACAGCAGCATCTATATTGTCTGAGGTTTCCCAGCGCAAATTTGGATTTTGAAGTTTATTTGGGAAAACTGTTCCATTGCCATTGTAGTTGATGTTGTTGCTGGCTGCTGAATAGGTAGCAAATCGGGCATCGTCCGGAATTCCGGCATTACCGCTTTTACCCCAACCCGAACGAATTTTCAGGAAGGAAATGGTTGGATTGTTTTTCAGGAATTTCTCTTCAGATAATATCCAACCTGCTGAAAGTGACGGGAAGGCTGCCCAACGGTAATTTGTTCCAAAACGTGAGGATGCATCGATACGATAAACCGCCTGAAGGTTGAACTTCTTTTTGTAATCGTAGTTAGCACGACCAAAATAACTTAGGAAGGCCCAATTGGTTCCATTGTCAATATAAACCGGTGAGGTTAACAGGAACGTAGGCTCATTGTGATACAAATCGGGAACATTGGAAGCAAAGGTTCTGCGGCGCAAGCTATTGGCACGTTGGAACTCATTACCTACCATTACTTGAAAGCTATGGTCTTCATTTAATTTGCCCAAGTAGGTTGCAGTTGCATAATAGTTGAAGTTTTTATTGAAAGCCATACCGCGGTAAGCATCGCCGGCATTTGCTTGACCTGTAATCTCAGGAGATCTCCACTGGTCATCATCCAGGTTCATGTAATCGTAACTGGCTTGACCGCGAAGCACAAGATTTTTAATCGGAGTTATCGTTAAATAAATACCATTCAATGAGCGCAATTCCTGAGTTCTCCATTTCAGGTTATTCATATCCCTTACCGGGTTTGAACCACCACGGAACCAGGTTCCATCTGAATTGTAAACCGGATAAATAGGAAGTGCAGTTGACATGGCAGCGCCAAGACCACCCGACCAGGCCGCATTAACACGATTATTCACCCCACTTGACAGGGAGGAATTCAAACCAATCTTCAACCATTTGGTTGCATTGTAGTCCATATTTAAACGGCCTGTTGTGCGCACAAAACTGTTCCCTTTTAAATAGGTACCATTGTCTTCATGTGAAAGGGTAATTTGGGAGCTCAACTTTTCACCACCTTTTGAAGCACTAAAGTTATATGCATGTTTAAAGCCGGTATGAATGGTTTGATCCACCCAATCGGTATTGTTCAAAAGTGCGTTGGCATAAGTCATGCCACCGGGAAGTGGTGCACGTCCTGAATTGCCATCATTCTCCCAAGCTTCCTGATTCAGTTGCAACCATTCTGAAGAATTTAGCATGCGAGGACGAGCCGTAGGAAGTGAAACACCAATGCGGGTTGATGCAGAAAGTTTCCATCCCGGCTTCTGAGCGCGCTTGGTGGTAATAAGGATTACACCGTTTGCACCACGTGAACCGTAAATGGCATTGGCAGCAGCATCTTTCAAGATTTCAACACTTTCAATATCATCCGGGTTGATGGTTGCAAGTGGGTTATTGTTCATACCACCTGAGTTACCCAACATGAAGTAATCTTGCGTAATTGGAATTCCATCCACTACATACAAAGGATCACCGCTGGCGGAAATGGAAGATATACCACGGATACGGATAATTGAAGCCGCACCAGCCAAACCACTACCAACGGTAACCTGAACACCTGCGGCCTTACCTTGCATGGCTGCTTCAAACGAAGGAACAGGCAAGTCATTCAACTCCTTTCCTCCAATCTTGGCAACCGAGCCTGTAATTTCACGTTTACGCTGCACACCATAACCTACAACAACTAGTTCATCCATTTGCCTGGTGTCCTCTTTCATTACCACGTTTAGGGTAATGGTTGTAGAGCCAAGACTAACCTCACGCACAACAGCGGTATAGCCCACTGAAGAAAATTTAAGTTTGTAATTGCCCGATTTCAGGTTTTTAATTTCATAGTTTCCCAGTGCATCTGTTACGGCTCCAAAAGGCGTTCCTTCCACCTTAACTGTTGCCCCGATCACTGCTTCCTGCTTTGGGTCTGTAACCGTTCCGCGAATGCTTTGCGCATTCAGGGAACCAAATCCAACAAGCAGAACAAGAAGAATCAGTAGTTTTCGTTCCATTTGGTTATTGTTTGATTTTTTTTCGTATTCAGAGGCTCTCACAGCAATTAAACTGTTCAAGCCTCTGATTCAAATTATTTACATTTACGCTCCCAAATTAACCGATTCAAAAAATATGCGCAAGGAGCAAGTGTAAATTTGCAATTTGTCAATTTACTTTGGTTCGCTTAAGGATGAATTACAAGTTGTTTAACGCCTGTTCCTACTGAGGTTTTCACGCGCAGGAAATAAATTCCTTCAGAAATATGATTTAGGTCAAGCGCCAAAATCCATTCCTTACTGGCCCTTTCCTGCGCAATTATTGGAACGGTAAAAATACGTCCGGTGGCATCTACTAAATCTACTTCCGGTTTTTGGTCGGAGTTCTGAAGGCTTAGGAATAACTGCTCCTTTGCAGGATTCGGATACACATTAAAATCCAGTTGATGTTCAGCAAATCCTTCCAGTGAATTCAGGATTCCGGAAGGATTCAGATTTTTGGTGGTGTACACCTTAAACTCGCCCGGATTCAAATTTACCGCCATCGCCAAATTGGAAACCTGCATAGAATCACCTGTCATGTAATCGTACCACCAACCGGTTTGTTGAAAACCCGGATTAAGGGCAATGGCATTCATATCAAAATTAGCCAGGATGATGGAGTTCATGCTTGAATCGCTCACCTTGAGCATTTTACCGGTTCCAGCTACATCATAAACGTAATTATCAGAATCAAAACTTGGATGCATTTTGAGTTTGGCCAATGCTGCTGTTGTCGTGTAAAGTTTTTTCCGGGCTGGTTCGGTAGCATAATTCCAAAGGATTGGCTTGTTTCCTGTTCTTCCATTTTGATCAATGCTGATATCATAGCCCAACTCACCAAACTGCCAAATCATTTTGGGACCTTTTAAGGGTAGCAACATCGCCATGGCAGCCTCCATGCGTTGCAAAGCAGTGTTTGTATTTTTCACCGAATAGCTTCCATTGGTATTGCCATAGGTTTTGTTCTTAAACATCAAACGCTCTTCGTCATGACTTTCAGCATAAGTAACCAAATTGGGATAGCTGAAGCTCCTGCTTTTGTAATTGCCCCAGCTTAAGTTTTGTTTTGAACCTGCATATCCCATGGTGGCTTCATTGAACTGCTCTGTCATTTTTCCCCACATAATGAATCCTTCATCGGCCAATACCTTTTCTTCGGAATTATCACCCAAGTGCTCAAGAATCATGTAGCAATCGCTGCACGATTTCCTGAACTCGTCGCGGATGCGCTTCCAAATATTGATACGGCTTTGGTCGTAAGCACTCCATCCACCTACATCCGAACCCGAATTCTTTTGGGTAAATCCTTTTGATAAATCAAAGCGGTATCCGTCTATGCGGTATTCTTCAACCCAAAATTTTAGCACACGATCAACAAAATCTTTGGTATCCTGACTTTCATGGTTGTAATCATAGCCTACATTATACGGATGAGTAGCATCTGCATTAAACCAAGGATTGTTTTGCGGCTTGCCCGTGTTTGGATTGAAGTACATGCGCACCTGTGGATTCATGCCAAAGGAATGATTCAGCACCATGTCAATAACCACGGCAATGCCCAATTTATGACATTCATCTACCAAGGCTTTAAACGCATCCTTGGTACCATAATACTTATCCAAAGCAAAGTAAAAATTGGGATTGTATCCCCAGCTTTCATTGCCATCAAACTCATTCACCGGCATCAATTCTAGCACATTTACACCCAGGTTTTTGAGATACATGAGCGTATCCTTCAAGGTTTGAAAGTCGTGGCGAGCAATAAAATCGCGAAGCAATAATTCATAAATTACCAATTTGGAAACTGGTGGTTTTTGAAAACCGGATGTTAACCAATTGTACGGGATTTGGCTGGTCTGAAAAACAGAAACTACCTCTGTTGTTAATCCAACCGGATAGGGAATTAAATTGGGATAGGTTTGAGCAGGAATATATTTATCATTCCAAGGGTCGAGCAATTTCTCGGCATAGCAATCCGGAACCAGTAATTTAGATTCGTTGATTACATATTGAAAGCGGTATTCCCTGCCCTTTTCAAGTTGGTTCAATTGTACCCAATAGCGTTTGCCATCAGGAGTTCTAATCATGCGGCAGGCCGAATCAAGTTCCCAGTTGCTAAAATCGCCCCAAGCAAAAACAAAGTCTTTATTCGGAGCATACAATTGAAGAACAACAGAAGAATCATTCAGGTAGTTGATCCCATCTTTTGTGCCTTGAGGCGGATTAGCCACCTGTGTGTAGCCTTTGCGAATGACATAGGTTGTATCGTAGGATGTAGAAGAGCCATTAATACCTTGAAGCACAAAGCGTGCCTTTTCAGGCAATTCACTCGCAGCAATGGCATGTGTTAACACTGTATCATTGGCAGCAAAAGCCAATTCCTGACCATTTAAAAACAATTTTAATTCCGACTTCACAGAGGCCATGGCCTTGATGTTGAGCGTTTCCCCTGTGGAATAAAAACTATGTTTGAGAGGAGTTACAAAACGCGCTTGATAAGAGCCTGAAGAAAGGGTGATAAATAAATCAGCCCCACCTACATCTGCACCTTTTTTTGAATTATTACCGCCGGCATTGTGAAACACGAAAGCCAGTTTCTGAATTGTTTCATTGGCCGGAACCCCATAAAAACTGCGTATTCGGAATGAAATAAACCACTTGTTATTACCCATACTGGTCATACGGGTTTTAGCGAAATCAACACCCCATGAACCTTGAACGTACTTCCAATCGGAGCCCGAGGTGCTTGCCGATGTAATTACTCCGGTATGTGCGATAACCTTACTTTCACCCAAAAGGCCTGCATTTCCTTTGGAAGCATCGTAAATTACTGTAATTGAATCGTCTTGTGTTGCAAATGCAGGATCGATAACAAGTACCTGAGCTTGCAGTTTGAAGGAAAAGAAACTGAGAAAAATCAGAAGTTTAAGGTAAAACCTAAAATTGTTGTAATTAAGGAGCATTATTTCGTAAAATTTTATTGCTGTAAAGTTACTTTTTTAAAATTCATGACCTCAAGCATTTTTAATGATGCAGAAATTTTACGTAAATTGCCCCCATCAAATACTATTTTAATAGAATATGAAAAAACTATTACTAATGTCTTTTGCATTTGCAGCAATGACAAGCGCATTTGCAAGACCAGTTAAAATCAAAGTTGATATGACTGGTCAAACTGTATCCGGAAACGGAGTTCACGTTGCTGGTAATTTCAAAGATGTGAATTACGACAACACCGATGAAAATGCAACTTTACCAAACTGGAATCCAAGTGGTATTGCATTGACTTTGGAGTCTGGCAATATTTACTCTTCAGCTGTTATTGATTTGAAAGGGGATTTGGTTTACGAATTCAAATTTATCAATGGTAACGACTGGCCAGGTGAAGAGAGCATTCCTGCTGCTTCTCAAGTAGGTGGCGGTAACAGCAACCGTTGGATGTACATCCCTGAAGGTACTGATACGCTTTCTCTTCCAGCAATTCTTTTCAGTGGAACAGCTCCTTCTGGCAAAACTTTGCTTCGTTTGAAAGTGGACATGGCTCTTGCTACTGTTAGCTCTAAAGGAGTTCACGTTGCAGGTTCTTTCCAAGGCTGGTCGCCAAACACCACCAAAATGGTTAATTACTCAGGTAGTGGAAAGTTTGAATCAACTGTGTATCAAACCATGGCATTTGCCGATTCAGGTGAAGTTAAATGGAAATTCATCAATGGTGATTCATGGGACAATGCAGAATCTGTTCCTGCTGAATGTAAAGTTGACAACGACGGAAACCGTGGTGTAACTCTAGGCACAAATCCTGAAACCTACATGGCTTGCTACTCTAAATGTGGCGTTTGCGTAGTAGTTCCTAAATTCAATATCACGTTCAATGTTGACGTAGAAAGCATTTGCGGTGTTGATTCAGTTGACGTTGCTGGTGGACTTCTTGATGGTAGCTGGGGCGCTGGTAACAAAATGACTCAGGTTACAGGTACCAACAAATGGACAGGTTCACAAATGGCTATCGATTCAGGCTCTACAGTTCAGTTCAAATACCGTTTCTACAAAGGTGGAGTTCAAACTTGGGAGCAAATTGCTACCAGCTCAGGAAACCGTGAATTGAAATTAACCAGCGATACCATTTTAGATGCAAATTGCTTTGGTTCATTCACAGCTTGCAACCCTCGTCCAGACCCACAAACTATCACCTTCAAAACCGATTTGAGCAATGAAGTTCCTAAAGGCGACGTATTCTTGGTAGTTGATTATTTGGGTGGTAAAAATGCTGCTATCAAAATGGATCCAGTACCAGGTAACCCTGCTCAGTTCCAAACTACTGTAAGCAATGTGTGTAACGGAACCATCATTTTCTACTTCACCAACGGTTCTGCAACTGTTGATGGAAACGAAGAAACCTTCCCGAATGCTGAAGACCGTGGTTGCACTAAGCCTAACGGTGTAGGTGGCTACCAGCGCGAATTCGTTCGTACAAGCGGCAACCCACAAACTTTGGCTTATATCTTCAACTCTTGCCAAACTATCACTACTTCAGTTAAAGAAAACAACTTGTTGGCTACTAACATGAAAGTGTATCCAAATCCAAGCAATAGCTTTACAGTAGTTGAATTCAACGATAACGCTACTTCACACACTGTTACAGTAATGGACATCACAGGTCGTGTTATCCGCACTATCAACAACTACGAGTACAATGCGCTTCGTATCTCAACTGAAGAATTGAATGCAGGTACTTACTTCATTCAAGCTATCAACAACAACAACCAAAAAGCAACTATCAAATTGATGGTTGACTAATCAAATTGGTACTTCATAAAGAAAAAGGCTGCCCTCGGGCGGCCTTTTTTTTTGGTTTGAAGTATGCATTTGAGGCTTGAATTGGCAGGATTTTGCCGCTAAAATGAGTCCTAAAAATGCGATTTTAAGCACCATGAATTGGAATTTTTGACCCCATTTTTGCGTGATTGAACTGTTTTTTCTATCCAATTAAAATTCCGCAATCGTTTGCGAAAATTTATTTCCCATTCCTGAATTCTTAAAAATGTAAAATTTTCGAGCTTAATTGCCCCGAAATTTAATTCCAATTTGCCTCTTTCTAGGCAAAAAATTCACCTCATTTGGGATGAAATTTGAACCATTATTTGAGCAATTTTATTTCCGCAATCGTTTGCGAAAATTTATTTCATTCTTCTTAATTCTTAAAAATGTAGCAAATCGGGTATTAATAAACCCTAATTCCGAAGTAATTTCTTACAACCCACTTTCAATATTAAACACTTCCACCCTTACCAGAAATTGAAATAAAAATTCGGCTATTAAATTCCGCAATCGTTTGCGAAAATTTATTTACTGCTTCGCTAGCATTAATAGCATCAAATTCAACTTCATAAAATCATTCATTTAGGGCTTCATTTGGCACATACCTAAACGAAGCATACCCATTGGTTCTACCCCAGCCACATATCCCAAACCCTTTGCCAGCCGCAGTTCTACCTACCTCATTCGGATTCAAAAGAATAAATAATCGTTTAGGTTAATCTCCTTAACTGAATCCCAAACCCTAATCCAAAATTGGCAATAGGCAACTCCTACCAAAATGCAATTGCCTCCAAAATTTTCAGTAAACTTGTGGTAATTGATTATGAAGAAATTATTCCTAGCTCTCAGCCTTGTGGCGCTTTGCAGCCCTTGGATTTTTGCCCAGAAACTCAACCAAAGTCTGGGAAATGTAAGCGAACAAACTCCCATTCAACATGGAATGGAATTTAAAGTGGGCAGCATTAAGGCCCGCGTACTCGTTTACTCCCCTACTACCTTCCGCATTACTATTACGCCTGCGGCCGAGTTTGAACGCATGAGTTATGCAGTAAGCGGAAGTCCTCAGGAGACTAAATTTACACTCAGCGACCAAAACGGAACAGTAGAATTTAAAACCGATTCCTGCATCCTTTCCATCAGCAAAAATCCGTTCCGCGTTAAGTTAATGAATACCAAACGCGAGGTGATTAATGAAGATGAGCCCAGCTTTGGAACCGGTATCATTGGCGAGGAAATTTGCACTTACAAAAAACTTCAGCCCGGCGAGCGCTTCATTGGCCTTGGCGAAAAAACAGGCAATCTCGACCGTCGCGGAGAAGGCTATACCAATTGGAACACCGATTATTTTGGCTATCCCGCCAATGGCGATCCCTTGTATGCCAGCATCCCTTTTTACATCGGAACCCATGGCACCAAAGTGTATGGTGTATTTTTAGATAACAGCTCCAAAACCCATTTCAATTTTGGTGCTTCCAACGAACGCTTCAGTTCTTTTATGGCCGAAGAAGGCGAAATGGATTACTACCTCATTGGCAATACAAGCGTAGCCGGAGTGATTAAGTCGTATTCAGACCTTACCGGACGCATGGAAATGCCCAGCCTTTGGAGCATTGGTTTTCAACAATGCCGCTACAGCTATTATCCCGAAAGCGAAGTGCTGACAACCGCCAAAACCTTCCGCGATAAGAAAATCCCTGCCGATGTGATGTATTTCGACATCCACTACATGGATCAATACAAAATCTTCACCTGGAACAAAGAGCGCTTCCCCAATCCAAAACGTATGCTGGATGAGATGGACAGACTTGGTTTCAAAAGCGTGGTGATTGTTGACCCCGGTATTAAGGTTGAAAAAGGTTATCCCAGCTACGAGGAAGGAGTTAAGCAAAACCTGTTTATTAAGTATCCCGATGGAAGCGATTTTATTGCATCTGTTTGGCCGGGCCGTTGCCATTTCCCAGACTTTACCAACCCACAAACCCGCGAATGGTGGGGACAATCGTTCAAAGGCTATATTGCAGATGGCATTGATGGATTTTGGAACGACATGAACGAACCTGCTTCCTGGGGTCAGAAAGTGCCCGACCTGCTTGAAGGGTATTACGAAGGTGTAAAAGCCAACCACCGCAGGTGGCACAATATTTATGGCATGCAAATGTCGAGAGCCACTTACGAAGGAACACGCAAACTTCTTGGCAACAAAAGACCACTCATACTAACCCGTGCGGCCTATGCAGGCATTCAGCGCTACAGCGCCATTTGGACTGGTGATAATCGCGCAGACGATGAATCGATGTTGTTAGGTGTGCGTCTGGTGAATAGCCTTGGACTTTCGGGCATGCCCAATGCCGGATACGATGTTGGCGGATTTGGTGGCGAATGCAATACCAACACCTTCGCCCGCTGGATTTCGATAGGCGCATTTTGCCCCTTCTTCCGCAACCACAAAATGATTGATGCCAAAGATTCAGAACCCTGGAGCTATGGCGAGCGGGTTGAAGAAATTGCTAAAAACTACATCTCATTGCGCTACAAACTCATGCCTTATTTGTATTCGGCATTTTACGAAGCCCATACCAGCGCCTTGCCTGTGGCACGCAGCCTGGCTATTAACTATACCTTCGATCCCAAAATTTACGATACCCGTTACCAAAACCAATATTTCTTTGGCAACGGTTTAATGGTAGTGCCTGTTACAGGTCCAACAACAATTACCAAAGCCTATTTACCCGGAGGCAGCAATTGGTACGATTGGTACAACGATGAGCAACACGAAGGCGGACAAGAGATTTTTGCAGAAACGCCTCTCGAAAAAATACCTGTATTTGTAAAAGGCAGCTCCATTATTCCCATGCAAAGTTTGGTTATGCATGCCGGAGAGCAGCCACAAGACACCCTGTTTATTCACCTGTACAAAGGCAACGATAACAATACATTTGTTTACTACGAAGATGCAGGCGACGGCTATGAGTACCAAAATGGCGATTTCCACCAGCGCGAACTGGTGTACACACCAAAGGCCTCTAACTTAACCCTCAGCGATGCCAAAGGAAAGCGCCAAAGCAAGTTCAATTACATTAAACTATATTTCCACGGATTTGGTGCACTGCAAAGCGTAAAGGTAAATGGAAAAGCACTAGGCACCCAACAAGAGCGCTTCAAGTTGCTAAACGATATGCCCCAATTCGACCCCATTGGCAAAGGCATTCGCGCAGACCAATCGCAAATACGCACCGCGAGCTTCAGCAACCAACAGGCACAAATCCGCATCAGTTGGTAAACCACTAACACACGAATTCCAAACAAAGAAAGGCCGGACAATTGTTCGGCCTTTCCTGTTACAGACCATGGACAAATTCAGCAACAAGGCTCAAATTGGGGCTTTCCCCGGGCGCCTATAAAAAGTGGTGGTTAATCCCAATTTGCAGAGGCGCCACAGGGCCGGGTCATCCGCTTGTACTCCTCGCCGGGTAAGCTGCCGGCTGTAGGTTTTGCGGGTGGCTTCCAAGGTCGCCCCCACAAAACCACATCCGGCGCATCCCCGTCTGTGGGGTACCGCTGCTGCCCCTAAGCCAAAAACCTACACAAAACACTAACCCAACCAAATCCTCTCAAAATACGTCCCATCTTTTTTCCTCTTTCTCCTTCTACCCTTCCTCCTTCCCTTCCTCTTCCTCCTTCTACCCTTCCTCCTTCTCTTTCTCTTTCTCTTCCTCTTTCTCCTTCTCCTTCTCCTTCTCCTTCTTCTCCTTCTCCTTCTTGCGCTCTATTTAAATAACACGCTACTCCAATCCACACAGTAAAAAAAAATTAAACGTAATGCAAACGTTTATAAACGACTAGAAGCTGGCTCAAACAGGATATTGCAACAAGAAACACATCCTATGGCACAACGAATAACACTAACCCATATTCAATGGCGAAACGCATCCTGGATTCAAATCAAACCGGAAGGGTACATTGAAGGCCTATCTTCACTTATCAAAAACATCAAAGGCTGGGCCTATCATTCCGAAACAGGCTGGCGAGTGCCCTACTCAGTTGAATCGTATCAGCATTTGCGAAACCAATTGCGGAACCTGGAAATATGGATAGATAAGGAAAAGAAAACCATTCAAAC
>JAKLJI010000017.1 GCA_023151275.1 Bacteroidia bacterium | reverse complement strand
TTTGGAGGCAAATTTGAATTTTCAACGACCCCGAAGGGGTCCAAGGTTTATAGAGAAAATAATGTGAATGCAAATCTACGACCCTGAAGGGGTCGAAGGTTTATAGGGAGACCGCGTGTAATGTATTCTGCGACCCTGAAGGGGTCGAACTATTCATCACAACCTATATCCAAAATGGTCATGGTATGGTTGTATGCAATTTGGCGCAGGGATAGGAGAGGAAAGCCTGCCGAGTAAAAAAGCTGGAGCTGTGTGAGCGTGCCGGCGACCGGCAGGAAGCCCGGCTAAGCCACTACAGCCCTCGCTTTTTTACCGGCAGCTTGGAACGCATAGCCCGGCACCCGGTTCGAATTGGTCAATCCGTAATGAAACTTTCACAGGGTGGCGCCACAAAAACAGATACTTGAATAAATGTGGATGGATGCCTCTTGCGAAATTGCCGGGCTTTGAAGTTTTACCTTATTTTGCGCTCATGATTGAGCAGCAGAAAAAGCGGATTGCCATTTTGGGCAGCACAGGTTCTATTGGTACACAAGCTTTGGATATTGTGCGCGAACATCCTGATGAATTGGAGGTGGAAGTTTTAACTGCCCATAACAATGCGGATTTGTTAATTGCCCAAGCTCTGGAATTTGCTCCCAATCATGTAGTAATTGCCAATGAATCAAAGTACCTCCAGGTGAAAGAAGCGCTGGCTTCTACCGATGTAAAGGTATTTGCAGGCGATAAATCTATTGCCGACTTGATGGAAATTACCTCTGCTGATACGGTGTTAACGGCCATGGTTGGCTACAGTGGATTGCTTCCAACCATTGCTGCCATAAAAGCCCGTAAGCGCATTGCTCTTGCAAACAAAGAGACCTTGGTGGTTGCAGGCGAGTTAATTACAAGCTTATGCATGGAAAATCGGGTTGAAATGCTTCCGGTGGATAGCGAGCATTCAGCCATTTTTCAATGCCTGGTTGGCGAGAATCCGGATGCCATTGAGCATATTATTTTGACTGCATCGGGTGGTCCGTTTAGGGGTAAGAAACGCTCAGAACTAGAGCAAGTTACCCGTGCTCAGGCTTTGAAACATCCAAATTGGAGCATGGGTGCAAAAATTACCATCGACTCTGCCAGTTTGATGAACAAAGGACTTGAAGTGATAGAGGCCAAGTGGTTGTTTGGCGTTCGCAATGAGCAGATAAAGGTAGTTGTTCATCCACAAAGTATTGTTCATTCCATGGTTGAATTTACCGATGGAAGCATCAAAGCTCAACTGGGTTTGCCTGATATGAAATTGCCGATTCAATATGCGATGTATTACCCGCAACGCAGGCAGAACAACTGGCCTCGGACTTCGTTTACGCAATTTAACCGACTCGATTTTGAGGAGCCGGATATGGAAACCTTCCGAAATTTAGCCTTGGCATTTGATGCCTTGGAGGCCGGAGGCAATAAAGCCTGTTTGTTGAATGCTGCCAACGAAATTGCGGTTCAGGCCTTTTTGGAAGACAAGATTGGATTTCTTCAAATTGCCGAGCTCAACGAAAAGTGCATGCAGGAACTTCCTTTTGTAGCTAAGCCTGTGTTAGAGGATTACATTGCCTCGGATAAGCTGGCTAGGGAAAAAGCCACAGAATGGATAAAACAGTTTGCCAGGTAAGTACTTCTATTCATTCCTTTCTTTAATTGGGATTTTTGTTGTCCCGATGAAAGCCTGAATACTTTAGGATTTTCTTTTTCGCCAATCCCAAGGAGCCATTGGAGAAGGAGAAGCCCATAAACCGCGCTTTTGATTGCGGGCTTCTCTTTCCATGCCTGTCCATAATGGATTGGTATCGTATTTGGTAAAATGCCAGGCCATTCCGGCAAGCAACATGCGCTCGTTGAAATTGCTTCCATCAGGTAGAAAAACAATGCCAATTAAGCGTTTGTACCTGTCTTTTTTGGTGCCCTGAATGCTTACCTGTCGGTTTAGTAACAGGCCTTTGGCATATTCTCTAGCGCTTTTTCCAAAAGGTTGATTCAATTCGGGACAATCTATTCCATGCACCCTGATTTTATGCATTTGTCCGGCTGCATCCAGCAAGGTAAAGGTATCACCATCGTGCACCTTGGTAACCCTTCCGCTTAAGGCAAATGCCGCGGTGTGAAGTAGAAAAAGAATAGCAATAACTCCAATAGAGGATTTTATTGGAAACTTGAATGGTGTTATGTGTCTGAATGAGGTTTGCATGTGGGTATTCAATTAGCGGGTTAAAAATCCAAGAAGTTTAGATTGAGCACCTTGTTCTTCTTCAAAAAGTTGTTGAAGTAAAGATGCATTTATTTTTTTGTTCAGCAATTCCTGCATGTTGAGTTTTCTGTGAATATTTTCAAGCTGGGCCGGACTAAGTGCAAACTGTTGCGAAAGCTTTAATAGAGCATCATTAGGAATCTCGGGGAACTTATTTTGTAGCAAGGTATAGCGGAGTTCAGGACCGGGATTTTGGAATTCAAGTTTCAACAAAAAACGCCTTTCAAAAGCCGAGTCGAAGTTCTCTTTCATGTTGGTTGTAGCTATCAGAATGCCGGAGAAATTTTCGAGTTCATCCAATAAGATATTTTGGATGGCATTGGTGGTTTGATCAAGGCTATTGCTGGTATGAAGCCTTTTTCCAATCAGTGCATCTGCCTCGTTCAAAAAGAGTATTGGAGTTTTTTTAGTGTGTTTTTGTAGGTATTTGTAACGCGTAAAAACTTGTTTTACAATCTTCTCGCTTTCTCCGAACCACATGCTTTTCATTTCCGACATGTCTGTTTTGATAATTGGGCGATTGGAGTTCTTTGCCAATTGCAGGGCCAGTTCCGTTTTTCCGGTTCCTGGTTTGCCAAAAAATAGCATCGTTAATCCAGGTTCTTTACCAGTTTTTTGATGGATTTTTTTTCGCCAATTTTCAAATCCATCCTGCTTTAAAATGGATTCGATTTCGGCAACCTGATTGGCCATTGGGCCTTCGAAGAATAAATCACATGCAGCAATCTTTTCTGGCAGGTACATGTTCTTACTGCTCGGAGAACGCAAAAGTTTAGCTGCTTCATTTCCTAAGAGGTTTTCAATACCTTCCTCGGTAAAGGTAAATGTCCGTATTCTGGAATTAATTGGACCTTTAACTTCGTGCAGGTAATTTTTTCGAAGCAAAGGATGCGAATCGTTATCAATGGATTTACGAATGCAGTCTAGCATGAAGAAAGGAGATTCTATTTGCGAGAGATTTTCATCCAAGTCCAATTCGGTATCGCCATCCAGAAATTTTTCCAGCAAAAGCACCAAGAATAGGAATTCGTATTCGGCCTGGTCTTTTTCCATTTTTTTAAATCCGGCTTTGTAGAGTTTAAAATACCCTTTTACCAAATTCAGGTGACTGTTTTTCTCGATTAGGGTTTTAACAATTTCTGTCATTTCCTGCCAGTTGTAGTTGTCGGAATTGACCTGATTTTGCATCATGCGAATAAGTTCAACAAACCTGCCTGAATCATCCACCTTTTTGTAGAAAAAGGCTTCTTCAATTTTTCCGGTCATCAGTCCTGCTAAGGTTGATTCCTGCAAGGTGTAAGTTGAGCGATTGAGACTATTGGTTGATTTCAAGCTTAAGTCAACTTTATCCAAGTAGCGTTCACGAACCAACTTGTTCAGTCTATTGATTAAATCCAGTTTATTGCCGGTACTTGTTTTAAAAAAGGTATCTATCAATCTCCAACCGGATTTAGGAGTATCCTTAAAAGAATCTTCAAAAACGAGGGCTATGAGTAGAATATCCATTTCGCTTAGGGACTCCGGAAAGGACTTACGAAGCAGTTTCATTCTGGGCAGTTCTGCAAGGGTTTCGGAACGGAGGTCCGATAGATCTTCACAATCTGTTGGCAGAAGTAAAAGGTGGTCGCAGAGGTTTTTTGTGGCTGTTTTCATGCCTCGAAAGTCGGTAGGGGGAATGCAGACTAGCTGCATTTTGAGGACGGGGATTAGTTAATAACTGAAGCAGCTCATTTTCAGAAATTTAATTTTGGGGAAATGAAAGGCTTGATTTATATACTTATGGATTACGCTTATAAGCCTTTTCAAGTAATTCAATTTCTAGATCCTTTTGGTTCTCTTGAAGAAGTTCAAATGCGTAATCCGGGTTCAACTAGATTTATGAGTTATTTTCAATTAAAGATTTTTGGTTCTTTAAGGATATGAGGCTAATGAAAATAAAGAATACCAAAACTGGCAATAATCTTGTGAGATACCGAGAGTCTGGAATACTAAACATTGAAATAAATAGTAAGCTTGAAATAAAATAGGAACTTATAAGATAAATAGAAAGTTCCATCTTATTTGGAGATAAGATAAAATATAGTATGAATAGGTAAGAGGATAAAAGGATAGCAAAGTACAAGTAATTAAAAAAATCTCGTGGTAATTTTCTTTTTAGTTCACTTGAGTTTTGTAATGAATCTAAATAATCCTCCAAGTAATTTGGATAGTAATCTTTAACTGAAAAATAGGGTGCCGAGTTTTCAAGATATGGGTCAATTTCATTGCCAAAGTTAATAGTGAATGTTTGGGATATTAAATCTTGCCAGATTAGTTTTAAAGTGCTTTTAAAGTACTTGGGATCAGTATAAAGTTTTAAATTTAAGTCTTTAAACTCTTTCTCTCCGTAGTTCCATCCGCCGATTTTATAAAGTGGACTGGAAGAATTCCATAAAAAGTCTGAACCATTTGAAGGAAATGAATCTACATAATTACAAATGAGATTTTTTGGATTTTCTCTGCAAAAATCTCGCACTCCTTCAGAAAATCCATCACTTCCAACAAGCTTTGCAGTAACAAAAAGATACCCACGTTTGCTAAAGGTGTATGTTTTGTTTTGGAGATAGTTCTCGAATAAAATCAGTGATGTTGAAAGGAAGATAGTGATTAAAAGGTTCCTATGTTTAACTCTACTTTTTGAAAATAAAGCAGTTAAAGCTATTGCAGGAATTGTTAAAATTAGTGGGAAAATGAATCCAAGATGGAAGGAAAATAAGAAAAAAGAGATAATAATAGATAGAATTTTTAAGATTGTATTGGATTCTATGTAACTTAAATATAAAAATGTTAGCGCAGGAAAAATTGCAAAGTCAGGGGTTACTAGATTCGTGTAATAGATAAATGGAGTGAAAAGTACAAGAAACAAAATGGTGATTATTTTTTGAAGTTGGGTGAATTTTTTAATAGTTTGAATCCTAATTAATGGTGCTATCGAAAAAATATTTTGAAAAATCGGAATCAAAATTGGGTACTTGTAAAAACTGAATAACCAAATAAAAATTCCATAATTTATTGGTCTGTCTTCAGGAATCAGAAGTTGAAATCCTGAATAAATATATGTCCCAGTGTCTGAAAAAACTAAAGGGAATCCGTTTAATAAACTTGGGATAGTAAGGATAGTTCCAATTAGTATCAAAATGATACTTCCTCGAAATATACTCCACGTAAATGAAAGGGATCTTGATAATGATAGTTTCGGTTTATTTTGAACAAATTTGTTCATTTTTGTTGTGTTGTAAATTTGAAAAAATTGTATTATTTGGTTAAGTGTAAAATTACTTGGTTTAAATTTTCACCAAAATTTAGATAATTTACTATTTTTTTAGTGGATGAATATTGATTCAAGTAAAATGGGATTGAAATTATTTTGTGAATTAGCTTTTCTTCTGATTAGTTCCTGTTAATAAGTTTATCCAAGTTGCTTACAAATGTTTCTTTTGCTTGTTGGTTAAGCGCTTCAAAATCAGAAATTTAATTTTGTTGAAGTAAATTGCTCGAATAGTTTCCTTAAGTTTTTTGTCGATAAGCCTTTGCTAGCACTTCAATTTCTTTGGCCAGTTCTTCTCGGAGCCATTTAGGTTCCAAAACCTCCAAGCTTGCACCCCAACTCAGGATTTCTTTTCGCAGTTCCGGACCATAATATACTTGCATACTAACCCAGGCCGAATCATTATTCTCCTCAATTTTCATGCTACTGTGCCAGGGTGCTTCTCGCAAGTAGTATAAAAGAGGTTTATGCACCAACATGCGAATGGAAACAAGGTCCTCCGGCTGACCAATTGAAATGCCAAAGGTGTTTTTAAAAAAATCGTGGGCATCAAAATGTTCCGGCGCATTGTAGGGAATGGTAGTATCAGTTCGTAAATGGCTTATTCGATCGAGCCCATAGTTTTTGCAGGTGTTTGAGTGGGCGTCGTAACCAAGCAAGTACCAGCGTTTCAAATGTTCCTTCAATACCAGCGGAGAAACCTGGACCTCGCGAGAAAGGGATGCATCAAATTTTTGATACTGAAAGCGAATACTTTGTTTATTCCGGATGGCATTTACCAGAGGAGCAAGGTGTTTGTAACCACTGTAAAGTTCGTACCTATCGAGCAAAAGCACCGGTTTTCCACTCAGGTTTTCCAGACTTAAGTTGAGTTTTGTAATCAAGGATTGCAATTCCTGGTTCAGGCCGGTTTCTTTCAATTGTTCAAGAACCAGTAAGGCTTGTTTTAAGCGTTGAAGTTCGTTCTCGGTTAATGTGGGACTGTTTAGGCTAAAGGGTTTTGAATAATAATAGCCTTGTCCTTTTTTGATTGCGATGGGAGCCAGAATATCCGGAGAGTTTCGCATGATCCGGATATCTTCTTCGAGTGTTCTTTTGGCAACTTGAATGTCTAATTCTGCCAAACAGGCCTCCACCAATTCATCAAGCCGTAAGTATTTTTGTTGTCGGTTTAGCAGCCGATCAATCAAGAGGTAGCGGAGCCAGGGGTTTTTCGTTTCGGGCATGAAACAAAGATAGGGAAGGTGAAGAAATTCCTTTTGGGTGAAAAGAGGAATTGCATTGCTAAAAACAGGTTCAAAAATTATTCTTTCCTGTAACTCAGCTCACCGGATGGACATTTGTCAATGGTTTCCATGATTTCCTCGCTGGAAGAATTTTCCGGATGAATCCAAGGCTTTTCTTTGGGCTTGAATTCCGCCGGGTTGTTCTTTATACAATTGCCGGGATACTTTTGGTAGGACATCAATCTGCGGATATTGATTGGATTCAAAGGGTCTTTATTTGGTCGAGTGGCGGTTCAGAGTGGCGTCAATTCATGTAGGATTTACTTTTGCCAATAGGTATAATTTTGTTGAATTTCATTAACTTGCAGAGTGAGTAAAAAAAAGAATATAGGTCTTGATTTTGAAGTCGATAAGCTGACTAACTCAATAGAAAATTTTGCAACTGGTGAGGTTTTTAATACTTTAGTTATTAAACTTACCAATGCTGATGTAAAGCAAATAAAAAAAGCTGATTGGCAATTCAATTGGCGCAATGAATTAAAAGACAGTACGAAGGAAGTTTTCAAGCTAACCACCGAAAATAATCCGCAAATTATTCAGGGATTAATGAGTATTGAAGATAAACAAGATCACATGTTTATGCATTTGATTGAAAGTTCAAAGTTTAATAAAGGAAAAAGCAAGGTATACTTAGGCGTTCCAGGGAATTTGGTTGCGTTTGCCTGTAAGATTTCTTTTGATAAAGGATATGATGGCTTTTTGGCTTTTGATGCAAAAAGTTCCTTAATAGGACATTATGAAACAACACTAAATGCAACTCATTTCAGGGGCCTTCGCATGTTTATTGAAACAAATGCCGCTAAGAAATTGATTTCACACTATTTTAAAAACCAAAATTATGGCACTTTTTAAAGAACCGAAGGAGGTTGATTTATCAACAAAGTCTGAACCTTGGACAGAAGAAGAATTGCTGGAGTTTAGATTGTTAATGCAGGAGTTGAAGCGTAAGAATTCTGCAAAAAGTAAAAAAAATATCCGCACAAAGTCAAAGCCTACCCAAAAGCTTGTGAAGTAATTTGATTTACTTGGATATAAGGTCAATGAAAAGCTTCATGCACTTGTTTGAATAATACCCTAGTAATAAGCACTTAAATTCTTTTACTTGGAGTTGCGTCATCTGTTTCATAAAAAAGGTAGTAGGTTTCGTTTTGGGTGTAAGTTTCATTGCCATTTATTGGTTTATTCTTTCCTGTAACTCAGGGCACCGGATGGACATTTATTAATGGTTTCCATGATTTCCTCGCTGGAAGAATTTTCCGGATGAATCCAAGGCTTTTCTTTGGGCTTGAATACCGCCGGGTTGTTCTTTACACAATTGCCGGAATGAATGCATTTTGAGGCTTCCCAAACAATAGTAATTTCACCATTGGTATACGTTTTGATTTCGTTGCTCATAAGGATAAAAAAATAAATATAGCCCTATTTTTTCATTTATGTTCTAGCCTAAAATCAGCTTGTAGTCCAAGAAAGTGATTTGCTTAACTCATCGTATTTTTTGAAACAGGCCTGAGTGAGTTTTGCATCTTCCAGGGCATTGTGATGCTCTTCTTCGCGGTGGATGCCAAAGTGCGCTGCTACCGATTTCAGACTTAAACTTTTGGGACAAGGTTTTCCGGTATTTTGCCAAATGCGTTCAAAAAGCATGGTTACGCTCATCAAATCAAACATTTTGTAAGAGAAAGGCCAGTTCATGTGAACTTCAGTATAATTCTGCCTAAGGAAATTGATATCGTTCATCACACTTTGGCCACAAATTACCAAATCGCGCAGGCTATCTTGTGGCTGACGATGAAGCGCTTTCCTCAAGCCGGTTTCAAGATTTTCCAATACATCTTCTATAAGGGGTGCATCTTGCAAATCGCTTAAAGAAAGACCATGAATTTTTTCTGAATCTGCCGAAAAACTATCGGGATTCTCCGGATAAACCAGGCTTTCAAATTCCCACATGGTTTTCCAGTTTTTGTCGGCAAGCACACAGCCAATTTGCAGGATATCGTGGTAGTCGCTTTCACTTCCACTCATTTCAAGGTCTATTATCAGATACATGGTTCAATCAAGTTTAATATTCAAGGTCTAAGAATGGTGTAAAATAACTGGTTTTGGGTGAATACATGGGATTTAAACGGTGGATTGATTGCTCACTTCAATTTCGCTAAGTCCTCCCGCTTTTTTTGTTACCCGTATTTGTGTAAGGATACGTTCTTTCAACTCGCTCACATGCGAGATTAAGCCAATGATTCGGCCACGTTTGTGTTGCAATTCTTCAAGCATGGCAATGGCTTTTTCAAGCGATTCGGGGTCTAAACTTCCAAAGCCTTCATCAATAAATAAATTTCCCAATTCTGCTCTTCCCGCTGCCAAATCGCTTAAGCCCAATGCAAGCGATAGACTTACCAAAAAGCTCTCACCTCCGGAAAGCGTAATGTTTGCGGCTCTTCGGCTTCCTCCCATTTCATGGTCGATGATGTACAAGGATTCATCCTGTTCCCCTTCTATATGCATGTCGAGCTCGTACCTTGGATTCAATTGATTTAAGTTTGAATTGGCAGAAAGTAAGAGCCTGCGCAGTGTAAGTTCCTGGGCATACTCATTGAATCGTTTGCCTTCCGAATCTCCAATCAAATCTTTGAGTTTTAAATAAGGTTTCGCTTTGTGTTTAAGCGATTCAATCTGCGATAGCTTTTCAGCAAGTCCTTTTCTGGCTTCTTCGTCGGCTTTGCGTTGGGCATCCAATTCGCCAATTTCCCGATTAAGTAAATTTAGCTGCTCCCGGGTTTGATTCAATTTTTCCTGAAGCAATTCCAGATTTTGTTCTTCAGGCAGTTCGGTTTTAATCTGGGCAATTTCCTGCTCCAGGCGTTCCCGGTTCTGAGCCAAATCACGTGCTTCTTGTTCCAATAACTTTTCCTGTTTTTCAAGTTCAAGTGATTGCTCATGTGGCAGCAGGCAACTTAGTGCTGCCAAAGGATGTTCAAAATGAAGCTCCTGAAGTGTTGGGAAAAGTTGTTCTTCCAGTTGGCGTATTGCTTCCTTCAACGCATCAAATTTCTCTTGTTTCTCTTGTAAGGCCAAGTTATTGCTTCGTAAATCGGCCTTTAGTTTTTCAAGGAAACGCGCCTCCTGAATGCGCAATTCCTGTGGGTTTTCGATGGCGGGAGCCGACTCAAAGGCCTCCTTAAATGGAATGGATTCCTCACGCAATGCAACAACTTGTGTTTGCTGATTTTGCAAGTCATCTTGGGCACGATTGACCTGTTGTTTGTAATTGTTAAAATCTGCTTCCAGAGCTGCTAAAACCATGTCAGTTTCATTCTTTTCTGCATGTAGTTTTTCCCAGTTGTCATAATCAAGTTTCAACTGCTTCATCGGATCTCGCAATGCCTCTAAAGAAAGTTGCTCTGGGTCTAACTCAAGTTGTTTGGCAATATCGAGCAAGGTTTCTTGCCAGGTTTCAAAGGATTTTTGAAGTTGCTCCAGTTCTTTTTCTTTTACCTGAAGTGTAGGTTGGTCAATTAACTTGTGCAAATTGGCTTCAAGCAATTCAATGCGTTCCTTGGTCTTGGTTTGAATTGATTTCAGCGTTTCAATATTCGGTTTTTCCTGAAGTGAAAGGGGCGAGAGTTGCTTTAAGATGGAGCCTTCAAGAGTTTGAAGTTCTTCATCCAATTGGTCTATCCGTTTTTGGATTTGTTCGAGTTGAGTTGTCAGGGTACTCAATTTACGAAGAGATTCCTCCCTTGCTTTTTCAAAGTCAGCTTGTTTTTGTTCGAAGGCCTGTATGAGTTCAGACAACTCATCGGGGGTGTGCAAATTTCCCGGATGTTCTGTTGCTCCGCACAGGGGACAAGCATCTCCGGCTTTCAATTGATTGCGCAAAACACTCAATTGGGCTTCGGCGTCCAACACCTGTTGACGTAAGCTGATGAGCTTCTTTTCTTCATCCAATTGCTTTCGTTCCAGTGCTAGTGCGGCTTCCTGTTTTTGAGAGTCAACCAGTTGTTCTTGAACTTGCTTTTGATTTTCACGATAACTTGTATGTTCAAGTGTTCTGGTTTCAAAAAGAGTAAGGCTATCGGCCAGCTTTTGCAACAAGTTGTTTTCTTCGTTCGCGGCTTTCAATTGATTTTGAAGCTCCACACTGTTACCAATTTTATTCAGATCTTCCAGCTTGTTTCTTATCAAGCCAAGTTCGGAATAAAGCTTTGTCTTGAATTCCTCCAAATGGCCTTCTTTATTCGTACCCGGAAACTGAATATTGAAATCTTCCGGAAACTTTTTCAAGCCTTTTGCTCGTTCAAACAAGCTTTCTTTTTGCTGAATGCGCTCCCGGAAAGGCATGAGGTCTTGAATGGCTTTCACATTGAGCTCCTGCCTGTTTTTCTCCTTGCTGAGCGATTCTTCAGCTTGCTTTTCTTTTGCACCTAGCTCTTCAAAAACCTTTTGTTTTGATTCAAGTTCTTGTTGAATAAGTTGAAGCTTGCTTTCCCAAGCTTTCCATTGTTCTTGAATATGCGCTACCTGTTGCAGTTCTTTATCGAGTTCGGCTTGGAAACCATCCTTGCTAAAGGATTTACCAAGTTTGGTTTCCCATTTCTTCTTCTGCTCTTCAATGGCTTGCTTTAATGCTTTGCCTTGTTGAATTAGATTTTCAATGGATGAGTTGAGTTCGTGTTGCTCTGCTTGATTTCTTTGCCAGGCTTGCAATTCGCTCGCCAAAGGAAGCAATTGCCGATGTTGGTACAGTCGTTTTTGTTGAGGTTCGAAAGCTAATTTTTTTTCTGTCCAACTAGCTTGCAAAGGTTGCAAATCTAAAAGTTCCTTTTGCTTTTTAAGGTAACTGCTCAAGGTGTTTAAAGTTGCCGATAAAAGCATTAATTCGTGGTCAAATTTGCTACTTTCATTTTTTAATTGGGTTTGACGATTGGCTAGGGCCTCAAGCTCTTCTTCGGTTAACAATTTTATACCTTTGAGTTCTAGTTCAAGGTCTTCAATTTCCTGGCTTTTAGCTCTCGCTGTTTGAAATATCCGAATGCCAATTTGCCGGTAGCGATTGTTGCCTGTTATCTTTTCCATCAAGGCATAGCGCTCTTCTTTTTTTGCTGCAAGCAATCGGGCAAATTCACCCTGAGCAAGTAAGATACTTCGAGTAAACTGGTGGTAATCCAGGCCGGTAATTTCCGCGTTTTTATCGGGTACGGCTTGGTGTCCGCTTTGAATGTTTTGAAAGGCATTGAGCTCAGGTTTCCATTCATCCAAAGCCATACTCCGCTCATTCAGATTGCCATTTCGGTTGGTTTTTATCTCCCACTCACTTCTATAACGATGGCCTTGATGCAAGTATTCAACCTGAACCTTGCATTCTGTTTTTCCTTTGGTAATAAGTGCACCGGTTTTCAGCAGGTAGTTCTTATTGGCCTGATTCATCCGTGGCGATTTATCATACAAGGCCAGACAAATGGCGTCGAGAATACTACTTTTTCCGGCACCCGTTGGTCCGGTAATGGCAAAGAGCGCAGCGTCAGATAAAGGAGCCCGGCTGAAGTCAATCAAGTTATCTCCTGCCAACGAGTTGAGGTTGCGAATAAAGATACTTCTGATTTTCATGCTTCACCGCCTTCCATTTCACAGATTTCAAAAAATACCTGAAGTAAATTTTTTCGTTCTTCTTCGTCCATTTCTTCCTCGTTGAGCAAATTCAGGAGCACTTCTTCCGGCTTCAATTCGTCCAGATTGGTCTTGTCCGTTTGTGCGCTTAACTGTTTGCGGTTTTCTAGGAAAGAGAATCGATAGGCCAAAATCAGAAAATCATCCTTACGTGTTTTGGAAAGCTCTTCCACCCATTGGGCCAATTCTCGTCCCAATGAACTTTGACGGGTGTTTTCCAGTACTTGAATTTCAACAAAGGCCGGAAATGGATACTTGTTTTCAAAGGCGTTGAGTTTTGATTTCACCTCTTCAAAGCTTCCTTCAAGCCGCATCAATTTTCTGAAAAGTGGAACTGGAACTGCTTTTGATTCAAGTTTGCCCGATTCAATTTCAATCATTCGTACTTGTTTGGGCTGATTCCACTCGCTGAAACTTAGTGCAATAGGGGAGCCGGAGTACCAGATATTCGCCTTGTTTTGCACCTCTTGTGGGCGATGAATATGTCCAAGTGCTACGTAATCAAAAAGCTCGGGTGGGAAGCAATCGCTCCCAATACCGGCAAGGTTGCCTAATTGGATGGGCCGCTCCGATTCGGATATACTGGCATTTGTGGCAAAAAGATGTCCCATGGCTACAACAGGTAAATTGCCAGCCACCTTTTTTGCAGCCCTGCCTGCCTTTTCAAAATAGGAGTATATTCCTTTGCGAAGCAATTGTTCTCTGTCGTGTTCTTCGCCTTCAGTCTGAGCAAATCGAATGTCTTGGTCGCGTAGAAATGGTACTGCAGCGACTACAAGTTGCAAGTTGTCGCTGCCATCATAAACGTGTACCAGACATTCTTCCGGATTTTCAGGGGCATTTCCAATTACCTGAATATTCAATAGATTCAGTAATTCTTTGGATGCATCTAACAATGCCGGTGAATCATGATTTCCAGATGTTATTATGACTTGTTTTACCGAGGTGTTCACCAATTTTGCCAAAAAGGAATAATACATCTGCCTGGCAAAGGTTGGAGGATTGGTTTTGTCAAATACATCACCCGAAATCAAAACTACCTGCGGCGTTTCCTGTGGAATGCACGTGTTAATCAGCCAATTCAGGAATTCCTGTTGCTCGGCTTGAAGGGATTCTTGATGCAAATGAAGGCCAAGGTGCCAATCGGAGGTGTGAAGGATGCGAAGACTCATGCCGTGCAAATAAGACTACAATCCTGCAATCTATATGCACTTTTAGTGAACACCTGAAATTCTTTTCAATGCTTTTATTTACAAACAATTAACCGACATTTTTCAAGGGTATTTGTCTAGTCTCCTGTAGGTCAGGTTTTTAATTCAATTCTTAAAGTCGTTTTGATTTTTGATATAGTGCTTAACTGCCTTACCTTTGTGCCCTCAAAATGGTTAACAAACCCACTATGAAAAAAGTATTACTAGCTTTCGCTTTGGTTTTGGGAATTTCCCTTGCCCAGGCTCAAAATCCGTATCCCATCCGTCCACTCGAGATGGTTCAATACGCAAACGACGCAAAACTCTTTGCTAATCCTAGCATCGACTCAAGCGATTACGTTCACCCGATTTTCATGGATTCTGTTTACAGAGATACTGTTCGTTTTGAAGGGTATGTTCTGTTTGATCCACGTAAATACGGTCTGTCAACCAGCCGTAAAGCAACCGTTCTTCAAGCCGACACCATCGCTCGCCCTTGGGGTGGAGTTGAAATTATGTGTGAACCTGCCGGAACAGGAAGAAACTTGGCAACTCTGCTGAACGAAACCAAATTCTACGACAACTTGAAACCTGGAACAAAAGTTCGTGTTACAGGTGTTATTCGTCATTTCCGTGGTGGAGGTAGCCCATGGCCAGGTAAGTCAGGTCAAAGCCAAATCAATATGATTGCTGCCAACCCAGAATGGGAGAATGGTGTTGAAATTTTGGATTTGGATCCAAAACAAATTAGACCAGCTGTAATTACTTGTGATTCTTTGATGACAGGTAATAACAATACCACTCCTTTGATTAACCGTCAAGGTGAGAAATGGGAAGGTGTATATGTTGAACTTAGAAACGTAACCGTGTTTACACGCGCTGCCAATGGTGCAAGTCGCTGGTCTTGGTCAGTAGCCGATGCCAATGGTAATGCAGTGGATATGGGCGATTTCTCAGGTTGGTTCAGAAACGATAACCTTTCAGCAGATACTTTACCAGTAGGTCGTTTCACACCTCCATTCTTGGGTACTCGTTTGTCGTATGTACGTGGTGTGGTTATCGAGAATTTCTTTGGTAATGCAGTTCGTTATACAATTGCTCCTTTAACTCCTTCAGATATTGGTCCGGTTCTTTATACTCCTCCAATTCCTTCAACTGTTACGCGTATCCCCACTGTTGCCAATACAACAGATTCGGTTTTTGTGACCATCAAAACCATTCAAGGCGAGCGTCCAATTAAGAGCGCTACTTTGTTCTATGGCGAAGGTTTGACCAATACTACTTTCACTTCTGTAGACATGAGCCGCAATACGCTGCCAAATGATACCATGGTTTTCTTTGCAAAGATTCCTCCTTTTGCCGCTGGTACTTTGGTTCGTCATTATATCCGCCTTGCAGACATTAATGATACCATGAACACTACGCGTGATACCGGAATTTACATGGTATTCAATGGTGGTCCTGCTTCAATTAAAGATCTCCAGTTTAGTGTTACCCGCACCAACACAAGCATTTGGAATGGTGATTCTTTAAGTGGAATTAGTATTCCTGCCATCGTTACTTCAACCAATATGGCTCAGGGTACAATCAATATTCTTACACTTCAAACCGAAAATACCAACGATTCAAATACAGCGATTATTGTTAACAGAACTTTAGGCGATGGTACAACGGGTTGGAAAGTTGGAGATAAAGTAAACATTACCAACTGCCGCGTTGCCGAGCAATTTGGTATGACAACTTTGAATGGTGTTGCTGGTACTGTTGTATCTTCCGGAAATGCACTTCCTCCTGCAAAAACAGGTCTTAGCCTTGATGAAATGGCTGCAATTAGTGCAGTTGGACAAAGACGCTGGGAGTTGACTCCATTTGAAGGTATGTTGTTGCGTTTTGATTCAGTAACAGTTATTAAGAAAAATGCAGATGGTTCAGATCAAGATGCTGGTTTTGGTGAATTCCTTATCAATACCAACCCTGCTGCATTGAGCGGTCTTCGTGTTGACGATATAGCTGCTAGCCTGCCAGATGGATTTAATGTAAACTTGCGCGTTGGTCAGAAAATGACAAAGGCACAAGGTGTATTGTACCTGAGCTTCTCAAACTGGAAATTACAACCACGTGATAGCAATGACCTTGATTTCTCTGACCAAGGAGATACAACTCGTCCGGTTATCACACTACTTGGAAACAATCCTGATTCTTTGATTTTGAATGGTACTTATGTTGACCCAGGATTTACTGCATTGGATAATATTGATGGTGACCTTACTTCAGCTGTAACTGTTACCAGCTTTGTTGATTCAAGCAAAGTAAATACCTATGCAATCCTTTACAGTGTTAAAGATGCAGCTGGTAATATGGGTTCTGCAATTCGTAGCGTGGTAGTTTACTTGCCTGTTGGTATCAATTCAAATGAATTGAGCTCAGCACTTGCCATGGTTTATCCGAACCCTGCAGGTGAGGAAATCACCATTTCCGTTTCAGGTGTTAAAACACTTCCTCTTGAAATTAGCTTGATGGATATCAGTGGTCGTACCCTTGAAACCCGCAGCTTTACCGGTAATTCGGTTGAAACTAAATTCAATACCTCCAACTTGGAAAGCGGTGTTTACTTCTGCCGCTTGGCCAATGCAAATGGTTTCCGCACAGTGAAATTTGTGGTTAGTCATTAATCAATCACTCTAATATTCTAAAAAGCGGTCTATTGAAAAATAGGCCGCTTTTTTGTTTTACCTGGTATGAACTTCCACCAAAACATGCATCTTTGAAAGTATGGACAATGAAGTTTTCATCCATCCAAGTGCAGTTGTTGATGAGCCCTGTGAAATTGGACGCGGAACGCGTATCTGGCATTTCTCACATATTATGCCCAATTGCAAATTAGGAGAGGTCTGTAACCTTGGTCAAAATGTAGTTGTAAGTCCGGGTGTGATTTTAGGGCGCAATGTGAAGGTCCAAAACAACGTGAGTATTTACTCCGGTGTTATTTGTGAAGATGATGTATTTCTGGGGCCAAGTATGGTGTTTACCAATGTAATTAATCCAAGAAGCGCAGTGAATCGGAGAGACCAATATCAAACCACATGGGTTCGTAAAGGGGCAAGCATTGGTGCCAATGCAACCTTGGTTTGTGGAAATGAAATTGGGAGGTATGCCATGATTGGGGCCGGTGCAGTTATTACCAAACCCGTTCCGGATTATGCCCTTGTTGTTGGAAATCCTGCACGTCAGATTGGTTGGGTAAGCGAATTTGGCCATCGACTTAGCTTCGACGAAACAGGCTATGCCACTTGTCCGGAAACAGGGCAATTGTATAAATTAGACAATAATTGTGTGACCCGAATTGCAACAAACAATGAGTCAGAACGCATTTGATTCCATTGCCATGGTTGACCTAAAAGGTCAATATCAAAGGCTAAAACCTGAGCTCGATAAGGCTATACAACAGGTGCTTAATGAAACGCAATTCATCAAAGGACCTCAGATAAAATTGTTTGAAAACGCACTTGCCCAAAAGTTGAATGCGGGCTATGTAGTTTCATGCGGAAATGGAACCGATGCCTTGCAGTTGGCATTTATGGCCTTGGGCCTAAAACCTGGCGATGAGGTCATTCTTCCGGTTTTTACCTATGCAGCCACAGCAGAGGTGATTGCGTTGTTAGGCCTAACTCCGGTTTGGGTGGATGTTGAGCCTGATTATTTCTTCATCGATTCAAAGGCCATTCAAGCCAAAATAACATCGAAAACAAAGGCCATTGTGCCAGTTCATTTGTTTGGTCAAACTGGAAACCTTGGTGAATTGATGGGAATTGCGAAAAAGCATAGGCTTTTTGTGGTTGAAGATAATGCGCAATCTTTGGGAGCTTATTATCAATCCAAAGCGCTGGGCACTTTTGGTGAAATTGGAACCACCTCTTTTTTTCCTTCCAAAAACTTGGGTTGCTTTGGCGATGGTGGTGCGGTTTTCACTCAACAAGAGCAATTGGCGACTAGCCTTCGCATGATTGCCAATCATGGACAATCCATTCAATACAAACACGACAAAATTGGGTTGAACTCGCGTTTAGATACCTTGCAGGCAGCAGTGCTTCAAACCAAGCTTCCTCACCTGGATCAATTCACCCTAAATAGGAATAAAGCTGCTGCTTGGTATGATGCAGAATTACAGGAACATCCTTTGATTCGTATTCCGGTAAGAAATCCTGAGTCAACACATGTGTTTCATCAATACACCATTTGTTTGGGTCACCCAACCATGAGCAACGACGAATTACGTGCGAAACGTGATTTGACTAAGACTTTGTTGGCTGAATCCGGAGTTCCAAGTATGGTGTATTATCCTATTCCTTTGCATCTTCAAAATGCATATAGGAATATGAATAAAGAAAATGATGAGCAATTTCCTGTTGCAGAAAGACTAAGTTGTTCTGTTTTGTCATTGCCCATGCATACAGAAATGAATGAAGATTTGGTGAAGAAAATTGCGAGAAGGTTAATTCGTGCCGTAAATCAGGCTTTCGCTTCCTGATTCGATAGCCGTAAATATTCCAAAGGAACCTTGAGTAATAGTTTTTGATTGATACCTTCCAATTCCAGCGCAAACTGTTGATTTCCGCGCTTTTCAATCAAAACTCCTCTTCTGCCAATGAGCGGACCTCCAATAATTTCAACAGTTTGTCCGGGTTCAAGGTTTTCTTCTGTTACCTCAATATGTTCAAAATGCCCTAGAATTAAATGAATTGTTTTTATTTCTGAATCACTAATGATTACCGGCTTCTTTTCAAACGAAATGAAGCGTACTACACCATAGGTATTTAATACGTCATAATACACCTTTTCAAGTTCAATCTTAATAAAGAGATAGCTTCGAAACAGGGGTTCTTCTACCCATTTCTTGCGGTCGCTCCATTGTTTTAAGGTTTTTTGGATGGGTAAGAAAGTTTCGAATCCCTTTTTGCGCAGCTCAATTTCTACCTTCTTTTCTGCTCTTGCTTTGGTGTAAAGCACGTACCAATGGGGTTCTTTGGGATTCATAATGCGAATGTATGAATTTTGAATTTCCCTTTTTCATTCAATTCAATAAGGAAAGGCTAGGGCAGTCCTTGCTTGTTCAACTGAAAATGACTGCCATTCCAGGCATAAAAATAATGGGTTAATCCATTTGTAACCAGCAGAAAATTGGCATTTATTCGAGTGTTGTAAGTTGCAATTTGAAGCATTGTTTCTTCACTGATCTCAATTTCCGGAGCTTTGCATTCAACCAAAAGTTCAGGATTACCCTGCTGATTGAATACCAAAACATCAAAGCGTTTCTTAAGCCCATTTACTTCCAATTGCCGTTCAACTGAAAGCCTTGATGCAGGCCAGTTGTTTTGAATCAGGTAGCAAATTACATGCTGCCTTACCCATTCCTCAGGAGTAAGTACTACCCATTTTTTTCGAATGCGGTCCCAAATACGAAGTTGATTGCCTTCTTGTTGTTCAATTCGAAAGGCGTAGTTTTCCGGGAAGTTTAGCTTCACAATCAGAAAAGAATGCCGGCTATAGTGGCGCTTAAATAAGAAGCCATTGTGCCTATCATGAGGGCCTTGAATCCTAATCGGGCCAAGTCTGCACGACGGTCAGGGGCCAATTCTCCAATTCCACCAACCTGAATGGCAATAGAACTGAAATTGGCAAAGCCACATAGCGCAAAACTAATAATCATTACGCTTTTGGGTTGAAGGGCATTGCTGGCAATCATAGGGGATAATTTGGAATAGGCAACAAATTCATTGATTACCATTTTTGTTCCCATCAAAGATCCGGCTGTAACCGTATCTTGACCTGGTACTCCCATGGTCCACGCAATGCCTGAAAATACCCATCCAAAAATCTTATCTAAGCTTAATGTAGCTAAATCAAAGCCAATCTTATCCGGTCCTAAACCTGTCCAAACCAAAAAGGTTCCAAATCTTCCAAAAACAACATCCACCAAGGCTATCAATGCAATAAAACCTATCAGCATGGCAATTACATTCAATGAAACTTTTAATCCATCTGAGGCACCATGTGAAATGGCATCCAGCAAGTTTACATGTGTTTTTTTGACTTCGAGTTTGATATTGCCTTTGGTTGGTGATTCTTCAGTTTCGGGCCAAACAATTTTTGAGATTACCAATGCTCCTGGTGCTGCCATGATAGATGCAGCAAGCAAATAGGGCGCAGGTACACCCATGCTAATATAAACCGCCATAACACCGCCTGCAATTGTTGCCATACTACCGCTCATAGAGGCCAACAATTCGCTTTTGGTCATGGAGTTGATATAGGGCTTAATCATGATTTGAGCCTCAACCTGGCCTACAAATGCAGATGCCACATTGGATAAAGCTTCAGAACCACTAACGCGCATAAGCTTATGAACCAATCCAGCAAAAAAGGAAACTATGCGTTGCATCAAGCCGATATGGTAAGCAATGTTTACCAATACTGCCACAAAAATGATGGTAGGCATTATCTTAAACATGAAAAGAAATGAATACCGGTCACCAAAAATGGGTTTAAGCAACTCAGGTTTGATTAAGCCTCCAAAGACAAATGAACCGCCTTCATCAGCCAACATAAGAAGCTGCTCTATTTTTTTTCCAACCCAACCAAAAACGTTTTGACCTACCTGGGTTTTCAAAATAAACAAAGCCAGTCCCAGTTGAAGTAACAAACCACTTACAACTACGCGGTAGTTGATCGCTTTACGGTTGTTTGAAAATAAAAAGGCTAATCCCAAAATGAGGGCTATGCCTAAAATGCCGGTAAATCTTTCCATCTTATTTTTTTCTTCTCTGGATTTCGTCCCTTAAACGGGCGGCTTTGCCATAATCTTCTACACGGATGGCTTCTTCAAGCCGGGTGTGCAATTGTTCAAGTGTCATTCGGGTAATTTCATCCCCTTTTGATACTTGTGGTTTATCTTGTGGCTCCTCCGGATAATCCAGCTCTTCAGATTCAGACTCAGGGTCATCATTAA
Organism: Bacteroidia bacterium; assembly: GCA_023151275.1. Classification (GTDB taxonomy): domain Bacteria; phylum Bacteroidota; class Bacteroidia; order UKL13-3; family UKL13-3; genus CAISCU01. The sequence continues at coordinate 52,225 of JAKLJI010000017.1, read as the reverse complement.
AGATAACCCCGGCCTGATCCATAATTTCTGCATACGTGTAAATCGGACATTTGAAGCGAACCGCCAATGCAATGGCATCGGAAGTTCTGGCATCAATTTCACGAATTTCACCTTGTTGTTCACAAATTAGCTTAGCATGAAATACGCCTTCATGAAGGTTGTAAATAACAGCCTCATGGATATGAATATCAAACGCTTTGCAAAAGTTCAGAAACAAATCATGTGTCATGGGCCTAAAGGGTACAATCTTTTCAATTTCAATGGCAATGGCTTGCGCTTCAAAACTTCCAATTACAATGGGAAGTTTTCTCTTGCCTTGCTCTTCACTTAGAATAAGTGTGTACGAACCACTGGTTTGCCCGGTGGTTAGCCCCGATATGCTCAATTTGACTCTGCTCATGGTTTTGTGATCAACCTGATTATTTTGCTTTTAATGCTTTTGCTGCTTCAGTTATCTTTGGCAATACCTCAAATGCATCTCCCACAATGCCATAATCAGCGGCTTTGAAGAAAGGCGCCTCAGGATCTTTGTTGATGGCAACTATTACCTTAGAAGAACTCACACCGGCAAGGTGCTGGATTGCTCCCGAGATGCCCACCGCAATGTATAAGTTTGGTTTGATGGTAATACCTGTTTGGCCTACGTGCTCACTATGTGGTCTCCAGTGAATATCTGAAACTGGTTTTGAACAAGCTGTTGCTGCACCTAATGTATCCGCAAGGTCTTCAATTAAATGCCAGTTTTCTGGACCTTTCATTCCACGGCCTCCGCTTACAACCAATTCAGCTTCGGTTAGTGCAATTTTTCCGCTGGCTTTTGAAACTTCAATGGATTTGGTTTTTACTTCTGAAGAGTCGTAGCTAGCTGTTCCGGAAACCTTATTCAATGTTGCTCCGGTGCTCTTTAAATTGAAAGAGTTTGGTGTAATGGCAAGAACTTTAATTGCACCTGGTAGATTCACCATAGCAAAGGCTTTTCCTGAGTAAACACTGCGCTTTACAAGGAATCCGTTGCTGGTGTCCGGATAGGAAATAACTCCACTTGCAATGGACGCTTTTAATAAGGCTGCTGTCCTTGGTGCAAGTGCTTTACCCGAGTAAGTGTTCGAGTATACCAAAACGCTTCCTCCGTTTTGTTGAACAGTGCCTGCAATTAGTTTAGCGTAAGATTCGGCATTAAACTGGTTCAAACCTGATTCATTGTAAACAATAACCTGGCTTGCACCGGCATTGGCTAAGGCATTCAATTGCTCGTCTGAAACCTCACCAATTGAAATGGCAGTGCATGAATTAGAACCAGCAATTTCTGATGCGTATGAAACGGCTTCAAGGGCTGATTTCTTGAAGATTCCTTCACTGTTTTCTGCAAATACAAATATTGACATAGTTAATAAATTAATTGTGTGGTGTAGTCTGCCATTTTGTTTTTTGGGTACTCGGGTAATAGTTGGTTGATGATTAACCGGGTTCCAAATCCAAATCCCAGCGAAATGGCAGTGCGCTGTAGAATGGACATGTTGTTTACATCAAGAACTTCTGCAAAAAGAACAATTGTTCCTATGGATGCAGAAACGTTTAATGTACTCTTTAACAATTGGCGGCCAATTCCAATTTTTCTGAAAAATTGAATGTCCTTAAACAAAACCTCCTTAAACAACATACCGTGTTTTTCGGCATAGCTATTCCCCTCAAAAGTGCCTTTTGAATAAGGATTGCCAAAGCAAACACTGCTGTCTGTAATATAGGTAATAGGTAAGTTCAATTTTTCAGTTTGTTGCAAATAGCCTTTATAGAGAATGGATAATTTATCTCCCGGTCCAATTAGGTACTCTTTGCCACTTTGTTTGTGCTTCAAAAGCAGTTGTTGTGCCGCTAGTTGTGTGGCACTGGCCAAAAAAAGTAAACCCAAAAGAACCGTAAAACGCATTTAGATTACTTTAGCTTCTTCGTGAAGTAAACGGATAAGGTCGGCAGCTTGTTCTACCGGAATCATTTTACATGCTCCTTTAGCAGGTGGCAATTCAAAAGATACGGTCATACTGCCAGTTTCGGCAGTAATTGCATCAACAACTTTTAATGGTTTTGTTCTTGCTGCCATAATTCCGCGCATGTTTGGAATTCGCGGTTCAGTTAGTTCTTTCTGTGCGCTGGCAACAAACGGGAGCGGACAACTTACTTTTTCTTTTCCGCCATCAATATCTCTTTCCAGGGTTGCAACACCACCATCAATTTCAATGCTGGTAATTACGTTCACACATGGCATGCCAAGTAAACCGGCCAAAATTCCGCCCACCATGCCTCCGTTGTAGTCAATGCTTTCGCGTCCTGTTAATATCAAGTCGTAATTTTCATTGGCAGCATAAGCTGCAATTTGCGAAGCAACGAACATAGCATCAGTTGGCTCTGCGTTTATTCTTACAGCATCATGAGCCCCAATTGCTAAGGCTTTCCGAATACTTGGCTCGGAATCGGCCAACCCAACATTAATTACAGTTACGGTTCCTCCCGATTTTTCAGTAAGCTCCAATGCTTTAGTCAGGGCTAGCTCATCATAAGGATTGATAATGAACTGCACTCCCTGTGTGTTAAACTTCGTGTTGTTGTCCACGAATGTCACCTTTGTGGTGGTGTCTGGAACGTTGCTAATGCAAACTAATACTTTCATAGCTTTTCAATAAAGATTAATCAGGACTTTGCTCAAGCCCAAATTCGTTGCAAATAATTACTTTTTTTGCAAATAGTGTAATCCTGTTTATGCCTTGGGGAGAATTAAGGGAAAACTGTTGACAGGAGTCAAATTTTTACAATCAAAAATGGAAAATAGAAAACAAAAATTGATGAAATTCCTTGAAGAGTCGCCCAAAGATGTATTCTTATGGTACGCCCTCGCCATGGAAGAATTTAAGGAGAGCCCTCAGCAAGCGAAATCCTTGCTCCTAAAATGCCTCGAAATCGAACCTTCACATATTCCTTCTCACTATCAACTCGCTCTTCTCGCCGATCAAGCTGGAGAAGAAGAAGAGGCAATAGCCTTTCTGGATAAAGGTTTGCAATTCCTTAAATCCTCCTCCGATGAAAAAACAAAGCGTGAGTTTCTAGCCTTACGATCTATTATTAGTGGTGGTTAAAGGCCTTCAAATGGGGGTTTGATTTGTAATTTTGTGTTATTTTCTCTCTTTTTTTCATAAAAAAAGACGAAAAAGTTTCTTTTTTGGTTTTCATTTTGCTTATTTGTGCTATTATCCAGTTAAATAAGTTAATAGTATGCCTATACGCCTTTTTGCCCCAATAGTCCTTGTTTTTCTCTTGGCTTCTTGTAGCGGTGAGTCCGGAGGTTCTGCTTTTGGATTAATCCCTCAACCCCAAAAAGCGCCAACTATGGATTCAGCTGCACTTGCAAAATCATACGAGATTCAACGGTTCGAGAAATTTGTGGCAAAACCAATCCTTTCAAAGGTTTGGGTGGATACCGTTGCCTTTTTGCCTTTTTCTCTAGAGTCGCGTCCCGATAAATTCCAGGTAAAAATTGTTGGGGATGAATATTATAATGCCATGATTCACTTAGTGGTTTCTCAAAACGGTAAACATGTCATTTTCCAGGATTCTTTTCCGCTTCTCGATGCCCTTGCAATCGGATTTGACGGCGGTGGGCATTACGGGACCGATTTGCAAAAGGAAAGGTTTATTAAAAAGTATGTGGAAGGTCTCCTAAATCCTGAGAATCTGAGTACCGCGATTCTTGATCAAACGGCCAATTTAATTGAAGATTACAAGGTTCATCCCAATTTTGAAACCCTTATTGCCGATAGTGCCTACAAAACCTTTACCTATGTTAAGCGTAAGAATAGCGAAACTATGATTTCTTTTAGTCCGGTTTCTAAACAGGCCATGGTTTATTATGAATATTAATTAATCCATTTCGGAATGAATGGAAAGCCATAAGCCAATTCGGGTTCTTGGGATTTGGTTTATTTAGAGCTTTCTTCTTTGCTCAAATACAAACGTAAAAACTCATTCGGCTTTAACCCGTATTGCTTAACCCTTCGTCTTTTTCTCAAGTATAAACTTTGCGGCAAACTCCTGATTCCCAACTTTTCACTGATGCTTTTGGAACCATTTACCAGGAGGTAATTCGGTTTCGCATGATCCAGAAAAATATTCAAATCATAGCTCTTCTTCAGGTACAACACACAAACTACTTTTAGTTTGTTGGTATCCAAGGCGGCAATCTGCCGCAATAGCAAAGTGTCAGTGTCAAAATTCTTGCTGCCTTTGTCTGCAAAATAGAAGTACACCTCTTGTCGACGAAGTTTGCGCATTTTGATTTTTTTGCCGTCAGCTAGATACATTTGAATATTGGGAACTCTTTTGCCAATAGCAATTCTTCCCAATCCGGTTTGATTATCACTTTCCTTAATTTCTAGGAATTTACCTGCAGGGTCTGCAACACTTACTTCATAAACTAGCCCGTTTTTCTCAAAATAGGTTCCTGGTTTTGACGATTTTAAAACTGTGTAATTGAGTGGGTTGGTGGCATCAAACACAGTGTCTGTGTAGTTGATAAATACAACTTTGTCGGTGTCAGAATCGTTGTAAATTCCATTTGAATTTGCATCATACAGGGCAATGCGGAACGAATCTTTTTCAGACCTGAATGTACCTGCACGGGTGAGGTAACGTTGTTCTCTGTACGTATATTCAATGCCAGGGAACTTTCGGTTTGGATACGTGTAGGCATAGTATTCATCCATGTATTGTTTAAAATCAGCCTTACCAAATAATTTATTGCGCAACAGGCTGATTTTGATTTTTCCTTGCGGATTTGATGAATTGCTCAATTCAAATTCAACAGGTGCTTCATCAAAATAGGGGAGAACTAACTTTTCCTCGTCAGTAAAATCAAAGTTTTGGTTCTGGTCCACATACAAATGCGGGTTTCGATTAAATGGGTTTCCAACCAAAACACTCACATATCCCGGATTCTTGGGGTTAGTGGAACCTGTGAAGAAAATATGCCCATAGGCATAATGCATATATCCGGTCGGCTTTTTAATTGGAATCGAAAGCTCAGGCCTTAGGTCTTCAAAGTCCATGCTCAGAATGGTGTCGTTCTTGCACATAAACAAGGCCAACGTTATCTGAAATTTGTTAAAGCGCTCGTCTTTTGCGTAATCATTCAATTCAACCCGAAAGGAATTGGATGCCGGTTTTTCTTGTCCTGCTGCTTGCCGACAAAGTATCAAAAGCACCGCAAGTGCTAGTAGTTGCCTAATTTGCATACTTATTTCTTTCCGTAATTTAATCCCAAACTTACTCCTATCCAATGCAGAAATTGCTCGTTTCTGAAAACGGGAATATAGTTCACCCGAAAGGTAACATGATTGACCTCAATCACCCTTATTCCTGCAATTAAGGATGGGGCAATCTCTCGTTCACTTAAATCCTTGGTTAACATAGAAAACCCAGCGCCCAATTCAAGCTTATCTTTTCCTGGCCCAATAAGAATACTCGAACTAAATGGTACCATAAAGGTGTTTTTGTCCAATGACAAGGCGTTCATGAACCTGTATTCAATGGGATTGAATCCAAATCCAATACGTGCACTCCAAATCAGTTGTTCCTGCTTTGTACGAAACAAAAATTTCTCGTAATTTACAGAGTAAAACAAGGCCGTTCCCCCAAGTTCCACATACCAGTTGTTGGACCTTAGGTCCGGACGTTCAAATTCATCCTGTGCTTTTACCTCTAAAATCTGAAGAACCAATAGGCTTAATAAAACCAAGGTCCGAGTCCAATTCTTTTTCATACCTAACTTGAAAGCAATATTAAAATATTTATTCCTTCTAAATACCACGAGTATTGATATTGCCATTGGGGTAGTGCTTTGGTCAATGGTGCTACAAGTAACGTACAACCATTCATTTCAAGGTGTTTACCTCTTTCTTACTTTTACAGGTACCTTAACTGTTTATTGGTTAGATCACTTGCTAGATTGGAAACTACATCCCAATTACCAAGATACTAGGGCCGCATTTTTTGGTAAGCATTTTCTGATTATGGGACTGCTTTCGATTGTTTTGATTGGAATTTCAATTCCTTTAGCCTTTATCTTCTTGTCGTTCCAGGAATGGATTTATGGAATTGTTCTTTCGGTTTTTATGGGCATTTATCTATTCTTTCATCGTGTTTTGCATCGGTTTTCTTGGTTGAAAAAAGAGTTCCTGATTTCCACTTTGTATGTTTCAACCATTTTCTTTCCAATCGTAGTTTCAAATGGATTTGGCTCTGTATTGCCTGATTTTCTGGTCTTTGTGGTAGTCGTGTTTTACGCTGTTTTGGCAGTTGGATTTCGTGAGTTGAACCAGGATAACATACTGGGTATTACAAATTTCTTCCAAAGTTCTCAGTCAAAAGCCTTTAAGTCTCTTCCCTTTTTTGGATTGCTTGGCCTAAGTGCGTTTCTGCCGGTGAATGGCCTTCATTTGGCCTTCCTGTTGGCATTTTTGCCCATTTTGATAGCCCATTATTTTATTGCAAAGGGGTATTTCAGGCACATGATATATCGCTTGGTTTCAGAGTGGAGTTTTGCGCTGGCGGCCGGAATTGCTTTTCTTTTTGATAAGATTCTTCCCAAAGGGATCTCCCTCCTTTCAATTTTGGTGAATAACATGGGGAGAAATTAGATACAACCGAGCAATTTGGTAGGTTTGAGATTTAGGGGAATGTCTATCTTCGCACCACCTAAATACAGAAAATTATGACAATGTTAGTTGGAAAAAAAGCGCCTGATTTCTCAGCAGATGCTGTAGTGAATGGTGGCGAATTTGAAGAAAACTATTCCTTATCTCAATTCATTGGCCACAAACACGTGGTTTTCTTTTTCTATCCTTTAGATTTCACCTTTGTTTGCCCAACCGAAATCCTTGCTTTCCAAGAGCGACTCGCCGATTTTGAAAGCCGTGGTGTACAAGTGGTAGGTTGCTCAATTGATAGCAAATTCTCACATTGGGCTTGGTTAAATACTCCCAAAGCTCAAGGTGGTATCCAAGGTGTTACCTATCCGTTGGTAGCCGATGTAAATAAAACCATTGCCTCAAATTTTGGAGTTTTGGCCGGCCATTACGATTACAACGAGAAAAATGAATTGGTTTGGATTGGTAATCTTGGCGAAAATGCAGTTGCCTACCGCGGTTTGTTCCTAATCGATAAAGAGGGTATCGTGCGTCACCAAGTGGTAAACGATATGCCATTGGGCAGAAATATCGATGAAGCCCTGCGTATGATTGATGCGCTCAAATTCAATGAGGAAAAGGGTGAAGTTTGCCCAGCAAACTGGGAACAAGGAAAAGACGGTATGAAAGCCGACGCCGAAGGTGTTGCTTCCTACCTCAGCAACCACTAATCGTTAGCTTGATTTGATTTGAATAGGGGAGTCGGACTTTACCGATTCCCCTTCTTTTTGCCCATCCGTTCAAACTTTTTCACAAAGCCTGTTCATTTTTTTATTCTCCCCAATTTTCTAATTCCCATTTCAAGGGATTCCGTCAATCTGAATTTTGGCTGTGGGTAATTTTGTACTGAATGCGAGTTTATTAATGGGAGAGTTTCGCTTTTTCCACAGACTGTACACAAAAAATATTCATTGGGGATAACCTTATTCGTTCTTCCATTAAGCCCTTCGCATCGTATCTTTAGACCCCTTTTTCGATACCAAGCATGCAAGAACGAAAGCAATACGATTCCAAAACCAGAAAAAACTACACCAAAAGTTTCAGCTTGCCTGAAGGTGCAAAATTGCCTCCTCAGGCTCTCGAATTGGAGGAGGCGGTACTGGGTGCGCTAATGCTCGAAAAGCACGCCATTACATTGGTTGCCGAAATCCTATCCGCAGCAAGCTTTTACAAAGAAGCTCACGCCATGATTTTTCAGGCCATTGCCGATTTGTTTGGAAGAGCAGAACCTATCGATATCCTTACCGTTTCTTCAGAGCTTAAAAAGAAGGGTCAACTCGAAATCGTTGGTGGCGCTTATGCAATTACCATGCTTACCAACCGCGTTACCTCGGCTGCAAATATCGAATACCATGCCCGCATCATTGCAGAAAAACACCTGCAACGCGAAATGATTCGTATCTCCGGTGAAATTCAAACCGAAGCCTACGAAGATTCCGCCGACGCCTTCGATTTGCTCGATTCGGCGGAGAAAAAGCTCTTCGAACTTTCTCAGGGAAACATCAAACGTGCCTACATGAGCATGAATGCAGTGGTGAAACAAACCCTGAAGGATATTGAAGATATGAAACTAAAAACCGGTAAGTACACAGGTATTCCTTCTGGTTTTACTAAACTCGACCGCATTACTTCCGGATTTCAGCGCTCCGACCTCATTATTGTCGCTGCTCGTCCGGGTATGGGTAAAACGGCATTCGCACTGAGTGTGGCTAGAAATGCATCTTTCGAGGGACTTGGAAAGGATGAAAAACCGCGTGGTGTGGCAATCTTCTCCCTCGAAATGGGAAACAAACAAATGGTGTCCCGTATGATTTCTTCCGAGGCAGAAATCTCTGGCCATAAATTGCGTACCGGTGAATTGCGCGATTTTGAATGGGAAATGCTCAATACGCGAATTGCTAAACTGTCAGAAGCTCCCATTTTTATTGATGATACGCCTGCATTATCTGTTTTTGAACTCCGTGCTAAATGCCGTCGCCTCAAGCAACAAAATGATATCTGCATGATTTTAATCGATTACTTGCAGCTCATGCGCGGCGATGATGCTTCCAATAAGAATGGAAATCGTGAACAAGAAGTTTCCTATATTTCTCGTTCTCTCAAGGCCCTTGCCAAAGAATTAGACGTGCCGGTAATTGCCTTGTCTCAGTTAAGTCGTCAAACCGAACGTAGATCAAATTCAAACCGTCCAATGCTTTCCGACCTTAGGGAATCGGGTTCCATCGAACAGGATGCCGACATGGTAATGTTCATTTACCGTCCCGAATACTACCAGCTTCAGGAATGGGAAGACGGTACTTCCACGTCCGGACAGGCAGAAGTAATGATTGCTAAAAATCGTCACGGTGCACTCGAAAATATTCGTCTGCGTTTCTTAAACGATTATACCAAATTTACCGACCTAACCGAGGATTCCTACGAGTATCAAAACGATTTTCCTCCAGGTGCAGGGCTCGATTCGCCGGGTGTTATCACCAAAAGTTCCCGCATGAACGATTACCAGGAAGATGAAGACGCAGGCGGGCCAGCTCCTTTCTAAGGAAAACTAGGTCAATCCCGAAAAACTTCAAAATCCAATAACTTTCGCTTTAAACGGCGGCTCTAACTAGTTCAATATTCATTCTTTTAAACGTGATTTTGTTTTCTTGGGGCTTGCCGTTTGCGCCATGCAGGCTGGTTTTCAACCAGCTCTGCGCGCAAACGGCCGGGTCGTCCGCTTCTAATCCTCGGCTGCTTATCAAACCCTATTCTTAATAATCAAAATTTCGTGCCCTGGCAAAGTGCCTCCGGGTTAGCGCTTCCACCCCTAAGCCGGGTTCTGTCGTGAATTGTAACCCTCATTCCTTTTCTAATTTGAATTCCAAAAATCCAATGCACACCCAAGTGGGGAGGCCTATTATCGTAAACGCAAAAATTGAACAAATAAGAAATCGAAAAATAAATGCAGTTTCATTTACTTCTCTTTTGTAATTGCTAAAATTCAGTGGAATCTTTCAGTTCCATTTCAGCTTTATTTTTCACTTTTAACAAATGAATTTTCTTGGTCCCGGAAGGAAGTTTGCACTCCACTATCATGCCTTCTTTAGAGCCAATTAAGGCTATTCCCAAAGGTGAAAGTACCGAAATTTTCTTTTCTTTAAAATCAGCTTCAGAGGGTAAGGTTAATTTAAAATTCAGTGATTTCCTTGTGCCTTCTTCAATAGCCTCAAAATAGGAATTTATCCTAAGAATATCGTTTTCAATTTCAGAGTCTTTTACCACTTCAACCCGAGTTAATTCCTCAAGTAATAATTTTACTTCTTTTGAATAATGAATGGGTTTAATCTGCGAGGTAATAGTTTTTAATGTGCTATAATCAGTTTTTGTCAATATGGGTTTCATGGTCTTAGCGGTTTACAGGTTGCTGCTTGTGTTCCTTTTCTTTGTTGAAATAAATGGTTTCAAAACTTTCGTTTAGGGCAGGTGCTGTTCTTCTAAAAAATGATTTGGGCTCAATTTCTTCAGGAGTTTCAAATCCACATGCGCCCATAAAATCCAAAAGCGATTGCATGGTGTTTTTGTGAAAATTGGCCACTCGTACACGCTTGTCGCTAATATCAATACCTTTATACAATGATTTTTCCTGGGTTGCTATTCCCACCGGACATTTTCCGCTATCGCATTGCAAGGCCTGAATGCAACCCAACGCAAACATCATTCCCCGCGCACTGTAACAGGCATCAGCTCCCAATGCCAGGTTTTTAGCAATATCAAAGGCCGTAATAATTTTGCCGGCTGCCAGTAGTTTTATTTCATTTCGCAGACCGTATTCCTCCAGGCATTGATTTACAAATGGTAAGGCATCGGCAAGCGACATTCCCATGTAATCAATAAATTCAAGTGGCGCAGCTCCTGTTCCTCCTTCAGCTCCATCTACTGTAATAAAGTCGGGATAAATTCCCGTTAATGCCATTTGGTGAACAATCTCCTCAAACTCTTCTTTTCGTCCAATGCATATTTTAAATCCAATGGGTTTGCCTGCTGATAATTCACGAAGTCTTTTGATAAATACCAAAAGCTCCTTTGCAGTTGCAAATGCAGTATGTGCAGCAGGCGAATGAACAGTGGTATAGGGTTCAATGTTCCGGATACGTGCAATTTCAGGTGTATTTTTATGTGCAGGTAACAAGCCTCCATGTCCGGGTTTAGCTCCTTGTGACAATTTTATTTCAACCATTTTCACCTGTGGAAGGTTCGATTTTTCAGCAAAGAGCAATTCATCAAAATAGCCTTGCGCATCACGACATCCAAAATAGCCTGTGCCTATTTGCCAAATTAAATCGCCCCCATGCAAATGGTAATCACTAATGCCACCTTCGCCGGTATTTTGGGCAAATTGGCCTAGTGCTGCTCCCTGATTTAAAGAGCTTACTGCCGTTTTACTTAATGCACCATAGCTCATGGCTCCAATATTGAAGATACTGGAAGAATAAGGTTGCTTACAGCTTGAGTTGCCTATGGTAACGCGCAAGGAATCGGCTTTGGCTTGCTTCGGATAAACACTGTGAGCCGCCCATTCGTATCCAATTCTATTCGGATCATCCTGCATGCCAAATGAAACTGTTTGCTTTTCGTTTTTTGCACGCTGATAAACAATTGAACGTTGCCTGCGATTAAAGGGCTTTCCATCCAATTCGCCTTCAAAAAAATACTGCCTCAATTCCGGACGTACCGACTCAAATAAATACCTTAATCGTCCAATTAATGGATAATTCTTTCGTATACTATGTTTGTTTTGAAAAGTATCGTACGCAACTACAAATAACAATACTAATGGAATAAATAAGAGAATTCCATCCCATAAATGAGCGGCAACAAATACGCTTGTAATTACCAGGCTTGCAAGAGAAATTAACCAAATTAATAAAAATGGTCGAGTTAAATGCTTTAATTTTTCTGTCGTCATTTTAACGCAAAATAAAAATGGCGCACGCAAACCACTGGGCTTGATGCACGGAAATAAATTAGGAAGTAAGAATTGAGTTGTACCCCTGCTTAGTCTTTAAAAGACAGGGGTTTAAGATACAAAAACCTTCTGCTCATTGTAGCACCAATCCATACATACAACGGATTTAATTTTACCGTTGAGTGTTTCAAGATTACTTAATCTTGGGAATTCGGTTAATATGAATTTGCCCTGTGGCATGAATAAATTGAACTGCAAAGGTAAATATTACTTCGCCAATTACAAGGAAATTTAATTGCAACCTAAATTATTCAAGAAAAAATTTATTATCATGAACCATTAAAAATGTTTTTTTGAAATATCTGCTTTTGGTAAAATAATTTCTAGTCTGTTTCCAATAAAATAATGGTTAGTGTCTGCTGTTAAATTCAGATCTGCATTAGATTCGAGGATAAGCCTGGTGGATAGTACTCCTGTACAGCCACCCAGGCTTATCCGAAGAAGATGATGCGGAGCTGGATTAGCGTTCTGGAAAGCATGCTGCATAGCAAAATCCAATTTTACCCAAATGAATTGTTTCAATACCTTACAGAAGATTTCACTTTTTCCGGGTTAGCATCTGCTCAATCAATAAATTACGCGTTAATCAGCAGGCCCTAGATAGTTAAATGCGTATTCCGGCTATAATTCAAGTTCGATATGTTTTGAAAGAAGAATTGCTTACAAGATATCGAGCCTCATTTTAGCAGCGGATTTTTTGTCCATCTGATTTACAAAATGAAAGCCTCAGAATACTTGCCTGACCTAAGTTAATTCCCTACGCTGCGGACAATGAATTGACGAGTAAGAACGGAATCTCTGTTGCAACTTATTTCTTAGAGAACTTCTTCATCGCATTCAGGTAAATTTTCTTAATGCTGTTTTTTTCTTCCTTTTCACAAATGCTTTCCAGGGTTGCACACAAATTGGCATACTTGCTATTCTTTAGCATTAGAATTTCGCCTAAAGCAAACGCCGCACTCCACCGTACAACAGTTCCTTCATGTTCGGTATTGCTTAATAGGGCTTCAATGGCCTCATCCAAATCATTGGGGAATTGTGAAACCACATTGCCAATTACTTTAGCACTTTCCCATTTAATGCGTGGCGCCTTTGCTTTCAGGTTTTTGGTAGCGAATGTCAACACATTTAGATCAGCAATAGCCGGATTCTGTTTGCTCGCAAACTCCAGTGCCTCAATGCAGCTAGCCTTCACAGGGTCTTTCTGATTTTCTGCGAATGCAAGCAGTTCAGCAATAGAGATAGAATTGTCCAACAACAAGTTGCTGAGGGCTTCTGTTTTCTCTTTCGGCTTTAAGGTTTTGTTCGCAACCAGTTCTTTTAATGGCATGGTTTAATCGTGTTGTTTGGGAGTAGGAACCAGGCTTCCTATACGGTTAGTTTTTTGGAGTGTCTTGCTAATGGTATAGCCATTCAAAGCTAAACCAATAAAAAAGCCCCCATTCGGAGGCTTAATTTATTTCTTACAAAGTTTTAGCAAATCGTCGTAATCACCCTTGAAAACATTGAAATCCACATCTCCGCGAATCCCTTTAACACGTCCACTTTCATTGTGTTGCCAAAAATTCCATTTGTCGGTAAGGCGATTCAAATCCTCAGTTGCGTAGTGGGCAATCCACAATGGATATTTTTTAAATTCTTTTCCGCTAAAATAGTTTTTATAAAACGAATAAGAGGTGTAAAGAATAGGGGTAACACCGTAATGTTTTTCGGCCAATTCCAACCAACGTTTTACATTTTTCTTCATCCGGGCAGGAGGAGTCGATCCACGCATTTCAACATCGAGAACCGGTGGAAGATCTTCTTTTTCCAATTTCACGCGCGATTTGAACAACAAAAATTGCTCATCTGCGGTTAAATGTGGACGAAAGAAATGGTAAGCTCCACGTAGGATATTGTTGTCCTTGGCAGATTTCCAGTTTTCATCAAAGAAATTGTCTTTTACAGTGCGACCTTCACTGGCCTTTATAAATGCAAAATTAATTGAAACATTGTTGTGGGTATGTGTTGAAACAGCTTCCCAGTCAATTCGGCGTTGGTGACGAGAAACATCAATGCCATGCACATCGTAATCAGGGGGCAACCAAATGCCAAATCCCGGATAGAAACTGGAGCGCAAAGAGCTGGTAACCTTGCTAATGGCTTGATTTGGAGGATAGGTAACGAGTAAGAACCCAGCTAACAACATGGCCAGTGAGGAGGATACAGCGATAACTATTCTTTTCTTTTTCATGAACAAGTGTTTAATACAAAAGTAGCAGATTTTTTGTTAATCGTTAACCGCAACCCCAACCTAAAATGTGTTTAAGCTTGAAATTGTAGAAACTAATAGACATACAACGGCATACAATTGATTTTCAATATCTCGAAAAAACTATTTGCTTTTCATATTGAAAAATTTATATTTGCAGCCCCTTAGCAGACATCGTTTGCAAGAATGGCGGGGTAGCTCAGATGGTTAGAGCGTAGGATTCATAACCCTAAGGTCGGCAGTTCGATTCTGCTCCCCGCTACAAGAGAATCAAGTCGTCTATATGACGACTTTTTTTATGCTATTCAGCGTAGGATTCCTATCAGCCCAAGGCTGACGGCAGTTCGATTCTGCTCCCCGCTACAAAAGTTCAAGTCGTACATATGGCGACTTTTTAGATTCAAATTACATTGAACCGGCTTCAGCAGTTTGGATTTCTTTTAATCCATGGTGTCCAATACGTTTGTAATAGTTGAATATTTTGGTTCAGACTGTATTTGTTCAGTAAATGTATAATAACGTTTAGAAACGAAAAAATGCAAGCTGAAAACATCGCCTTTGGTACAAAGTCAATAAAAGTAGTGGTTTATGAAACAACCGATTTTATTGAACAGGAAAATCTTTTAAGCGAAATACTTAACAATGATAAATCAATTTAGCCCATAAAATATCTTCAATTAAAAGGACTAATTATTTCCTATGTTGTTCTAGTATTAAAATCTTGGAACACCTAAGTCAAGCGGTCAAATTCTTTCCGTAGGAACTCGAGGTTGAAGTTGTAAAATGCGATACGTTAGTAATTTTTGGTAAATACGAAACACATTAAACTAATTTTTAAAAAAATCAAGTTTTTCTCCCATGCAGATGACCTATCACAATTACAGATTCTAATCACAATTCCTGGTTTAACATCTGTAAAGCTTCAGCAATAAAGGGCATGCCGGCAACCAGTTTTGGAAGTTGATGTTTGCACTGTTCAATAAGCCATTAAGCAATAGCTACTCAATCGTACTCCTAACTGATAATATTTGGGAACATTCCGTAAATGAAATATAGACCATTCAAAATGATCGAAGCTGACACATGAGTATTATTCACAAGCAAAGTAGCATACCTATTTCAGGCCAGTTTTATCTCTCCTTAATAAATGTATAGTTTTAAGGTTATTCATCTAAAACACCCAGATTTTAAAGCTAGAAATACAGCTCACCTTAATAAGTGCATAAATTTAAGGTTATTGGTTTTTCATTAATTGATTTTAAGGTCAGGAATACCTTTTGCCTTAAAAAACGATAAGTTTTAAGGTTAGTGATATCTTTGTATCATGGCATACTTAGTAAATCCCGATAGAAGCCTACCCTGGAACGCGCTGCCCTTGCTACCGCTTAAACCGCACTATTACCAGTCGGTAGATATATATGAGCAGCTTGGCAATGCAAAGGCTGCTCTTGGCCGGCTGCAGGGGCGCAGTATTGCCATTCCCAACCAAGGCTTGCTTATTAATTCCATAAGCTTGCAGGAAGCAAAAGCATCGAGTGCTATCGAAAACATATTTACCACCGATGACGAGCTTTACCAGGCATACAGCGAGCAGCGGTCAAAACCTTTACCAGGGCCGGCCAGGGAGATTCTGAACTACCGCGAAGCGCTATGGGAAGGTTACCAATACTTGCTTAAAAACGAAAATAAGTTTGATGAAGAGTATTTCACTCGTATTTACCGGATAATAACTTCATTTAAAGATGGTATCCGCCCGCCCGTGGCCCAAGTCTACATTAAACAAGGAGGCAGCGGACACAATGCTGGCAAGGTTTTTTATACACCACCACGTGGACCGGTAATTGTACAGGAAAAAATGCAAAACCTGTATGATTTTTTGAATGATGACGAAAAGTACCCGCTCGATCCGCTGTTGAAAATGGCCATAGGTCATTTCCAGTTCGAGGCCATCCATCCATTCAGGGATGGCAACGGGCGCACCGGGAGGATCTTTAGCATCCATTACCTCACCAAAAAAGGATTGCTCGACCTGCCCATATTATTTATGAGCCGCTACATTATGGAGCAGAAGGAAGTTTATTATAAGGGACTATCGGGCATTACACAACGAGCCGACTGGAAAGCTTGGCTCCTGTTTATGCTTAAAACGGTGGAAGTATCTGCCAACCTAACCTATACCAAAATAAACGATATTATAGCCGCTAAAGATGCCATATTGCAGGCCATTATAGACCGCGGAAACGTTGCCCGGCCGGAGATAATGGTAAATGCGCTTTTTACCCAGCCTTTTACAAAAGTAAAACACTTTACCGACAAGCAATACTACGCCGAAAACACAGCCCGCAAGTACCTAGATGAATTAGCTGGCATGGACATTCTCGAAAAAAGGATAATTTCGGGTAGCGCTTACTATCTGAATCTTGAACTTTACCGCATCCTGTCGGAATAGGCTGGTATCATAAAACTCCAATTGATTGATTGTTGATAATGAAAGCTCAGAATAATTATTCCTGCATCGTGTTTAACAGGGATTCTCTGAATTTTGGGCCAAAACATTCGGAAAATGATCCCGCTGACCATTTCGTTGACATCAACAAAATAATCGAACTTGGCAAAGAGAAAAGCAAGTTGGATTAATAACCTATTATTTAACTCCTATGAACTACGAAAAAGCCCTCGCCCTCTATCGCAATGATAAAACCCTGCAACTACTCAGGGCCGAGCATTTTCCGCTGCTGGTAAGCTTTTTACATTTGGCGTTTAAGCAGCAAGAAAAAAACGTGTATCCGCAGGTGCAGCTCGCCAGTTTGTTGGGCGATTTCATTTATGCATTGCATCAACAAGGGATAAAAGATTATGACAAACCCGCTACCGATTACCTGCAAAAATGGGCGCAGCAAGGCTACTTGCGCAGGTATTACGAAAGTGCCGATGAACCCGTAATAGAACTTTCTCCTGCTACCGAAAACGCACTCAAATGGTTGAATGATTTAAACAAGCAGCAGTTTGTAGGCACACATAGTCGGTTGGTTCAGTTTTTCTCGCTCTTACAGCAAATCGTAAAACAAACAGCCGGACCCGAAGAGCGGCTGGCCCAGTTGGAACAGGAACGCAAAAAGATAGATGTCGAGATACAGCAAATCCGCCAGGGAAACTTTGCCCGTGTGGCCGCCACTGAACTTAAAGAAAACTACCTGCTGGCCGAAGATACCGCTCGCAGGTTGTTGTCAGATTTCAGGCAAATAGAAGAAAACTTCCGCGAGTTGGATGCCCAAACCCGCCAAACCATTATTAAAACCGACTTGGGTAAAGCCGATTTGCTCGACCAGGTATTCAGCCATCAGGATCATCTCTGGAATACCGATCAGGGTAAAAGCTTTCGTAGCTTTTGGGAGTTTTTAATGAGCGAAAGCATGCAGCAGGAGCTTGAGACGCTGCTTGAAAAAGTAAATGCGATCCCCGAGATACAGGAAGTAAAACGCGAGCAAGTGGTGGATCGCATCAAAACCAACCTGGTTGATGCAGGCGACAAAGTGAACCGCAGCAACGATGGTCTTATTGAGCAGTTACGCAAATTTGTGGAGCAAAAAAACCTTAACGAAAGTAAACACATCATGCGCTCCATCGAAGCCATTGAAAGCCTGCTGCTGGAATACGCCAGCCAGCTCCACCCTAACGATACTCTTATGGAAATAGGTGGATTTTTCAAGCCATCGCTGGTAATGGAACGACCGCTGTTTTCGCCACCAATAAAAACAGTCTTTGAAAAGAAAACGGTACAGGCCGGTATTGCCGAAGCCGATACTCAGGCACTGTTTGAGCAGGTATTTATAGATATCGAATTGCTGCGGGGTAATATCCAAAAGCTGTTACAGCACAAATCGCAGGTATCGCTCGAAGAAATCCTAGAACACTATGTTCCCGAAAAAGGTGTGGCCGAAGTTTTGGGCTATATGCAGATTGCTTCCGTTAGCAATAAGCATTACATCAATAACCAGCAAACCAGCACACTTACTATAAAAGATGTAGCATCAGGCGCAGATTATCAGCTGGATGCTCCGCTAATCATTTACAACCGCTAAAATAAACCTATGGCAACAGCATATTCACCAAGCCTCATTGCGCTTTTAAAAGGCATTGTTTACAGCCACCAGAAAGATGAATGGGAAAACCTGCTTCAACACGAAGCCGATCTTAAAAAATATGTATCCGTCATGGGCCTTGAGCTTTACCTGGATGTAAGCGAAGGGTATGCCTACCTGCGCCAGCATGAGCCCCAAGAAGGAGAACCGGAGCTGCCACGGCTGGCCGAAAAACGGCAACTCAACCTGTACACCTCCTTGCTGGTGCTGATCCTACGCAAATACCTGCTGGAGCACGATGCACAAGGGGGCTCTTTGCGGTCTATCATCAGTCGTGAAGACATAATAAACCGCGTAAAAGTGTTTCTGCCTGTAAGCTCAGATGAGGTAAAAATCCATGATAAAATAGCGACAACCATTAACAAAGTGATAGACTTGGGCTTTTTGCGAAAGCTGGAGGATGGCGCGCAGAATTACGAAATACACCGCATACTTAAAGGATTTGTGAATGCAGAGGTGGTGGATGATACCCTGAAACGACTTCAACAATATGCTGCAGAAAAGGAAGCTACAGATACTAACGATTAATAAACCTGTAAACAATGAGTACACAATCGCATTTAGCATTTAACAATACCGGTTTCCGGCTTCAGTACCTCGAAGTACTTAACTGGGGAACGTTTGATAAAGTATGCTGGCAGATAGAACCCGGAGGCCACAATGCCCTGCTTACAGGTGATATCGGTTCGGGTAAATCAACCCTTGTAGATGCGCTTACCTGCCTGCTGGTGCCACACCATAAAATTGTATTTAACAAAGCAGCCGGTGCCGAAAGCAAAGAACGCAATATCCTGAGCTATGTAAAAGGTGAGTATAAAAAGGAGAAAGAAGAAATTACAAAAGCCGCCAAACGCATTTACCTGCGCCCTGACAACAATACCTACTCGGTGATCATCGGAAATTTTAAGAATGAAGGCTACCTGGAGCATGTATGTTTGGCACAGGTATTCTGGCCGGGTAAAGACGGGAAGATTGAAAAGATGCTGCTCATTAGTCCTGTCCCGTTGCATGTGGCCGAACACTTCAGCAATTTTGCAGATATAGGTGAGCTGCGCAAAAAGCTAAAACAGGTTTCGGGACTGCAATTCTTTAATGACAACTTTTCGCAATACAGCGATGCATTCAGGCGACTATTAGGCATGAACAGCGATAAGGCCATAGACTTGTTTTACCAGACCGTTTCGATGAAAGCTGTGAGTAGCCTTACAACCTTTGTGCGCGAGCAGATGCTTGAACGTACCGATGTAAAAGAACAGATTGGTGCTTTGCTAAAACGCTTTGACGACCTCAACAAATCACATGCTGCAGTAGTAAATGCACGCGAGCAATATGAAATATTAAAACCGTTGGCTGAGGGTGTTGCAGAATATGAATCAATAACAAGGAGCATTGCAGATGCAGAAGCTATGGTAGACATAATGCCTGCATGGTTTGCTGCTAAAAAGAAAAAACTCCTGGAAGAAGAAATCTTCAAAACCAAACAGCAACTCAGCGAGGCAGAGCAACTACAGGAAACCCTCAATAAAGAAAAGGACGAGCTCGACCGTAAGAAGCTGGGCATTCTGCAGGATATAGATAACAATGGCGGCAAGCGATTAGAACAGATAGCAGGAGAAATAAAACAGCAGGAAGAGCAAAAGCACATCAAAAAGAAAGATTATGACGATTACGATAAGCTTGCTAAAACCTGTAACCTCGAAAGTGCGTTAACCATAGAAGCATTTAAACGCAATACCGAAAAGGCGCGGAAACGCGAAGAAGAAGGCAAACAAAAAGAACTGAAATACCGCGAGCAGCGAGACAATATTGTGACGGAGATGCGAAAGCAACAGAATGAGCTGAGTCATGAAGAAGAAGAATTACGATCGCTAAAAGAACGAAAGACCCAAATTCCCGGTTGGCTGGTGGGTTTCCGCACCCAATTATGCAACGACCTGCGTATTCCGGAAGACGATCTTCCGTTTGCCGGTGAATTATTGAAGGTGCATGAAGATGAAGCAATTTGGCAAGGTACCGTTGAAAAGCTGCTCCGCGATACTGGTATCAGCCTGTTGGTCCCGCCAAACCATTTTAGAAGCGTAAGCAATTACATCAACAATAATACCTTAAAAAGTCCTGACGGAAGAGGCATTAAAGTCACATCACTGGAGGCATCGACTAGTCAAGTAACCAAACATATTAAGCAACTAGACGACCAAAGTATCTTTTATAAGCTGAGCATCAAACCAGATACGCCTTTTTACGACTGGCTGGAACAATACTTACAGCGCAGCTTTGGTGATTACCTCTGCGTGAATGACGTAAATGAATTGCAACAGATCTCATTTGGTATAACACAACAAGGGTTAATTAAAAGCGGCCGCATCCGGTATACCAAAGACGATAGGAAGAGTATTAGCGACCGTAAAAATTACGTATTGGGATGGAGCAATGTTGAGAAAATAAAGGCATTGGAAGAGGCTGTTCAGCAATTGGAAGGAACCATTCATTACCTACAAAAGGAAAAGAAAGATATTGAAGAAAAGCAGGAACAGCTTAAAAAAGATGCGCAAATATTAACATTGCTTTTAAGCATAACCGATTATACCCGTATCAACTGGCAATATCATGTAGAAAAAATATATGCATTGGAAAAAGAACAAAAGGAATTGCTGGAGAATAACGACAAGCTGGCTTTATTGAATCGAAAAAAAGATGAAGTGGAAGAACAGCTAAAGGAACTGGAGAACAGTAAAACCAAACTGACAGAAACAGTAGGTTCATTAAAAAAAGACATTGCAATCTATGATCAACAACATCAACACAGCGCAGAGATTCTTGCAAATACAGATGCAGTAGCTTTTGAAAAATGGTTTCCAATTATTGACAGTAGGCTTGATAATTACACGCCTAAATTGAAAAACATCGACAATAAACAGGAAGAGTTTAGAAAACAGATCCAGGGCTCGAATGGGGAAATAAGCAGGTTGAAAACAGATCAAACTAACCTTAGATCAAGTATTGAAAAAAGTATGGGGCTTATCAAAAACCATTCAAAGGCTGAATATGATGAAGTGCCGGCCAATATAGATGCACGTGATGAATACGTAAAACGGTACGAAACATTGGTTACTGAAGACCTGAAACGGCATGAAGACCGCTTTAAAGAAGACCTGAACAAACATACTATTAACAGTATTTCGGTATTCGATAACCAATTGGAACGTCATGAAAAGGAGATCAAAGAAAAGATAAAGATTATTAACAAGCACCTGAACGAGATAGTGTACAACGCAGCGCAGGATACTTACATCACCATCCTGATGGATCAGACACCTAACCCGGAAGTGCGCCTGTTCAGGGAAGAACTGAAGAAATGTTACACCCACTCATTCAGCAGCAATAACGAGCTATACACCGAAGAAAAATACGAGCAGGTAAGAAAAATCCTCGATAGGTTTTCCAGCAGCGAATCGGCAGATAAAGAATGGACCAGCACAGTAACCGATGTAAGGCAATGGTTTGAGTTCAACGCTAGCGAACGTTATAGGGCCGATGATGTCGAAAAAGAATTTTATGAAGGATCAGGGGGCAAAAGCGGGGGACAAAAAGAAAAGCTGGCTTATACCATACTGGCCAGTGCTTTGGCTTACCAATTCGGCCTGCAGTTTGGCGAAAGTAAAAGCCGTAGCTTCCGGTTTGTGGTAATAGATGAAGCTTTCGGACGGGGTAGTGATGAAAGTACACGTTATGGCCTTGAATTATTCAGAAAGCTAGATCTTCAACTGCTTATTGTAACACCACTACAAAAAATACATGTCATCGAAAGCCACGTCAATTCTTTTCATTTCGTCATTAACCGTGATGGGAACAATTCACAAGTGAGTAATTTCACCAAAAAGCAATATGAAGCCGAAAAATTATTACACAATAACCGCTTTAAAGACAAGGAGGCAGGAGAATGATCAGTCCGGAGGAAATTAAGCAACAGGCTTTAAAATGGTGGACACCTGTTTTACAAAGTCATATAAGAGGCGAAAATTGTTTTCCGCGTACCATTGATCGCATAGGAAAGATTCGCTCCGGTGATGTTCGACAGCAATTTGAAAAAGTACAGAATGAGGTTGAGATGCTGCTGCGTCATTCAAAAGGAGAAACGGGGATAGGCTACCTGGTCGAAAAATCAAGCTACAATTTCAGGCGATCCGGTAGTCACGAGCTACCCAATCGTATTATTGTTGAAACATTGGAAGATTACCTTCACATCACAGGTAAAAAAAAGGAATGGAATGTTTTTATCCAGAATCTTAAGAGGGTGGTTGCTGCTATTCCGGTCTTAAAGCAATGGGCATTATCAAATACCAGCTGGTTAATGAAAGGCGATATTGATTGGACTAATATCATACTCGTTTGCGAATACTTTCTTTCGAAGCCTCGTCCAGATTTATATATCCGTCAGCTACCCATACCAGTTCACACAAAGTTTATTGAAGAAAACTCCTTTTTGTTACAATCCCTCTTAGATTTTCTTATTCCTGAGCATGTCCGAGACACTAAATTGAAAAAAGTTTCCGAGAGATATTTCCTGAGATACGATGAACCTCTTATTCGTATACGCATATTGGATAAAGCTTTATCGTTCCAGAATAATATTCAGGATATGAGTATTCCCATTTCATCCTTTCGCTCACTTAATCTGGATTGTCATCGTATTCTGATTACGGAAAACAAAATGAATTTTCTAACACTCCCTGATGTACCTGAAGCAATAGCAATATGGAGCGGAGGTGGATTCAATGTAAGCTATTTGAAAGGGATAGATTGGCTTGCTAACAAGCAGATATATTACTGGGGTGATATAGACGAACATGGTTATCAAATCCTCCACCAATTAAGAAGTTATTATTCCCATGCAATTAGTATTATGATGGACGAAAAGACTTATCGTAGTTTTGATTTGTATGCTGTAACTACCGAAGTTGCAAGCTTGGGTGAACTATCCTTATTAAACGAGTCGGAAAAGCGCATGTTAAAACTATTACAAACAACACCATTTAAGAATAGGTTGGAGCAAGAGCGAATTTCACAGGAGTATGTTGTCGATTATATCAAACACATATTATAACCAACGATATGGAATATATAATAAATTGGATTGATACATTAGGATTGGAAGGGGCTTAAGGAATTAGAAATGGAAAATTGATTGGTACTTAACAAACGACCCATTGGCTCCATCTATTTTGCGGCACAAAGAAATCCGAGTTTGGCAAGTAACTACCAATACAATTCGTAAACGTTTATGGTTCAATAAATGCTGTAGTCAAAGGTTTTGATTGATTTTCGTGTCAATTTTTTTTAAATTTGAATTTCTCCCAGTAAGTATATGAGCATCGCAGAAACAAAACTAGAATTAGCCAAAAAAATCATCGAAACTGACGATGAAGAAATGATTGGTTATATCAAGGCGATATTTGAAGGTCAGTCAGACAATTGGTTTGAAGAACTACCTGCTAATGTTCAAGCATCCTTTAACAGAGGATTAACACAATCTGAAAGAGGAGAAGGGCGCCCACATGCTGAAGTTATGAAAAAATATAAGAAATAGCTAAAGTCGTAATCTGGACTCCTGAAGCAGAAGAAACCTTTGATGCCGTTATCGAATATTTAACAAACAGTTGGACTGCAAGAGAAATCGAACACTTTGTAAGATCAACGGATCGAGTAATTGAATTGATCTCTGAGCATCCTCGGATGTATCGGGCAACAAATAGAAAGAATACACGCGAAGCACTGGTAACACCGCATAATTTACTTGCATATAAAACCTATCCGAGTCGCATTGACTTATTAATGTTTTGGGATACTCGACAAAGCCCTCGTAAAAAGAAATATTGAGGAAATTTGAACCCAGCTTTATCAATGAGTTTAAGCACTCCATTTTTGGGGTTTTTGGGATTCAAAATTGCAAACTTAGAAAAATTTCTGCCCAAGTAATTCCGACAATTCTGCTAACTTGCGTAATACCTTAATTAACCAAGTTCAAGGAGCAGGAATAACAACGCTGCAACAAAAGAAGAATTCGTTATAGACTGGTATTTTAGCAATGATCCCATGGGCTCTATCTACCTGGCAACACTGCGCAATTCTGCATTGGTAAGCACTTACCAAATTAATCCGGGTCTGCTCTATGGAACGCCCTTTGCCATGGGTATGGAGAATTACTTCCAGAAGATAAAGAACTACTTCGGCCAAAGCATGTTTGCTCAATTTGAAAAGTCTAACGATATCTTCGTTTTTTACTGCATAGAATGCCCAGCCTATTCCTTGTGATATGCGAGACCTGAAGGATCTGTTCGTGATGATAGAGAACTTGTGTATCTTTGAAATAATTAAAGTTCGCTGCTATGAATATTGAATTGGAGAAAATTAAACTTGCTCAAAAAATCTTTGAAATTGATAGTGTAGAGCTGATTGCAAGGATAAAGGATTTTATTTCAACAGAAGAGATTGATTGTTGGGACGCTCTTCCTGATGAGGTTAAGGAATCAGTAGATAGAAGTATTGAACAAGCTGATGGTGGAATCTTAGTTCCACATGAGGATGCAATTAAGAGAGTGAAAAGATGGCTTTGAAAATCTTTTGGACAGAAGAAGCTATTTCTAGCTACGACAGAATTATTGATTATTTAAGCCAAAACTGGACAGAAAAAGAGATTGAAAAATTCACTAAAGCTTTAGTAAAAAAAACTCACCCTATTATCCTTAGGAAATGTCACATTCAGGAGTTCAATGAAGAAGGATTTCAGAGAGGTCTTGGTTACCAAGCATAATCTATTGATTTATCGCGTAGCATCAGATCGGATTGAGTTGCTTTTGTTTTATGATACCAGGCAACATCCTCGTAAAAAGAAATTTTAGGTGCGATACTCGTATTAGCAGGTTTTGAAAGGAGGCTTAAATGGCTTCCTTTTTAGTTTGTACTTTAAGGTTAATGCGATTTGGGTTGACATTTTGATAAGGTTTAGAGAGGTTTAAGCCGGGTTTGCTTATTAGAGGTTTACACTGGGATTTTATTTCCTTTGAGATTCAAATAAACTTTTCCATGTGCGAACTTCGCCAGAGGGGGTGGAGTGGTACCCCGTGCACGCAAGCACGGTGGATGTGCTTTTGCAGAAGCGACCGCAGGAAGCTCTCTGGAAAAGCCAACAGCCACCAGTTGCTTGCGAAGCGGCGTACAAGCGGAACACCCGGCCTGCTTCGGGCTATGCAGCCCTTTTCCTTCATGAATAAATCTTGATTGAGCCCGGCAGGCTGGCCCACAATCAGTTTAACCCGGATTACGCATTTGAACTTCGTCATGAGGGCCAAAAGGCCAAAGAAATTGGCAGTTTCACGAGCAAGTCATAATGAATCTTTATGGCGAGTGAGGGAAACTGAGTTTACGGTCAATTTCACAGGCATAAAACCTGAATGGTGCAAATGAGCAGCGTTATGAGGGCCAAAATGCCAAAGAAATTGACAATTTCGCGAGTAAGGCATACCAGTTTTTGTATGCTGAGGGAGAGAAAAGGGCAATTTCACAGGCATTTTGGAACGTAATAGCTGAACAATTGCATTATTCAGGTTGCAGTGCAGTAATAGTTGGTCAAATGCGTATTCCGGGTTTAAGCTCTTTTTGATAATTGAATTTAGCTTCGCATTAAATGAGGTGTGGTGGATTCTGACTATTATTTTAGCTGCCTTGCGCCTACTTTTGCTGTTCGATTATGGGTGAAAAAAAGGAGGGTTCTGCAAAAAAGCAATCGTTTGATTGGCTTCTGTTTAAACGAATTGCCGGTTTGGCGGCGCCTTATAAATCAAGGTTTTATTGGGCGATTGTCTTAACCATAAGCATTGCAATTTTGGGTCCATTAAGGCCTTGGTTGGTTCAATACACCCTTGATAATCCCCTTGCAAATGGCGACCTGGAGGGCATTTGGAAAATGTCGATTTTGATTTTTGCAGTGCTTCTTTTCCATACCTGGATTCAGTACCTGAGTGCAATTATCAGTAGCAAGTTGGCCCAGCAAATTCTATTCGATTTAAGGAACAAAGTTTATCGGCATTTGAATAGCCTTCAATTGCGGTATTTTGATAAAACTCCGGTTGGAACTTTAGTTACCCGCAGCATCTCGGACATTGAAACGACATCAGAAATTTTTAGTGAAGGATTGATTAACATCATTGGCGACTCCTTGCAGATTGTGGTGATATTGATTTTGATGTTCAGCACAGACTGGAAGCTCTCGTTGGTGAGTTTGGCCACCTTACCACTTTTGATGTATTCGGGGTATTTGTTTAAAGAGAAAGTGAAGGCATCGTTTGAAGATGTTCGCAATCAGGTTGCACGCCTAAATACCTTTGTTCAAGAGCATTTAACCGGCATGCAAATTGTTCAGATATTTGGAAGGGAAGGGGAAGAAATGCGTCGGTTCAAATCCATAAATAAGCAACATAGAGATGCCAATGTGCGTTCCGTTTTTTATTATTCGGTATTCTTTCCCGTTGTTGAAGTGCTTTCGGCCATTTCAACCGGACTCATTGTTTGGTATGGTGCGCGAGGTGTTATGGATGATACCACCAGTTTGGGTACATTGATAGCATTCATTATGTACCTGAATTTATTCTTCAGGCCCATTCGCCAATTAGCAGATCGTTTCAACAATTTGCAGATGGGTATGGTAGCCAGTAAACGAATTTTTGATTTGCTGGATGATCAATCGGATGCTGAGCCCAAAGGGATTATCCCTTCCGGTAAATTGCATGGCAGTATTGAATTTAAGGATGTTTGGTTTTCTTATAAGACCAATGAGCCGGTTTTGAAGGGGATAAGTTTCAGGGTTGAAATGGGACATAATGTGGCTTTGGTTGGCGCAACAGGTGCAGGCAAAAGCAGCGTAATTCAATTGCTCAGTCGGTTTTATCCACTTCAATCAGGAGAAATTAAAGTGGGTAGCCAGAATTTGCAGGAGCTTAATCCCGTGTGGTTGAGGCAGCATATTGCGGTTGTTTTGCAGGATGTGTTTTTATTCAAAGGCACCATTTTAGACAATATCCGATTGTACCATCCTGAAATAAGTTTGGAGCAGGTAATTGAAACAGCAAAGTTATTGGGAGCACATCCTTTTATTGAACGATTGCCCAAGGGCTATTATCAGGAAGTGAATGAAAGAGGCTCCAGCTTATCGGTTGGGCAGCGGCAGTTGATATCGTTTGTGAGGGCCATGGTAAGAAATCCGGAGATTTTAGTATTGGATGAAGCCACATCCTCCATCGATCATGAAACGGAGGAATTGATTCAGGAAGCTATTCAGGTGATGATGAAGGGACGCACTTCCATCATTATTGCGCACCGCTTGAGCACCATACAAGATGCAGATGAAATACTTGTGCTTGATAAAGGCAGGCTAGTAGAACGGGGGACTCATCAGGATTTATTGGCTACAGGAACCTGGTATAAGTCTTTGTATGATGCCCAGTTTGCGCATCAGGTTGCAGGTTAAGGCTTAGGAATATTAGTTGTGTCAGGCTTGATTTTTGGCACTCGGTAAGGATGTAACATTGGCTACAAGGCAAATCAAAAAATCGTTTACCTTCGTGGCCACAATTTGCAAAACCAAACCATTATGAACGGATTTTTCAAAGTTCCTGTACCCGTTAACGAGCCTATTTTGGGTTATGCACCCGGAACAGCTGCCCGTGCTGAACTGAAAGCTGCCTTGGCGGAAGCCCGCTCCAAAGAGCTTGATATTCCCATGTATATCGGTGCCGAGGAAGTAAGAAGTGGCAAGACCATGGATTTACGTCCACCACACGACCATAAGCATAAGCTGGGTCATTTCCATGTGAGTGATGCTTCGCATGTAAGCATGGCTATTGATGCGGCACTTGCTGCAAAGCCCAAGTGGGAAGCCCTTGCCTGGGAGCAGCGCGCTGCTATCTTTTTGCGTGCAGCGGAGTTAATTGCCGGTCCTTACCGTGCCAAGCTGAATGCAGCAACCATGTTGGGACAAAGCAAGAGTGCATTTCAGGCAGAGATTGATTCGGCCTGTGAAATCATCGATTTCTTGCGCTTTAATGTGTATTTCATGAGCCAGATTTACCAAGAGCAGCCGCAATCTGCAAAAGGAATTTGGAACCGCATTGAATACAGACCATTAGAAGGATTTGTGTATGCACTTACGCCTTTCAACTTTACCGCAATTGCTGGTAATTTACCAAGCTCAGCTGCCATGATGGGCAATGTGGTGGTTTGGAAACCATCCAATACTCAGGTGTATTCAGCCAATGTTTTGATGGAAGTATTTAAAATGGCCGGAGTTCCGGACGGAGTAATCAACCTTATCTATCCAAGTGGTCCGGTTGCTGCCGATGTAATTTTCAAGCATCCTGATTTTGCAGGTATTCATTTTACGGGGTCAACCGGTGTGTTTCAGGATATTTGGAAAACCATTGGTAACAATATCCACCGCTTCAAAACCTATCCACGTATTGTTGGTGAAACCGGAGGGAAGGATTTTATAGTGATGCACAAATCGGCATTGGTTCAAGAAAGTGTTGTGGCCATTGTTCGCGGTGCTTTTGAATACCAGGGTCAGAAATGCTCTGCCGCTTCGCGGGTTTACGTTCCGGATAATTTGTGGCCTGAAGTTAAGAAAGGAATGGTTGATACCATGAAGACGTTCAAAATGGGTCCAACCGAAGATTTCAGCAATTTTATCAATGCGGTAATTGATGAGAAATCCTTTGATAAATTGGCGTCTTACATTGATTCAGCCAAAGCTGATTCACGTTGTGAGATTATTGCAGGTGGCAATTACGATAAATCATCGGGCTGGTTTATTGAACCTACTGTAATAGTTACCAGTGATCCGAAATACACCACCATGTGTGAGGAGCTGTTTGGGCCTGTATTAACGGTTTATGTGTATCCGGCAGATGAGTTTGAAAAGACGCTTGATTTGGTGAATGAAACTTCAGAATATGCATTAACAGGTTCGATTATTTCTCAGGACAGATATGCCATTGAATTGGCTACCTGGAAGCTGAGAAATGCAGCAGGAAATTTCTACATCAACGATAAGCCAACAGGCGCAGTTGTAGGACAACAGCCTTTTGGTGGTGCAAGAGGAAGTGGAACAAACGACAAAGCAGGAGCCATGATTAACCTGTTGCGTTGGGTAAGTTTGAGAACCATCAAAGAAACCTTTGTACCGCCTACCGATTACCGCTACGAATTCATGAGCGAATCCTAATAGAACAAATTTGCATAAAACAAGGAAAGCGCCCGGCAGAGCCGGGCGCTTTCTCGTTTTATGAATTCTGATTTAATTGTTTCCCGGATACACGAAGAAGTAGTTATTTAAATATTCCCAATCGCCGGCTTTGGTTTGATTGGCAGCCTGCTTCATTGGCTCTACCCAATACCGACCATTAATTACAAACTTAAACTCGGTGCATTGGTCAATTGAAAAGTATTGAAGGGGAATGCGAATCTCCCAAACCTTGTCTTTTTTTAGCAGGGTGTAGCGTTTGTCTTTAGGATTCCAATCATTCAATTGAGAAGCAAGAACAACCGTTTTTATCTTTTTAATTTTGCCAATCCCCTCTGTTCCTCCTTGCCACATGCTTGTGATTTCTTGATAGTCCATGGGATTGAATCGGAATACCACCTCTTGGCCTTCTAATCGATAGCCAAAAATCTTTGTGGAATCGAGATGTATACTTTCCTCAGCATTCAAATTGCTTGGTAATGCCAATGGTCCATTGCTTGACGGAGCAGGAGAATCGAAGGCTTCCAGCTTCATGTCGTCCATCCAACAGGTTCCACTGCCAACTTGCACCAAACCGATTTTTATTTTTTTGGCATCAGCAGGAACTTTCCTTTCCAAGCTTAATTCGCTCCAATTGGAATTCCCGATGATTTTTTCATCTTCCTTGTATGTATTTCCTTCGGTTGACCAATCATTGGCATTGGGTTGATTGTCGATACTTACAAAAATTGATGCCCAGTTCCGGATATTCTTGCCTTTAATTTTGGCGGTGAAGCGAATGGTTTTACCGCGAAAATCCTTTGCATCAAATTCCTGTTCAATGGTTCCACTTCCGTAAATCTCATTGCCTTTTGAACTCAATCGGAGAGATTGCTTTCCTTCGGCAACTTCAAATTTGTCGCTAAAAAGCGAGAAAGAACCTGACCAAGTTCCGCCTTTTTTCCAATTGGCAGGTACTTGTTGCGCCCCTAATTGAAGGGCGAGCAATAAGCCAATTCCAGCGCTGCTAAGTTGTTTCATGGTGATTGATTTGATGGATCAAAAATCACCGAAGTTCGGTACGATTAAGAAGGATTATCTCCCGAATGTGAATTGTGATATCCCAAATGCAGCATTAGGATTCCGGTTGTAGGAGGGTGGTATCTTTCCATCCGGTTGTATCGCTTTGAATTTTCCAGATAAATGCATCAAGCACATAATGGGTAATTTGCGGAACCGACAAGAGTGGAATAATAATTCCGAGCCAATCCTTTGTAACCCGGAAATGGCCGCTACCCGGGAAAATTTCGGGATGCTCGGCCCAGACCAAAATATCCCAAAGGTATTCTTCAAAATAGGCTGCAAAAGCCAGTAAGAATATAAATATCCAAAGGCCTTTCAATTGAAATACGCGATTTAGGAAACTCTTTTCCTGGAAATAGTTTCTTTCCCTTTTTTTGATGCCATCAATCCAAATCAAACCCATATAAGGAATTCCATGTGCCAGCACATTAAATAGGGTAAATGTGATGTCGGCATTGTAATAAACAATTCCCATATACCAACTCAATCCGGTTCCTGCCATAATCAGGTTTTTAGGGATATTCAGCCGCTTTGTTTTTATTTCTGAAATCAGGTAAATGCCAATGCTCAGCAGGTAAAGGCCTTGAAAGAAAGGCAGTGCTGAACGTAAATTTGGCAATAGAAAAAAATCACCTTGAATAAACCAAGTGAATTGCCTGTCAGCTTTTAGATGCCAAACCAATAAGGGATACATACAAAGGGTATACACCACCCATGCATCCAGTTTTCGTTTGAAAGAGGTATTCGTTTCATAACGGCTGTAAATGCGCATGAATCCATACTGTTGTCGGATAAAATGGAAAACAGCCAGGTAAGCCAAAAGGGTCCAGAATAAGGAGGATGAAATTCCATACAAAAGAATGCCGATAACCAGGCTTAAAAGCGGAATAATGCGATAGAGTTTACCCTGTTTACTTTTACTAACCGGGTCAAAATAGGTTCGGTAAAGGGTGCTGTAAACATGGCTAACATCAACCAATACAACAAGAATTAGCCATGCAATAATTCCTGTTTCCTGCGTATTCTGAAACAGGTTGGGAAAGGCTATTACCAAGGCCAGGCATAGAAATGGCGCAGCCAAAATCAGAATGCCATCGTAGCTCGCGTTTTTTATCCAGGCTTGCTTAGCCATTGTTCCAAATTTGTTGAATGTGATGGGCAGCTTCGTTCCCTGCATGAAAGGCTTCTTCAAAAAGTGATAATCCACTTAGGTCTGAATGGGCTAATACAATACCATGCTGTGCTAGAAGCTCCTGTTGTTTGAATGCCTCATCTGTTAAAAAGCCGGGCCTTGGTTTAGGCATGGCATGGCCCCATAAATGAATGGCAATTTCGCTGCAATAGTCTTCCCAACCCGGGTGCGCATAGGAGAGTTCATCTGCTATCCATTTTTTCCAATCCGACTCTGAGTAGGAGTGGGCTTGTTTTCGCTTCTCCTTACTGTTATCTCCGCATAGCGGAAAGTAGAGGCTGAGGATTGTTTTTGATTCAAAGGGATTCAACAATTGATGACCTGCATTAACATAACCTAAGCTTTTTTTACCCAACCATACATTATCCCAACTCAAAGGCATGCCTTTTGTTTCGGGTACCCTTTTCATGCTGATATTGGCAACCATCCAGGGAGAATAATCCCAGTTTCTGAAGGCGTTTGCATGAGCTGGAAGCAGTTTTTTATTTACAAATTGAGGAGTTGCCAATACCAATTGCGAACAGGTTATCAATTCATATTCCGCTGTTTTGCTATTCCAAATGAGTACCTTATTGGATTTGTTTTCTGCTGAAATGGAAAGTGCAACCACGCCGGTTTCGGGTTGAATGGTGCATTGTTTCAATAAGGCATTTACCAGGAATCCATTGCCCTCTGGCCAGGTTAAAACATCGCCTGAACTTGCATTCGCGCTTCTTCCTTTTCGTGCTGCAAAATAATGCCAACCCGCCCAGGCTGATAACTGATCTGGTCTGCATCCATAATCATCTTTGCAACAATAGTCCAGGTACATAAACAAGGCCTTGGAACTGAATCCCCGGTTGCGCAAATCAGCTTCAAAGCTTAGGTTATCCAGTGCACGCGCATCTTCGTCGTTCGAGCACTTGCGAATGGGTAAACAAAACCAATCTTTCCCATCCTTGCCCTTCTTTTGTTTGAAGTGGTTCACCTGTTCAAAGAAACGTTTGATTTCTGAAGCATCTTCTGGTCCAATTCCAAAAGAAGGCACAAGACCCTCTTGCCAATAACCATCGTAAAAAAGCCTTTCTTCAGGGTCTTGACAGAGGTGGTATTCATTGTAAACCGGCAGCCCATCCTTCCATGCGGTGATGCATCCGGCCTCTGTTAAAAATTGCAGCAGCTCGGCATCTCGTTCGTCTGGAACAGGCAGGTAATGCGCCCCCAGCGGGTATTTGCCAATGCTGTTTTGTTTCCAAGCTGAATTTCCGCCAATGGCTTGTTCAGATTCTATCCAGATGATGTTTTTCGTGCTGCCTGATAATTTCCTCATGCAGGCTAATCCTGCGATTCCGGCACCAATAACCAAGAGCTCGCAAGATCTAAATTTGCTTGGAGCTGCATGCTGCTGTTGGCGCAGTTTATGCGCTGTTGGCGATTGGCTTTCAAACCGAACGGGAATGTGATTTCCCTTGCAGGCTTGGGCCAATAAGCCGAGACCAAAAGTTCCCAATAAAAAGTCACGTCGTTTCATCAGTTATATACCGACCATTCCTTTTCAAAATAATGCACAAGAACCTGATTGTTCAACCTGTTAACATCGGTTTGTCGCTCCATCATATCTGTTGGAAACCAACACATCTGTGCAAAGCTTTCGGGTGTGTAAAAGCGCAAGCCGGTGGGGATAGGTCTCACAGGACTTGAACCAATAGTATGACCTGCCAATACATAACCCCATTCGCCAAAGGAAGGAACATAGATGTGAAAAGGTTGTGTAGCAAGGCCAACTTCATTCAAGGTTTGATTGATGCACCAAAACGATTTTGGAGCTACAAAGGGTGAAGTAGATTGAATAACTGCCAGACCATCTTTGCTCAAACACCTTTTCAATTCCTTGTAGAATGTAGTTGAATATAACTTACCAATGGAATAGTTTGAAGGATCAGGAAAATCAATTAAGATGAGGTCGAATTGGATGCTGCAAGTTCTTAGCCAGGTAAAGGCATCGGTATTGTTAATGGTTACTTTGGGGTGTTTCAATGCTTGCTTATTCAACTCCAATAGCAAGGGGTTGCTTGAAAATAACTTGGTCATCATGGGGTCTAAATCTACCAATTGAATGGACTTGATTTCGGGATACCTTAGCAATTCTCTTACTGCCAGACCATCTCCACCACCCAAAACCAAAACACGATTCAACTGCTTGCTGTAAGTACAGGCAGGATGAACCAAGGCCTCATGGTACCTGTATTCATCTGCCGAGCTGAATTGCAAATTGCCATTCAAAAAGAGTTTAATATCTGAATTGTTTCGTGTTAATACCAGGCGTTGATAGGGAGAAGAGCCTGCATAAATCACCTTGTCAGCATAGGCCAGACTTTCGGAGGTTCGCATGATCCGTTCCGAAAATACAAATCCACCAAGTAGTGCTGCTGTTGAAAAGATAAGCATCCATTGCATGATTCGCTTACCCTGAACGTCTGATTTGAATTTTTCAAAGAGAAGCCAAGCGACCAATACATTCAAAATGCCAAATAAGAATGAAGTTTTGAGCAAGCCCAGGTAAGGGATAAGTACGAGTGGGAATATTAAGCTGGCAAGGAGGGCGCCGATATAATCAAAGGTAAAAACACGCGAAACCAAATCGCTGAATTCGTATCGGTCCTTCAAAATCCGCATCAGCAAAGGGATTTCAAGTCCTACAAAGACCCCGGTTAAGCCAACTAATGCATACAAAACCAACCTGAATGATTCCACCTGATTGAACAGCAGGAATAGAAGGGATGAGCTAAAGCCACCGGTTAATCCAACAAGCAATTCAATGCGTATGAACCAACTTAATAAATTGCTTTTGAAAAAACGGGAGAGCCAGGAACCAATACCCATCGAGAATAAATAGGTTCCAATGATGGTAGAAAATTGCGTAACTGAGTCGCCAAGCAGGTAGCTGGCAACTGTCCCGGCAATCAGTTCATAAATAAGTCCACACGTTGCTACAACAAATACAGAAATTAATAACAGCAGGTGGAAGCGGTTTTCGCTTTTATCCATGAATAGCCGATGCAATAATGATGGCAATGGCAATCATAAAAGCAGCGGCCATGGTTGCCAAGGCCATGTTTTGTTTTTCAAGAATTTCTTTCCAAAGGTTTTCTGGAGTGATTTTTTCAATCACTACAAAAACCAAAACCAATACGGCAATGCCAATAAATGAATACAGGATGGAACTCACCACGTATTTCATGTTTACTAATTCTTCCATAGTATATTATTTAAATTATTTGTGATAAAAATGAGAGCCTGTTCTTCCCCGGTAGGTGCGTGTTCCAGGTTTTGATTTTTCTGTAATTTCATCGGGGTTATAGAATTTTTTGCCCACATATCCGAGGTAGGCAAAATAACCCAACATACCGGATAGGACCAGAGAATACAGGTGAAGGAATTTGATTTTTTTCATGGCTTATTCTTGGTGATAAGGGCTGAAATC
Organism: Bacteroidia bacterium; assembly: GCA_023151275.1. Taxonomy (GTDB): domain Bacteria; phylum Bacteroidota; class Bacteroidia; order UKL13-3; family UKL13-3; genus CAISCU01. Next base: position 17,086 of record JAKLJI010000017.1, on the reverse strand, counting down.
GCTGTTTGCCCAGCGGTTGTATTCCAGGTAGTACTCGCGCAAATGGGCAAAGATTGGAACAAGGGAGGCAAACAAAATCAACCAAAGTAAATTGGAAAATAAGGGCACATCCGATTTGGCTTCAACGGTAAACTTGTCGTTTTCAAGCAGGCCTCCCGGACTACCAAAATCAGGGTAGAAATTAAAATGATAACGTCCTTTGGGAACGGAAGACAAAACAACACTTCCTTCCTTGTCGCCCTCTGTCCAATAGCCTTCATCGTAACCCGAATAAAACTCAAGTGATTTTAGGGCTTCAAACCGTTCTCCTGTTTCTTCATTGATGAGTTCAGCATCTACATCCAGCCAATTGTTGTTTAAAGGGCTGAATAAAATCAATTCAAGCGCTTTTTGGTCGTGTTGAATGTGAAAGCTTCCACTGCGAATGGTTTTGCTAGTATCCATTTCCGACCTATAATAGGTATGACTGAAGACTACTTCTTCAGCTGCCATGTAGCCAAAAGCAGCCTGAAGCAGGGCGGCCAGAAATACAAACACAGCGCTTATTGTGGTGATTTCTTTTGCTTTGAAATTTCCTGCTAATGGCTGTGCTGCACCTACGCCTAAGCGTTGGGGCAAAGCCGTTACCTGAAACGCTTTTTCAATTTCAGATTTGTTGATATACTCTCCCAGATACCAATTGTTGCTATCGTCACTTACTTCATTGACCAAGGTATAAGGGGGTGAAATAAATTCAAAGATTTTGCAATCGGTGTTTGATAAGTCGAAAGGAAATTCACCTTCTGCTTTTAGAACATTGAACCGATAACGGCTAAAGAGTTGAAAGGATCTTTCTTGGTAAGCAATATCATGGGTAGTTGAATTTGTTTTAATCCTTGGGAATTCGTTAAGCTCTTCAAACAATCCCCAGTGGCCATTGTATTCAGACAGGCTTGCATAACCCAGTTCAGGGTTGAATAGCATATATTCTCTCCAGGCATAATTTGGAGAGCCTCTTTCAGCCTTGATGGAAAAGCCACAAACTTCATAATTCGTTCCTCTCAAGATGCCCTTTGAACCCAGAGGAATTTTGCTGGTATGGATGGAGGAATCAAGCTTCTTCTGCGATTCAAACCGGTTTTTACCTCTTAAAATAAACAGGGAATGGCAGTGTGGACAAACCCTGCTGATAGCTTGAGCTTGAATGATCAGATTCCAGGTCTTTAGGCAAGTAGGACAAGTATGCGGATTGGAGAAGGCACTCATGGTTTAGCAATCGGTTTAAAGGTATTGAAATCTCCATATTTTCCGATGAACATTTCCTGGTTAACAGAGCTGTAAATAAACACCATGGCAAAGTCTCCGTAGTTATTGCTCAAATTGGCCTGAAAGAATTGGGTTGAGCGCAGGTGCACACTATCCAATTCTCCTTCCAAATCAATAAACAGATTTTTGTCGAGACTATCCACTTGAACTTTTTGACCACCTGGGAGATTTATTTCTGCATACAATTTTAGCCCACTAAGCACTTCGTGTTTTCCCAATGCTTTTGATTCGCACCAGGCCATATAACCTGCACTTTCGAGCAAATGATTAACCTCACCCGTTTGATTGCACAAAACCCATTGATTCCAGTACCCTTCCTGCAATTGGTAACGAATTCGTCCAATAATTTCCCAGGTTGATTTGTCTTCCTTTTGCAGGTATTGTCCCAAAGCATAGGGACTCCTGTCGGGCGGAATTGCAGCGCAATGAATGAGATTCGATTCCTTCCATTCAGGTTTCCTGAAATTAACAGAGCCGCAAGAATGGCAAACGAGGAGCCTGGTTTCAGCGGCACGAAATTGAATTGGTTTAGTACAGGCAAAACAACTGCTCAATTCTCCACCTATCATCTCCTGATCTCCTGATAATTTTGAGTCTCTCCCATGAAAAACTGTTCCAATTCACGCGCAATGGCTTGGGCTTTTGGCCGATTGTCGCCACTTAAATTGGATAAATAGACGTCGTAATTCAACAAGCCAAATTCAGGCCAGGTATGGATGCTAATATGCGATTCTGTTAGGCAGATTACAGCAGTGAATCCTGCATTTTCAAAGGAATGAATAACTTCTCCAACCTGGTGCAAAGCAAGGCGCTCAATCAATTCACCAATCATGGTTTGAAAGGGTAGTGCTTGTTCAAGAAGAAGCAGGTGCCGGGTATGTATGGTTCCCAGTATATGCGTTCCGGGTAGGTAGCTCATCTCACAAAATAATTCTTTTTCTCAATTTTAGGTATTTTAGTTGCGTTATTTGTTTGAGTCTGATTTTTTATTTTCTGAAAATCAATTATTTGCTAAACTAGTTTGCTCGCTAGGCAACTATTAAACCTTAAGCCGCATATGGACAATACAAGCACATGAAAGCCGTTCACCTAAATACCATCCAAGAACTGAAATCGGGAAAGCCACAAGCCCAGGAACAGGTATTCAAGGCATTCTATGCAAGCCTCTTTCGGATATGTCAGCGCTATTTGGTAGATTATCTTTTGGCAGAGGATTGCCTGATGAAAGGCCTGATGAAAATGTTTCAGGATATTGATTCGTTCCGGTATGAAAATGAAGAAAGCCTGTTTGTGTGGACGCGGAAAATTTGCATCAACGAATGCCTTATGGAGCTTAGGAGAAAAACCAATTTCAATTTGGTATTGGGGGAGCAAGTTCCGGATATTCCGCTTGAAGAATCGGTTTTGGATAAGCTATCAGCCAAAGAATTGCTTGGCCTGATTACGCAACTACCTACCGGATATCGAACTGTGTTTAACCTTTATGCGATTGAAGGGTATTCACATCAGGAAATTGCTCAAATTTTGGGCACTTCCGAATCAACAAGTAAAACTCAATTTCTGAAAGCCAGAACACGACTTCAGGAATGGATTAAACAAGGAGAATTGTACCATGAAGCCACTGGAAAATAAGCTCAAAGCAAAGCTGGATGCTTTGGATGATTTGCCGGAAGATTACCATCCAAATTTGAATTCCAAGTTTGGTTTGATTCAGCAATCGCTTCAGCCCAAAAAGCAACAAAGAAAAGCCGTAGCCTATTGGTCTTCGGTTGCGGTGGCTGCAAGCTTGTTGCTTATAGGAGGATTGCTAATCATTAAGCCGGCAATTAAAAAGAAAATACCCTTGGCTGCTGCCTCAAATCAGGGTGTTCAATCTATGGATAAAGCTGAGTCAAGCCAGTTGACTCAATCCAATCAAAGCCATAACGCGGAGAAGGGTGGATTTGAGAAAACAAATTCGGTTAAGGAGTTTAGACAACAAGAAATACAAATTCCTCAAGCAACCCCATTGAACAATCTCGATTTAGCAAGTTCGGAGATGCCTAAAATAACCTTGTCACCAAAGGAGTTAACCTTTATTCAGGATAGTATAATTGGTGAAAAAGAAAGGGAAGAAAAACCAAAACCGGCTAAGCGAAAAACCAGGTACCGCGAAATCGATTTTTCGGAACCCTTGCAACCGGTAATGGCAACTGAATCTGTTAAGGGTATAGGATTTCAGTTGAAGTTAATGCCTGAACAATTTCCAATGGGAACAGGCAGCGAAACTACCTTGTTTAAACACAATTTTTAAAACTACATAAACATGAGAAAAGTACTGTTGAATTGCGGCCTTTTGCTGCTGGGAATGCTATTGACCATGGGGGCGCTATTCGCACAAGATGATAAGAAGATTTATCAAGATACCTTGGTTTTGAAATTGCAGGGTAGAACTCAGGTTCGTATAGTAGGATGGAGCTTGAAAGAGCTGGCCCAATACAGTGCTTTTGATTCGTTGAATGCCTTGTTTTGGAAGGATTTTGAAAAGGAGTTTTCTGCAAAATCGGAAAGCGATTGGCCACAACATGTGCATTACCTGGTGCATACATCCGGCAAGCGAAGAATGAAGGTGGATGAGCTTGCAAATCAAGCTGCATTTTCTTTGGAGGAAGAGAAAATTAGATTGGAGGAAGATTTACCGGCTTTTCATTTTGTGGTTTACGACCTCATCAACAATAGGCAAATTCACTATTATGTGGAGAATGCCGCCGGAATCAAGGAATTGCAGGGTTTGAAGTTTGATAATTTTAAAGGTTTGGTTGAAACTGAGAAAGAGAATTTTAAGCGGAATTACAGGCTTGATTTTTCGCTTACTGAAAATCAGAAAATTCAGAACCGCCGCGCTGGATTTGGTCAATTGCAAATTCATCCGGATGTTAAGCTAAATGTGATAGGAGGCGTACTTATTCCTGAAGTGGGATTAGCTTGCGACCTTCAATTTCTCAATCGCTTTGGCAATGAAAAGTACAATGTGGGTTTTGTTTACACCGCCTTGGCTTATTCTGATTTTAAGGACGGAAGGCTCGGTAATATTCAAGTTGCCAATTCGTATGAATTGCGGTTTTTAATGAACATGAATCCTTATGGTAAGGAAGCAAATTGGCTTGGACTTGAATTGGGATACATTACTTACGACAAGGAGCAAACAAATAAATTTCTCGGTGATCAACCCTTGCGATACGGCCTATTTACCACGGTGAAGTCTGTTGGAATTGGCTTTGGAGCCATTATTGATTTAAAGAATTCAAATCGGCAATCACAGGTAATCTCATTGCGATTGCCCTTTTAAGGCTTGCAGTTTATGCTGAATTTTTGAGGTTTAATATCAGTTGAAGATAGCATAAGCATCAGGCAAATCTAGCCCATTGAACTGGTTGGTAAATCCACACAGGAGAAGGAGTGTAACCACCATGCCAAAGAAAAGAATGATTTTTGCTTGATGTGCGGGTGATAAACCAACTAAGTGAACTTTCATCTTTTTATTATGGATAGCCGCTAAATGGGCAAAGAAGGAGAGGATGCCCAAACAATAATAGGGGATAAAGAACAAGTTCGCAGGAAATGAATTCAAACCAGCTGCACCAAAATAAAAATTGGTATCTAGTTTTAAGAAGTATCTACCGATTAGAACCGCAGCAACATGAATCAATAAGAAGTAAGCAAGGTAAATTCCCGACCAATGCTGAATGAGTTCAAATGGAGTTGATTGGGTGTTTTGATTTGCTTTTCTGAGCTTTGAACCTGTACATAATTGCAAAAGAACGGCCAAAAATAAAAGGCTTTCACTAATAGTATTCCGATAAATTGGCCGCAAAAGCTTCATGATTTCAATGTGTTTTTCTGGGCCAATAATGCTAAAAAAATGGTTGAAGAAGTGCAATCCAATAAATGCCGTTAATACAATTCCTGAGATGAAGTGAATTTTTGTTAGGATGGTTTTGAGACGCATTTTTCAATAAAGTAATTTGTTATCGGCAATGAATTTTGGATACTGTTTTTAACCGGGAATATGCATCACCATCTATAAAGGCTTATCCGGGTTAAAGAAGAATAAACTTCAGGGATGAGTTTTAGGCTGAATGGATAAATGAGTATAAAATGTTTCTTCGATTAAAAATTGTATCCAATGTTCAGGCCTGGTTCAGGAAATACAAATTTCGACCATTTGTCATCCAGTTGCTTAAATCCATTAGGCAATTGGGTATGAAAGGCACGATGAGTAACACAAATGGAAGGTTGAAAAAAGAACCTGTCCTTGAAAAGTTTAACATGGTATCCAACTCTGTAAGAATTGAAAAGTTGAAAGCCATCGTCAATTTTATTTCCTTGGTCGTTTATAAAAAGTTGCCAGGTTGGCATCATATCCAATTGGGCATAAAGTCCTTTCCATACAAATCGCGTATAGGAAGCCGTGGCGCCAATCTCGCGGATATAGCCGGGGAATTTCTCTTCCGGTTGTTTATAAGCTTTGTTCAAAAAAGGATGTATGCCATTGGGCCAGGCATATCTCCAGGTTTTAGGAGCTAAGGTGATAACATCTTTTCCTGTAAGTCTGTAACCGATGTTTAACTGAGCGAAATTGGGTGGATTTTCGGTGTCTAAATTGCCGAGTAAAACAAATAAAGATGTGCCAACAAACCATCGTTTGTAGTGGTTTTCTGTTTTTTCATACTGAGCGTGTAGCTTGATGTTGCATGCAACAAGTAGTGCAAAAATGAACATGATTTTTTTCGTTTCCATTTCGAATAGGGATTTATTGAGTGGCGAAAATAAATTGGCTAAATACCCCAAGCCCTTCACTTTAGTTAAGAAATTTATTCCTGCATGATCAAATGCTTAGGTTTACTTGTTAAGAATTGTCCAAGAGCAAGTGCCTAAGCAGTTCAGGAACTTAACTTGAGGAATCGTAGGGCAAGTAGGATGTTCGAATGCCAGTGCGATGAACTGTTATTCTGAATAAAGGGTTCGATTAATGTTATTTTAAATGCTTGTTAAGCTAGAATGGATTCGATTTCCGTGGTTTGAAATTGAAGTTATAACCTATGTGCAGTCCGGGTTCCCAGCCAAAGTAGTTGGGCCAAGGGCTTTCAACCGCTTTAAATGAAGCTGGAACATGGGTGCGTATTGGCCAATAGGTAAATCCAATAGAAGGTTCAAAAAAGAAGCGTTTCTTGAAAAAGTTGAGTTGATAACCCAGGCGGAATGTGGTGTACAAGGTGTATCCATTTCCAAGCTTCTGGTTATCCTTGTCCAGAAATTTTTCAAAGGCATTCAAGGCATGAATAGCAGTATAGGCGCCTTTCCACCAGAACCGCTGATAAGCGATTGTGGGAGCAAGTATGCGCACATGTCCGGGGTAATTTAATCCGGGAGCATCAAAGGAGGGTCCCCAGGGTATGGCAAGAGGCCAGGAGTAAATGGAGCGTTTAAACTCGAAGGAAATGACATCTTTGGGGGTAATGCGATAGCCAAGATTGAGTTGTACAAATTCCGGATTGTTTACCGGGTCAAAATTGCCTACCAGCAGGAGTGTGCTTCCTATAAACCAGCGTTTGTAGGTGCTGTCCAATCCATTCAGGTTTGCTTTTGCTTGGAGGCTAAGGAATAGGAAAGTAATTCCAATCCATAAGAGTTTCTTGTGCATGTTTTTATGAATAATCATTGTCATGCTGCAAGAGTACTTGGGTGAAAGCCTTGTAAGCGTTCACTAAAGTTAAGAAAGTAGCTGAGCTATTTTTTTTCTAAAATTCGTGCTCGCAATCGGCTAAGCGATTGGGGTTTTATGCCCAGGTAACTTGCCAATTGATGTTGAGGGACGCGCTGAATGAGGTCTGGTCTTTTCTCCAAGATATTGAGGTAACGTTGTTCGGGTGATGAAGTTTTAAATTCATCCAGGTCGATTTGTTTTTTGGCCAAACGGTCCTCTGAGAGTCTTCTGCATAGGATTTCAAAGCGAGGGAACTTGCTATTAATCACTTCCTCCATTTCCAGATTTGAAACAATTATAAGACTATCTTCAACCGCACTTAAATAGTATTCTGAGGGCCTTTTACTCATTACGCAATGCGGCGTAATACCTTCCATTTCGGTATAAAAGGCCGTTGTTTTTTCTTCCCCGTCAATAATGTAATAGGTACGTAGACACCCGTTTAACACAAAGAAACTATTGGTTGATACCTGATCCTCTTCAAGCAATACTGTACCTTTTTTTATGGAATGAAAGATGTCGAGAGAAACAATTACCTGTTTTTCATCTTTCGTTAAGGTCAAATATTTTTCTAAAAAAACGAAAAGTTTGTCATGCATAACTTGGCCTAGTTTCATAGTTGTTGAATACCTTCCATTTTGGGCTAGCGTCTTGGGGCTGAGCTTCTTGTTGGTAGCAATCCGGATACTCCAAGTGTTAGCGTTATTTTGCCTCGAATATCAGGTAAATTAGTCCAGGCCCTCACAAGCACTAATGAAAGGTGAAGCTTCAACGAACATGGGGCCGAAAGTAACACTAAATTAGCAAGGCAATACCAATCTTTTGCTAAACGGTAATTGAGAACCTTTTGACTCAGGAAATTTTTCAGTAAAGGGTAATTTTGGGTGGAAATGGTTTAGCATATCCTGATCAAAGCATTCCTGTTTTAAGAAGTTTAGGGAGATGGTATTAGTGAATATTAATTGCAATGAACATTTCTAGTAATGTTATGATACCTAGCTTGGTGGCCTGGGTGCAAAGCGGTTTTGAGTAAACAGTGTTCAAAGGAAATTTGTTCGCCCTACACTATTCGTTAAATTCAGTCAATCCCTCCAATTGCTTCTGGCTAAATAGCTTTTTGAGTAGAACAAGTTGCCCAAGGTGGTAATAACAATGTTCAATTTGGGCTTCAATGTTTCGGGAATAGGTTCCGTATTCTTCTTTTACAAAGGCTTGGGCTAGCCGGTTTTCATCCAATTGTTCCACCTTATGGATGAATTTTTCTGCATTCGATAAAAACTCATTTACCAAATTAAGCCAGTCCGATTCGGAAGAAATTTCAGGCATGTCAAAGCTAAACTTATCTTTAATTTCGAGGGCTCCGCCTTCAAAAACAGGAAGTAATCCTTTTAAGTAATAGTTTACATGGAACGTTAATAAAGCAATGGAGTTTAGGTTGCCGATTTTGGTTTTTGCCATCTTCCAATGCGTTTGTATTAGTTGTTCCTTGAAGTTTGTATTGGCAATCCATTTGCCATCTAAAAGAACCTCTTGAAGGCGCCTTGATAAATCGTTTTTCATAGCGTTTGAAGTTGGGAAATGGGGTTAATCCTTATTCATACAGAATGATAATGTCCATTTATTTTTTTTGTATTGAGCAGATAATAAGGTGATAATAAGTAGGAGGTCAAAGGGTTTTTGAGTTATATAGCTTTAAGGTTTTGTTTGTTTTTCCTCGACTTTTAATAGTTCTTCTTGGTAAATCAATAGTCTCTTTTTCAATGAAAAATGTTTTGCTGATAAAAGATTTCCGAAATTATTGATTGCAGTGACTAGGATGCTAAGATTTTCAAACAGGTAAGTGGATACTCCCAGGTAATCCAAATCTGTTGAAGCATAGTGTTTAATTTTTTCTCTTGTTTCTTCTGTAATATCGGGATGAAAAAAATCTACATCTAACAATTTATTCAATTCTAATTTGAATAAATCTTCTTCGGGTTTGATTTTTTTAAAGTTGTCCTTCATGTTTTGGTAGGATATGAACTCCTTAATGAATAATAAACTTTCATAAAGCCTTTTGCTCAGTTCAAGTTTAGATTCCATGGATTGCTCAAATTCAAAAAAATCTGAATACATTATTTTTAACAATTTAGGTCTGTTTTGCTTGTTTTCAATACTTCTGAAATAGTTGTAAATTTGAAAGTCGTTGAGCCTTATCAACTCATTAATATGTTCAAGTTCAGTTGTTAGTTCTATAATAAGATTACCTGCATTTTTGCTTTTGAATCGCTTCCCATTGTAATCAAAGGAGTTTAGTGGAATGGATTTGTTTGCGATGTTAGTTAGAATTTCAATGTCACTTAGTAATGCTATTTCTGTATAGATTAAATCAATTTTTTCTTTGCCAAATAGGTTTTCTTTACTGGTTTCAGGGCAGGGTAGTTCATTTTTATCAAGGTCAAAGTATTTGGCCCTTTTGATGTCGTAATAGCCATTGTAAACTTTAGGAAAATTATAGATAAGTAATTCGTTTTTGTATTCTTGTGCAAACTGTTCATTGGAAATTTCTTCCCATTCCTTGCTGTTTTCAGAAATGGGGAGTAGTATTTTTGAGAAATGTTCTTGTGTTTTTGTTATGTCCTTAAACAAGCTGTTGGCAAGGATGTCTGATTGGTAATCGGGAGACGAGCCAGTTTTTTCTAGCCTGCTTATTCTTTCTTCTGTAGTTGGGTGAGAATCCCACTGGTTCTTAATGACTAGCTTTGATTTGTTGTACTTTTTGTGTTCTGCAAGTGAAATATCTGGAAGTTCATTTGTTGTAGGGTAATTATTTTCCTCTTTGATTATGTTTATGACAGAGTTTAGGTCTTTGTAAAAATTTGTACTTGTAATTTGCCGGAAATGATTTTTAGTGTAAAATTCAAGAACGCTATTGAAAGCGTATTCGACTAATGGAAAGCGTAATAATGTTTTTTTATAAGCTTCAAGTCCTACTAGGTTCACTGCAATTTGATCGGCACGGAATTCTCTTTCTCGCGATAAACCGAGGTAGCTAATATTTATGATATTGTATAGTCTGGCAAAAACCAATTTTATGCCATTGTTTATATAAGTTGAAATTTTCACAAAAACTTTAAAATAGGGGCTATGCCTGCTCCAATTTTCGACCATTTCTTCATACGACTCATGTTCAAATAGTGTAGAGTAAATGATATTGTTTATTTTATATACGTAACTATCAAGCTGCATGTTTTTCTGGGAAAAATGTCCAAATTCATGAGCTAGAATGCCCTTTAGTTCTTTCTTAGTTACCATATTCACCAGTCCTATTCCCAGGATTAGGTTTTTTTTGCTCGGGATAAATAAGCTCAGAAAATTGGGCTCATAAAAAACGGATGCGTTTGTCTCAGCAGAAAGGAATACTTTTTTAGGAGTATATGTGCCTAATTCACTTACCGTTTCCTGAATTAACTTAAATAATTGAGGTTCTTCTTCTTGCGTAATTTCCAGGAGTTGAGATCCGTATATTTTTCTTTTTGAGAAAATAAATTTTAATTGGAAAATCAGAATCATTATTCCAAGACTAGCGAGTCCAAGGCCGAGAGGGATTGTAATTACTAATGGATACATTCCAAAAATCTCAGCCCCCAATGCTATGCAACCTAGGGTTAGGATTATTACAAGAAAAAGAATTAACAGGTATGTGATTAAGAATAAGGTAATTGCTAGCGTTGCTTTTATTGCTTGTGCCTTATAACTCTTTGTCGTTTTAATTTTTTCTTTCACTTTTTTTCCTTTCGAATATGGACCTTGCTTTCCGCCATTTTTTGGTGTATGAATCCAATTGGAATGACATGTTTCTAAAAGAAGATTTCCAGTTCACTTACGGGATTTGAAATATTGCTGATAATAGCTTTAGTTTAATTTTCGATTTAATAAGATTTTTTCACTGGAGCCTCCTGCATTTAAATCCTTCGTTACTTGTTCTTCGGTGTGTTTACTTAAATACCGTTTTATGTCCTCTTGCAGTTTGTTTTTATGCAATTCAATCGATTTCGGTTCCAAGTGGTCAATGCGGCAAATTTCATGCAATGCATGTACCAGGATTTCTGTTAGGTATTCAAAGCGCTTTTGGTGATCCAGAATTTCAAATTTTCCATAATCTAGTTCAACATAGGTGTATTCATACCAATCTTCCAGAGGAAGTTCTGATTTTGCATCATCCAACTGGTCTGAAATACTGAAGTAGATTTCTGCATAACCTGGAGTAAGTAGCGGAATCTGTTTTAGATTTTCAGTCAAGAAGGAGGTAATCTTATTGAGGTATTGTCGGAGTTGGAGATTCTCTTTTTTCTCATAGGCTCTAAATCCTAGGAGTTTTTTCAGTAGTTCTCTTTTGTTTTCTGCCCGATGTTTAATACGACCATTTACTCGTTTTAGTCGAATCTCTTTATCCAGTTGAATCCCATTGTCGATGTAGTACGCAAGTTCTTGCTGTGTTTTCGGAAGTCTTTGTTGTAAAAGGGTTAAATCCTTTTTGAGTTTTGAAACGTTGAAGTTACCTTGTTGAACGTCAATCTCAAGGAGTCGGTTTAGGTTTGCTGCAATTGCTTCAAATGCCTGAATGAATGCTGATAATTGTAGTTCTGGCGCTGAGAGTAGTCCCATAGGAATAGGTAACTCTGCGAATTTTTTGTAAATAAGTTTGGGCTTCAGGTATTGGCCTTTCTTTTTGCTTTCCTTAAAGTTGATAAAGATGGCCTCAAATGCTGTTCCATGGTGCAGTTCAATCAGATGATAGTTTAGGAAACGTTCGAGTGCTTGTGCAGAAAGTGAGCGATCTTGGTAGTTGAAGTTGATGTGGAATCTCATGGCTTAGTTGGGTAATGACTCCGGTTCATTTAATGGGTTGTGAATTGCACTTCAAGGTAATGCAAAGAGTTCTTAAAAATTTAAAAACATATATCCCTTTTGAAGCCTTCTTTTTGCTTAGTTGGCTCTCAAATTGTCATAATTGTCGATTTGTAATACTAATTCAAGACTTCATTCGTCCCTTCAATTTAGATTTTCATTTGGTCACCCCTTGAGGACATTCCACCTAAGTGCTGGTCTGAATGGAACGGTGAATCCTGTCTTTGGCTCGTTTTTTGGAGTTGCATTTGTTTCTATCAATCAGAAAAGCATTAATCTTATTCGTTGAGAAGTTTAACCCCATTTAATTTCTTTCCAGGTTTATCCCACGTTTTACACTCCTTTTTTTATTGTCGATAATTACCACTGAGCAGGGTTCAATTTGCTCTGTCCTTTTTCTTAAGAATTCGTCCTTTTTGTTGTAAATATAGGTGGTTACAGTGCATAGCGTACCATCCTCCGAGCAATAAGTTTCTTTGGCAGTTCTTCCATCTTGATGGTAAACAACACTGTAAAAACGTTTATCGGGCAATTGCAATTCGTAGTTTATTTTCTGTTTAAAATCATTGTATCGCTCCGTGTAGAGGTATTCCGGACACCAATTGGTGAATTTCCGGTATTCCCGAATATCCCCATCGTCAAACCTTTCGATGTACTCATTAAATTGGTCTGGAAACTGGTTGTAAAAATATTCTCCTTTGGGCAATGAGCAAGTTTCAGCAGGAAGGTTTGTAATATGGATACATCTGGCATCTGTTGTTATTTTATCTACATTTTCGGTGAAGTAATAATACCGATTGCCATCGGTTTTAATGTAATAGTTCTGGCCATTTATGCAGCTAAGGGTGTCTGTACTTCGTTTGATTTTTAGTTCAATCATTGGGCTTAATTGCCCATTTGATGGCATGGCTTGTTTCCCATTAACCTTTGGAACTTTTTCAAAAATGTCATAGTAGTTGTAAATACTGTCTCCTGCGGGAATTCCTTTTGGATTATAGGTTAGGTTTATTTTGTAAATTCCTGCAAATAAGGGTACGCCAAAGTGGTGAGGTGAGGCGTTTTGGGTAGGAAAATTGGTGTAGTTTTCAAAATCATTGAAATAGATGGGAATAACTACTTGTTCAAGTGGTTTCAGGTATTTGATTGTAACAGAACCTGTATCATTGACCATTCTAATCAATTGCTTATTTTCGGAATACCTTAACACTAGTGTATTGTTGGCTTTATCGTAAACACTTAAGTAGAACAACTTTTGGCCTGTATTCTGGGAATGGGGTAGTAAAACAGGTAAGGTTCTTTCTTTATCTTGATTGGTAATGGTAATTAGAAACGTAATTTTTTCTCCTTCGTAATACCATTCTTTAGCTGTGCTGAGCGTAAAACCAATCGGCTGATAAATCAGACTAGCCCAACTTAATTTTATTGAAAGCACGAATAATAAAAGTGTAGCAGAATGCTTCATAGAATAAAGGTAATCCTTTATCCCGGTTAAAATAGTTTATCAAATGTTTTTCCGTTGAATTGATAAACACCGCCTTCGGCCATTCCAAAAAGTAGGTTTTTAGCTGGGTCCTCATAAATGCACCAAATAAATTGGGAATTGAGTTTGGGGTCTATGGAATAATTGGTCAAGGTTTTTCCATCGAATTTCCAGGCTCCGGTATCTCTGTCGGCAAACCAGATATTGCCATACGAATCTTCTTCACTAGCAAAAACATGTTCAAGCGTACCCGGCAATGATTTATCTCCTCTTCTTTTGCTTGTTGGATGTATTAGTTTGTTAGCTTCAGAAAAATGAATGACCGAATCGCCTTCCATTAGCAATACCCCAATTCCATTGTTTCCTATCCATACACGACCTTTTGAATCTGCCAATACACTTCGAATGTGCAATTGCTCATTTTCATGCAGGTTTAATTTTTTGGTATCAAAGCTGTTTACTGTTTTACCATCGAAGCTAAACAGAGCTGCATAGGTAGCAATCCAGACTTTGCCCTTATTATCTTTTGAAATACCAGTTACACCAAAAACATCAGCAGGATTTCTGTTTTGGGGTTTTGGGAAAATTAGGTAATTCATGTTTTTTCCATCAAATCGCATGATGCCGTCCTCATTCCCTCCAAAGAACCATAAATCACCTTGGGTTTCATGCCAGTGGTATTTTGGGGCATTAAAATTTGGAACATAGGTAATTAATTTTCCATTGTTGTAAACACTTGCGCCCTTTGAAGTACTTATCCAAATGTTGCCGCTTTGGTCTTCCTGAATTGAACGGATTTGATTGTCGGGTAAACCATCTAAGGTTGTCAGGTATTTCCAGGTTTTTTCGGTTAAAACGGCAATGCCTTCTCTATGACTTCCAATCCAATACTTACCTTTACTGTCTTGAAAGATTGCACGAATTCCTGAAGTAAATGTCAGGTTGTTATTTTGGGGGATAGCTGTCAACTCAAACCCCTTATTTGGATGTTTTGGAGCTTTCTTTTCAAAACAGGAGAGGTGAAGTGATAGTAAAACAAGTAGATAAATCAATTTTATTATTTTGTACATTCTGGGTGATGAATGGGGAACAATACTAAGCTTGTCGCGACTTTTATGGGGCTTTTTCGGCTATTAAGCTAAATGTTAGCGGCCGGCGTTCTGTCATTGCACATATTTTAAAAGTTCTCTAACTAGTCTGAACACAGTCGTTGATGATTCTTCTCTAGCTGGATTTGTATGGTCAAAATGATTGTAATTTCTCTCTGCTCTATCTATTGCAAGTTCAGCTCTTTTTCTACCTGTTTTGTCGTCTATTCCGTCTAGTAATTCAAAAAAATCTTCTTCTATCAATTTTGTCCCATTGCCGTCATAAGTTACTTTGAATGGTTTAAGGTGTTCGTTGATTTTATCGTTGTAGCTGGCTCTATGCATTCCACCACCTTGATGGTCATTAAAGTGTAATATCAGCCAATATTCAAACGATTGATTTGAATAAGCTACGCCAAAGTTATTGGCTACGGCTATTTGAATTGCAGAGTTGAAATCATTTTCGTTAAAATCGTCTTTGTCAAACACACACCAAACTTGGTTGTAGTTTCCTTGTTGGGATAAAGCAAGGGCTCTATTCACTAAAGAAATTGTATTATTTCCTTCACCAACTGATTTGACTTTTGCAGAAGTTATTCTGAATTGATTGAAATAAGAAGGTTCTGTATTTTCTCCTTCACAAACAATAAGAATAGAAGGTTTTTCTGTCAACTCTGCAACAGGTCTTTCTAAGCTCGGTTCTTTTCTCCGTTGAGCCTTTAATTGTTCACGGTGCTTTTGCTTTGAAGCTTTCTGTTCAGCTTTTTTGTCCTTCATTTTCATTTTCTGCCAAGAAATATTTTAGGTTATCAAAAAAGCCGAGAAATGGAACTGCACCATATTTTCCCTTGATATAGTTGTTTTCAAAAGGCTCTGATTTTCTTACTTCATCTGATTTAAAGTCAGCTAGGGAGTAAAGCTTTGCTTCACCATATTTATTTTTGTTTGTGAACCAAGTTTGGTCTCTTCTAAATAGACCTGAGCTTAATAAGTTTGTGTCGTGTGTATTAAAAATCAATTGTGCATTCTTCTTGTTAAACTCATTTGAGTTAAAAAGTGAGACGATTTTACAAACCAAATTTGGATGAAGTTTTGAGTCTAACTCATCAACTACTAAAGTGTAACCATTTTCAATAACATCGAGAATAGGACCTGTAAGAGCGAAAAACTTTCTTGTTCCAGACGATTCATCATCCTCTAATGAAAAGCTAACACTTCCTACTGATTTCAAGTCTTCGTTGTATTTTTTATGCTTTGTCAATACGTCTGATACATATTCTTTTTTTTCTTCTCGCACTTCTCTAATTAACTTCTCCTTGAGTTCTTTTGGCATTCCCTTGGAAAGACTTTCAATGTCAAGTTTTTGTAGTTCGATGTCTTGAATTCCTAAATCAGCGGCTTTCAATAGTTCAAGAATTTTCACTTTGTGTTTAGTGTCTTCGGTTTTACTCATAGTAAAACCCTGGTATCCTGATTCTTTTAATCCTGACAAGGTTTTAAGCCTTTTGAACCAATCTAAAACATTGATTGCAGTCTTCTCATTGAATTGAGCTGCTACAGAAATTAATAAAGCATTGTCTCGAACTAAACCTTCCTTGACAACAGTATTGCCTTTGGTGAAACTTCGTTCGTGAGTATTGAAGGTGCTTCCTTCCCTATAAAAAAGTTCAACTTCTTTTGTTTTTGGTTTGTGATAAAGCCACTCTGATAATATTTTTTCAGTTGTCGCTTCAAAGCCATAACGATAAAGCACATTTTTGTAAGCGAAAATGATTTCAAATTCAGATGGTTCGTTTTCTGTCTGTGTGCTTAGCTTAAAAGGCTCAACTTCAATAGTCTCACCTTTTTGGCTTTCTTTTGAACTATTGATTACGAAATATCGCATAAATGCAAATGCGTCAAGCAACTTGCTTTTGCCACTCGCATTTGCACCATAAATAACTGCACTTTTAAGGAGTCTTAGTCCAAAGCTGTCATTTATTACAATGTTTTCGTGCTCTCTGGTGTCTTTGTCGTAGTTGGAAGCAATAAGGCTCAAAGTTGCTTTATCCTTAAATGTCCCAAAGTTTTTAATTGAAAATTGCAGAAGCATCTTTCTTTTTGTTTTTGATTAAATTTATGCAAAGATAGTCTTTATTTTGTGATTAAGAGTAAAATAAAAGGCCTTTTTGGTGCTTTTTGCTTGAAAACTTTGTTTATGCTGCTTTTTGCGCTTGATGTTAAAGTCAGAATCCCAAAGAATCGGGATGTGGTGGAAAAACCTATCCACAATCTTCAAGATATATATGGAGGTAAACGGGGAGAAAAGCAAGTTTGGTTGGTTTTGAACTTGTCCAAAGAAAGAAGATACGAATCCAAAGTTTTAGTGCCAATGCTCCACCAAAATTAGCGAAGATCCAGCTTGTGCCAAATGCCAGATTTTTTTGCATATACAATGCGAACAGGCGAAGCTATGCTCAATATCAGCAAAAAGTAAACGAAGCGCCTCTAAAGGGTTAAACCCGGAATACGCATTTGACCATCTATTACTGCCCAAAATGCCTTTGAAATTGGGCGTAAACTCAGTTTCCCTCACTC
>JAKLJI010000016.1 GCA_023151275.1 Bacteroidia bacterium | reverse complement strand
CTCTAAAAGATATGCATTTCGTAAAGTGTGCCAACTTTGCCTATCGAGTAAAAAGGAGGAATCGGCTTGAATATGGGGCCAAAACCATTCGCGCAAATCTGATTCGGAAGGATTGATTTTAAGCCTCAGCGTGTTCCAATTTCTACCGGGGCTTATCCAAATACGCAGTGAATCAGCGTTAGCACTGGATTTTATGGAATCTATTCTCGCGGCAAGAAACCCGGATTGCAACCAAAATTGAGTGATTTCAGCTTGGCAACTAGAAGAATCCGGAATTGATTTTACAAGCAATACTTCTTCAGTTGAGCCTGATTTCAATACGGTTAACTGCACTTGCGCCTGAAGTTGGACACAGCAAAACAAGAAGCATAAAAAAAGAATATTCTTCAGCCGCATTGAGAATGATAGATTTGCGAAATAAACCAATTCTAACGTATGGCTGGCATCTATCTTCATATTCCATTTTGCAAACAAGCCTGCCATTACTGCAATTTTCATTTCAGCACCAACCTCAGCAAAAAATCTGCGCTGGTAGAAGCCTTGGTGAAAGAAATTGAACTCAAACGCGGCTTATCTGAATTTGAAGCCATTGAAACCATTTATTTTGGAGGAGGAACACCAAGCCTGTTGACGCATCAAGAATTGAAATTCATTTTTGATGCCCTCAGAAGAAATTTCGATTGCCATGAAGTTCAAGAGATAACCATTGAAGCGAATCCGGATGATATTGAAAAAGAATTGGCCTTAAGCTGGAAAAGTTTAGGCATTAACCGAGTGAGTTTAGGCGTTCAGAGTTTTAGGGATTCCGACCTCAAGCAAATGAATCGGGCTCATACAGCTAACCAATCCATTGAAAGCATTAAAATCCTTCAGGAATCTGGCTTCGACAATATTAGTATCGACCTAATTTATGGCATTCCAGGGCTAAGCAATGTGGATTGGACAAGACATATTCAACAAGCCATTTCACTTGGCATTCCACATGTATCAAGTTACTGTTTAACGGTTGAAGAAGGAACAGCTTTGCATCATTTTATTCGAAAAAAAAATTGGTCTGATACGGATGATGAAATTTCTGCCCAACAGTTTCAACTCCTGATTGAAAACTTAGCGGAAGCTGGTTTAGAGCAATATGAAATTTCAAACTTTGCTAAACCTGGTTTTGAATCAAAACATAATAGTTCATATTGGCAAGGCAAAATCTATTGGGGATTTGGCCCCGGAGCACATGAATATCACTCTGGAAAACGCTTTTGGAATATCTCATCCAATTCCGGATATATTCAAGCTATTGAATCAGGTAGAATCCCTTGCCAATCTGAAGAACTAGGCGAAAAGGATGTATTGAATGAATACATTATGACCTCATTAAGGACCCGTGAGGGTTTATCGTTAAAGCGGCATGTGGAATTGGGAGGAATTCAAACCGAGGCATTCAATAGCAAACTGAAAGGATGGGAAAGTGAAGGCAAACTTATCCAAAACGGAGATCGAATTCAGCTAACTGCTACCGGACGATTCTTCGCCGATGGCATCGCTTCTGATTTGTTTGAACTGGATTAGAGCTTTATGCAAACATTCTTTTGTTCGGTGAAGAAACGAAGTGCTTCCCAGCCACCTTCCCTACCCACTCCACTTTGATTCATTCCACCAAAAGGCGTTCTTAAGTCACGAAGTAACCAGCAGTTAATCCATACAATACCCGTTTTAATGCCAGCAGCAAAACGATGGGCTTTTGTAAGATTCTCTGTCCAAATTGTGGAGGCTAATCCGTACTCATTTGAGTTTGCAAATTGTAAGGCCTCTTCTTCGGAATCAAAAGGAGTAAGTGTTACAACGGGACCAAAAATTTCTTCTTGGTTGGTGCGGCAATATTGAGATAATCCCTCGATAACAGTTGGTTCAATAAAGTAACCGTTTTCAAAGCCAGGCCCTGGGGTAACTGCACTTCCACCGGTTAAAATTGTTCCACCCTCCTCTTTAGCAAGTTGAATATAGGATAAAATTTTATTGAAATGCAACTCTGAAGCAATGGCACCCACCATGGTGTCGGCAGCAAGCGGATCGCCCACTTTCAACTTTTTCACTTTGGCTACAAATGCTTCTTTGAACTTCTCATAAATGGAGCGTTCAATCAAAATACGAGAGCCACAAAGGCAGATTTCACCTTGATTGGTAAACGCAGCGCGAACACTTTCGGAAACGGTTTTATCAAAATCACAATCAGCAAAAACCACATTTGGATTTTTACCACCCAATTCTAAAGAAAGCTTTTTGAACAATGGAGCAGCGGTTCTTGCAATTTCTGCACCGGTTTTTGTTCCACCGGTAAACGAAATTGCTTTCACAACCGGGTGCGTATTCATGGCAGGACCCACTTTAGGGCCAAGTCCGTGAACAATGTTCAGTACACCCGGAGGAAGACCAGCCTGAATGCACAATTCAGCAAGTAGGAACGCTGTCATGGGTGTAACCTCCGAAGGCTTTGCAACAACGCAATTACCGGCAGCAATTGCAGGTGCAATTTTCCAGGTAAATAAATACAAAGGCAGGTTCCAAGGACTAATACAAACTACCACTCCAAGCGGAGTTTTCAAGGTATAATTCAGAGCATGATCACCCATGGGATGGGCTTCAGATGCAAAATGCTCTATCGCTGTAGCAAAGAAATGAATATTGGCTTTAGCACGAGGAATTTCGCCCTTTTGAGCGAGCCAAAAAGGTTTTCCCTGATCCATGCTTTCAGCTTTTGCCAGCCTGTCGTTATTTTCTTCAATTAAAGCAGCAAGCTTGAGCATGATTCGACTTCTCTCCGAGGCAGAGGTATTGCTCCAACCTGGAAAAGCCTTGGAAGCAGCATCTACTGCAAGGTTTACATCCTTATCATCGCTATCCGGACAAAGCGAATAACAAGCTCCGGTTGCCGGATTGATATTCTGAAGGAAGTTCCCTGAAACAGGTTCAATCAGTTCGCCATTGATGTAGTTCAGTATTTTCTGCATGGGGACGAAGGTAAATAATCCGAAAAAGAATCGTACGGAAGGCCAGCAAGACGATTTATTACAATTGAAATACAGGCACTTATTCCTAATTTGGTTTAAAATTAAACCTTGCACCAATTGCCAGGTCTAACCCGAACGATGAAACAGCTAAGCAGAAGGAAATTTTTTGAGGAATCAATAGCCCTTAAAAAGCTGAATGAACATTCAACAATCAAGGCTGCATACAAAGATCCCTCAAACACCCAGTTGCCTCGCCATTTATTGAAGACGAGCACAGGAATAGCTCCCTATTCAGGAACTTTTGGAGAGGAAGAACTCAGGCATTTGCTAAAGAGAACGCTTTTTGGAATAAGCTATTCAGACCTGACTTATTTTAAGAATAAAAGCTTAACTGAAGTCCTCAATTCCTTATTAACCATTCCGGATAATCTTCCCGAGCCTCCCCTCAATCATTACAGTTACAATCCTGCTTTGCCTGACCCTGATGTTCCGGCAGGCAGTACTTGGGTGAATGCACCGGTTAGTCCAACACTTGAAGGCCAAAGGAGAGTTTCTTTCAAAGGTTGGTGGGCCGGACTGCAGTTTAACAGGCAGCCAAATATTCGGGAAAAGATGACACTGTTTTGGCACAACCATTTTGCTACCGAATCTGCCATCGTTTTAGACTCCCGCTTTGTTTACAAGCATCATAGCCTGTTAAGGCAAAATTGTTTAGGCAATTTTAAAGAATTGGTGAGGCAGGTCTGCATTGATCCGGCGATGTTGGTTTATTTGAATGGAAAAGACAATACGAAAACAGCACCGGATGAAAATTTTGCCCGTGAACTTCAGGAGTTGTTCACTGTGGGTAAGGATTTGCCTAACCATTACACGGAGGAGGATGTTCGAGCAGCAGCGAAAGTTTTAACCGGATGGCGCATTAACCGAAACGGTATTTCGAGCAGCTTCGACCCCAATGCTCATGATACAGGAAACAAGCAATTTTCTGCTTTTTACAACAATACCGTAATTCAAGGAAGAAGTGGCTCAACGGCTGGTACTGATGAGCTGAACGACTTGATGACGATGTTGTTCAATCAACAAGAAGTATCCAAATACATCTGTAGGAAACTCTATCGGTATTTTGTTTACTATGTGATTGATGAATCGGTTGAGAAAAATGTGATAGAGCCCTTGGCAACTGTTTTTAGAAACAACAATTACCAAATTAAACCGGTGCTGGAAACACTGCTCAAAAGCGAACACTTTTTCGACCCTCTGAATAGAGCTTGTATGATTAAATCTCCAAGTGATTATTTGGTGGGATTGGCGCGAAACTTCCAATTGGCACTTCCGGGTTCGGGCAATATTCAACAACAGTACACTCACTTTATATACGCGCAGCAGGTAATGGCAGCCATTGGTCAGGACTTGGGCGATCCACCAAGTGTGGCAGGATGGCCTTCATATTATGAAGACCCACAGTTTTATGAGCTTTGGATAAATTCGGACACGCTACCCAAACGAAACCAATCAGCAGAAGGGCTTCTTTACACTGGTTTTAATCGACAAAACTTCTTACTTAAAATAGATACACTTCAGCTGGTTAGCGGATTTTCCAATCCATCAAACCCCAATGAGTTGTTGAATGATGCTCTGAAGATATTGTTTCAAATGCCCTTAAGTGCAAGTCATATTCAAACCGTAAAAAAAAGCTTCCTACTTGGAGGGCAAGAAGAAGATCATTATTGGACAGATGCCTGGGCTGCATGGCAAGGCAATCCAGGAAATGTTATTCTCAAAAATGCAGTAGAAAGCAAACTCAAAGATTTATTCAAGTACTTAACCGGACTGGCCGAATACCAGCTTTGCTAAATAACGATGGACAGAAGAAAATTTTTACGAACAAGTATTGGTTCTGGCTTGGCTCCACTGGTTTTAAATGGGTTATCCGTTAACGCCTTTGCCGAAAGTCCCCTATTGCAATTTCTTGGAAAATCGAATAAAAATCGAATCGCGGTTTTGTTACAACTCAATGGAGGTAATGATGGACTGAACACTGTCATTCCAATCGACCAATATTCATTTCTAAGCAATGCAAGAAGTAATATTTTGATTCCTGAAGCCAAAGTTCTAGCGCTCACCGGAACAACCAAAACTGGACTTCATCCAGCAATGAATGAATTAAGAAGCCTGTATGATGAAGGAAGACTAAGCATTGTTCAAAATGTTGGTTACCCCAATCCGGATTTCTCGCATTTCAGAGCGACAGATATTTGGCTTACGGGAAGCGACAGCAATCAATTTGTTGAAACCGGCTGGATGGGAAGGTATTTGGATTTGCAATTCGCAGGCTTTCCAACAGGCTATCCCAATGAAGAATACCCGGATCCACCGGCAATTCAAATTGGTGCGATGATTAGTCCGGCATTGCAGGGACAACATGCCAGTTTAGGCATGAGTATAACCAATCCGAGTAGTTTTTATCAATTTGTGAACGGCACAGTTGATCCGGCACCCAACACACCTGCCGGACATGAGCTCAGCTTTTTGAGATTGGTTGCGCAACAAACCCAGCAGTATTCCGGTTCGGTGAAAACGGCTGCCGACAAAGGAAGGAACCTGAGTTCCAAGTATCCGGCGGCAGGTACAAATTCATTGGCAGACCAGTTAAAAATTGTAGCCCAATTGATATCAGGAGGTTTGAGTACACAGGTTTATATGGTAAGCCTAGGCGGATTTGACACCCATTCGGCACAAGTGGATGTAAGTGCAAAAGAAAATGGAAGCCATGCGACTTTATTGCAAAAAATCTCACAGGCGGTAAACGCATTTCAAGATGATTTAAAATTGCTTGGGGTTGACGACCGGGTTTTGGGCATGACTTTTTCAGAATTTGGAAGGAGAATAAAATCGAATGCCAGCTTAGGAACTGACCATGGAACATCTGCTCCCTTGTTTTTATTTGGCAAGCATATTAAAGGAGGTATTTATGGAAAGAATCCGGTGATACCTCAAAATGCAAGCGTTAACGACAATGTACCCATGGAATTTGACTTCCGCTCGATTTACGGAAGTATCCTTAAAGAATGGTTTGAAATAAGCGATACCGAAAGAACTGAGATTTTACTAAAAGATTTTCCAACCCTGGATTTAATAGACGGCTCTGCAACCGGCTATTATGAAAAGAGTTTGAGTAAAAAGTTGATTGTATTTCCGAATCCGACTACCGGTGTAGTAACCATTCAATTTGAAAATCAAATCAGCGGAGAGCCTATTTCACTTGAAATTTTCGACATGCAAGGAAGGAAACAGGAGCTCGGATCTCTTCAAAACAATTCAGACAATGGAATTTTCCGATTAGATTTATCTCATCTGCCGGCAGGAAACTATGCCATTCATCTGCAACAAGGAAGGCGTCGTTGGACTGAGAAACTCATGAAGGTGGACTAAATTTTATTAAAAAGGCGAATATTGTGCCACAAGAAACCCTGTGGTGAGAAAAAAAATCTGCCAATTTTCCATTGTACACGCCCAAACGGATAGCCGAGTTTTTGCAAGGGAATGCAAAAGTTTGGCCAAAGATTTCGATGTAACCTTAATTGCAGTTGGAGAAAAAGAAGGCTTACTAGATGGAGTAAAGATGATTCCTTTACCCAGGATTTCAAACCCCATTTTACGGATGCTGGTTGGAGGACCTCTCGTCTATCAAAAAGCATTAAAACAGGACGCCCATGTTTATCATTTTCACGACCCTGAATTGATTCCTTACGGGATTTTACTTTCATTTACAGGGGCTAGGGTATTTTATGATATGCATGAAAATACGATGGGCGATATTGCCTATCGGGGTTGGATACCCAAGTGGATGCGGAATGCAATCGCCAAAATCTACAAAAACATTTTAAGCTACGGAAACTTGCACTTTCATACACTTGCCGTGGTTGAAAAAGATGAAATGGCATACAATTCCGGACTCAGACCTGGCCATTTCACGAAAGTTTTAAATTATGCGCCACTGCATGAACTCATCCCTTTCCGAATAGAAAACCGCTGGGAACAAACCGAAGCAAGGTTAATCTATGCAGGATTACTTGAAGACCATTATTATCATTTCAGTAAGATTCTTGAAGCAATTTACCTGCTGCAAAAAGAAGGCATTATCGTTCAGCTTGATGTTGCTGGCAAGCTTGACCAAAATCAATTTGAAAGCTATACAAGGCTAGATTATTGGGATAAAATCAAATCAAACCTGGTATTCCACGGATACATTCCACAGCAGCAATTTTTTGAACTTTCACGAAAAGCACGAATTGGGCTTTGCCTGAAAAATCAGCCAGACAAGCTAACCTACTCCCACGAACGAAAACTGTTTGAATACATTGGATTGGGGTTGCCAAGTCTGTTTTGCGATAATGCCATTTATCGAGCATTGAATGAGGAGTTAGAAATCGGTATTTCATGTTCACTAGATGATCCAAGGTCCATTTCGGAAGGAATTAAAGGATTATTGGCAGATAAATCAGTTTATGAAAAATTAGCTTCAAACTGTTTGAATCAGGCGCACCAAAAGTTCAATTGGGAAAGCCAATATGAGAAGTTAAAATCGCTGATGCTAATGGGCAATTAATCGCCATTCATCAATAATTTTCAGCTACTTACAAAATCTCAAACGTCCCAAAATAGGAAGAATTGCGACATTCGTTCCCAAATTGGAATCAGTGACCGAGGCACACATGCCGCAACTCAAATAGTCATTAAATCTAAAATTCACGCATTACGGCCATTCAGATAATTTTTGACCTATCTCAGACGGTTTAAAATATCTTAATTTAATCAAAAGTGTGCACTTAAGCCGAAAACAAACTATTAACTATGAATAAAAAATTACTCCATGTAAAAAGTTTCTTAGCTGGAATCTTCTTACTACTTGGGACGCAGCTTGGCTTCTCCCAAATTTCGAGTATTTCAGTCTCCCCCCCTGCCAAATTCTGCGGAGCAAGCACAGAGAACTTGAGTTCCTCTCTCACCGGAGCTGCTGTTGGAAACCTCACGTATTCCTGGAGCAGCTTAGGAGATGGTACATTCTCAAGCACCACTTCCTCAAATCCTACCTACACTCCCGGACCTAATGATATCTCCAACGGTTCGGTACAACTTAGTGTAACTGTAGAGGATGATGGCGACAATAGCAGTAATTCAAGCGGACCAATAATTATTTCTGTATATACACTCCCAGCCATTACAGCTATCTCAAATAGTGGTGCAGCTTGCGAAGGCGTGGCAATTGATTTAACTGCAACAACTGCTGTGGGCAGCGCTGCAATTAACAGTTACGCTTGGACTGGATCAAATGGTTTTTCGGCCAATACAGAGGATGCTACAATTTCAAATCCGGAAAATGCACATGATGGTGTATATACCTTGACGATTGAAGATGCAAACGGTTGTTCTGCTTCAAGCACTACAACCGTTACTGTTTATAAAAAGCCTTCAATCACAGCTATTGCTAACAGCGGTGCTGCTTGTGAAGGAGTTGCTATTGATTTAACTGCAACTACAGCAGTTGGTGATGCAGCAATTAGTACATTCAGCTGGACTGGTGCAAATGGTTTTGCTGCTAGCACCGAAGATGCTTCGATTTCAAGTCCAGTGAACGCTAACGATGGTGATTATACCTTGACGATTGAAGATGCAAATGGTTGTTCTGCTTCAAGCACTACAACTGTTACTGTTTACAAAAAGCCTGCAATTACAGCTATTGCTAACAGTGGTGCTGCTTGTGAAGGAGTTGCTATTGATTTAACTGCAACTACAGCAGTTGGTGATGCAGCAATTAGTACATTCAGCTGGGCTGGTGCAAATGGTTTTGTTGCTAGCACCGAAGATGCTTCGATTTCAAGTCCAGTGAACGCAAACGATGGTGATTATACTTTGACGATTGAAGATGCAAACGGTTGTTCTGCTTCAAGCACCACAACTGTTACCGTTTACAAAAAGCCTGCAATTACAGCTATTGCTAATAGCGGTGCTGCTTGTGAAGGAGTTGCTATTGATTTAACTGCAACTACAGCAGTTGGTGATGCTTCTATTAGTACATTCAGCTGGACTGGTGCAAATGGTTTTGCTGCTAGCACTGAGGATGCTTCGATTTCAAATCCAGTGAATGCTAACGATGGTGATTATACCTTGACGATTGAAGATGCTAATGGTTGTTCTGCTTCAAGCACTACAACTGTTACTGTTTATAAAAAGCCTGCAATTACAGCTATTGCTAACAGTGGTGCTGCTTGTGAAGGAGTTGCTATTGATTTAACTGCAACTACAGCAGTTGGTGATGGAGCAATTAGCACATTCAGTTGGACTGGCTCAAACGGTTTCTCAGCAACAACTGAAGACGCTACTATTTCAAATCCAGTTAATGCAAATGATGGCGTTTATACATTAGCTATTGAAGATGCAAATGGCTGCTCGGCTTCAAGCACTACAACTGTAACTGTTTATTTGAAACCAAGTGCAAGCTTTAGTATAACTGAAAATTCAGTTGTAGCAAATGATGCAATGATTTGCTCAGATGCAAGTGCGGACTTTGATGCTACAGCGAGTGTTGGAGACGCATCATTAATCAGCAGTTATCAGTGGTTTAGAAACTCAAGTGCCGCCGGAACAGGAGCAAGCACGAGCTTCTCAACTGCAGGTGATTATCATTTAGTAGTAACAGACAATTTGGGATGTACTCAAACTACCGCAACTCAAACCTTGACGGTATTTACACTTCCTGGCATTGGCATCACAGCAAACGATGCAACACAATGTATCAATGGAAATACAGTTAATGGAAGCAATTCATTTGACTTCACCAGCACCAACACCACCAACATTGCAAACTATGCATGGAACATGGGAGATGGCGTTGGAACATTTAGCGGTGCAAGCATTAGCAGTATTACCAATTATGTTTATGGTTCTGAAGGAAATTATTCAGTTAACCTTCAGCTAACCGATAACAATGGCTGTCAATCATCCACCAACCTATCTGTATCGGTGTATCCAAAACCTGTAGTTGATTTTGCAACGGCAGTTCAACAAAAATGTTTAACCGGAAACAGCTTCCCATTCACCAATTCAACTACACTTAGTAATG
Source organism: Bacteroidia bacterium (assembly GCA_023151275.1). Lineage (GTDB taxonomy): Bacteria > Bacteroidota > Bacteroidia > UKL13-3 > UKL13-3 > CAISCU01. The sequence goes on along the minus strand of JAKLJI010000016.1, from coordinate 77,470 downwards.
GTGCACCAGTTGGAGGCACAACCTATGCTTGGACATTTGGCGATGGAAGTTCATCAACCCAAACAAGTCCTACTAAAACCTATTCAACTGAAGGACACTATACAGTATACATGCAAGCAACAACAGTTAATGGTTGCTTGGGAGAACTTACAAGAACATCCTATATTGATGTTTGGCCAATGCCAAATAACGTTGTAGGCACAAGTTCTACACTAAGTGGAGACCCTGGTGTTAACGGTGGTCAGTTGCTTTGTAACGGTGCTGTAGTTTTCACGAATGCCTCTACAATTAGTGAAGGAAGCATTGTGAATTACCGTTGGGATTTTGGAGATGGAAGTCCTGTGGTAAATACCGCATCAACTGATATTCTGAAACACGAGTTTCCGTTTAACTCGGATTTGCAATGGTTTACTCCGGGTTATCCAAATACTAATTATGCAATTCATGTTAGATCAACTTCAGATAGAGGTTGTATTACAAACACCACATTTACACGTGCAATTAAAAATGGACCTGAAGCTATTGTCAACCTAACCAGCGATCAAACTCAGTGTTTAACAGGTAACAGTTTTGAATTGAACAACCACAGTCAAAATCATTGGCCATCATTCACCACCCATGCCCTTTGGGACCATGGAGATGGAACAACAAATACGGCCACCAGCATTGAACCAAAAGTATTCACTCAAACCGGAACCTTCAGAACTCATTTGATTATGTATGCAGGTTCTGGATGTACAGATACCGCCTACATTGATTTAACTGTTAACCCAGCACCTGTTATTTCGTTTACCCATGATGCGGCCTGCTCTAAGACAGTTAACTTCAATAGTTCTGCAAGTACAGGAGTAACCGGATACAGCTGGAATTTTGGAGATGGAAACACATCAACTTCAGCCAACCCAACACATACCTACAGCACTGGAGGTTCGTATACAGTTACTCTTACTACAACAACCGGTGGAAGCTGCTCAACAGGACCATTAACCTTGAGTCAGACAGTGGTTCCAGGTAATGAACCCGTTGTTGCATTCTCTGAAACCGTTAATAGCTGCAACAATGCTATCAGTTTTACCAATACTTCAACAGCACCGGTTGGAGCCCTAACATACAGTTGGGATTTTGGAGATGGAAACACATCTACATCAGCCACCCCAACCCACAATTATGCAGCTGATGGAACTTACGATGTTGAGTTAACAGCAACCTCATCAACCGGCTGTAACACAAGTCTAACAACATCAATTAGCGCAACTGCCTTTAATTCTAGCGGCTTGGATGCCGACTTCACTGTAACTCAAGCAGATTTGTGTGTAAACACAGTAAGCATTGCAAACACCACCAACAATGCAGGAGTGGCAACAACTTATGAATATTCATTAGACAATGCCGCCTTTGCAAGTGTATCTTCTTTCCCATTAAGCTTAAGCGGACTTAGCAATGGAAGCCATAGCCTAATATTAAAAGCAATTGATGGCGGTTGCACCAGCACAAAAACAAAAACCTTTACAGTTAATAATGATGTGAATGTTGATTTTTCTGTTGGCACTCAATCAGCTTGCAATCCTGCAATTCAATTCAGCAATTCATCTACCGGAACTGGTACATTGACATACAGTTGGGATTTTGGAGATGGAAATTCATCCACCTCAGCCAGCCCAAGCCATACTTATGCATCTATCAATACATTTGATGTAACATTAACGGTAACCAACACGCATGGTTGTTCAAAAGAGCTTACCAAACAAGCAGTTGTTGGAAGTCTTTCGGCCAGTGGTCCATCAGCTTCATTTACAAAAGCACTCAGCGGAACTTGCGGTAACACTTATACCTTTACCAATACAAGCACAGGAAGTCCGGTAACCTATTTGTGGAACTTTGGTGATGGCAAAACCACCAATACCCAGGATGCGGTTAAATCATTTGGAGCCGGTGCTACTTATACCGTTACATTAACAGCAACAGATGTAAACGGATGCAGCTCGAGCAGTTCACAAACCGTTACCATTGGCAATGACAACTATGGTCCAATGGCCTACTTTGAAATTGAAAACGCAGGAAGTTGCGGAGTTGGAGCTAACTTCAGTTTCTTGAACAGAGCTGATCATTCAGGAGCAGGTTGGATTCCATCTAGCCTTTGGAATTTTGGAGATGGAACTACTTCAACACAAACTTTTGTATTCGGAAAAACCTTTGCAAGCACCGGTGATTATACTGTTACCTTAACTGTTACGAATCAAACGGGTTGCACATCAACTTTCAGTCGCAAATTGCGTGTAGGAACAAGTCCAACTGCGGACTTCACCCCAGTTTATGACGGTTGTACTAAAAATGTAAGTTTCACCAATACCTCTACCAGCGGTTCCGGAATTACTTATTCTTGGAATTTGGGCAACGGAACAACTTCAACCCAGATGCAGCCAAGCACAAGTTATGCTTCAACCGGAAATTACAACGTAACCCTTACCGTTGACAACTTGGGTTGCAGTAGCAGCATAACTAAAACCGTATCTGTTGCATCTACACCGGTTTCTTCATTTACCTATGGAGCTTCAAGTTGTGCAAGTAATATTGCATTTGACAATAACTCTACAGTTGACTATGGAAACCTTACCTATTCATGGGATTTTGGAGATGGAACAACATCAACGCTTGAAAATCCGGTTAAGGCTTATGCACTTGCAGGCAGCTACACAGTTACTTTGACAGTTTACAATGGAGGTAATTGCTCACATAGCAGCAGTCAGGTTGTGAATGCACCTGCTGGTCAACCAGCTCCAAATGCTTCATTTACCAGCAGCGGTTCATTTAGTTCATGCAGTAACCAGTTTACTTTCACCAATACATCAACATCATCGGGAACACCAAGCTACAGCTGGAATTTTGGAGATGGAAGTACCTCAACAACTGCAAATCCAACCCATACTTATAATTCAAGCGGCTCTTATACTGTAAGCTTAACTGTTGATGATGGAACTTGCAGCAGCACTTATTCCTCTGTTGTAAACGCAAGCAATGGAAATAACAATCCAATTGTAGGATTTACTACCACCAATGCGGCACAGTGTATTAGTACCAACCGTTTTGATTTCTTCAATACTACCTACTTTACAGGTTGGGGTTGGGTGAATGACGGTTATACTTGGGACTTTGGAGATGGAACCGGTTCAACTCACACATTCCCGAACGGAAAAGTTTACGCAACACCTGGAACTTACACAGTTACCTTGAATGCCGTTTCAAACATGGGTTGTACTGGATCATACAGCATGGTTGTTACAGTTGTTGATTTGCCATGCAGTGGCTTATCGGTAGTTGCTAAAAATGATTTACCAGGAAACAAAACTGGACTTGATGGATTTAAGGAAGTTGGAAAATCAGCAACTGGACTTTCAAGCAGAGAAACTGAAGTTGCAAGCCTGACTTTGTATCCAAATCCAAATACTGGCAATTTCAACATCGACTTAAGCGGAATCACTACTCAGAAACCTGTGCAGGTTAGTATTGTGGATATGCTAGGCCGTGTAGTTTACGAACAAAACTCAGATGTTCGCATGAGCAACGAGATTGAAATTCGCAACTTGAGTGTTGAACCTGGCAAGTACCATGTAATTATTGCAGAAGGAACTAAGGTAATTGGCCGATCAAACTTTGCGGTTTACAGCAAATAAACCGGTCAGAATAATTCTAAAACAAAAGGCTCTCCCAGCGGAGGGCCTTTTGTTTTTTAGTTAAGGCCGGATTGGTTTTGCATATTTGCAGCATGGGAGGAAAGCAGAAACTTTTGATTTGTTTGGTAGGACCTACGGCATCGGGAAAAACAGCACTTTCAATTGAATTGGCACGCCACCTGAAAACTGAAATCATTTCCTGCGATTCGCGTCAATTTTATAAGGAAATGAAAATTGGGACTGCTAAGCCTGATTTGGAAGAAATGCAAGGAATCAAGCATCATTTTATTGACTTCCTGAATCCGGCTGACTATTTCTCAGCTGGAGATTTTGAACGTGCGGCGCTGAAGGTGTTGGATGAATTGTTTCTTGAGAAAGATTTTGTGATTGTTTGCGGAGGCTCAGGTTTGTACTTGAATGCCCTGTTATTTGGCCTTGATGAAATGCCCGCTGCTGACTTAAATTACCGAACAGAACTGGAGTTGCTTTTTAAGGAAAAGGGCTTGGAAGGCTTGCAGGAACTTTTTCGCTTGAAGAATCCCATTGGTTTTGAAAACACGGACATGCGAAATCCGCAGCGTCTGATGCGGGCCTTGGAAATGCAAGCCTTAGGTATTGAACGCAAAGAACGAATTCCCGCAAAACGCAATTTTGAAATACTGGTAGTTGGAATTGATCGTCCACGTGAGGAACTCTATGCCCGAATCAATGAGCGGGTAAACCACATGATCCAGTCAGGATTGGTAGAAGAAGCACGGAAACTCTATCCATTTCGCAATCTCAATTCACTTCAAACCGTTGGTTACAATGAACTATTCAGCTATTTTGATGGCGAGTGGAACCTGAATGAGGCCATTGATAAAATCAAACAACATACCCGAAATTATGCTAAACGACAAATGACCTGGTTTAGAAAAATCAATGGAATTCGCTGGATTGGAGGGGATTCGATTGAAGAATTGCTTGCAGTTATTGAGGAAAAAGCAGCTCAATAATTACCGTTGTAAATTTTGTACATTTGCAGCCTGAAAAATTGCCATGTTAGAATTGTTTAGTAAGCCCGAGGTTTGGCTATCTCTTGTAACCTTAACGGTGATGGAAATTGTGTTGGGGATTGACAACGTAATTTTCATTTCACTTGTCACTGGAAAACTCCCCAAAGAAAAACAGCAGGGAGCAAGAAGACTTGGAATCTTTCTGGCCTTGTTTATTCGAATCTTGTTATTAAGTTTCCTTACTCATCTTGTACATGGACCAAGTAAAGATTTATTCTCCATTGCCGGCCACCCGATTAGCATGCGCTCGTTGGTATTGTTAGGTGGAGGTTTGTTCCTACTTTATAAAAGTACCATTGAAATCTTTGAACTACTTGAAGCAGAAGCCGACGAGGAAAGTAAAAAGATTACTGCATCTTTTTGGAATGTGGTAATGCAAGTAATTGTGATAGATATTGTTTTTTCATTCGACTCCATAATTACCGCGGTAGGATTGGCGCAGGAACTACCTGTTATGATCTTAGCGGTTGTAATTTCGATGATTATTATGCTGTTTTTCTCTGGTATGATTGCCGAATTCATCAACAAACACCCAAGTATCAAGTTATTGGCCCTTGCATTTTTGTTGGTGATAGGTTTGATGCTCGTTATTGAAGGATGGAATCACAAAATTGCAGAAGAATACAACCTGAAAGCCTATGTGTATTTTGCCATGGCGTTCTCAATTGGCGTTGAACTTTTGAACATGAAAATGCGCAAGAAGTCATCGAAGCCTGTTGAACTAAACGATATCTACAAATAAAGTGCCTGGTAAAGTTAAGATAAGCGACTGGGGCCTTCTGAATTATAAGGAGGCTTGGGACAGGCAAGAGGTCTTATTCAAGGCTATGGTAGATGCCAAGTTTGCCGAACGCGAGCTTGCTCCGGAACAGAAAACTCCCCTACTGAATCACCTGATTTTTGTAGAGCATCCGCATGTGTACACCTTAGGAAAAAGCGGCGACCCTGCAAATTTGTTATTGGATGAACAAGGCTTAAAGCAGGCGGAAGCGAGTTATTATCCCATTAATCGTGGAGGGGATATTACCTATCACGGGCCCGGACAAATTGTTGTATATCCCATCTTTGATTTGGAGCAGTTTTTTACCGACATCCATCGGTATTTACGTACACTTGAAGGAGCTGTTATTGAAACACTTGCAAGCTATGGAATAGAATCAGGCCGCTACGAAGGTTATACCGGAGTTTGGCTTGATGCCGACAATGAAAAAGCGCGCAAAATTTGTGCAATGGGGGTTAGATGCAGCAGGTGGGTAACTATGCACGGCATTGCCTTTAATGTGAATACAGATTTAGCATATTTTAAAAACATCATTCCCTGCGGAATAGATGATAAAGATGTGACTTCCATGCAAAGGGAGCTAGGAGCACCGCAGCACTATGAAGAAGTAAAAAAAGTGCTGATGGAAAAAATTCTCAAAGCATTTGAAATTACCGAAATTGAAGCCTAAAAAAGGCCCCGGCAAGCCGGGGCCTTTTTCTTATTTCAAAATGGCTCTTGAGATAACCAGTTTTTGAATCTCACTGGTTCCCTCACCAATGGTACACAATTTAGAATCGCGGTAGAATTTCTCAACCGGGAAATCTTTGGTATAACCATAACCTCCGAAAATTTGAACGGCTTCGGTTGATGCCCAAACTGCAACTTCAGAAGCATAATATTTGGCAAAAGCTCCTTCTTTATTCACGCTCATGCCTTTGTTTTTGCGGTCGGCAGCTTGCAAGGTTAGCAATTCAGATGCTTCAATGCGAGTAGCCATATCTGCCAATTTGAAGGCAATACCTTGGAAATTGGAAATAGGCTGTCCAAATTGATGACGCTCTTTTGAATACTTCAAGGCCGCATCATAAGCACCTTTTGCAATCCCCAATGAAAGAGAAGCAATTGAAATACGCCCTCCATCCAGAATCTTCATGGCTTGCTTAAACCCATCACCTACATTTCCTAAGACATTGGCATCCGGAATACGGCAATCTTCAAAAATCAGCTCAGCAGTTTCTGAAGCACGCATTCCCAATTTATTTTCCTTTTTACCACCTCGGAAACCAGGCGTTCCACGCTCAACAACAAAAGCGGTAATTCCATTGGAATCTAACAATTCGCCGGTACGCGCAAGCACAACGGCTACTTCACCTGAAATACCATGAGTAATCCAGTTTTTGGTACCATTCAATACCCAATGGTCACCATCTTTTTTAGCAACGCATTGCATACGCATGGCATCACTTCCGGTATTAGCTTCGGTTAGTCCCCAAGCACCCATCCATTCGCCGGTAGCCAATTTGGGTAACCATTTCTTCTTTTGTTCTTCGTTACCAAATGTCATGATATGACCTGTGCACAATGAATTGTGCGCAGCCATACTTAAACCCACAGAACCACAAACCTTTGCAAGTTCTGAAATAGCTGTTACGTATTCAAAATATCCAAAGCCGGCACCTCCATATTCCTCAGGTACCAAAACACCCAAGAGTCCGAGTTTTCCCATTTCCCTAAACATTTCTCTTGGGAAATGCTGGGCTTCGTCCCATTCCATAACGTAAGGACGGATATGCTTTTCGGCAAAATCACGCACCATTTGAGCAACCATTTTCTGGTTCTCTGTTTGGTCAAAATTCATCATAACTGGTTAAGGTTTGAGTCGCAATATCCACTTTCATTCTTAAAAAACGATACAGAATTGGCCCCAATTTTTAAATGGCAATGTCAATTTATGGTTGAATCTCAAAACTCAGGTAAGGTTCAATTTTCCGGATGATGGAGTCGTTCAGATTTTTCAATTTCAGCAAATCGTTTCGGCTTGAATAGGGACCGTGTTGTTTGCGGTAAGCTATGAGTTGGCGAGAAAGACTGAATTTCAAATAAGGATGGGTTTTCAACTCATCAAATTCGGCCTTGTTAATAGCAATTTTGCGAACCAACGAAGCATCTACCCGAATTTTCCCCTCCAAATCGAATAGAATATCTTCCTGAAAGCCATAAATTTCAGGAAGCTGTTCGAGGCTGTAAAACCCACCCAACTGCTTGCGGTATTTAATGATTTTTGAAGCCAATCCCGGTCCAATACGGTACAAGGCCACGAGTTCTTGACTGTCGGCCGAATTCAACTCCAGCACAGCAAAGCGCTGCACTTTTGGTTTTTGATTAAGTTGTTTTTGGGTTGAATCGGAAAAGGAAGGAGCCATTTTCTTTTCCCTGAAGGGGATTGATGAAATTGTTGGATTTTGAATGATCGTAATGGAAATTGGAATTGGGTTGGGTTGATAAAAAAAAGCCACCCCTAAACGAGCGGCTTGAATGATAAAAATAAGAATAAGTAAAACCAGAATTCCGCTCTTCTCGAGACGGCTGAAGTAGAAATAGGACTCAATCCATTTCCTTATCTGAATCTTGATTCCGTTCATAATAGCGTTTGTTGATCTTCGGATTTTTTACGATGAAAAAATAAAGAAGAGCAGCAACAAACAGCCCAAAGAACAATTCGGTAAGGAACCAAAATGTGAAACTTGCAGGCTCTGCCTGCTTAAGAAGGAATAGTAAATTTTTCATGCGTTCCTTAATTTTAGTTGAGAATCGAGCAATTTAAGGCCTTCCTGAAATGATTTGGGGTTATATCCCAATTCGTTCATGGCTTTATCTAAAATGAACCCGGTTATAGGCGGACGTTTAGCCGGTTGCTTAATGCCTTCGCTGCTTGACAAATTGAGAAGCGATTTATCCAATTTCCAGAAATCGGCCACTTGCACCACCAAATCATAAACACTCATGAAGTTTTTTCCTGAGATATTGAAGATACCTTGTGCTCTTTTTTGGGCAATCAAATGGCAACCCTCTGCTAAATCTTCAGCAAGTGTTGGCGTTCTGAACTGGTCGGCTACAACGTTAATTGACTTGCCTGATTCAAGCGCACCTTTGGCCCAAAGTACGATATTGCTTCTGCTCATATCGCTCACAATGCCAAATACCAAAACGGTTCTGGCTATGGCCCAGCTGTTGCATTTGTTTTGAACTATTTGTTCGGCCTTCCATTTCGACTCTCCGTAGTAACTTAGGGGAGCAGGTTTTTCATCCTCCCGAAGCGGACCATGCGTTCCATCGAAAATGAAATCGGTTGATACATGCACCAAATGCACCTTGTTTCGATTGCAAGCCTCAACCAGGTATTCTACAGCATGCACATTCAATGCATCGCAAGCCTCACGTTCCGATTCGCAGGCATCTACATTGGTCATGGCCGCGGTATTGATAACCACATCAGGCCTTTGAGTATTGATAACCTCATCTACCTGATTCTTGTCTGTTATATCCAAGGAAACATAGGAATAACCATTTTGCTCAGGATAACGATCTGCACCACGGGCTGTTGCAATTAATTGAACATCCTGAAGACCACGGTACAAATCAGTAAGTTTTTGGCCTAGCAAACCATTACTTCCGGTAACCAATACTTTCATTATCTAAAAACTTAATGGTCCAAAGTTAAGCGGTTAAGCTGAAATCTCATTCCTGACCTGAGATTGGAATGCGTTATGAATCCATGGTCTGCAATTCCTGTGGAGATTCTTAAAATATTCAAATTCCAGTTTCAGAATCACAAACATCAGAAAACAAATGATTTAGGAAAATTACTACCCATTCAGGATTGAGAAGAGCCTATTCGGCGCAGTCGCATTCGTGTAAAAAATCCCTGAAATTCTACCGCTCAACAAAGACTTTCAAGAAAAACGAATACTAAACACCTGTTTATCTATCTGTTAGGCAAAAGGTGCGAAATTGGAACAAAAACAATCTTCTGCCAAGATGGCAGCAATTCGCTATATTTGCAGGTTCAAACGCAAAATAAATGAAAGGAATTGTTGCAGAAAAAGCTCCTGAAAACGCCACACGAAATTTGTACATAGAGACTTATGGCTGTGCGATGAATGTTGCCGATAGTGAAGTTGTAGCCTCGATAATGGCCGATAAAGGATTTAAAACCACCTCTAAAATTGACGAAGCTGACGTTGTTTTTGTGAACACCTGTTCTATTCGCGACAATGCAGAGGCTACGGTTTGGGGACGTTTACGCGAAATCAAGCATCAGAAAAAGCAAAAGCCCGGAATGATTGTGGGGGTTTTGGGATGCATGGCCGAGCGGTTAAAGACCCAATTGCTTGAAAAGGAGCAAATCATTGATATTGTGGTTGGACCTGATGCCTACCGCGATATTCCTCAATTGATTACACAGGTCGAAGAAGGCCAAAAAGCAGTAAATGTCTTGCTATCGCGAGAGGAAACCTACGCAGAAATTACGCCGGTTCGATTGAGTTCGAATGGAGTAACTTCATTTATTAGCATCATGCGTGGTTGCGACAACATGTGTTCTTTTTGCGTTGTTCCCTTTACCAGAGGCCGCGAACGTAGTCGCCCATCGGATTCGATTGTGAGAGAAGCTGAAATTCTCTATCAACAAGGATACAAAGAAATTACCCTGCTGGGACAAAATGTAGATTCATACAAAGAAGAAAACGAAGCAGGAGAGGTAGTTTGCAATTTTGCCCAGTTGCTGGAAAAGGTAGCATTGCTAGGTCCGGATTTGCGCATACGATTCTCGAGCTCGCACCCCAAAGACATTACAGATGAGGTACTGTATACCATGAAAAAGTACCCCAATATCTGCAACTACATTCACTTCCCGCTTCAATCTGGAAATAGCAGAGTATTGAAATTGATGAACCGCACCTACGACAGGGAATGGTTTAAAATGCGCTTGGACAAAATACGTGAAGTATTGCCCGATTGTGGAATATCTACCGATGTGATTGCAGGTTTTTGCACGGAAACTGAAGAAGAACATCAAGACACGTTGGAAATGTTTAGGTATGGACGTTTCAATTTTGCCTTCATGTACCAATACAGCGAGCGTCCGGGAACCTTGGCAGCCAGAAGGTATGCCGATGATATTCCTGCCGATGTAAAAAATCGCAGGCTCCAAGAAATCATTGCCATTCAGCACCAGGTAAGTTTAGAATTGAATCAGGCTGAGGTTGGGAAAGTGCAAACGGTTTTGATTGAAGGATTTTCAAAAAAATCGGACCAGGAATTGCGCGGCAGAAACGACCAAAATACCGTGGTTATTTTTCCGAAAGAGCACTACCAAAAAGGCCAGTATGTAAAAGTACTGGTTGAACGAGCCACACAAACCAGTTTGATTGGACGCGTAATCGAAGAAATTAAGTTCTGATATTGGACTACCAGCAAACAGCCGATTTTCTGGAGAAGTACCAACTTTTCTACCGGGATTTATCCCGACAGGGAAAGGAACGCTTTTTGGATCGGCTGTATGAGGTAAAAAAGCAATTCAACGTAATTGGGCGGGACCTGGAAATAAGCGAGGAAATGAGCACACTTATCCTCTCCTACCCGGTTCAATTAACCTTTGGATTTCGGAATTTTACCATTGGAAAATACGAGCAGATTTGGGTTTACCCGGGCGAGTTTCAAATGCAGAAAAGCCAGGAATCGCATGCCGGAATTACCTTTTCCGACCGGATAATTGCCATTTCCTGGAAGCATTTTACCCAATCACATGGGCAGCCAGAAGATGGCGAAAATTTGGGCATGTATCATTTTGCACAAGCACAAATTCGCTCCTTGCGAAACGGAAATTCGGCAGATGAGCGATTGGCTTCGTATTATTCCGATTGGTCATCTATACTTCTTGCAGAACTTCAAAAAAAACAGGAACATATTTTCTATCAATCCAACCCATCGCGGGTAAGAACAGGAGATGCTGATTCCTTGTATCCGTTGGTGATTGAATGGTTTTTTGAAAAGCCCATTGAACTGAGACAAAGTTTACCAAACACCTATGCCCACTTGTGTTTGATGTTAAATTTGGATCCCACTGAGTTTGATAACGATTACCGGCTCAATCGCGAAAAGTTTGAAGGGCAAAAAGGAGTTAGCAAACTTCCTTCTAAGATTAAAAAGAAGTACACATTTTACCAGTCACATTGGGTGATGAACCTTCCCTTTTTTGGGGTATTGGTACTCCCTATTTTCTATTATTATTATATCTTTCCAAATCTGCTTTTAACACCACTCGAAATTGGTGCATTTTGGCTAGCACTTGCAGGCATTTTGTATGTTGGAGGAAAGCGATTTTTTGTTGGCAGGGGCCTTTTCAAAACAGAAGCCATTTTTCTTTTTCAGTTGATTTTTGGATTGACACCCAATTTGATGTTTTTGTTGCATTGGGCTAGCCTTTTTGCCCATGGCCCAATAGAGACGAGCAAGCATAAAATTGCAGACCTTATTCAATATTACAGTCATTCAACCTCACGAGGAGGAGAGCGATTAACCTATGCGAAGTCGACGGAGTTTCTACTAGAGGATCATTTTTTGGAGGATTATCCGATGGCGCGCAGTTTTTTCAGGGAACAATTTCCGGAAACCGGCATGCCGGAGAACCCTGCATTTGAATTTAATATTGCCCGAAGTTTTTTAGGCTATCGGGTTATTGTAAACAAACGATTAATAAACAATCATGAACATTCAGGATATTAAACAACGCTTTGAAATCATTGGCAATTCGCCTTTGTTGAATATTGCATTGGAAACTGCGGTAAAAGTATCAATTACCGATATTACTGTTTTAATTAATGGGGAAAGTGGCGTTGGAAAAGAAGCCTTTTCAAAAATTATTCATGGCTTAAGTCACCGCAAACACGGCAATTTTATTGCGGTAAACTGCGGCGCCATTCCGGAAGGAACCATTGATTCGGAATTGTTTGGCCACGAAAAAGGTTCGTTTACGGGCGCCCATGATACGCGTAAAGGATACTTTGAAACCGTAAATGGAGGCACCATCTTTTTAGATGAAGTTGGCGAACTTCCTTTGGAAACGCAGGCCAGATTGCTTCGCGTGCTGGAAAGCGGAGAATTTTTGAAGGTAGGTTCATCGAAGGTGCAAAAAACGGATGTGCGTGTGGTTGCTGCCACCAACAAAGACTTATTGGAACTGGCGGCACACGGTAAATTTAGAGAAGATTTGTACTACAGATTATCAACTGTGCCCATTAAGGTTCCACCTTTGCGTGAACGGAAAGAAGATATTGGTTTGTTGTTCAGAAAATTCTCGGCTGATTTTGCAGAAAAGTACCATTCAAAACCGGTGATTCTTGAACCAGATGCCTTACAAATTTTGGTGAATTACCGCTGGCCGGGCAATATCCGTCAATTGAAAAACATTGCCGAACAATTATCTGTATTGGATGAAGACAAAGTGGTAAACAGTACCGAATTGATGCGAATTTTACCTCCTGAAAAACCGGGATTACCCATGGTAATTGGGACAGGAAATCAGGAAATGCAGTTTAGCGAGCGGGATATTATGTACAAGTTTCTGCTTGATTTGCGCAAAGACCTATCTGATTTAAAATCGGTTGTGTATGATATGATGCAGGGCAATCCCGGACAAGTGCAAATGCCGCAGAATTTTAATTCTCAGGTAATTAATACCATGGATTTCCAGAACTCGGGAATGAATATTCCGGTGGTGCAGCAAAACCAACCGGTAGTTCAAATGCCTACTTCCAACTTATCGCATCCGGTGGTAATTGAAAATGATTTTATTGATGTGAGCGAACCCGAGCCGGAATCGCTTTCCTTGGAACAAAAGGAAATTGAACTGATTCGGAAATCGCTGCAAAAGCATCAGGGAAAACGCAAGCGCGCTGCCCAAGAATTGGGAATTTCTGAACGTACCTTATACAGGAAGATTAAGCAATACGATTTGGAGTAAGAAGGAGAAAGAGAAAGAGAAAGAGGAAGAGATAGAGAAGGAGAAGAAGTTTGGTTTGGGTGAGAGTTTAGATTCCTTAGGGGCAGGAGACAGTACCCCGGAAGGCAGAGGACCGTGGATGTTTGGGTTTGGAGGCGACCGCAGGAAGCCCGCCAAAGCCAATACAGCCACGAGGCTTATGCCAGAGGAGTACAGGCGGATGACCCGGGCCCCTGAAAACGAATTTGGATTCCCGAAACGAAATTTAGGTTGGGGCAAGGCCAAAAAAAAACTGCCCTCGAAAGGACAGTTCTCGTACGCATTCCGCGTAGGTTTATTTTAGTTTGACTTTCAAATCTTCAAGGATTGGACGCAATTGCTCGGCATTTTTATAGCCTACTACAATTTCGGTTTTCTTCACTTTTGGATTGATGAAAATAGTTGTAGGATAACCGCTAAGTTGATTGTTTGAAATTACACCTGCCAACTGAGCTCCTGTATAGTTTTTACCTTCAAAGGTGTAGGTTACGCCTTCAATTTCGGGATTGAATTTAATGGCGATAAAATCTTTACCTACAATTTCTGCAATTTCAGGTTTGGCATAGGCATCGCGGTCCATACGTTTGCACCAGCCACACCATTCGGTGTACACATCAACCAGCATAATTTTGCCTTTTTTCTTGGCCAAGCTATAACCGGCATTAAAATCCATCCATTTAATTTCTTCGGATGGTTTCATGGATGTAGCCACCAAAGCGAGAACGGCTACCAAAATTACTTTCATTTTTTGCATAAGGAATTAACTAACAAAGTTGATGCCAACTTTATACAAGTATAGGGTTGAAATTTCTAAAATCCTTCTTAAGCATTTTCGGCCATGGATACAATACGGCCCACTTCGCTGTAGGTTCCGTTGGCCAATTTTTCGCGAATTTCTACGAATGCCTTAATGGTACGTTCAACCTGATCGAGGGTATGAACGGCGGTAGGAATTAAACGCAAAAGAATCATGCCTTTTGGAATTACCGGATAAACCACCACCGAGCAGAAAATTCCATAGTTCTCGCGCAAGTCGTGCACTACCGCCGTAGACTCCCCTACTGTTCCATGCATCATAACCGGAGTTACGCATGAATTTGTTCTACCCAAATCAAAGCCAACATCGCGCAATCCTTTTTGAAGTGCATCTACAATTTTCCAAAGGTTTTCTTTGTATTCAGGATGTTTGCGAATCAAATCGAGACGTTTTAAAGCGCCCCAAACAATGGGCATTGGAACCGACTTGGCATAAATTTGGGAACGCAGGTTATAGCGCAGGAATTTTACAATGTTTTTATCCGAAGCAATGAATCCGCCAATTAGCGCCATGGATTTGGCGAAGGTTCCAAAGTAAATATCAATTCCATCCTGGCAATTTTGCTCTTCGCCAGTACCGGCACCAGTTTTGCCCAGTGTACCGAATCCGTGCGCATCATCCACAAAAAGGCGGAACGAGTATTTCGATTTCAGAGCAACGATATCAGCCAAACGTCCTTGAGCACCTGTCATACCAAATACACCTTCGGTGATTACCAGAATGGCGCCACCTGTTTCTTCGGTAATTTTCTGAGCACGCTGCAATTGTTTTTCCAGGCTTTCCATGTTGTTGTGTTCGTAAACAAAGCGTTTACCCATGTGCAGGCGAACGCCATCTACGATACAAGCATGCGATTCCGCATCATACACAATCACATCGTGGCGGTCGACAAGTGCATCAATTGCAGAAACCATACCTTGGTAACCGTAATTTAGCAATACTGCATCCTCTTTCATTTCGAAGGCAGCCAATTCGCGGTCGAGTTGTTCGTGGTAAACCGAATTACCACTCATCATGCGAGCACCCATTGGATAAGCCAAACCAAATTTCTCAGTAGCTTCGGTATCTGCCTTTCGCACTTCAGGATGGTTGGCAAGTCCGAGGTAATTGTTCAAACTCCAATTCAGCATTTCCTTACCGCGGAAATTCATCATTGGTCCAATTTCACCTTCAAGGCGAGGAAACATGTAATAACCATAGGCATCGTCGGCATACTGTCCCAGAGGGCCGGCTTTTTTCTGCAACTTATCGAACAAATCCATAGTAAAAATATATGGCGCGAAAATAACTTTATGAATTGGTAATCCCTAAAGGCAGTTAGGAGTTTTAATTCGGACTCAACAAAATAACAACAGGCTGATAAACAAAGCTTTAAACTATATCAACTTCCATTCAACTCCAAATTGAGCTGAAAAGAAAGGCTCCAAGTCTCAACTTGGTTCAAGCTTTGGGGACGCCAAGCCAATCGCACACCTGTTTTTAGGGCTTTCTTTTTCCAGTCGAAACGTGTTGTAAATTCATGACCCTTACCATAAAAAGCGGCCATTGAAAACATACCTGGTAAGTTTAAATCGCTGCTAAAAAGTGGCAATTGAGAAGAGTAGCAATTCCAAATACTAAAACGAAAACTGAATTGAAATGGTTTGACTTTACAGGTCATTTGAGACCAAAGTAAATAGCTTTGACCTTGCTCATTTGCGTTTAAAAAGGCCTGCTGGTAGCGGGATTGCAGCTTGATGGAATCGCCAACCGGCATGGTCAATACCAGAATGAGTTGATTTTGGCGTTGGGTAATGCGTTGTTCGTTTACCTGATTGGCCTCTACTTTATTTTGTAGTTTGCATGCAAGCAATTCACCTGATCGCGTTTGGTATCGCCATTCAAGAGCCTGTTCAGAGCCTGAAACTGGAAATGGTTTTCGGTAACGAATCCAATCGCTATCAAATACATCGAGATATGTTCGCAGTTGTTGGTTTCTTGAAACTTGCCAAATTAAGTTGGCAAATAGTCCGTTTTCATCTTGTTGATTCCAGCGTGAAAAAGCCCTACTGTACGGATTTGAATAGCGTATGGGAAAATACCGGAAAGCAAGCATGGCATCCAGGTTTGCCGATAAACTTTGCATCCATTGCAAGCTGATGGGCAAATCGCCAAAATTGTCGATTAGGGCTTCTCCTGAAACCAATCCATTTTGAAGCGTCTTGCGAAATTGAAAACTAAGCGTTTTGTAGTTTTCGAGGCTACGGCTACCCCATTGATAAGGATACCTTTCACGTGTGAGTATGGGTGGAGAATACTTTATCCAGGATGAAGCAAGAGCCAAGTTCCAGCCGGAAATTTTTCGGTTTAAACGTATTCCAAACAATCGTTCATTCTGAACCTGGTTTACGCTGTTTGTGTTGAAATCCGATTGAAATTGATTTTCGGAAAAGAATCCATTCAGTGAATCGAAAGAAGCGCCTAATTGATTTTTTGTTTTAAACGAAGCCAAGGTTTGTAGGTTCCAGTTTCTCCATCCAAAATCCAGGGCTATCCCTCTTAAGTATCGATTTTCATCGCGACTTTTGTAGGGCTTAAAACCATCAGAAAAGCGCATTTGCTGCAACAAGGAAATGCCCGCTTGATTTTGAAAACCTGGCCCCAGCCAGAGTCCTTGTGAAAAACTGGACTGAAAATCTCCGATAATAGCGGTTTTACAAATCCCTTTTCCGGTTCTGGATAAGGAGCCTGAACTGAAATTGGGCTTGCCTTGCCAAGACTCTCCGGGATCTTGCTCGGCTTGAATAATCGCGTTCCAATTTGGAGCAGGTTTCCACTCCAGCCGAAGGGCTTGCAGCCAGGGCTGAATGCGTCGTGAATCGTTTTGGTAAGAAGAACTGGTTTTTGATTGAAAGCGAATTTTCAGGCTTTGTTTGGGGACTGGCTGAAATTGGATAAAAGAATTTTTCTGAATATTGGCTTCAAAAAAAGAAGAAAGCAAAGCTGCACGTGGGCGAGCTAAGCCCTGAACTGAAGCCAGTTCAGCTAGATGCAGAAAGGAGCCATACTTTTGGCGATGTGCAAGAATAGCTTGAATTTCTGAGGGTCGGATTCCGGGAATTTGGGCCAATTGCGTTTCGGATGCGTAATTGAGTGAAAGGGGATTATTGATTAGAAAATCCAATTTTAGGAAGAGCTCCTGCCTAATTCCTTCGTCTTCATCCGTGGGCTCCAAAGTTTGGATAAATGCAAGCAAATCTTCTTGCGATTGGATGCGTTGGGCCAAAAGCATACTCGGCAAGCAAAGCAACAAGCAGCACAAAACTCGCGGGCTCATGAATCCAATCCTTTCAAGGGAAGCAGCAGTTGAACATGCAGATACGAACCACGCCAGGAAGTCCATTCGGCAGAAAAACCCAATTTCATTTCCTTCAAAGGCAAAGCAAATCCAGCAGAAATTCCAGTTTGATGGAGCGGCACAGAAAACACATATTGAAGCTGTTGGCTACTCATACCGGAAAACTGCAAAGAAGTTTGAGGCGAGAGGTCGGCAGAATAATTACGAAAGCCAAAACCCAGCGAATGATTTGGCGAGATGGCATAATTTAGGGCAGCTTGAACCAGGAAGTTCCGTTTGGCATTTGGGGCAGCTTCGAGGGCTGTTTGGCAACGGAAAGAAAAAGGAATTTTGGGTTTCCAAATCCAACTAAGTCGAATCAAATGAAAATGGGCAAGTTCGTATTCAGGAATACCTAAATTTCGGTAGCTGTAGTCGATTGCCCCAAAAAATTCAGGTCCACCTGAAAAGCCGGTACCAATTATGCCGCCAATAGAACGAAACTGAGGTATTCCCTCCCGAAAAACGCCAAGACGAAATGGGGCCTTACTAAGCCGGAAACGCAGGTCGGCTGCTTGATACGGCAGGTTCGGACTTTGCAAACCCAAACCGGAACTTAGCATTAAAGAAGGTCTTTCAAAATTGGAGGGGTGAATTCCATCTTCCAAGGAATTAAAATTGGGAGGAGCAAAGGGAAAAAACGGATTTAAAGGAGCTTGAAAAGCCGAAAAAACCTGAGCATTTGCCCCGAAAAAGGATAGGACAAACAGGGTAAAAAGTAGGTGTTTCATACTAACAAGCTAGTATTCAAGTGCAAGCATATCATTTTAGCAAGTATCCCGATTTGATTATCAGGCACTTAAAAAAGCAAATATTTAGTAATACAAAAGTTCGGTTATTGCCCTTATTTTTGCAGTCTTTGAAAAACCTGTAAAAAGAACACACACAAGAAAAACATATGACTAGTTTTATTTACCTGATCCCCCTGCTGGCCGTTTTAGGCTTGGTGGTAATGGCCGTAAAGAGCGCCTGGGTTAGCAAGCAAGATGCCGGTAACGACCGGATGAAAGAAATCGCGGGTTACGTTGCCGAAGGCGCGATGGCATTTTTGAAAGCAGAATACAAAATTCTGGCTATTTATGTTGTCATAGCCGGTGCAGCTTTGGGTTGGTTAAGTCAGGTTGTAGAGACCTCACATATTTTAATTGTAGCAGCCTTTGTTATTGGTGCTGTTTTTAGTGCTCTTGCCGGATTCTTCGGAATGCGTATCGCTACCAAAGCAAACGTTCGTACCACACAAGCTGCTCGTACTTCCTTGAGCAAAGCCCTTAAGGTTTCTTTTACTGGTGGTACAGTAATGGGCTTAGGTGTTGCCAGCTTAGCAATTCTTGGATTGAGCATGCTGTTTATCCTTTTCTTCCAATTCTTCATGAATGGAACCTTGGAAAATGGCGGTTACGAAACAATGACCCGCGTACTTGAAGTATTGGCCGGTTTCTCGGTTGGTGCTGAAAGTATTGCTTTGTTTGCCCGTGTTGGTGGAGGTATTTATACCAAAGCTGCCGACGTAGGAGCTGACTTGGTAGGAAAAGTAGAAGCAGGGATCCCTGAAGATGATCCACGTAACCCAGCAACTATTGCCGACAACGTAGGTGATAACGTAGGTGACGTTGCAGGTATGGGTGCCGACTTGTTCGGTTCGTATGTTGCGACAGTGCTTGCTTCTATGGTATTGGGTAATTACCTGATTCGTGATTATGTAGGAGCAAACGGAAGCTTTGAAGGTATTCCTTACAATGGTCTTGGTCCGATTTTGTTGCCATTGAGCATTGCCGGTTTTGGACTATTAGCCTCTATCGTTTCAAGCTATTTTGTAAATGTTAGTGATAATGCAAAAGCAGATACAAACACCGTTCAATCTGCTTTGAACCGCGGTAACTGGGCATCAATCATCCTTTCATTGATTGCATCCTTCTTCTTAATTAAAATGATGTTGCCAGAAACAATCACCATGAGCGTATTTAATGCTGGTGAGTTTTCAATGGCTACTACAACTTCTATGAATGTATTCTATGCCGTAATCATTGGTATGTTTGTAGGTGGTGCTATTTCTTATATTACTGAATTCTACACCGGACTTGGTAAAAAACCGGTTTTGGGTATTGTACAAAAATCTGCAACCGGTGCTGCAACCAATATTATTGCCGGCTTAGGCACAGGTATGCTTTCTACTGCACTTCCTGTGATTTTGTTTGCCGGAGCAATCTGGGGTGCTTATGCACTTGCTGGTTTCTACGGTGTAGGTATTGCAGCTTCAGCTATGATGGCCAATACAGCGATGCAACTTGCAATTGATGCCTTTGGTCCAATTGCGGATAACGCAGGTGGTGTTGCTGAAATGAGCGAACTACCAGCTGATGTTCGTGAAAAAACTGATATTCTTGACTCTGTAGGAAATACAACTGCTGCAATTGGTAAAGGATTTGCAATTGCTTCTGCTGCATTGACAGCATTGGCATTGTTTGCAGCCTATGTAACCTTCACTGGTATCAAAGGAATTAACATTTTTGATGCGAAAGTACTTGCTGCTTTGTTTATTGGCGGTATGATTCCTGTAGTATTCTCGGCATTGGCCATGAACTCTGTAGGTAAAGCTGCAATGGATATGGTAAATGAAGTACGTCGTCAGTTCCGTGAGATTCCTGGAATTATGGAAGGAACCGGAAAACCTGAATACGGCAAATGCGTTGAAATTTCTACTTCAGCAGCTTTGCGTGAAATGATGGCTCCTGGTATCATCACCATTGTTACTCCAATTATTGTTGGTTTGGTTATGGGTGCTGAAGCGCTTGGTGCTTATATGGCTGGTGTAACTGTAAGTGGTGTACTTTGGGCTATTTTCCAAAACAATGCCGGTGGTGCTTGGGATAACGCCAAGAAATCATTTGAAAAAGGTGTTGAAATTGAAGTAAACGGTAAGAAAGAAATCTTCTACAAAAAATCTGAACCACACAAAGCTGCGGTTGTAGGTGATACTGTTGGTGATCCATTCAAGGATACATCTGGTCCATCTATGAATATCCTGATTAAGCTTTCTTGTTTGGTAGGTTTAACCCTGGCTCCAATGTTGGGACACCAAAATGCAAATGGACACGCCAATGTTGCTGGTGCGCCTAAAGAAAAAATGGAATGCTGCGAAGGTGGAAAAATGGATATGGGTGCATGTGACATGGAAAAATGCATGAACATGACTCAAGAAGAATGTGCTGCTTATTGCGATAGCATGAAATGCACTCCAGAGCAGAAAGAAGCTTGCATGGCAAAGCTAAAAGATGCACATGCCGGCTGTGAAAAATCATGCGACGATAAGCAAGAAAAATCCGGCTGCATGGAAGGTTGTGATAAAAAATGCGATAGCAAAGAAACCTGTGAGAAAAACTGTGGCGATGCTTGTGCAAAGCACCACTAAATAAGGGTTAATACATTTGATTTAGGAAAGGCCGTTTACCGAGTAAACGGCCTTTCCTATTTTTAGAAGGGAAAATGAACGTGGAAAATCAGAAAAAAGAGTGGTTTGCAGATTGGTTCAATTCTGAATACTACCATATTCTTTATAAAAACAGGGATTATTCAGAAGCTGCTGCATTTTTAGACAATCTTGTAGCAACCCTTAAGCCCGGACTTGAAGATGAAATTGCAGATTTAGCCTGCGGTAAAGGAAGGCATTCCATTTATTTAAACAGCCTTGGACATAAATTAACCGGAATTGATCTAT
The DNA here is from genome assembly GCA_023151275.1 of Bacteroidia bacterium. Classification (GTDB taxonomy): domain Bacteria; phylum Bacteroidota; class Bacteroidia; order UKL13-3; family UKL13-3; genus CAISCU01. Next base: position 56,032 of record JAKLJI010000016.1, on the reverse strand, counting down.
CTCCGGAGAGCATTGCTCATGCCAGCAAGTTCGAAAATGAACGCCTGCAATTCTTTGTTGGGGATTTACGTGGATTAAATTTCCCCTCCCGCTTTGATTTGGCGCTGAACCTATTTACCAGTTTTGGGTATTTTGATTCAATGGATGTGAACTTGCAATGCTTGCAATCTATCAAAACTTGTTTAAAGCCGGGTGGCAGATTGTTGATTGACTTTCTGAATGCAGAATGGGTTAAGCAAGTTCTTGTCCCTTACCATGAAAAAACGGAATCGGGGATAGTTTTTAGGATAAGCAAAAGCATTTGCGATGGAAAAGTGGTAAAAGACATTGAGTTTGAAACCGACAAAGGGGAATTTCATTTTCAGGAAAAAGTTCAATTGCTCAGCCAAACAGATTTCCACGAATTGCTAAGTGCCGCAGGATTTAAACTCTTGAACGAGTGGGGCGATTACCAATTGGGAGCATTTAATCCGGAAAAATCGGAGCGTTATATTTTACTTGCAGAACGAAATGCTTGAAACCCTCTTACAACTCGACAGGGATTTTTTCCTAATCCTGAACCGCGATTTGGCCAATCCTTTCCTTGATTGGCTTGCCCCTATTTTACGGGAGCAATCCACTTGGTATTTGCAATACCTGCTTGTAATTGGTTTTTGGATTAAACAATATGGCAAAAAAGCATGGATTCCAGTTGTAGGCGCAGCTTTGCTCATTGCCCTTTCCGACCAATTCAGCGCCAATCTGGTAAAAAATACATTTCAACGCATACGGCCATGCAATGAACCCTTATTGGAAGGGATGGTTCGCCACCTGATTTCATCCTGCAATGGCTACAGCTTTATATCCGCTCATGCGACTAACCATTTTGCTTTAGCCATTTTTTTTAGCTTACTACTTCCCGAAAAATGGTTTTGGCGTTGGCCAGTTTTGATTTTCTGGGCATCTTCAATCGCCTTTTCGCAAGTTTATGTTGGCGTTCATTACCCCATGGATGTAATTGTTGGAGCCTGGGTTGGAAGTTTATTTGGACTGGCTTTTGGTAGGTATACCCGTAAGTTTGTAAGCACAAATCATGAGTAGTGCACTTCTATTGATTATGGGGCCGCTAATTGGCGGATTGCTGGCTTTTTTCAGTTCAAAAATCTATGAACGCCAATTAAAGCTCTTTTTATCTTTTGCAGGAGCCTATTTATTATCGGTTACACTTACTCAACTTATTCCGGAAGTATTCCAGGAATTCAATGCTTACAAAGGGCTTTTTGTTTTGAGTGGATTCTTGTTTCAGGTTTTTCTTGAACGCTATTCAGAAGGGATTGAGCATGGCCACATGCATATTCATCACCATTTGAAAAAGAAAGTTATTCCTTTGGGAATCTTTGTTAGTCTTTCTTTCCATTCGTTTACCGAAGGCATTCCAATTGGAGCCTTACTTTCATCAGAAGAAAGTGCTTTTGCGCTTATTGTAGGTATTTTCCTTCACGAGATTCCGGCCAGCTTTACCATGATGACCATTTTCAAAGGATTGAATTTGCCATCAAAAACGCTAATTACGCTATTGGTTATTTATGCATTTATGGCTCCCGCAGGGGTAATCTCAAGCCAATTTATTGGAAATCATATCCCGGAGGTTTTGTTTGATTATCTAATGGCCTTTATCATCGGAACTTTCCTGCATATTTCAACAACCATACTTTTTGAAAGCAGCGAGCATCATGGGTTTCCAACCGGAAAACTTGTTGCGGTGGTAGTTGGAATTCTTCTGGCAATTGGAGTAGGTTACCTAGCAGGTCACTAACAAAAAAAGCCGGGTTAGCCCGGCTTTTTTATGCATTTTGATAGTGACTACTTTTTAGGCTGAAGCATTGCATCAACTTTAATTTCAATTTCTTCAGCAATCTTGGCAACAACAAGGGTTGGAATTTCAATCTTGTGGTCGGCAGTTTTTACCTTAAAGTTGCTGATAAGTTGAATGGTATTTCCTTTGATAATCAACTTTCCGCTAATGGTGCGATTTTGTTCAACACCGTGAATTCTCAATTTTCCGGTAGCCGTTACATTGTATTCACCATCTTTGGTAAAATCTATTTTCTCGTTAATCTTTCCCTGAAAGGTACTTTGAGGGTATTTTTCACTCTCCATGTACTTTTCGTTGAAATGCTCTTGCATCAACTTGTTTTCAAACTCGAAGCCGGTATTGTAAATAACCACAGCCAGTTCGCCATTTGTTTTTAAGGCAACGAGTGTTTTGGGATTTTCGGCCTTGATATCCTCAACCGGAGTACTTGAAAAGAAGCTTACTTTTCCGGCATTGGTGAAGTAAACCTGGGCGGATAGCTGGCTCATCATCAAACCTAAGGCTATCACAAAAAAGATTTTTTTCATCTTACTAAATTGTATTTACTCAATCAAACAAAAACCTTACCACTTCTTTGATTTTTCTTTTTTATCAAAAGAAAATGTCCTCGAAACATTGAATCCCAGTCTGATTCCTCCATCAGCCCATTGGGTTCTGGTTTCGCGAACCATCTGTTGTTCAAGCATTCCATTGCCATTGGAAAGCATCAACTGGAATACGTGACCACCTGTTTCAATATCAAAACCCAAAGCCAGGTAATTGTAAAGTTTATCGCCTGTTCTGCTTAATTGGTCTTGTGCGGTGAGGCGAGGATAGGTTTCAAAATTAAAACGCACACTTCGCGAAAGTTTTATGCTTCCTGAAAGGCCCAGAGCGAACATCATGTTATCGTAGCTTTTAGGACCAACAAGATTATAATGTACCAGTGTTGGAGAAACCTGCAAGCTTACCCAATCATTAAATTTACGAGCAATATTGATTTGGTTGAAGAAGCTTAGGCGTGAAGTAAAGTAATTGTTGCGATTTGGATTTGCCCAGGTTTCAGTATTCACACCCACATTTCCGTAATACCCCAACGTAATGGGCATGGATTTTTTTCCTTTTGATTGAGCTAGAAGTTTTACTTTCAAGCTACCATCGTAGGTCTTACCCACCGAAGAGCGAGCTAATCCCAATTGGATTCTATCTGTCAAACCATAATCAAAGGCAAGACGAATATTCGCCTGATCAATTCCAAAAAGCGTATAAGCACCTCCGTTCATTTCTCCAAAACGGTGAAGGATTACAAAGTTCAAGTGCCTGGCTGCAGTGTGCTCAACACTCTGTCCGGTAATTACACGAGGCGCTTTGAATGTAGCAAAAACCGGGGTTGGCTTTTGGGGGCCTGCATCCTGAAGCATTCCCATCAAATCGTCTTGGGCAAATGCAGTTAAGGAAGAAAAAACAACGAGTATTGAAGCAAGGAGTAAGTTTCTCATGAGGTTAGCATTAATTGTTTGGAGCCCCTTGGTTGAGCCATTTTTGAATTTGAGCCAATTGATTTGCTGAAAGCGGGCCAGATGGTGGCATGTCTTTTTTAACCAATACACGATTGGCTAAATTGCCATTATCAACGCGCACTTTAAGGTTTGAATAAGAAGAAAAATCAGGATGACAACCTGAAGTGGCGCAAGATGATGAAATAATTGGAGCAATTTTTCCGGAATAGGTTACGTTGGCCGTATCAATTGCACCAAAATCATTGGGGTACAATTCCTCTTCTTTATCAAAATAACAGGCACTAAAAAGAAGCAAAAGTCCTGCTGTATAGCTTAATTTTTTCATACTAGTTGATTTGAATACGTGATTCGGTAACGCCGTGACATGAATTGCAACTTCCTCCATTGAATGCACTTGTCATCTGGATTTCACCAGAGCTAGTGTACACTACGGGATAGCAACCTCCATTGAAATTGAGCACCTGATTGGTATAAAAATTTCCCAAATCATCGGTCACCAATCGCTTGATTAATTTTCCTTGTTTGCCAGGTTTTTCCCATAGCTCAATGGTTGCAGAACCTTGTGCGCGGCCATCCGATTTGAATACGGTTCCGGCAACGGTCCACCATCCTTCTGCTGCCGCCTCGGTTCCACTCTTGTTGTGGCAGGAAGAACAATTTTGCCCGGCATTGTGCGATTCATCGTCGCCGCTGGCACTCTCTTTTGGGTCTGACTTTAATTCCTCGTAGTGTGAGCACGCACTAATAAGCAGCGCCAAGACTGCTATTACACTTATTCTTTTCATACTTGCTTATTGGGGGAATCCGGCTGCCTGCCATTTTTCAAATTTACGAATGGAGCAAAACGAGAGTTTACTTCCACCTTTAGGCATTGCTGAGCACGAGCCCCATTTGATGCTGCAAATCAATTTACCCGATTCGGTTTGAGTTTTCACCTGCGCGTAGGTTTCTAACAAAATTCCTCCACCGGCATTGCTGCTTTGGTGACAACCTTTGCAATAGGTGTTAATTACGGGAGTTATCTGAGCTTGATAGGAAACGGTTAAAGTATCACAATCGGAGTTTGAGCAGCTTGTATTTTTAGCACCTTGAGAAATCCATTTCTTTAATAAATCAATAGATTCGGTTGATAATGCAGCCATAGGGGGAGGCGGCATTCTTTTGCTTGAGGTACGGGTGATTTCTTTAATTAAATCTGAACCTGTATCAAAGGGTTTTACAATACGCATGATTCCCGAATAGCTGGTTAAGGCCAAGCCTTCTTCGCGGGTAATATTATCGTGGCAGCCTGATGTAGCGCAATTGGCTTGAATAAGCGGAAGGACCTGCGTTGAAAAACAAACCGAATCATTGGTTGGGGTTGGATTGGGATTCCCGTTTCCGCCTGAATTGAGAATTACTTCAGGTTCGTGCTTGCAAGCATTGATTAGCATACCAATGACAAGTAGCAAAAAGAGAGAATTAAGAACAGTTTTCACAAAAAATAATTTCAATCAAAATTAATGATTTTCGCCACATCTTGTTAAAATTACACTAAGTTGACAAAATAACTTTAGCTATTGCCAATAAAATTTAAACTATTGATAAATAATCAAAATTCGCTGGCTTTGATAAAGTCCAACAACTCGGTATTGCCTGAACTCCGCATCTGATCGCGGGTGCCACTCCACCAGCTTTTCCCTTTGTAAATAAAAACGATATGGTCTGCCATATCAAATACACTTTTGATATCGTGCGAATTGATAATGGTTGTAATATCATATTCACGCGTAATTTCAACAATCAGCTCATCAATAACACGTGAAGTAACAGGGTCCAATCCGCTATTGGGCTCATCGCAAAATAGGTATTTGGGATTTAGGGCGATGGCTCTGGCAATGCCTACCCGCTTTTTCATACCCCCTGAAATATTTGAAGGATAAAGTTTATTTGCGTTTTCCAGTTTTACTCTATTCAAGCAAAAGTTTACCCGCTCTAAAATCTGTTCCTTCGACCAATCGGTAAACATTCTCAAAGGGAATGCCACGTTTTCCTCAACCGAAAGCGAATCAAACAAAGCAGAACCTTGAAACAACATGCCAATTTCTTGACGTAGCGACTTCTTTTCTTCGTAGTTTAACCTCAAGAAATCCCTTCCATCAAAATTCAAACTTCCGCTATCTGGTTTGATTAGGCCAACCATCGTCTTCATGAGAACGCTCTTTCCTCCCCCACTTGCTCCAATTACGAACGAGCATTTTCCCTTTTCAAAGTTGGCAGAAACATCAAAAAGCACCTGCCTACCATCAAAGGATTTATTCAAGTTTACCAGCTCTATCATTTATACAGCATGATTTGCGTAAGGATGAAATCGAAAAAAATGATGGCAATGCAGCTTTGAACAACAGCGCGCGTGCTTGCCCAACCTACTTCCAAAGCGCCACCTTCGGTATTGTATCCGTGTGAAGCTGAGATGGTAGTAATTACAAAAGCAAATGTTACAGCTTTGGTTAAGGCATAGGTTACAGAAAACCCATCAAAGTCCATTCTTAAGCCTTGCAAATAGCCATCCACTGTAACAATTCCAGTGAAGTTAACCGATAATACACCACCCACATTGGATAAAAACATGGAGTAAACTACCAAGGAGGGAATGGCAATCAAGGCTGCCATTAGCTTAGGCATTACCACATATTTTGCAGCATTTACGCCCATAATCTCAAGGGCATCAATCTGCTCGCTTACCTTCATGGTGCCAATTTCGGAGGCAATATTCCCTCCAATTTTTCCAGCCATCACAAGTGCAGTAACCGTAGGCGAGAACTCCAGGATATTTGAATCCCGGACAATTCGACCCAAAACATACATTGGAACTAAGCTTCCAACCAGCTGGTATCCAATCTGAATAACGGCTACTGCTCCAATAAAAACCGAAATGATTGAAACAATGCCAAAGGAATCGTTTCCCATTTTATACAATTCACGAATAAACAGCTCCCAGAAAAGCTTAAACTTTTCCGGCTTTCCAATGCTTGTTCGGAGAAAAAGCAGGTATCTTCCAAATTGGCTTAGGTACTTCATAGCAAACTTTACAAAGAAACAGAAATTTTGATTGACTGGGAGACTTTCAACCCGAAGAGGTAAATTAGCAGCCTTAATTCATGGAAATGTTACCTAAAACCGTTCTGGTAACCGGTTGTACCAAAGGAATTGGTAGAGCTTTGGTTGATATTTTTGCAAGTCACGGATACCATGTGGCTGGCTGTGCGCGAAACAAGGAAGATTTAACCAACCTGTTTGTGGAGCTCAGCACGCGCTATCCTAAGCAACGATTCTTTTTTGAATCCTGCGATGCAGCAGATGCTGAACTGCTAAAAATATTTGGTCAGGATGTGCTTAGGGAGTTTGGTTCATTGGATGTTTTGATTAACAATGCCGGAGTTTTTATGCCCGGAAGCATTGCAGAAGAGGCTCCAGGTGCCCTTGAAAAACAATTTCAAACCAATGTAGGAAGTGCTTATCATTTAAGCAGAACCTTGCTTCCTGCGATGAAAAAAGCGAAATCAGGAATTATCATCAACATCTGTTCAACAGCAGGCATAACGGCCTATCCCAATGGAGGTTCGTATTGCATTAGCAAATTTGCCATGCGCGGTATGAGTAAAGTTTTGCGTGAAGAACTGAAACCAGATGGCATTCGAGTAAGTACCATTATTCCGGGTGCCACGCTTACGAATAGTTGGAGTGGTACCGATTTACCTGAATCGCGTTTTATGCCTGTTGAAGATGTTGCCCACATGGTTTATTCCATTTGTGAACTTTCCCCTCGCACAGTTGTTGAAGAAATCATATTACGTCCGCAAGAAGGAGATATTAACTAATGAAAATGTACTGTGCCAACCCCGCTGTTTACAGCCGAAGAAAAACAACAACCGTTAACATCGGGGACTTGTCAATGGGTAGTGAATTCCCCATTCGCATTCAAAGCATGACCACCACAGACACCATGGATACTGCAGGTTCTGTGGCTCAAATCAAACGAATGGTGCAAGCAGGCTGTGAGTTGGTTCGATTAACAGCTCCATCCATTAACGAGGCAAAAAACCTGGAAAACATCAAAAAGGCTTTATTGGCTGATGGCATTCGCGTTCCCTTGGTAGCCGATATTCATTTTACTCCAAACGCGGCTGAAATGGCAGCCAGGATTGTAGAAAAGGTGCGAATCAACCCGGGCAATTACGCGGATAGAAAGAAGTTTGAAACCCTTGAATATACAGACGCTGAATACCAGGAAGAAATTGACCGCATTCGCGAAAAGTTTGTTCCCCTAATTAAAATCTGCAAAGAATATGGAACTGCCTTGCGCATTGGAACCAACCATGGTAGTTTGAGCGATCGTATCATGAGCCGCTACGGTGATACTCCGCTTGGGATGGTTGAATCGGCTATGGAATTTTTGCGCATTGCACGCGAAGAAAATTTCCACCAGATTGTGCTAAGCATGAAATCCAGCAATCCGCAAGTAATGGTTCAGGCCTATCGATTATTGGTTCAAACCATGGATGCTAACAACATGCACTATCCCCTTCATTTGGGGGTTACAGAGGCCGGAGATGGGGACGATGGGCGAATAAAATCGGCATTGGGTATTGGCACTTTGCTTGAAGATGGAATTGGCGATACCGTTCGTGTTTCCTTAACTGAAGACCCTGAATTTGAAGTTCCTGTAGCCAGAAATCTGGTAAAATCATACAGCCTTCCTGAACGAATTTCGCATCCTGAATTAAAACCTCGTGTTGCAGAATCCACGCAATGGTACCCTTATTCGTACAAAAAAAGAGAAACTAAATTAGTTGGAATTATTGGTAGCAACCAAGTTCCGCGGGTATTGCTCTCGTTTACCGAAACCGATGATCTTGTACCGCATCATTTGGCACCTGCTGGCTACACGTATGACCCAGTGAACGACAAATGGAACATGAGCGATACCGGAGCTGATTTTGTTGTTTTGAAAAATCCGGCTCCATTCATGTTACCTGTTGGCTTACAGGCCATTTATCCCTATTCAGTTTGGAAAGAGCTGGTAAATAAGCAAAATAGCTCTCCGCTCATTTCAGCTTCAGAACTCGGAAATTGCAAAGGTGTCTTTTCATCAGCCCAAAATTTTATTTCGCTCAATTGCAATGAACTAAGTTCTGAATTACTTGAAGGAATTGGACAGGTTCCCAATGCCATTTTGGTGATTCATTCCTCAAACCCGGCCTGCATGCCTGAGCTGAGAAACGCGTTTTTCCTACTTCAGCAATCAAACCAAAAGGTTCCGGTTATTATTCATCTCAAACCAACATCAAACCTTGAAAATCTGATGCTTGAAAGTGCAAGAGATGCCGGGGCATTGTTAATTGATGGATTTGGAGATGGTATTTGGATTGATGGTCCTCAGGACTTGAATGCCCGTATCAACCAAATTTCCTTTGGTATTTTGCAAGCTGCCAGAACCCGAATTAGCAAAACAGAATACATCAGTTGTCCAAGTTGCGGAAGAACACTTTTTGATTTGCAAGAAACCACGGCTAGAATACGGAAAGTGACTGACCATTTGAAAGGAGTGAAAATTGCAATTATGGGTTGTATCGTAAACGGACCCGGAGAAATGGCTGATGCTGATTACGGCTATGTAGGTTCAGGACCTGGAAAAATTACCCTGTATAAAGGTAAAGAAGTAGTAAAGAAAGGAGTGAATACCGAATTGGCCGTTCAAGAATTGATAAATTTGATAAAAGATAACGGCGATTGGACAGAACCTGTGCAGGTGCATGCAACCACAGATTGAACGAAGTTGTCTTTGTCATATTGGGGGAAATCCCTATTTTCGACGCCTCAAAGAGAATTTTTACTGGAAAAGAAACTTTTCCGTACTGGTTTTCAATGAGATGTTAAATGAACTTGTATTTAATAGAACTAATTATCGAACAATAAATATCCAAACAAAATGAGAAAACTGTTACTCTCCGCTTTGGCATTGGTAGCCCTAGGATCAGGCGCAATGGCCCAGCAAAAAATCGACAACAGCTCAGAGGCTCGTCACCGCGCCATCAAAGACAAAACCAATCCATTCAACCGTAAACCACTAGGTAAAGGTGGCGAAATGGTTTCTGATTGGTACGATGTGATGGACATCATCAGCAAAAGTAACGTAGGTGCAAACCTGCAAGGTTATGTTGATTTTCTTACCGATGACTCTTTGAACAAATTTGTTGAAGATGATGGAACAATCCGTTATGGCGGAACCACATCAGTAGGTCAAATCCTTGACCCAGCTGATGATTTGATTGAATTGACTGATAAACCACAAAACAAATTGACTCGTTTTGTAAGCTACAAAGTGGATTCTATCCTTTTCCGTTACTTATACGTTCGTAACGTTGATTCAATTGATGATGGAATGGGCGGAAAAGCAGCTGTTGTTGATACCGTTTATATCCACTACTGGAAAGGTAACCAATTACGTCGGTCACAGTTCACAGATGGAACTCGTTATGCTATGCCTGTAAATGGTTGGAACCGCAACCGTCGCATGCCTGCTAACTTCTTTGCTGAAGAAAAATACTTGTTGAGCTCAGGTGCAAACGGTGTGTTTGATACAACTCGTGCCAACAACAACAACGGTGGTTTTGAAAACGCTTGGACTAGCAAATACACTTCATTCCCAGCTCCTGCCGGAATGCAAATTGATGCAAATCCAAATGGTTCAACTGCTGATTTGTTAACTGGTTTCTCTTGGACTTTCAAATCAGGTGTACCAGCCGTTATCGGAACTGATACTGCTGTTATGGTTTACCAACAAGATCCTTCTACTTTACCTGCCGGAACTCGTCGTAACAACTACTTCGGTTATGGTTTATTCTTGAACGAAGGAACTACAGGTTGGGAAAATACCAAATCTTACAACACTGCTATCATGGCATTGAAAGCTTCTTCTTATGCAGTAGTTAACGGATGGGATGGTTTCATTGCTGGTCAAGCTTTCAACAACGAGCGTTTCGTTGAAACTTATTTCCACTTGTCGGTAATAGGCAACATTGGTGCTAGCGTTTCAGACGTAGAAAATGTTGAAATGAGCGGTTTGTTCCCTAACCCTGCAAGAAACACTACCAACGTTCGCTTCACTTTGAAAAACAGCAGCGATGCAGTAGTAACTGTTCACAACATCCTTGGTCAGGAAGTAGAAAGCCACAACTTAGGTAAAGTTGCTTCTGGTAAATACGATTACAGCTTGAACCTGAGCAACCTTAAGCCAGGCATGTACACTGTAAGCGTTAAAGCTGGAAACAGTGTTCAAACTGAAAAATTGATGGTTACTGAATAAGATTAACTCCTATTCAAATAATAAAAAGCCGTTAGCTGCATGCTAACGGCTTTTTTGTTAGTATCTTAGTGAGGTGATTAGAATGCCCATGAAAAAGAAAACACCTCTTCATCTACTGCTTTTCTTCCTACTGGGAAGCCTTTTCTTAGGCGCAATCAATCCCAGAATTAAAATCAGGCCCATGCAGCCGGATGAAATCAAACTACTCAAACTGATTAACGATTACAGGCTTACATTAAAACTTAGGCCTGTCCCTTTAGATTCTGCACTGCTTCGCGTTGCCCAAGCCCATGTTGACGATTTAACAGAACATCCCCTCGTCAATCAATCCTGTAACTTACACAGCTGGTCACCTTATGGCAATTGGATTTCATGTTGCTACACCAACGATCATAGTAAGGCAGAATGCATGTGGAGCAAACCTGAAGAAATTTCAGGCTCAAAATTGCTTGGGTTTGAAATTGCAGCCTATGCAGAACCTTCAATTAACGCCGAAATTGCTCTCAACAGTTGGAAGCAAAGTAAAAAACACCTGGCCGTAATTGCAGAGCAAAACCAATGGAAGGGCGAAAATTGGCGACATATTGGTCTGGCCATTCGCGGAAAATTTGCAGTAGTTTGGTTTGGCAAGTAGTTTCGGCAGGGAATTTGATAAATCAAGCCAATTAGCTGATACTTGCAAGCGTTTTGATGAAATCTATTTTTAGTCTGGGAATTCTCGATAAATACATCCTGAAGAAGTACATGCAAACCTTCTTCTATTCTGTATTGCTTTTTACTTTGATTGCCATTTTTATCGATATCTCAGAAAAAATGGACGACTTCATCAAACGTAAACCGCCCTTAAGTGTCCTGATTTTTGAATATTATATATTCTTCATCCCCTATTTCATGGGGCTATTTAGCTCGGTTTTTGTATTTCTGAGCACATTATTCTTCAATTCAAAACTTGCCCAGAATACCGAAATTATTGCCATTTTAAACAGCGGACTTAAATACCCGCGATTTCTCAAACCCTATTTAATTGGAGCCGCCATCCTTTGTACGCTCTTTCTTTTGTTGAATTCGCATGTATTGCCCTATTGTGATAAGTACCGGTTGAAGTTTGAAGATGACTGGATTCGCGAGCATAAACAAACCCAAAACAATAATATTTACAACATGCTGGATGAAAACAACATCATCCACATGGAGTCATTTAATTATGAAGACAGCGTAGGGTTTAACTTTACGCTTGAAGCATTTAGAGATGGGAAATTGGTTGAACGCACATTTGCCAACCGCCTGTTGTGGAATCGCGAAAAAGGTTGCTGGACCCTGGACGGCTATTACAGACGCTTGTTTAGCGAGGAAGGAGACAAGCTTATGCGAGGCATTAAAATGGATACGGTATTAAAAATTAAGCCGGATGAATTTGTGGTCAGAACAAACTATGTAAGCAGTATGACCAATCCGGAATTGAACGAATACATCCGCAAAGAAACTGAAAAAGGCAACCCCAAGGTGAGCAAATACAAGGTTGAGCTTTACAAACGCACCATGGTTCCGGTAGCTTTCTTTGTACTCACGCTATTGGCAGTTGCAGTGTCATCCCGCAAAAGCCGTGGTGGAACTGGTTTTCACTTAGGTATCGGGATTTTTATGACCTTTAGTTACCTCCTGTTTATGCAGGTATTCAATACCATGGGCAATACTGGTGTTATGGCACCTTGGCTGGCAGTTTGGTTTCCTACCCTCTTCTTTTTTGGTGTTGCATTGGTCTTGTTAAAAAAAGCTCCCAAGTAAGTGCGGGTTGATAAGAACTATTTCACTTTACATTTCATCATCCTCTTGTGGGGATTTACACCTGTTTTGGGCAAACTCATCAGCCTGCAAGCCTTTGAATTGGTTTGGTGGCGATTGCTATTTTCTGTAGTAAGCCTTTATGCTTATGCTCGGTTTAAAGGCGTTGGTTTGAAGTTGCCCATTTCTAAAGTGCTTCCCCTTTTGGCATGGGGCGCTGTTGTTGGACTTCACTGGTTCTTTTTTTACCATGCCATCAAGGTTTCCAATGTTTCTGTTGCCATGATGGGCTTTAGTTCAATAACAGTTTTCGCAAGTTTTATACAGCCACTGTTATTGAAACGCAAGTTTTTTTGGGGTGATTTGATTTATGGGCTCATCATTATGACGGGGCTTTGGATTGTTAGTGCTGCCGAAAGTGTTTACCTGAATGGAATTTTGCTTGGCATTCTGGCGGCCTTGCTTGCCGCTTTGTTTGGCGTGTACAATGGAAGTTTAATAAACCGATACGACTCCATGCAAATCACCTTATACGAATTTCTAGGTGCATTTATCACCATGAGTTTTTTTTCGTATGCAGAAACACCTCAATTCTGGGGAATATTGCCTTATGCTGTTCCAGGTTGGAGTGATATTATTTATTTGCTGATTCTTAGCATTGTCTGCACCACACTTGCCTTTAGCATGAGTGTTGAAATTCTGAAAAAAATTGACCCACTCACAGTTATTATCACCAACAATTTGGAGCCGGTTTACGGAGTGGTATTTTCGGTTTTGCTATTTCCGGAAACCGAAATTATGTCGGCACCTTTTTACATTGGTGCTGCCATTTTACTCACTGCAGTTTTCACCTATCCCTTGCTAAAAAGCAAATTCAAAAAGGAAAACGATTAGGATTCTGATTCAGCTATTCAGGCAGACTTTTCATCAGGTATCGACTTTAGCAATACGAGGCTAACTAGCATAAACAAGCCACCCGTTAAAAAGGGTACAAAGGCTGCAAATCCGTAAAGCCATCCGCCCAGCGCCGGACCGGCAACCCGCGCCAAGGAAGAGAACGATAAATTGCTACCCAGCACCTGGCCCTGTCTATTTGGCCCTGCATAGCGCGAAATGGTTGAAGAAATTGCCGGAGAAAGAAAACCATTACCCAACGAAAGAACCGTTAAAGCTAGGAGCTGAGGCCAAAAAACGCCATTTGGATAAACAGTCATTAAGAACAAGCCTGCCGCCATTAATACAACTCCGTACACCAACAATTGTCTGCCACTCAGCATTCGATTCAATTTCCCTACTAAAAATCCTTGAATAAATGCGCCCACCACGCCAATGTACATAAACACCCATCCAATTTGCTTTTCATCCAAGCCAAACACATCTTTCCAAAACAGGGTTGAACTTATCTGCATCATGGAAAAGGCCATGATGAAAACAAAATTTAACCACATCACCTCCCGAATTACGGGCGTTTTGATTTCCCTCAAAATGTCATTCACCGGAGCAAACCGAAAAGCCTTGTGGTTTTGCTTTTGCTGAATGGATTCTTTCAAAAAGAACCAAGCCAAAATGAGATTCAGGAAACTCAATGCCGCAGAAACTGCGCCCACATACCAAACGCTTCCTGGGCCACTTAGTGCTTTTAGGTAGCCACCCAAAGGGGGACCAAAAATAAATCCCAAGCCAAAAGCAGCACCCAGCAATCCCATGCTACCAGCTCTTTTCTCGATGGGAGTCACATCAGCAATATAAGCCTGTGCTGCCCCAATATTTGCAGAACCAATACCGGAAAACACGCGTGCAAAAACCAAAAACAACAAATTGGTGGTGAATGCAAAAAAGAAACTTGCCAGCATGGTAATTGCTATGCTAATCAACATAACTGGCCTTCTTCCAATGCGGTCACTCAAGGTTCCCCAAAATGGAGAAAACAGAAAATTCATCAAGGAATAAATACCGGCAATCAACCCAATTTGAAGAGGTGTTGCCTGAAGTTCAGTTGAGATAATGGGTAAAATAGGGATGATAATTCCAAACCCCAATAAATCGATAAATATGGTTAAAAACAGAACACCAAGTTGCTTACTCATTTTAGAAACTCACTTTTAATTGAACGTTAAACGAGCGGGGGGGATCCATTTTGGCTGGTCGGGTTGCATATTCCAGGTTGGTAATATTATTCACCAGAAAAGCAATCCGCACATTCTCATTGGCGGTAAATGCAATGCGCATATTGTGTACATGGTCGCCTGCCCCTACCCTCCTCAAAAAATCGGTTACACCAGGAAGTAGGTTCACGTATTCATCAACCTTTTCATATACGCTATAAAACTGCCAATTGTAACCCAGCATCCATTTGCGGTAGCTTAGCTCAATATCCATTTTGCCCAATTTTCTATTTCTGTAGGGCAGAATTGGCGCATAGTAACTAGCCGAATCCAATTGGCCCATAGAGCTAAAGAATGCTTTGCTGTATTCAGCCCAATTTTTGTATTGAGGATGGGTGCTTAAATTTAATGGCATGGAATAGGTATAGCCGCCCAATGTGCGAATCAATACTTCTCCGATTCGGCCTTCCCCACTTAAAGAAAATTCGTATCCGGCGGCGCGGGTTTGTCCAATATTGAAGGCCTTGAAACCAATGGTTCTGAAGAAATCAATTTGGGGATTTTCGATGGGATTTATCCATTGGCCAAAGCGAAATTCAATCATGCTATCAAATTGCTGGTTGAAAATGGCAAAATCGGCCAACAAGGAAAAGTTACCAATTTTTATGCCTTGCTTCACTCCAATTTCAGCAGTAAATCCGCTCTCGGAAATCAAACCGGGATTGGGGAAAATATTGATGGATGAAACCCGGTCTTCAACATACTTCTCGCCAATGGTTGGAAACCGATAGCCTTCAGAATAATTGATGCGCAGAAATGTGTTTTTGGCAGCTTCAAAATTCAACCCAAAGCGTTTTAATAATCCTGTGGTTTCTTTGTGCGATTCAAGGCCCATTTGCTCGTACCTGCTGCCGGCAAGTGCTGTCCATCTTTTGTAGCGATACTCAGCCTGCGCATAGGCGGCTGCGCTAAATCCGGCGAAAGTTCCCCGGTACACATTTCCTTTGGCCCAAAGGGTTGTGGCGTAGGTTCCGGCGGTGAAAAATAAATCGGGAAGCAAGTAAGTTTTGTAGTTGTAATCCAAGGCGTACAAGTTGGCAATGGCATCATTGGCACCCGGGAATTTCTGTTCATCTACAAAACGATGAATCTGGTACATTCTGGACTTGAATGCATGCTTGTGTTTTCCACGGGTATAATCCACATGCGGATCAAAGGAAAAAATGCGGTAAAAATCTTCTACAATATAATTACCAAAAGGCTTAAGTGCGCCTGAATCGGCATTGTTCCACAAAAAATAACGGCCGCCTTTCTCAAACAAGATATTTCCATTCAAGCCAAAGCTTAAGTTCTTGCTTAAGCGATACCTGGTTTTTACATAGCTTCTTGCGCGGTAATTATCGGCACCCATCAAATGGCTGCGGTTGGCATAAGTTGCACCGCTTACCACCAAATCAAATTTATTCCATTTTTGCTTGTGACTAAAAAATCCACCGGTGGTAAAAGGACTTGAAAAGGCGTCCCACCAAATGGTTTCCTTTCTACGTGGATTAGAGTTAATACCTTGATAAAGGGTAATCTTGGTTTGTGGCTTATCTGTTGGCCAGCCGGTTTGCACATTTACGGTTCCATTCAAGGCAGCAGAACCGTACAAAACCGAAGAAGAGCCCTTGATAACCTCAATTTGCTCTGCGGTTTCAATGGGTAAAAAATTCCAGCGTACATCGCCAATATCAGCGCCCATGATGGGCATATCATCCAACAAAACTGCAACGCGATTTCCGGTATTGTACGAATACCCAACTCCACCGCGTATGGCAGGTTGTCCATCAATAACGGTTACACCGGGAACACGGTTCAGCACATCCGACAAATCCACCGCATTGGTATTGCTAATCAGGTAAGGCTGTACGATGTTTAAGCTATTTACTTCCCGGGCAATTTGGGTTGGATTTCGGGAAGCTGCCACAACCACTTGGTCCAATTGGTTTGAAAAAGGTTCGAGTAAAATCTGCAATTCCGTTTCCTGGCCCGGTTCTAACTTGTATTCTTGCGTTTTAAAGCCAACCCTCGAAAAGCGGAGAGTAAGTTTTTCAGCTGAGTTCAAATTCAATTCAAACAAGCCCGAGCTGTCGGTTTGAAGCTTTTTCAACTTGCCGGCATCAATAGAAACTCTGGCTAAGCGCTTGAAGCTGAACGCATCCATTACAATTCCACGAATCTTAACCTGTTGGGCCATCAATATTGCCGGTGGCAAACTGATTAGAATCATAAAGAGTAGCGTTTTGATTTTTTTCATATCCTTTCAGGAAGGTAAAAATAAGGGAAATCCGCAAAAAGGCTACTAAATGCTTTCTTTCAAAAATTGGAAGAAAGGAGAGGAAACTTATTAAACTATATTTAATAAGCAAAACCTTGCCCAATGAATTTTTGATGTTTTCAAACAAATACTAATTTAGCGCGGTTTATTGATAGAGACTTAAAGAAAACATAGCTTCAAATGGGTAATCTAAAACAGAAATTCGCTGAAAAGGCAATTCCTTTATCGGCAGAAATCAAGCAGTTTGTAAAAGAAAACGGGAATGTAGCATTGGGAACCTTTACGGTTGAAGATGTTTATGCCGGCATGAAAGGTGTTATTGGCCTTTTAACCGAGACTTCCCTATTGGATGCCAATGAAGGTATCCGTTTCCGTGGTTACTCCATTCCTGAACTTCGCAAATTCCTTCCCAAAGTTCCGGGAGGAACAGAACCGCTTCCAGAAGGTTTATTTTACCTAATGTTGATGGGCGAAATGCCAACTTATGACGACGTACTTGAAATCCAAGCCAATTGGAGAGCTCGTGCAGAAGTTCCTCAACACGTATTTAATGCCATTGATGCCCTTCCGGTAACTACGCATCCAATGACTCAGTTTAGCATTGGCATTATGGCCATGCAAACCGACTCACATTTTGCAAAAGCATACCGCGAAGGAATCAACAAAAAGGACTATTGGGATCCAACTTACGAAGATGTTTGTGATTTGCTAGCCCGTCTTCCTCGCATTGCTGCTTATATTTACCGCCGCACCTATAAAAATGGGGAGCATATCGCTCCAAATCCTGAACTGGATTGGGCAGCAAACTTTGCTCACATGCTTGGATTCAATGAAAATGAATTCTACAAATTGATGCGTTTGTACCTAACCATTCATGCCGACCATGAAGGAGGTAACGTTTCTGCACATACCACGCACTTGGTAGGTTCTGCATTGAGTGACCCATATTTGGCATTTTCTGCTGCCATGAACGGACTTGCAGGTCCATTGCACGGATTGGCCAATCAAGAAGTAATTCGTTGGATTCTTGATTTAAGAGCTGAAATTGGCAATAATCCTAGCAAAGAACAAATTGCTGAGTACATTCAAAATACCTTGAAAGCTGGAAAAGTTGTTCCTGGATACGGACATGCCGTTTTGCGTAAAACAGACCCACGTTTCCTTGCTCAGCAGGATTTTGCCAAAACGTATATGCCGGAAGATGAGCTCGTAAATATTGTTTGGAACATTTATGAAGTAGCACCTCCAATTCTTGAGAATACAGGAAAAATCAAAAATCCTTGGCCAAATGTGGATGCCCATTCAGGTGCATTATTGTTGCATTATGGCATGAATGAGTACGATTTTTACACCGTATTGTTCGGAGTTTCAAGAGCATTGGGTGTAATGGCTTCTTTGTTGTGGGACCGCGTTCTTGGTTCTCCAATCGAACGTCCAAAATCTGTTACTTACGAATGGCTTAAAACAGCAGTTGCCGTAAGAAAATCGGCTATATAAAACCAAATTTGTCAAAAAAGCCGCCCAATGCAAATTGGACGGCTTTTTTGTTTCGTGTAAATCCTCAGTGTTTTGAAAATAAGCGCTTACCTTTGAACGTTCAGATGGGCATATGATTGGTAGATTATTGATATTCCTCTTAGTTGCTACCCTTAGTGGTTGTGGAGTTTATTCACATACCGGAGCTTCAATACCTCCGGATGCCAAAACCTTTAGTGTGGCCTATATTGTAAACAACGCCAGCATTGTGGCTCCTACGCTCAGTCAGGTATTGACAGAACGTTTAAAAACAAAATTCATCAATGAAACCGGATTAAAGCTGAGCAGTATTGATGGCGATTTGCATTTCAGCGGTAAAATAACCGACTACAAAACAGCACCGGCAGCCATTGGCGGCAATCAAGCCACAACAACCAACCGCTTGACAGTTACCATAGAAATCAACTTTGAAAACAAGAAGGACCCAACTAAAAACTTTCAGCAATCGTTTAGCAACTTTGTTGATTTTGATGCCAGCCAGAACTTTGCCAGCATTGAATCCGATTTGATTGCAAAAGTAACTGAAGGTTTGGTTCAGGATGTATTCAACAAAGCCTTCATTAACTGGTAAAGAGCTGATTCAAAATTTGTATATTAGCCCTCAAATCTTAAACGATTGAATAAATACGATTTCACAACATTGGTTAAAGCCCCGGAAAAGCTGGGAGCAGAGCATGTTGAGCCGTTGAAACAACTGGTGAATGAATTTCCGTATTTTGCCATTGCCAATAATCTATTGGTAAAAGCCCTGCACAATTGCGGGCATTACGAGTACGATAAATACTTGGAAAAAGCTTCCCTGCAAGCCGGAGATAGAAGTGTATTGTACAACCTCATTCACGGACTTCCAAACCTTCAAAAAGAATTTGGTAAGGCTGATGAAAATCCGCTTCCACAAAGCTTAACCGAAACAAAATCCTACAGCTCACCTGTAGTTACAACTCCACCTCTTGCCTCCGAAACCTTAAGTCCGCAGGTGGAAATTGCATCTTCCCTACAGGAATCATTAGAGCAAGAATTTTCAGGAACAAAAGAAGTGCCGAAGCTTGAAGTTGCATCTAATGAATCCATTCAGGAAACCCTTCAAGTTGCTCCTGAACTGCCCACGCTAAGCATAAGCCTTCCCACTCCAGAAGTTGAGGTTAAAACTGAAGCCAATCCCATTGGTCAATTTACTCAAGAAACAACTTCGAAAATATTTCCAGAACCCGAAAAAAGTCCAATCACAGAACCGGAATCACCTGCAAAACAGGAGGAAGAAAAACCGGAATTGTTTGCTCCCGAAAATCCGGTTTTGGTTCCAAGTACCGGTCCTATGGTTCGGTTCATCAACCCAAATACGGTTATTGAAAAAGAGAATTTAAGCGCACTTGAAATAAGCTCAGCCGATGATGATATTTTGAGTGAGTTTGATATTGACTCTTTTTACGAAGAACAAGGAGGGAAGGAGAAAGAGAAAGAGCAAGAGAAAGAGAAAGAGGAAGGGAAAGAGGAAGGGAAAGAGATTGAGATTGAGGAAGAGAAGGTAGAACCTGGTGTTGAGTTGAGCTCTGAAACTCTAGATACAGTAGAACAAATTCCGGTTATTATTGAACCGGAGCCTATTGCTTTGGTTGAACCGGAAACTTCTGCTTTGATTGAACCAGAACCTACTCCAAATGTGGAAGCAGAGGTAATTCCAACCGAGGAAGCTGAAGCTGCTGTTCACACAGAACCAGATACTATTGTTTCAACGCAGCCTGACACTACTGAATCTGTAGAGCCAGAACCTGATGATTTTCTTGCCTGGTTAAAAACAAGAAGTGCCACCGAGGAAACCACTTCGGAAACAACCCAACTATCCGTTACCAACTTAATTGAGGATGAAAAACCTCAACTTGAAGTAAACCAAAAACCGGAACATCACCAGGAAAGCCTTGAAGAGCAAAGCAAATTCACAGATTTGCGTCAATCCATTTCAGAAAAAGCAAACACCGAAATTGGGGAGCAAATCAAACAGCTGCTTGAACAAGCTGAACAGGAACTTGCCACACGTTTTAAGGCCACAGAACCTGAACCTATAGAGGAAAAAACAATTGCTGAAATAAGCCTTCAAGCTGAAGAAAAACCGACCGAAGTAGTGCTTGCTGTTGAGGAAACCAAACCAACAGAAACACCTGTTGAAGTTGAAGCGAAACCGCTTGAAACCAGCGCGCAGATTCCGGATTGGGAATTTAACTACACTCCTGCCCCGCCTATTCGCAAACCAAAAATTCAAGACGATTTTGTTCCGGTAGGTTTTCATATTCCCGATTTTACCTTCCCCTTTGAGAACAGGCCCAAGCCAAACGATTACCTGGAGTCACTTCGCAACTATGAGGTGAACGAGCTTTTGGGGACCTTGTACAAAAAATTAAATTACTCCGAAAAACCTTTTGATGAGGCCTTTGATTCCCTGTTTGGCGAAGGAAAACTGAAGCGAATAGAACTTCCGGAACCAGAACCCATCTATTTGGGGGATGAAGAACCCGAAATTTTGCCAACTCAGGAGTTGAATGAGGAAGTAAAAGCTCCTTCATTAGAAAGTAACGAATCAACCCAAGAAGATTCTGCTGCCGAAGAGAAAAATCCGGAACCTTTCCGATTAAACTTCCGTCCCAAATCCTACGAAAAAGAACAAGAAACTCAGAAGGAGGAACAGAAATCGTTTGAAGTTCCACTTAAAAAGGACCTGAGCCAGATACCTGTTTACGATATCAGTAAGGCAATTCCATTGGATACGCCAGCTGTTAAACCTTCGGTAAAACCTGAAGTAGAATCTATTCTCGACAAATTCCTAAGGGAAAATCCGGTGATTACTCGTCCGAAAGCTGAATTCTACAGTCCAATTAATATGGCCAGGCAAAGTGCCGAGGAAAGTGAGGAAATGGTAAGTGAAACCTTAGCACAAATTTATGTGCGACAGGGCCTTTATAAAAAGGCAATTCAAACTTATGAAAAATTGGAGTTGCTTTATCCGGAGAAAAAAGCGTATTTCGCTGCCCTGATTGAACAAATCAGAGATAGCAATAATTTAGAATAAACATGTTAACATTCATTCTTATCCTGATCATCGTTGCGGCTTTGCTGCTGATTGGTGTGGTATTGATTCAGAATCCCAAAGGTGGTATTGCAGCAAACTTTGTTGCTCCTAGCCAAATTATGGGTGTAAAAAAAGGCACCGAAGTCATTGAAAAAGCAACTTGGGTATTTGCCATTGTTTTAATCGTTCTTTCATTGGCTTCAAACTTCTTCCGTCCAGCTTCTGGTTCAGGAACTGAAAGCACCAATGATTCACGTATTAAAGAAAGCATTGAGAATGTAAATGTTCCTGCTCAGCAAGCTGCACCAGCCGGTGGCGCTCAACAGCAGCAACAACAGCCAAATCAATAATCTTATTCGGAATACTAAAAAGGCCTTTCTTCGGATGAAGAAAGGCCTTTTTTATGCGCTAAGCTGAACCAAATAGGCTGAAAACTTCCTACGGGTTACTTCAAGCAAGGTTTCTTCAAATGGAAAACTCAAGGTATAATCAACCGAAAAAGTAGCAGGATTGGGCAATTTGGGAAACTCTTTCACCAATTGCAGCTTTACCTGCTCAGGCGTATTTGATGCGTTTCTTGGAAAATCCTTCCGAAAACGGATATGAATGGCACGGTACTTTTCATCTTCCCCATCAAATAACTTTACGGCATATTCAAAAACACGCCAATCTTTGGCTTTTTCGAGCGGAATTAAAATATACCCTTCATTTTTATAAATGGGCAAAATGCCTATGGGTTGAATGCTGATTTCTTTTTCAACAAACTCGTAAATTTCTCGTCCCTCCTCTAGGTGTTTGCCAACCACCGGAAGAGCAAATTCAACAATTTCGGCAATGCATTCCATCAAGGCATCGTTGCGTATGACTTGTTCATACGACAATTTGAATGCATTCAAATCGGCTTCCTTCAGCTCCTTTGGAAACTGCTCTTCCCAAAATTTACGCTGTTCATTGAATCGGGAAAGGTTGCGGTAATGCATGACCAATTCTGCCAGCTGAGGATAAAGTCGGGTTTGGTTGAAATGGTGCTGAACATGCTGCAAATAGGCCAGCAACAGGTACTTCTTGTACTCCACATCAGCCAAACCGGAATAAAACCAGTTTTGCTCAAGGGTTTTCATAATTCGTTGCGTTTGAACTTTTACCAGGAATAAGCATTTGACCTTCTGTTACGGCTCTGTAACTTATAACGAAGTTCAACTGTCTAATCCGTGCTTAACGAATTTAAAAAGTAAAGCAGTATTTTGTCAAGTCCACTTTTGACTAAAAACGCTTGCGAATAAGCACTTGCAAGCCCGCTGCATACGGTTTCTGGCTAATCCAATTGCTGTTATCCACCATAGAATTCAACCCAATTTTTACCTGAGGCATCAAGCCAAGCTGAATGGTATTGTTCATCTTCCAGGAAATTAGGGGTGCCAGATTTACAAAATGCACCGACTTAAACTTGGGGAAGGAATTCTTATCGTTGGCATTCAACAAACCTATGCAACTTGGGTCGGGCATGTACATGTTTACCGAACTCAACAATCCAAAGCTATAGCCTGCCATAATTTCTGCCGACCAAACCTCGCCTTTGCCCAAGGAATAATGAATCCAAATGGGAATCTCGGTGAAGCTGTACTTGTTATCGAGCACCTTAACCTGACCCTCCACAATGGAATCGTTTGGATGCAAATACAGGCTGCTGGGTTGAATATGATTGGGGTTGCCATTGGCATCTTCCAGGTTGTAATGCAAGGACTGGCGAACATTTAAAATCTGAACTCCGGTTGACAGTTCCCACTTGGATGAAACCTGGTAACTCAGCAAAAATCCACCCGACCAATCAAAAGAGGCTTTTTCAAGGGCCTCACGTAAGGCAAATGATTTATCGAGATTATAGGGTGAAGAAGAAGGCATTGCCAATTGCATGGCAGTATAATTGAAGCCGGCCATGGCAATAATGGCAAATTTACCCGGCACATCCCCATCTGTTTCATAATTTTCCGAATGTGCCTCGGATTGATGAACCACTGAATCTTTATCGAATTTGATTTGCTGATCCTCTAAGCGGATAGGCTCTTTTTCCTCCGACAAAATGCGTCCTGCCAGTTTAGGTTTTGGGGAATTGGCTTCTCCGGTAGCGGAAAGAATTTCAGAACCAGGTTCCGAAGACTTTGGAGCCGGAATTAAACCCGAATTTGAAGTTTGACCTGACAATGCATGTGAAGCAATTCCAATTCCGGCTTGAGCAGCATTTGCAGCAGAATTACCAGAATTGTTGGCTTGATTTGAACGGTTTGAAGTTCTTCGTCTTGATTGAGTTGCCTTTGTTTTCTCAACCTGATTAAATATAGAAACTTGAGTTTTCCGAGTTATTTCCATAGGCAAAGTAGCTGGTGACGAGGAACTAGTCAACTTTTCGCTGGTGCTTGTCTTGGTTGAATTTGCCCGAGATTCGGGTTCAATTGAAGTGTTTTCAGAAACTGCAGGAATGCTAGCATTTGGTTCTGGGCTAAGCTGACTGCTTTTGGCAGTTGAATTATTGGTCTGAACCTCAGCATTGGGTTTAGCCGGTATTGGATAAGCCAATGAAGGCGGCTGCGCAGAAACTTGGGCTTGATTTTGCAGCGCAAGTTGTGAGGAATTCAGCGTTTGGTTTAACCAAAACCCGAGACCAAGCGCAGAAAGCAGCAAGGCTGGCAGCCAGAAATAAATGAATTTATGTTTGTGTTCAAGGGGCAGCTTGGCTTCAATCTTCTCCCAGGTGCCGGAAGAAGGTTGAACATGCAACTGCTCCATTTTCTCCCGCACGGCAGGTTCAAAAGAATCCCCATCCAACTCATTTTCAAGCCGGTCCCAAAGCGAATCGGAGGGTTTAAATTCCTGCTCCGACAGCTTTTCCCTAAGTGATTCTTCAAAACTATTTCGCTTCTTCAAAAGGCTCATTTAAAATCTGATAGTGCCTGGCCAATAAACCTTGCATGTGCTGTTTAGCGCGCGCATACTGCGATTTGCTGGTGCCAATGGCAATTCCCAACTGCTCTGAAATTTCTTTGTGGGTATAACCCTCAATAGCATAAAGGTTGAATATTAACCGGTACCCTTCGGGCAAATGCTGAACAAGTGCCAGAATTTCCTTGGCAGAAATACGCTCCATGATATGGTCCTGGTAAACAGCATCCACATCTTCGCGGTCTAAATCTTCCTGAAATTTCCGGCTCCGGTGTTTGTAGTGATTGATGGCATTGTAAACCATAATTCTACGTATCCAACCTTCAAAGCTCCCCTCCCCCTTGAATCTCGAAATGCCCTGAAAAACTTTAAGAAATCCCTCTTGAAGCATATCCTCGGCCTCTGCCCTGTCTTTGGCGTAGCGCATGCAAACCCCTAACATCTTTCCGGCAAAATGCTCGTAAAGTTGTTTCTGGCTGCTTCGCTTTCCCTCAAGGCAGCCTTGGATTACTTCTTTTTCATCAAATGGCATAACGGGATTCTTCTGGGTAGTCAATCATAGCCCGGCTGGGGTTGTATCTTGCTGCAAAATAAAAGTTTTCGGCCAAAAGCGACATTTTTTCGCAACTGCTTGCCAGATTAGGAAAAACTGTCACACTTTCTGCTTTGGCACAAGGCTTGACAGAAAGGAGATGTCAACTAAAAAATTTCAAACAAAAAATATATGTCAGTAAGCTTGAAACCATTGGCAGACCGGGTTCTGGTTGAACCCGCTACTGCAGAAGAAAAAACCGCAGGTGGAATCATTATCCCAGATACCGCCAAGGAAAAACCTCAGCGCGGTACCGTTGTTGCCGTGGGCAATGGAAAAAAAGACGAACCTCTTACTGTGAAGGCTGGTGATACCGTTCTGTACGGTAAGTATGCCGGTACCGAAATCAGCATTGAAGGAAAAGATTACCTCATCATGCGTGAGTCAGACATTTTTGCCATCATCTAATTTCAACAAATCAAATTTTATTATTTATGACTAAGAAAATTTCATACAGTGTAGATGCACGCGACGGTTTGAAGCGTGGTGTTGACGCTTTGGCAAATGCCGTTAAAGTTACCTTAGGACCTAAAGGTCGTAACGTAGTAATCGACAAAAAATTTGGTTCTCCAGCCGTTACCAAGGACGGAGTTTCTGTTGCCAAAGAAATTGAATTGAAAGACCCAATTGAAAATATGGGTGCTCAAATGGTAAAAGAAGTTGCCAGCAAAACCGCAGATATTGCCGGTGATGGAACAACTACTGCTACTGTTTTGGCTCAAGCAATTATAGCTTCGGGTTTGAAAAACGTTGCAGCTGGTGCCAATCCAATGGATTTGAAACGCGGTATCGACAAAGCTGTTGAAGCCGTTGTTGAAGGTTTGAAAAACCAGTCGCAAAATGTAGGCGACGATTACCAAAAAATTCAGCAAGTTGCTACCATTTCTGCTAACAACGACGAAGTAATTGGTAAACTGATTGCCGATGCGATGCAGAAAGTAGGTAAAGAAGGTGTTATTACTGTTGAAGAAGCAAAAGGAACCGAAACTGAAGTAAAAACAGTAGAAGGTATGCAATTCGACCGTGGTTACCTTTCTCCATACTTTGTAACCAATGCCGACAAAATGGAAGCTGATTTAGACGCTCCTTACATTTTGATTTACGACAAAAAAGTAAGCAACATGAAAGAGCTTCTTCCAATTTTGGAAGCAGTTGTTCAAACCGGCAAACCACTTGTAATTATTGCTGAAGATGTTGAAGGAGAAGCGTTGGCTACTTTGGTAGTAAACAAAATCCGTGGCGCCCTCAAAATTGCTGCTGTTAAAGCTCCGGGCTTTGGCGACCGTCGCAAAGCCATGCTGGAAGACATTGCCATCCTTACCGGTGGAACTGTTATCAGCGAAGAGCGTGGTTTCAAATTGGAGAATGCCGACATCACTTTCTTGGGTCGTGCAGAGAAAATCACCATCGACAAAGACAATACAACCATTATCAATGGTGCAGGTAAACCTGAGGATATCAAAGCCCGCGTTAACCAAATCAAAGCGCAAATGGAATCAACCACTTCAGATTACGACCGCGAGAAATTGCAGGAGCGTTTGGCGAAGTTGGCAGGTGGTGTAGCTGTACTTTACATTGGTGCTGCTACCGAAGTTGAGATGAAAGAAAAGAAAGACCGTGTAGATGATGCCTTGCACGCAACCCGCGCTGCCGTAGAAGAAGGTATTGTTGCAGGTGGTGGTGTAGCGTATATCCGTGCTATTGAAAGTTTGGAAAAACTGAAAGGAGCCAACGAAGACGAGAATACCGGTATTGCAATCATCAAACGTGCGGTTGAAGAGCCATTGCGTCAGATTGTTGCCAATGCGGGTGGAGAAGGATCTGTAGTGGTAAACAAAGTAAAAGAAGGAAAAGCCGATTACGGATACAATGCACGCACAGAAGCTTACGAGAACTTGATTGGT
This sequence comes from Bacteroidia bacterium, assembly GCA_023151275.1. Lineage (GTDB taxonomy): Bacteria > Bacteroidota > Bacteroidia > UKL13-3 > UKL13-3 > CAISCU01. Next base: position 29,093 of record JAKLJI010000016.1, on the reverse strand, counting down.
GCAGGTGTAATTGACCCAACTAAAGTTAGCCGTGTAGCTTTGCAAAATGCAGCATCAGTAGCTTCCATGATTTTGACTACCGAGTGCATTTTAGCAGAAGAGAAAGAAGAAAAACCAGCAATGCCGGCAGGAATGCCAGGCGGAATGGGTGGAATGGATTACTAAGCTGAAAAGCAAATCCAATAGAGAAAGCGGCCGCAATGCGGCCGCTTTTTTTGTTGGCTGTTAACCAACAAGGCCTATTTTGAGATACTACTAACTACAGGTAAGACAAAAAAAACAAACGAAGTACGGGTGTTAATGCGCTTGTTGATGGCAAGGTTTGGATTAGCTTCTTGATTGGCAAAGCGATATTGCCTAGGTTTAGAAAACAAAGCCGGCAATTGCACTCCTACTATGTCTTGCGCTTGGTTGGTTTGAATAAGGAAGAGTATTCAATTGAAAGTTTGCTGAGTGCAAAACCAAAGGAAATAGAATGACTTTCTAATAATTGTTAATTCTATTAGACAATTACAAACAAAACGACAAAAACAAAGGAATTAAACAGCCATAAAATGTGCATAACTATTTGATTATGATCCACATGTAATTTTTCAGAATTCAGAATTTGATCTAATATTTGCCAAAAGACAAGAAGAATGGATGTTACTTTTGACAAATCAGAAAACACAACTGTTGAATGGTTAACGCCGCCAAATTTGGTAAAATTGTTGGGTGATTTTGACTTAGACCCCTGTTCTCCCGTAAATCCACCTTTTACGCACGCGAAAGCCAATTATACACTGAACGAAAATGGGTTGGAAAAAGAATGGTTCGGAAGGGTTTACATGAATCCACCTTACGGGAAAGGAATGGACCAGTGGTTGGAGAAGTTAAAAAAACACGGTAACGGCATCGCATTAATTTTTGCACGCACAGAAACCAAAACGTTTTTCAGCCATGTTTGGAATGATGCAGATGCTTTGCTCTTTGTAAAGGGAAGAATTAAGTTTTTCAATTTGGAAGGAAAGCAAGTAGGAACTCCTGGTTCACCAAGTGTTTTTATAGCTTACGGAGAACAAAATGTTGAGGCACTAAGAAATTGCGGTATTGAAGGAAAGTTTATTCCACTAAAGTAATTCATGAAGGATAAATTCTGCCACATTGAATTCAGCATCAAAAATCCAATCATTTTCTTTCAAAAATTTTGTAATTGCCTCAGTCTCGTTGTTCACATTCTCAACAAAGCCCAGGACTTGAAAATTATGCAATTCGTAATCCGGTTTGGGTGCAGTTGTCCCTCCTTCCGGTGTGATTATGATGTATTTTTTCATGCTAAATTTTTCGATAAATACCACGACCAACGAACTCAATTAATCCCTTATCCCTAAGCATCTGTAATTGCTGTCTTATTTTATCTTTGATGAAATTATTATTTGGATATTTCAATTGCAATTGGGCTTCAAATTGATAGATTTCATTCAAGCTGAAAGTGGTGGATTTTATCTCATCCAAACATTTCATAACGTCAATCATCCATCCTTTTGATTCGGTTGATTTGCCCCTCAAAAAAAGTGTTTTTTTGAAAGCCTGATTGACCATTTCAGGGTCAATAATTTTTGACCTTTTAACTAAAAAAACTTTGCCAAAATCTGCTACTTTGGAAATATCTATATTGCACCCTATCCAGCCTGCACGTTTGGCAGTTTGCGAAAGTGGTGGACGTTTGATAATAATTTCTGAGGTAAAAAATTGCTTGGGAATAATTAAAAAATCTTGAACACTCCAATCCCTATTGTAGGAGAGGAAGAAGAAGTTCGGATTGTTTTCTGAATTAATTCGTTCAATCATGGAAGAATAGGCGCCATCCGAAATGGTTTTAGAAAGGTTTCCAGACTTACTTTTCAGCTCAAACTCTTCAGAACAGTTATTGCAGTAAAAGTCTGCAACGGGTCTATTGTTTTTAAATCTCCCCAAGGGCAAATCACCGCAACCCGGACAATAGGAATTGCTTTGCACCCAATCCTCTGTAAGTATTCTTGCAATTTGTGAATTACTTGAGTAGCCTTCCGCCAATTTCGTATTGAAGGATAAATTCATACTTTCACTAAGAGATAGATTCTAAAGAAAAGCAATGTGTTAATGATATTGAACGAATATCAGCACACTTAATTGAACTGCAAAATAAAAAATCATTCACCAAACCACTTGGTGGTTCCGTCAACAAAGGAGTCGAAATTTACAACCCTAAATCGCCCCGCCTGAGGGGCAGGAGACAGTACCCCACAGGATGGCGGATTAGTATTGCGGCTGATTGACAATCCATTTACTCAATTACCAAACGTCTGAATATCGGGTACGTAGAATGGTTGGCTTTAAGCGAAACAACATAAACTCCCGAACCCAAGGTATTCACAGGTACCACCCAATCTGTTTGGAAGGAGTGCTCTCCGGAATACAAAAGCTTGCCCTGCAGGTTGAAAATAGAAACAAAAACAGTGGAAAACATTTCCGCACCTTGAATACGGAAATGGGTTGCAGTTGGATTGGGGAAAATAGCTAAATCTAGACTTCCCTGCTGTTTATTATCAATAGAATTAAATGGTAGGCCTGTGAAATAGCGAATTCGCTCCCCGTTATTCGCAGAGGATGAAATTCCAAATTTTACACTATGAAATCGCAAGCTTAAATAGTTAAACACATCGCCAATGGAAGTCCAAGAAGACCCATTATCAAAGGAAGCAAAACTTCCATTGAAATCACTACCTGCGCCAGCAATATAAAAGCCTTTAGATACTGAGTAATCCTTTACAAAATCAATCCTGAACAGTCTTACCACAGGGGCAGTTAATTCCTGATAGGAAAAACCGCCATCCAAAGTGCGGTAAACATTACCTGTTCCAGTTTCAATTGCCAATCCCTCCTGTTCTGATTTGAAAGCCACATGAAAAATTGGTTGTGCCGAATTTGGTGCAAGTTGTGAAAGTGGAATTATTACAATTGAATCTCCAAAGGAGGTAGCTTTCATTAGAAACTTACCTGATCTATCTAATCTAAGAACCGTTGAATCAAATTTATTAACTGGATGGTTCCAACCTAAGCTTCCCAATAATCTTGGCCCAACAATTCTGCCAGTATCAAGCTCTTCCCAACTAGAACCATGATTTATTGACCTAAATAAGCGGTACCTATTCTGATACTTGTCAAATACAAATGCCCGGCCATTGGAAAAAAAATTATATAAAAACACCTCTCCATCAGGAAAGGTATCCCCATTGCTGCTTAGTAGCGGAAAATCAATAAAAGTACGGCCAGTATCTTTGGAAAAGCTCAACCCGCTTAATCTTGCATCTGTTGAAGCACTATTCACTAGAAGAGTGTCGGACAAAAATTGAAGAATTGAGCCAGAAAATATTCTGTTAGAGTGCTTAAAAAAATTCTTTCCTCTATCTTTTGAGATATAAACTCCATTTATATCGTTTACTACGACCGAATTACTATCCAGAAATTCAATTGCCTGATTGAAGTAATGAACATCTGAAGGGTAATTAGAAATATCCCATTGAGCCATTAGGTAACCCGGAAAAAATGTAACAATAAATGTTACTGCTTTTATAAATTTCATTACTAATAAGGTTTCAATTGTATCTGGTTAGTCAACAAAAACTACAGAACAGTTTGCAAAATAATTATTCAAAGTGATTTAAATAATGTGGAGAAACCAAGTTGAAACCGGGTCACAATCGAATGTCGTTTTGAAATTTGCTCTACTTGCCTGAGGGGCAAGAGACAGTACCCCACAGGATGGCGGATTAGTATTGCGGCTGATTGACAATCCATTTATTCAATTACCAAACGTCTGAATACCGGGTACGTAGAATGGTTGGCTTTAAGCGAAACAACATAAACTCCCGAACCCAAGGTATTCACCGGTACCACCCAATCTGTTTGGAAGGAGTGCTCTCCCGAATACAAAAGCTTGCCCTGCAGATTGAAAATAGAGACAAAAACATTGGAAAACATATCTGCACCTTGAATACGGAAATGGGTAGCAGTTGGATTGGGGAAAATAGCTAAATCTAGACTTCCCGGCTTTTTCTTATCAATGGAATTAAATGGTAAGCCTGTGAAATAGCGAATAATTTCACCCTGTCGGCCTGAGCCTGATATCCCAAACTCGGAATTATAAAATCGCAATGTAGAATAATCAAAAACATCTCCAACTGAGGCCCAATTAATTCCATCATCTTTTGTGTAATAAGATCCTTCTAATTTCCCAGCGACTCCTGCCATATAAAATCCCTCCCTATTCTGTGTCTCTTTGGCATAATCAATATAAAGTAAAGAAGTTGTAGGCAGATCTGGTAAATTTTGGAATGTTAATGCACCGTCTATTGTTTGGTAAATTTTCCTATTTGAAGCGAGGAAAATGCCATTCTTTTCATCCTTAAAAGCAGCACAAGTTATGCGATTCGAAAAGGTATCAAAATCTATTATTTGAACACTATCACCAAAATTTGTAACCTTTACCAACCAGGTTGAATTTCCTTTCCTAAATAATCTGTAAACAGTTGAATCAAAAGCAAACTTTTTATTATTGAATACACCCAAATCGATTTCCTTAGTGCCCTTGAAAAAGCTGGAATCTTTAATCCTCCATGATTTTCCAAAATTCTCAGTAAAGAGAAATCTCAACGTTTCGTTTACCTTGTCCAGAATGAAGCCTTTTCCATTCTCAAAAAAATGAAATAATAGAACCTGCCCATTTTTTAAGGTATCTGCTTTTTGGTCAATTATTGGAAAAGGAATAAAGGATATACCAGTATCCTTGGTATAAGATAATCCAGATGAAAAATCATCTAAACGTCCGCTTGAAAACAATAAGGAATCGTTTAAATATTGAAAAAGAGAAAGATGAAAGGAGGTATTCGAGCGTAAAACAAAATTTCGTCCCTTATCAGAAGAAAATAAAAATCCTGATGAATTACCAAAGCAAACCACATTATTCGGACCGAGAAACTCTATTGCTTGCTCTAGTCTTATGGTACTAGTTGGGTAGGTAGAAATATCCCATTGACTGTATGAAAAATAAAACTTGAAAAAGAAACCAAGAAAAAAAAATACTCTTTTCATTTCTTTACAATTAAAGAAGGGGTAAAATTACCCCTTCTAGTCTAACAATTTGACAAAATAATTTGGCGAGTCAATTGATTCCAATTCATGTGAATACAATCGCATGGGCTTGGAAGTGAACTATACAACCTAGTAGAGAAGTTTGGATAACCATAACCAATTGTTGTATTGTTTGTAGAATGACTTAATTCCAAAGAAGAATGAGAAATAAATACAGGCTCACTTAATTCCCCTAAAAAATCCAAAACATCTTGAGCAGTTATTTGGGACTCACCTCCGTTTGAGGAGATTGTTTTAATAATTTGATAATTTGCACCATCAATAGTAATTGTGAATGTAAGCTTAACATCGCAATTGCTATTGTTTACAATCGACCACAACACCTCACCGGGTTCATCCGGGTCGCAAGAAACGGGTGGATCCAAGGTTCCTGCTGAGTTGTGGTCGGGAGGAATGTTAACGGTTTGGCCGTAAACCTGAGTGGTAGAAAGGAGAAGAAGCACTAAGGCTCCAAAGGCAATGGGTTTTAAAAATTGTTTCATTTTTTGTTTTAACCCAGAATACGCATTTGACCATCTATTACTGCCCAAAATGCCTGTGAAATTGGGCGTAAACTCAGTTTCCCTCACTCACCATAACGGTGCATTATGCCTTGCTCGTGAAACTGCCAATTTCTTTGGCCTTTTGGCCCTCATGACGAAGTTCAATTGCGTAATCCGGGTTTAATTTTTCGTTAGTGGCTGCATACGATCAGCCGATTACGACCATTAGAACAAGCCGGCTTTTGTTTCATTGGCAACTCGAAAAAAAAATTTTGGAAAGACTTTTGCAAGTTAAATCTACGATTTATTGCAACTCTATGCCGCTTTATTAACACCCTAGCGGACAGCGCTTGCACTAAAGTTAGTATATGGGCTAGAATTAAATTCCCACCGCTTGAGGGGCAGAAGACAGTACAGGGACAAGGATTTGAGATGTGGATTTTGCCTTAAAGACCAAAGAAAGCTGTCAAAAAAAACATTAACCATGTAACTCTTAGAAAGAAAAGGACCACTCTGAGTTTTCCGTATCATGAACCAAGCCCCTTTACAAGCCAAAATCCGGGCCAAAAAACTTCATCGAATCGAAAGAAATTATTCTTGAGAAACACCATCAAGCTAGAACAAATGCGCGTCACGCCGCAAACCAATTCCCAGGTAAAGCCACTTTAACAAATTGATAATTTGGAAATTAGGAAACAAATCTTAAATTCATATATCAAATTTTAGTCTATGAATACCACAATTAACTCCAAAAAGCCTACCTCACTTTTACTAGGTATCACTTTTGCATTGGTGAACCTGCTCGCTTTATCTTTTGATGTAAGATCGCAAAACTTCCAGTTTCTAATAGACAATGGATTGGTATCTGATTCAAATACCAACTATACGTTAAAAGCTGGTTTGTTAAGACAGTATTTTGATTCCCTTCATTCTTCTGATACAAGTATTATGCCTTTCCTGCCAGGTGAAAAAGCTTTTAAAAGATTTAAAACAGTGATGCAAGACAGAATTTATAACGAGGATGCCCAAATTGGAGGAGACCTTTTTACTGCAACCAAAATGGGAAATCAACTAATCTCAAATAATATTCAGCCATGTATAAATTCTGATTACCCTTGGACTTTAGTAGGTCCAATAAACACACATATTTCAACCTTAGGTATAATTATGGCGATAGCGGTACATCCAACTAATCCAGAAAAAATATATGCTGGTACACAAGCCTCAGGTCTATGGTATACATCAAATGGTGGCAGTTCATGGACAAATGTAACAGATGTATTGAATTTGCCTGCTCTGGGAATTTCATGGATAGAATTCGACCCTGCCAATTTAAATGATGTCTATTTTGCAACTGGGGCGCACGGTCATTCTCAGATGCTTAGTTATGGAGCAGGCATTTTCAAAATTTCTAATAATGGTATTCCTAAAAATATTATTGATTTTTCCAACCCTGTTAATAACGCTAAAGACTTTTTTGTAAGCAAATTTTTGTTTCACCCAGATAATGCAAATATTATGTTTGCAATTTCATCGAGTACATTTTACAAATTTATTAAAAATAGTCAAAATGAATGGGTAAAAACATTTGAAAAACATGCTAATGAACAACCAAACCAATTGATCTATGACAAGATAGGTTCTTACAGTAGTTATTTTCTAGATCTAGAGGTACAGAAACAGCAGAATGAATTACAAATTTTTGTTTCAAGTTTTAAGCATCATAATGATAGGCCAATAGATAAGCCTGGGTCCATAGATTTAAACTTTATGGTACAAAGTAATACTCAATACGAGTTTGAAATTGACGGATTTGACATAGAAACTGGTTTCCCTAAAGTTTTAACTATTTCATTATTCTCAGGAAATAATGCAACAAGCCAAAGTATTTTTAATCAAATTAAGGATATTGTCAACCATAATAATAATTCAAATTTTTCAGTATTAGCAGAAACTGAAATTGATACAAGCACTCAAATTTTATATCATTTATTGAAGTCGAAGGATGGATTTCCAATTTTCAAAGTTTCTGGATCTAATTCATATGTAAATTCAACAGACGGATTTGGTCCAATTCAAATTTCTGGAAACATTAATGCTTCAAATAATTGTATAAAATGTCAAAATGGGGCGTACCAAACAAAAATTGCAAAGGCTTGGCATATTAGAGAGACTAATTTGTTGAATTGGTACCCAATTTATTCCAACCTTCCATCCTTTAACTTGAGCAGATACATCAGTTTAGAAGTTTCAAAGGACGATCCGGGAATATTGTATTGCATGGTAAACAAAACAACGGCAAAAGGCACTATTGCTTACGTGCAGATTTATAAATCTGCAAACAATGGACAAAGTTTTAGCCTTGTGAAAAATCAATTTGTTGGAGGTGACAACAATGTTCCTTCAGGAAATCATGAATTTATTGTATCCGATATAGATAAAAATATTGCCTTTATTGGAGAAAATGTTCTTTATAAAAGTACAAATTTCCAAAGTGGTGCGGACTTTACCATTATCACAAAGTATCACCCGGATTTTTCACCAAGTTCTCCTTTAAGTCAAACACATGCTGATATTAGGAGTATCGTTGAATTTCATGGAAATGGCGTTGAAGGTGAACATAAATTTTTTATTGGCCACGATGGTGGAATTTCAAAATCTAATTTACGAAATGGAATCGGTTGGCCTGATGATTTGATTGTTTCGAATTGGATAAATATTAATGGTAATTTAGAACTGTCTCAGGCCTTTGGATTTGATATCTTCCCCCAAACCGGCGACCCAATAATTGGCCTACAGGACAATGGAAATCAAAGGCTTAATGGCACAAATTGGTTAACAAAGGCCATTGGAGATGGGGCATCTGTTAAAGTTTCAAGGTCAAACCCGAATTATGTGTATGGTCAAGTAAATGAGAAATTTATCAAATTTGGAACTTGCATCAATGATTTAATCCCAACAAGTAGCTGCTTTAGTTCGTTAATATTGCCAATAAAGCAATTTCAAAATATGCCAATGGAGCTTGATCCTGTAGATGACAAAAATCTTTGGGCAGCTCAAACTAAATTATATAAATATAACCATACAGGTCAAACTATAGGTTTTCCTTCGAATAGTTTTTATTTATCAGGAGATGATAATATTAGAAATGATGACATAAGAGCTTTTGATATTAGTAAATCAAATCCAAACATTATTTTTGTAGGAATTAATGAGCCTGCATGGAGCCATTTACCTTATACCAAACGAATATACAAGTCTACCAATGGAGGTTCTAGCTTCGCAGATATTACCAGTAATGTTGTAATAAATAATGAGGAGGTTTTTCGCAAAGGTTCGACAACCTCAATCATTATTAATCCGGCGAATCCTAATATTGTTTATGCTTCCATTAATCAATATTTACCTGATGACTCTAATCCAAATCAAGGAAAATTTAGGGTCATAAAGTCCTTAGATGGAGGCAATACTTGGGCTGATATGTCAACGGGTTTATCTCAATTCCCTGTTACTTGTTTAGTGTTTCAAGAAGGAACAGATGAAGTTTTATTTGCTGGTACGGATTTGGGAATTTATAGATGGAATAAACAACAACAAAAATGGGAATGTTACAGTAACGGATTGCCAAAAGTAATCATCACAAACCTAGAAATTGACTATTGCCGAAATAAGTTACTTTGCAGTACTTGGGGTAGAGGCATATGGAAAGCTGATTTAAAAGTTGAAGAGGAAGTTTTTGAAATAACACAATCACAAACTTGGGGAGCATCAACTTTTCATAATTTTAACACGAATGTTACTGTAAAAAGTGGAGCTACACTTACAATTAATGGAAACGTTACCTTTTCAACTGACAATTGGCTTCAAATTGAGCCGGGTGCCAAAGTGATAATTGATGGAGGAAAGATTTATAATAGTTGTAATGAGAATTGGGAAGGAATTCATATAGCTGGTGACCCTCAAAAACTGCAATCCCCAACTTCAAATCAAGGTTATCTTTTTCTGAAAGATGCAGAAATTGCTAATGCTGATGTTGCTGTTAGCACCACTGCTTTGAATGCAAACGGCACAATAGATTGGAGTAAAACTGGCGGTGGAATTGTTGTTGCAGTTAATACTACCTTTAAGAACAACAAACGCCATGTGGAGTTTATGGAATACAAGAAATCCAATAATTATTCGGCTAGTTTTACCAATTGTGTTTTTGAATTAAACCAGGTTTGCCATGCGCCAACTCCAACGGTGGATTGTTTAAAAAATATGACCATGGTTACTGCTTGGGGTGTACATGGGATAAAATTTATTGGATGTGAGTTTAAAAATTTAGATGGTGCGCATAATGCGGACCAAGCAAATTACAATAGAGGACTAGGGATTTATACATTAGACGCAACAATTCAAGTGGGCGCTAGTATTGACCCTATTACCTGCTTGCCTCAAGATAGAGGATTATTTAGTAATTTGACAAAAGGTATAGAAAGTGTACATAGCCCTTCTTTCACCTTAAGTGGACAAACAAATATCAAACATCAGGATTTTGAATTAAACGATAAAGCTATTGTAATTGAGAATGGGGTAGGTTACAATGTTTACAAGAACAATTTCAATCTTTATGTTCCAAGTAACTATTACAACAGGTTAGCAAGTCCAACTGATTTGGAGCTAGGTACCACAGGCATAGCGGGCATTTATACCAATTCTGCTTCCGGTTTCCTGTTAGAGCAAAATAATTTTACCTATCCAAATGCTAACCACTCTGCCAATGAAATTGTTGCGGGATTTGTTTTGCAGAACTCAGATGGAAATGGAGGGAGTGGAAATGTTAGACTAAATCAATTAAGCGATGCATACCTTGGTTGCCAAACACAACAAAATAATTTGGCATTGCAAATTAGCTGTAACCAGTTTACCGATAATGCCAATGCTATTAATCTAAATCCAGTTAGTAATTCAAGTAACTATGAAACACCCTTTTTTGGGTTTTGTGACCCGAATAACCAAGATATTAGGACTGATTATTTCAATACCTTTTATACCAACCTAACTTACGATGCAGCCAATTACAAAGTTGCACCAAAAACTTATGTCGTTAAACCAGGTGAAATTGATAGGCCAGATCAAAGTAAGAGTTTGAATGTTAACGTAGATTACTGTCAAGGAATAGGATCAGTTGTACCTAAGGATAATTGTTTATTAACTGCCAATATTCAAGATAATTGTGCTGGTACCATTGAAAATCCTGACCCAAATAATGGTAATTATTTTAGTTTAAAAACTTTAAAATCATACTGGCAAAATGAAGTGGAAAATGCTGGCCTTAGTGGAGAGTCTTTGGATCAAGCAAAGCGAAACCTACGTTTTTATAAAATAGAAAGTACCAAGGCCCGTAACCACGTAATTTGGGCATTTAATATGCGTTCAGTTTTAGATTCAACGTTTAATAGTTTAGATAGCATAATAGTCTTCTTACAAAATGAAACAGATATTGATTCGCGTAAGCAATTAATAGCTTCTTATTATACCAAGGGTGATTATGGTTTAGCGATACAGCATCTTTCTGGATTGGAGCCGAGTACTGATAAACTAGCAGATTTTATAATCTATTACAATTTGCTTATTCACGCTGCCGCCAATAACCGAAATATTTACAGTTTAAATTCTGAAGAAAATGCAGTATTAGAAACCTTGGCTTCAGGTGGTATAACTTCTGCATCCTTTTCTGCGCGAGCAATATTAAGTTTAACGCAGGGTAAGTGGTTTGATTTGGTAATTGAAAGGGTGCTTAGTGAAGAGAATTTAATGAAGAGAAAACTACTTAATGAAATCGATAGCAATAATATAGAAGGGTTATCTGCTCAAATCCTGAAAGTTTTCCCTAATCCCGCCAATAATAGCTTTAATGTTTCTGTAAATACAGTATTGGATAACACTAAAATTGTATTTAAAGATGCAGTAGGCAAAACCATTTTAGAACAAAAGATGCCAAACAATAAAGCTGGGATGGAAATAAACACAATGAACTTAAGCAGTGGTGTTTATTTTTTGTTGCTATTGAACCAAAATATTGTTTTAGAAGTTAAAAAACTAGTAATCAATCATTAAACAAGCAATGAAGAAGATTTTATTAGTTTTATTTGTTTTGCTTCACAGTTTTGCAAATGCGCAAAATTATTTTTCAAAGATGTATGATTTGTATGGGGGCTGGGAAAGTGTATTTCAAGTAATAGAGGTTGATGAAATTAATAAAGAAATTTTGTTTAATGGAGCATTAATAAATCAATTTGATACTATACATGATTCCTTATCTTGGATTCATGTATTTAATTACAAAACTGATTTTGAGGGAAGATTAATTGAAAAGTCCCTATTTGGTAAAAGGTATTTTAATTTCTATACAGGTTTTCAAATACTTAGTTTTGGCAAAAAAAAAGGCATTTTTTTAAGAGAAGATGATACTTTAAGTAATATCATATATTATATTTATCAGTTAGATAGTTTCGGAAATTTTAAGAGTAGGGAAAAAATTAGTGGAACCTCAAACCTTTTTAAGATTAGAGAAATAATACAATCAGCTACTAAAATTTATGCTTTCGGGTTTAGTGGTAATGTACAAGGTTCACCCTTTGCAGCACTGTGTTTTGACACCACAGGCAAGCAACTTTGGTATAAGGTTTATAAAGATAAATTGGTTTTTCCAACCGGTGTTGCAATTTCCTCTGATGGTAACTTTTTGCTGGGTGGGGTGCAAACCAAGAAAGGTGATATAAGCAAAGGCGAGCGTGATTCGCTAAATCCTTTCTTTGCTAAAATCGATACCTTAGGAAATTTTATTTGGGAAAAGAAAATACCCAATATTCCTAATTTGAGTGTTTCAAATATTTCACCTTTAGAAATAAACGGGTCCTATTATTGGTTTGGTGGTTATCCTTCTAGTCAGAAAGATTTAAGTAAGCTTGCTTATTCGTATTTAATAAAAACAAACACTTCCGGTGATATTATTTTAAATAAGAAAATTATTGAAGGAAAATCGGCAAAATGGGATTATATGGTATGCCATTTGGGTTATCCATTATTTAAAAATAATTATATATATATGTTAGGTCAGGCATCTGACACCATTTCCCATTTTAAATACAACGATTATATTCAACTTTGTAAACTGGATACCCAAGGAAATATAAAATGGCGACGCACTTTTAGTCAATGGTACATGAGCAACAGGCCTTATAGCCTTACCGCCATACCCGATGGTTTTATTATTTGTGCCGATGGCAAAGACACCACCCACGCAACAGGTTATACAGATGCTTGGATAATTAAAACAGATACCAACGGTTGTATCATTCCGGGTTGTCATTTAGCAGATGCTGTGATTGAAGTGGTTGATGAACGGAACTATGTTAAAGTTTACCCCAACCCTGCCAATACACAAGTAACCATTGAGTTTAATGACCCTCAACAAACGCCCATGGATTGGATAGAATTGATAGATGAAAAGGGAATTAGTTTGCAAAGTAAAACCGTAAACAATCAAACCTATACTTTACCTACCACTCATTTGAGTAGCGGAACCTATTACCTTGCAGCTTACTTTAATGGGAACAAAAGGGTGGTAAAAAGGCTACTGGTTCAACACGAATAGAATAACTCATGCTAAAAAAAAATTCGAATTCCAGGTTTTAAAAAGCAGTCTCAATAAAGTCTCAAGTAAGCGGGCTCTGTATTGTAGGAAAACTACTTTAACCACCTGCTGAATGGTAGCCTTTGAAAGATTGTTAATCTGGAATCGCTCCACCGCCTGAGGGGCAGGAGACAGTACCCCACATGATGGCGGATTTTGTTGATTCGGATGATGGATAAACCACTTACTCAATTACCAAACGTCTGAATACCGGGTAATCTGAATGGTAGGCTTTAAGCGAAACAACATAAATTCCCGAACTCAGGGAATTAACCGGAACTACCCAATCTGTTTGAATAGATTGGAGGCTTTTGGAAATTAACTTCCCATGAATATCGTAGATAGAAACGGTAATAGTAGAATGTATTTCAGCCCCTTGAATTCGGAAATGGCTTTGGGCCGGGTTTGGGAAGAGTTCAAAGTTTAGTTGGCCTAACTTTTGGTGAGGAACTGAATTGAAGGGAAGGCCGGTAAAATAGCGAATGCGTTCACCGTTGTTTGCTGAGCATGAAATTCCAAAACTGGAGTTGAGGAAAAATAATGATTCATAATTAAAAACGTCACCTGTTGAATTCCAGGTTTTCCCTTCATTCAAACTATAGAAACTCCCCTTATATCCGTTAAAATATCCAGCCATATAGAAACTGGGATAATCCTTACTTTTTGGAGCAAAAGCAATTCGAGAAAGCAATACTTGAGGACTATCTAACTTAACAAACGATTGCATTCCATCTTCTGTTCTATGAATGCTATTTCCAAACCCAAGGAAGAGTCCTTTGTTTTCATCTTCAAAGGCCATGTCAAAAACTCTCCTGTTTAATAAGTTTCTTAGTGAAATAGTTTCCATGCTATCTCCATAGTTAGTTATTTTTATAATACTACTATTATTGGAAAAACTAAAGTATTTGTAAACTGTTGAATCGAAATAGAAACTTCTATTTCGAACCTCAGTAGTCTGAAAATCATCCGAATAAAAATCTGCAGAAAGCTTAATTTTTGTGGTATCCTGTAAACTCCAAGATTGTCCAAAATCTAAGGTTTTGAAATAGCGGAATCCTGCATTTTTTTTCCAGTCCAAAATAAAACCCTTTCCGTTCGCAAAGATTCTAAAGGCGATAACCTTATTTGCTTTAGAAAAAGTATCCAAATTATCAGAAATTAATGGGAAATCTAAAAAAGTTCTACCGGTATCCTTGGAAATGAACATTCCAACTCCACTTCTAAAAAGATTACCATTGCCTAGTAGTTGCAATTCATTATTCGAGCTCCAACTTGCAGTTGACCTTAACTGAAAGTTTTTTCCTCTATCAGGTGAATAAAAAGTTCCATAAAGATCACCGGCAAGTATGGAATTGCTATCGATAAATACATGTGGACCTTCAAAGTAGTAAAACGGACTTGGATAGTTTGAAATATCCCATTGGGCCCAAAGCTGCCCTTTGAGAATTAGAAGAAATATAATCAGGGTTCCACAAAATTTCATGCCAGTAGAATATTAAATAGGGAAGGCAAAATTTACCTTCCATATGCATTTAATTACAATTAGAAAATACTATCGTTTTGGTAGCTTGATTCCAATCCATGAGAATGCAATTGCATGGTGCGGGTAAATTGGGGTTGAACAACCTTACCATTGAGTTTGGGTAACCATAACCAATTGCGGTTTCCCCTGAACTTTGATTCAATTGAAAAGAGGCATTACTTATTGAAAAAGTTTCATTCAAGCCTCCAAAGGCAGCTAACACATCCTGAACAGTTATGTTAACGGAAGAACCTGAAGAAATTGATTTAGTTATTCTTTTGTCAACACCATCAACAGTAACCCAAAACCACATGGTTAAGTCACAATTCGAATTATTCTGAATCGTCCACAATACTTCGCCCGGCTCATCCGGGTCGCAAGATGGAGGTGGACTCAAGGTGCCTGCCGTGTTATGGTCTGGTGGAATGTTTACGGTTTGTCCATAAACATGTGTTGAAGTGATTAGGAGCAGTACCATAGCCCCGAAGTCAAGGGTTCTTAGTAGTTGTTTCATTTTTTGTTTTAATTTTTTCGTTTTTGATTGCATACGATCAATCGATTACGACCATTAGAACAAGCCGGCTTTTGTTTCTTTGGCATATCGAAAAAAAAAAAAAAGAACTTAAAAATCCAAGTTAAAAAAACGTAAACACGATTTATATAGCCAAATAATAAGGCTAAGCTGCTGTTGCAGAAATATTTAAACGGCTCAAAAAGTATCCTTATGCGAGATTTGTTTTTGAAAACGCCCTTACCTTAGGGACAGAAGACTTCTCCCCACGGGGATGGAAATTGACTCGGTACCTTGGTTGCATTTTTTATGCCCAACTGAGGTTCCCATGAATGTATTAGCAGATTTAAACAGGAGCCTGGTGAAGTAGCTGGACAGAATCAGCAATGTTTGCAGAAAATTTAGTCATGAACCAATCTTTGGGAATGTACAACCTTGTTATCTTTCCTTAATTCCAAAACATACAAACCTTTTGGTAGCGTATCTAAGTTAACTTCAGCTGGTAATTGTTGCTTAAATTCAATTACTTTTTGACCCAAAATATTCACAAAACTTAAGTCATAATCGCCTACGTTAGGTGTTTCTACAAGTACTTTATCTGTAAACGGATTTGGGTAAATGCTGTAATCTTTAGTAGATACCTGTTTATTAACAGGAATAATATTACCCACAGAATCTAAACGTAATAACAATGGATACCACATTTGGGTTGTGGCATTATATGCAGGTAAGCATACAAAAAACACTTGAGATTGCATTTGAATACAAACATCATAAAATACATTGATATGCTCTAATCCTAATGGAAATACCTCCAGTTTTTGTTCCTTTAAAAAATCATAAAAAATTTTTTCATCATA
Source organism: Bacteroidia bacterium (assembly GCA_023151275.1). Taxonomy (GTDB): domain Bacteria; phylum Bacteroidota; class Bacteroidia; order UKL13-3; family UKL13-3; genus CAISCU01. The sequence goes on along the minus strand of JAKLJI010000016.1, from coordinate 12,865 downwards.
AAAAGAATTGAGCAATCTTATTGTTTGAAAATTTTTATCAGCTAAAACAAATTTGACTTTTAAATTTTCATAAAATTGAAACATAAATATATCCTCACCTATCGAATTAACCAACACAAGTGGGTAATCATAATTTGTGTCTATTAAAGTTAAACATTTATAATTCAAGTCAATTAATCGGGTAAAGTAAGTACTCGTACTGCTTGTAAGCCCCTTAGCTTCTCCCGAAAACCACAATTCACCATTTTTATTTTTAAATGGTGCTGAGTAATAAAAAGTTTCCCGAATACTATCATTCAAATTTTCTCTGTATTGCGGTGGAATAATATTAATACTATCTAAAAAATAAGTATTTTCTATTTCATTTGATTGATAATTAAATTTAGTGAGGCCAATTAGGCCGCTTCCCGATTTTTTAATATGACTATTTGAAGAAACTAAATTGATTACCTTATTCAAGGTATCCAATCTTGAAGACCAATAGAGTTTACTCCAAGGATATGAATAATTCATTTTAAGTGAAAGATTTTTGCCTGCTGTTGATAAAGTAGAAACATAACTCACACAAAACGTATCACTCATGCTAAAATTTTCAAAAACCCCTGCTACAAATATTTTATCATCAACCCAATCTATAGTATAAGCTATGTCCTTTGCTATTTTTCTACCTATTACAGGGCTCCTCCACAATAAATTACCTAAAGAATCGAGTTTAACCAAAAAACTTGTAAGCGGTAATGGTGCCCACTTTGATTGAACCAACAAATAGATATTTTTATCTTTATCAACTTTTGCGGTAGTCAAATAACAATATTCACCTGGAATTTCTATAATACTTTCCCATTCTAATTTTCCGTCTTCGTTAAAACAATTAACTACTTCACAATATCCAACGGAATCAATGATTGCATCATAAATAAATAATGCTTGCTTTGGACTTAGTCTTGTTAAACTTAAATTCTGAATTTGAAGTGAAAACATTCCTCTCCCCATTAATGTTATTGCACTCACATCTTGCCCATACTGTATATATGGAAAAGCCACTAAAAACAAAAGAGTGCAAAGTAACCTCATTTAATGTTTAATAATTAATTTTGTTTTTGTGAGTAATTTATTTGAAGAGGAATCAACAAGAATACAAATATAAAAACCATCTAGCAAAGTAGTAAGATCAATATGTTCAATAATTAGGAACAAGGCTGGTTTTTTCGGACAAGTTAACACTATACCTTTAACAAAAAACCGATAAAAACATGAAGAAATCCAGAGTAACGGAGGCTCTAATTATCGCAATCCTCAATGAAAAATCACAGAGCCAAAATGGATCAGAATTCTGTGGCAAGCATGGAATCAGTGAGCCCAAAATCCAAGCCTTAGCTCTGTTTTAGCTTATAGCATTTTTCCTATTGGCCAAGTCAGTCTTCGAAATTACCTAGTAAACTTTTAAAGGCAGGAAATCCTAGGCAGATACCTAATCAAATGTGGCTTTGAGTAATCAAACTAGGCAAATTTTTTAGGCAAACGCATTATGGACCTGTGCATACTTTTCATTTGGCAACGCCCCTCCGCGTTAGGGATTGCAGGGGAAATCCTTTTTTGCGCGGCTGGGGTCGGCGGCTGGGGTGGGCAAAAAAGATTGGACCGGAAAGCCCGACCCCAACAAAGGCCTCCGGCCTTCGTTGGGGGAACGCCCAAAAACCAAGTTTGTTGGCAGGTACCGGTTTCATACAGCATGCATTTTTGGGCTTGCTGATTAAGGTCCAACTTGCCTATTGAAAAGAATTAATTTGAGGAGAGGAAATTCTTCAGCATGGCTTTAAAACGGTTTTATTGGATATTGGGACTTTAGCCTTGCAGCATTCTTTCTGAATTGCTAATTCAACGCCGCATCTTCTTTTTCGGATAAGCCTTTACGGCTGTATGGAAACATTATCCACCAGACTTATCCTCGAATATCCTGCAGATCTGAGTTTAAAAGCCGAACCTGTTTGTTATTAAAGCTCCTTTACCTGAATAATCTTTACCGGACACACTTGTTCGGCTCTGGTTGCTGCGGCGCTGTAATCGTTGGGCAGGTTTAAAAGGTAAACCTGCTTTTTCTGGCTGGCGCCAATTAGCACACTTTTCCCGTCTTTGCGCGACATACGCCAGTTTTCGGCATCGGCTTCTACGCAGGCATTGCAGCCAATGCATTTGTTGCGGTGCTGTGTAATTTGTATCACAGGGCTGCCACTTTTTTGTAGAGTTTATCGGATGGCCTGATTTTGCCAGGAACGCGAAAAGAAACATGGGTTCCTTGTATGGCTTTTTCTACCTGTTTGTTGTTGAGGCGGATTTCTTCAACTACTGTTTCCAGGTAACCGGTGCTTGGACCTGTAATCATGATTTCGTCGCCGGTTTTTAAATCGTGCGATTCAATTAGAAACTCCCCTACCCCAATTTTATCGAAGTATTTAATGCCTTTACCCAGGTAAATTTTTCGCAAGGTGGCAGCAGAACCGTAGGTATTGCTCCATTCGCCTAATTTTCTGCCCAGGTAATAGCCGTCCCAAAATCCTCGGTTGTACACTTGAGTTAGTTTTTCTCTCCAGCCTTGAATTTTTTCTCCGGTAAATGTGCCTTCTGCAATGGCATCGGCGGCTTCGCGGTAGCAGGTAGTTGTGGTATGCACATAGTCGGCACTTCTTCCTCTGCCTTCTATTTTGAGTACAGAAACGCCTGCATCCAGAATCTTATCCAAAAAATCGATGGTGCATAAATCTTTGGCCGACATGATGTATTCGTTGTCGATTTCGAGTTCGTAGCCTTCTTCTTTGTCGGTAACCACATACGAGCGCCTGCAATTCTGAACACAGGCACCGCGGTTTGCAGAAGCATTGTGGCTATGTAAACTCAGGTAGCATTTTCCGGATACCGCCATGCACAAGGCACCATGCCCAAAAATCTCAATTCGAATGGGTTGTCCGGAAGGGCCCGTAATTTCGCGGCGTTTTATTTCGCGTGAAATTTGCCCTACCTGTTGCAAGGTTAATTCGCGCGACATCACCATTACATCTGCAAAAGCGGAGAAAAACTCAACCGTTTCGATATTGGTGATATTGCATTGGGTAGAAATATGCAAAGGCATTCCGGTTTTTCGGCAGTGGTTCATCACAGCTTGGTCGCTGGCGATAACTGCACTAATTCCTGCCTCGCGTGCGGTATCCACAATACGACGCATGAGTTGCAGGTCGTGGTCGTAAAGAATGGTATTTAAGGTGAGGTAAGATTTTGCGCCATGGGCTTTGCATTGTTGGGCAATAGCAGGCAAATCGGAAACCAGGAAATTGTTGGTTGAGCGAGCCCGCATATTGAGTTGTTCAACCCCAAAATAAACCGAATCGGCACCGGCATTCAAGGCCGCACTCAAAGATTCCTGAGAACCGGCAGGCGCCATTATTTCAAGACGGGATTTGTTCATGTTTTTGTTTTCCGATTTTAACTATTCTTGTAAAAAGCCGTCAAAAATCGTGGAGGAACAGGGCAAAAAGAATGAGATAGGTCAGCTAAAGCTGAAATGGGGAGACCAATTGATTGGCCTGAACGCTCACTATGAGGCCATAGAGCCGGAATTGGGTGCAGAAATTGCGGTAATTAAACAGGCGGAAGCATTGGTTTTGGGCGAAAAGCGCATCATTCTCCTGGCATGTGAAGATGCGAACCACTATCCGGCCTTCATTGCAAGAGCCGAAGGCCTGGAAATTGCCTATGCCCTACCCGGCCAATCCCTTTTACCGGGACTGAAGTATCAAAAAGGCTTTTACTATTCGGAAAGACCCGCTTCTTCTGATAGCAGGATTGCAGAAAAACGAGAAGCCTTGTTGGATAATTTACAGGCCTTGCTAGCCTTAGTTCAGGAACGCGAAAAACTGCTGGTTGACATGGGAAGGCTGAAAGCTGAAAATGGCCTGGAGGCCTGGCAAGCCGATGCTTTTTTGCGAGCCTGGGCGCAGCTAAAACAACTAGGCAACACATTGGGGCTTGACCCAAACTTTTGCGAATCTTTGTACTTGCTGCTGCATGAGCACGCGCTTCACATTCAGAAAAAACAACTAGATTAAACCATGAAAAAATTAGTGATACCGGGTTTATTGGTTCTGTTGGGCATTGTTTATTTCACCGGCCCAGCGGTTGAACCTTTTGTAACCAACGATAACTTGCCGCCCATTGTTGCCAACTTGGCTCAAGTTGAAAATTACGTGCAGATAAAAGAATCGAGTCCGGAAATCAAATCCATGAATCAATCGCGGTTATCTTTTGCTGATTCCTTGCCTAAAAAAGGGAAATTAGCTTTGCTGTATTTGCATGGTTTTGGAGCGAGTCCTTACGAGGGAGAGCCCGTACACACTTGGTTTGCCAGCCGGTATGGCATGAACATGTACATTCCGCGCTTGGCCGAACATGGGTTGAAAGGAGGAAATGCCATGTTAAATTTAAGCGCCACTGCCTTATGGGAATCGGCAAAAGAAGCCTATGCCATTGCAAAAACCTTAGGTGATTCGGTAATTATTATGGGAACATCAACCGGTTGTACCCTTGGTTTGATGTTGGCGGCGCGCTATCCGGAAGTAAAAGGATTGTTGATGATGTCGCCCAATATTCGCGTGAAAGACCCGGCAGCTTTTTTGATTAATAACCCTTGGGGCTTGGAAATTGCGCGTTTGGTGGTAGGAGCAGATTCGTTCAACTACCAGATCGATGAAGAATTTGGGAAGTACTGGTACAATGCTTACCGCTTGGAAGGGGTGGCTCAATTGCAAGAATTGCTTGAAACACAAATGACCGAAGAAACCTTTGAAAAAGTGAAGCAACCTGCATTAACCCTGTTTTATTGCAAAGACGAAACGCACTGCGATGAGATGGTAAATACGCAAAAGATGGAATGGATGTGCCAACACTTGGGAACCCCGGCATTTGCCATGAAAATAGTGAATTTACCGAATGCCGGCGACCATATATTGGGAAATCCCATTCGGTCGAAAGATGTGGAAGGAGTAAAACGGGAGATGCAAGGATTTGCAGAATCGGTATTGGGCTTAATAGCAGTTCAACCATGAGTAAGCATCCACTGATAGCCGAACTCAGGGAAGAATTGGCACAACATGCCGATTCCAAACGCGCAGAATCGGCAAACAGGTACTTTAAAGAAGGAATTCGTTGCTATGGCATTCCCGCTGCCAAAACAAGGGAAATTGGAAAGCGCTTTAATCCGGTGGTGAAAAGCATGAGCAAATTGGAATTGCTTCCGATTTGTCTTGAAATTTTTGATGCAGACGTATTTGATGAAAGCATTATTGCCATTGGTTGGCTAATGCTAAAGAAAAAAGATTTTGTTATTGGTGATTGGGATTGGATAGAACAGGTGGTTGACAAGAACCTGAGCAATTGGGCGGTTTGTGATACCTTTTGCAACCATTTGGTAGGAACCTATTTGGAAAAGTTCCCAGGAAAAGCAGCCGAATTGATTGGCTGGACATCGAGCATGAATCGTTGGAAGAAAAGAGCCTCAGCCGTATCTTTGATTGTACCGGCTAAGAAAGGAAAATTTGGCAAGGAAGTATTTGCCATTTCTGAGCGTTTATTAGGCGATAAAGACGATATGGTGCAAAAAGGATATGGGTGGTTACTGAAAGTTTATGCGCATAAGGAACAGGATGCAGTTGAAACTTTTTTGCGGAAACATAGCAAAAAAGTTCCCCGTACGGCCTTTCGCTATGCCATTGAAAAATTTCCAACTGACTTAAAAAGCGAGTTAATGCAGCTGTAAAAATTGGGGTTGGGAAAAAGTCAAAAGAGTTTGTTCACAAAAAATTTGCAAACCGTGGATTCTTGCATTTAGCAGGCTGGATAAATTGAGTTACTTTTGCATCCCGTACAGTAACCACTGTGAAGGTTGATGGAGGTTTAAGTTGAACACTTCATTGATTTTCAATAGTTCGCAATTTTATGAGCGCTAAATATATTTTTGTTACCGGCGGGGTAACCTCTTCATTGGGTAAAGGCATTATTGCAGCATCTTTGGCTAAACTTCTTCAAGCCAGAGGCTATTCAGTCACCATTCAAAAACTCGACCCGTATATTAACGTTGACCCGGGAACATTGAATCCGTACGAACATGGGGAGTGCTATGTAACCGAAGATGGAGCCGAAACCGACCTTGATTTGGGGCATTACGAGCGTTTCTTGAACACTCCAACCTCGCAGGCGAACAATGTAACTACCGGAAAAATTTACCAGCATGTAATCAACCAGGAACGTCAAGGCGCATTTTTGGGCAAGACAGTTCAGGTTATTCCGCATATTACCGATGAAATAAAGCGTCGTATAAAATTGTTGGGAGAAACCGGCCAGTTCGAAATAATCATCACTGAAATTGGTGGTACCGTAGGCGATATTGAATCGCTTCCATATATCGAAGCTGTTCGTCAGCTCAAATGGGAATTGAAGGAAGAAGACGCTTTGGTGATTCATTTAACGCTGTTGCCTTACCTGAATTCGAGCAAAGAATTGAAAACCAAACCCACCCAACACAGCGTAAAAATGTTGCTGGAGAGTGGGGTTCAACCTGATATTCTGGTTTGCAGAACCGAGCATTCCATCAGCAAGGAAATGCGCAAAAAGATTGCCTTGTTTTGCAATGTAGATTCCAATGCGGTGATTGAGGCGCTAGATGTGCCAACCATCTATGATGTTCCTTTGATGATGTTGAAGGAAAAACTGGACAAAACCGTACTCAGCAAAATGAAACTTTCTACCAAAAACGAACCGGATTTGGAAAGCTGGAAGAACTTTTTGGTAAGGCATAAAAATCCAAAGCATGAAGTGCGCATTGGATTGGTTGGAAAGTATGTAGAGCTTCCGGATGCCTACAAATCGATTATTGAAGCGTTTATACATGCCGGTGCTACAAATGAAGCTCGGGTACGCTTGCAGTATATTCATTCTGAATTAATAGCAGACGACAATGTTGCTCAGAAGTTGGGCGACTTGGACGGAATATTGGTAGCACCCGGATTTGGAGACAGGGGCATTGAAGGAAAGATTACCGCAATAAAATATGCACGCGAAAATCAGGTTCCCTTTTTTGGAATATGCCTGGGCATGCAAATGGCGGTAATTGAATTTGCGCGCAATGTAATTGGCTGGAAAGATGCACACAGCACGGAAATGAATGCAAAGACCAAGCATCCGGTAATTGACATGATGCCCGACCAGAAAAAAATTACTGCTAAGGGTGGAACCATGCGCCTGGGAGCTTATGTATGCGAGTTGAACAAAGAGTCGAAGGCCTATAAAGCCTATGGCAGTTCAAAAGTTACCGAAAGGCATCGGCATCGATTTGAGTTTAACAACAAATTCCTGGCAGATTTTGAGCAAGCAGGACTGGTGGTAAGTGGTACCAATCCGGATACCAAATTGGCAGAAATTGTTGAGCTAAAAAACCATCCGTATTTCTTGGCGGTTCAATTTCACCCGGAGTACAGAAGTACGGTTTTGAATCCGCATCCGCTATTTATTCGATTTGTGAAAGCCGCGGTGGCTTTTAGTCAGAGCTAATACCCCTGAATCCATCGTAAGGGAAGAAATGAACTTCTCTTGCGATGGAGTTGGGTTAATTAATTATTGAATTTGGAGTTTCACAAACCCAACTTGATTATTTCGATAAGAAATTTTCAGAATATAAATTCCGGATTCAAACCCATTTACAAGTACAGACCCTGAACTATCGGGCAATGGAAGTAAGTGGCTTCTTCCTAAATAATCAACAAGACTTAAAGAAACAATTCCTTCGGCTGGAAGAATTTTGAATTCATCTGAAACGGGATTGGGAAATACTTCAACCTTAATCGGGCTTACCAAAGGATCATCTAAAATAGTGAGGAACGTATCCTTATAATTCCAATCGTAGTAAAACGGAAGGTAAAGGGTATCGTTTTTACCGAAATTCAATTCCAAATTCCCCGATTTAACCAAGCTATCGCATCCGGGATTGTAGTTTGCTAAACTAAAAGTTGGATTCAAGAGTTTGCCAGTTTTAGACATTGTGAATCCAAGAATCTTTTGGTCAAACATTGAATTTACCTTTTTGATTACTAAAACAAAAGCTGAATCAATGATGGGGTGTTGTGAGAAGTGAAAAAAATCCGCTGTCGTATCGTCAACATTAGTAAGATGCAAGAAATCCAATTCAAAAGAATCGAGCACCTCCAAACTGGAGTTAAACTTGAATAGACAAGCTGTATTCCTCCGATCAAATTTATCTTTCCCTTCCTTGGGATTTTGACGAAAACTGATTGCCCAAACGGTGGAATCATCTGTTACGGTATTGATTGAATTCCAATAGAAAAAGGAATCTCTACTCGTTGACACCCAATCAAGTTTGGTGCCTAGTGTTGAATCCAAAACCATTAAATGTTCCTCATTTACAATGTCGGTTTGATTTGGATATTTTTTACCACTAATATTCACCAAAATCCAATTAGGATTAGAAGAAAACCCAAGTGCTCCCGGCAAATTCAGTAAAGCTGAATCTTGAACAAAAATCCTCTCATTCAAATACTTACCAGAAGTATCTAAGATACCCACAACACTTCTTATAGAAAGCAAGTTCGGGTTAGTTGGAATATGCTGGAAATATGACATAGCGGAGTAATAAATAGTTTGATTCTTTATGCTAAAGGAAATCAAAAAGAAATTATTACCCCAATTCTGCGCAATTGGTTTCCTCCAAAGTAATTTCCCAAATTTATCAAACTTATAAATTTGGCTGCAACCTTTTCCGAACTTTCCAAACTTCTTCTCTCCTATTGTGACAAGATAAATATTAAAATCATCATCAAAGGCAGTCTTAATAATTTGGACTGATTTATTCAAAATAGAGGTATCTCTGAAGGTATCAAGAAATACCAGTGCCTTACTCCATACTATCTCGTAACAAGGGTTAAAAAAACTAACAAAGGAAAAATCAGTTAGAACCGGAGCACCTAGTTCTTGAATAGCTCCAACAACGGAAAAATGATTGTTTGACTCGGCTATATTACTAAAGGCAATTACTTGTGTTGATTTTCCCTGAAACTCTTTATTGAATACAAGATTAAAATTTGCATCCAACTTGCCTATTCTTGCTAACCCATTCGTTAAAAGGTAAGAACTATCTGCTAAAGGAAGGAACGAATGAACTATGGCAGATCCTTTTAAGGAAATCTCTTTGTACTCGGGTTGGCCAAAGACCCAACTCCAGGAAAACAAAAGGACTAATAAGAAATAGAGCGGCCTTTTCATGCTACAATTTAATAAATCTAAACTTGGTTTGGGTATTGATTCTTTACTGTTCCAAAAATTAGGTTTTGAACAGCCATTTAATCCCTACAACTCATCTAAACCCAACTTGGCTACTCGGGCCAGAATGGCGCCCTGGCTTCGGTTGAAATGAGCTGCGATTTCTTTTATTCGAGTTCCCCGGTAATACATGGATTTTAATTCCTCGTCAAGATCTTTCGTCCAAGGCCGGTAGGCCGCACTGCCATATTTCTGTTGACGCTCGGCCAAGGTGTTTCCTGCGGGAACTGGCTTCTTTTGGTCTTTTTCTTTGGGAACAGAACGGATTGCCGCTTTGGTTTTTGAAGGTGCTTCTTCCTCTTTTTCCTTCTCCAGAATTTCAATATGCGGGCAGGCAAGAACTCCTTCCGGCAAAATGGATTCGGGAATTCGTAAAAGGTTTTTGCAGCGGGTAATGGCTACATACAGCAGGTTTACCTCCTCAATTAATCGAGCTTGGTCAACTTCTTCCTTGGCATGTTCATCCAAAAGCATTTTCTCAATCCGCTTGAGGGTAATAAAATCCGTACCCAATTCAACCGTATCGTATTCCATGCCCTTGGCTTTGTGAACCGTAGAAAAAATAAGTTCCGCTTCTTGCTTGTTTTCGCAATGCTTCTCTTTGAGTTTCTTGAGCAATTCCGGAATTTGCTCGCCATAGGTTTCAACCAATTCCAGCATCATTCCCAGTTGCATGTCTTCCGTGCTGTCGATATACTCTTCCAAGTCCTCCAGGTTGCGCATCAATTGAATGAGTGGATCGCGGATAAGTTTGCGTTTGTTGAGCGATAGATTCAACACATCGTACAAGGAAGCTCCATCATCGGCATAGGTGTACGAATGAATATGCCCCTCAAAATAAATGCCTTTGGTTTTGGGATTCTTTTCGAGGTAATTGATGGCACTCACCAGCAAACCCAAATTGCTGCGCGAAAGCAAGGCTTGGCTTTTCTTCTTACCTGCCTTCCCTGCCCCACTTATGGCCGGCAATTTATCCCAACCCAAAAGCGATTTGTAACTTAATACCTCCCTGCTTAATGCGGCAATTTCGGGTGGAAAACGAAAACTTTTATTGAGTGTAAACGTGGGAAAATTTACAGATTCGAGTGAGTTTACCGCATGTCGCCAAGCGTATATTTGTTGGTGAGTATCTCCTACAATTACCTTGGTAGCCTGTTGGTTCAAAAACACATCAAGCATGGCAGCTGATGCATCTTGTCCTTCATCAAATAAAATAAAATCAAAATCCAGCTTGGGCCTGCTTAACTGGAATTTTTTGAGGTAAAAATCGTGGCTTATTTCAATCTCACCTTTGTCCATTTTAGCAAGAAGCAGGCGAGTTTGGTAGGTAATGTACTCGTTGTAACGGTTAACCAATTTTTTGGCTTTGGCATCCTTTAGGGTAGCTGCATAATTGATATCGGCAACCCGAAGTGCCGCAGAATTGCAAAACAAGGCCAGGTATTTGGAAATATGTCCGGCCACCATGTGCGAGGCATGTTTTTCACCATCGGCCTGTAAAGCAAGTAAGTTGGCAATCTCCCAACTTTTGTAGGCCTGAGGCTTTACTTTGTAGTTATGCCTAAAAACAACGTGTTTATAGGCCAAAGAATGGGCCGTTTCAATCTGCACATGCGAAAGTCCGGCGGCTTCAAATTTCTCGATTGCCTCTGTGCGAACAGATTTGTTGTAGGCCAAATAGAGGATGCGAGAGCCTTTGGGACGTGTTTTGGCATAGGCAATTAAGGTGCTGGTTTTACCCGAACCTGCTACTGCATTGATACGGATATCTCCCTTGCTGGCAATAATGGCCTCCTGCTCCTCGCTTAATTGCATTGCCGCAAGATAAATGCAGAACAAATGCTGCTCAATGCAAGGATTACAAGTTACTGGTTTTGAAGCCCTGAAATTTTGAAAGGGCAATTTTAGGAAGGGCTATTTCAACCAATCAAGGAAAACCCTAAAAACGCAATTACATTTTTACGAATTTGGTTTGATAGAATCCTCGCTCATTTTCTAACAGAATCATATAGATACCAGGGCGGAATTGAGCAAGCGAAAAACGTGCTCCTTCCTGGTAATCGTGAACCTCGGCTACGCAAATCCCATCTACGGCATACAACCGAAGTTTTCCACTGGCTTGAAGGGCGATAAAATCACTCGCCGGATTGGGCCATACCTTCAACGAACTTGCACCTAATTCGGGAAGCGAATTGGCAACATTACGGCTTGAATTCATGACCCAACTCACGGCTTCCACCTGATTTTGGGAATTCATTTTGTATTCGAGGATTGGTGAAGGAAAGTTCTGCGCAAAAAACTGAATCCAGGTATGGTTAAATTGAATTCCACCCGGATCAAAACCACCGGGAACTGGGCCATAAACTCCGGTTAATTTATTCCGCAGCTCAAAACGGGTACTTCCCTTAACCTCAAGCTTGCGGCGGAGGCAAATTAAGCCTTGTGGACGCATTGGCCATTTCAGGCTTCCTTCACCATCTGTCAGGCTGGAGTGATTCACTTGAAAAACAACGCGGGCGCTATCAAACAAAGGATTTTCGGGAATGCCAAAATCCTGCATCAAGCCACGAATTTCGCTTTGAATGGAATCGCGAAAAGATTGACCGAGGCTCATTGGAAAAACGAGGTAATCAACCAAACCCTGAATTCCAAAATTTCCTTCCGGCATTAGCGCTTGTTTGATTGAAGAAGAAAGTCCTTGAAAAAAGCGGGTATCTGTTAAACCGGCATCGGTATCCCAAACCAAATTGGTACGCTCGTGCGCCATGGGAAAAGCAGTTGCATCCTTAAAGCGCAAAGTATCCTCAAGCTCAGCTGCAAGAAAAAGAGCGTCCCAGCTTTGGCCTGAACCGTTTGAACTGATTTTTGCAAGATTGGGCGCTGAAATGCTTTGGCAAGATTGAAGAAGAGACCATTCACCAACCAGGCCAAAATCGCCACGCTGCAATTCAGTTTGAGCAATGAGAACAAACGGGCACAGGAGTGACAGGAAAAGAGTTAGCAGAAACTTGCGCATATACGAATATAGGAAGAATGTGAGCCAGATTGAAAGAAGCGGGATGAAGGTGGGACAGGGCAAAATGATGAACTATTTCCTAAGGCAAGTCACTAACCATGCAGGGGAAATCAACACCAAATACAGGACCTTTTTCTTAAATTTGAAGAAAGATCTCAGGCCAAATGGAATCAATTAAGATTAGTGTCAACAAACAAATGGATGGCTACACATTCAGTATAGCCCCGTCAATCCGTCAGTTAATAAAGAGTTGGTTTCCTGATGCCCATCCTGCAAATACAATCTTTGTAAACTACGATATTAAAAGTGATTTTGAACTTTATTACGGCAACCTTGAACGGTACATTTATCCGGCTTTACTTGGAATTGACAATCAAAAAGAGCTGAACAAAAAAATTGATGAAATTCAATTTATTGACACACAAACGGGCAAGCTTCTACACTCCCGGAAGGTTTCAGCATGAAAAGGAA
>JAKLJI010000015.1 GCA_023151275.1 Bacteroidia bacterium | reverse complement strand
AGGGACTCCCTTCTCCTAAGTGGTCTTAAAAATCATTATGAAATTGGAAATAAGGTTGAGTTGAAGGTGTACTCAGGTGACAATAAACAACCTGTTTTACTTATCAATTCCGACACGCTAAGTTTGAGTTCTACTAAAACAAATTGGTTTTCGGGAATTTGGACACCCCAAAAACCGGGCGAATATTTATTTCGGGTTGTTTTAGACGAAGAGGAAATAGAACATTGGGTTAAAGTAAGTCAACCCAGCCCCTATTTTTTGGAAAGCAAACAAGAATTAGCCTGTTTGGTAAATGAACCACTGCCTGTGTATTACAACAATTCAGGCTACCAACAAAATCAAATTCAATTCCGCTCTACTGCAGCAAAACTTGAAAAAAGAAAAAACGAATTGGTTATTACTCCTATAACCGAAGGTCGATTTTCAGTGAAAATGTATTTGGGAAATGAACTAATTGATGAGCGTTACTTTTATGCAAAAGAAGGCAGAAAGCAAGATGTATTTTTGAGAGATATTGCAGGCGCTTCCTGCGGAGTGGATAAGGCCCACTGCTTGGAATCCAAGTCTAGTGATTGGCAGGTTGTAAATTTTCAATTCATTGTAATTGACCCCGAAGGAAACACCCGAAAAATTAGAAGTATGACTCGTTTTCTTAGAAATGAAATTCGAGTTGCTGAGCAAACCGCCCCAAAAGGAAGCACCATCTTGTTTGACCAAATTCGGTTAATTCATGCAGATGGCGGGAAAACCGAATTTGGCAATCCACTTTATTTTATTAAATAATGGCAAATCGGGTTAAAATAAAGCGGAATAAATTATTAAGGTTCAGGTTGATTAGCTTGATGTATCTGATATTTATTATTCTAGCCGTAATTCAAATTCCAACCGATTGGCTTACAAAAACTCCACGTGTAGTAAGGTACCTTCAAAGTGCAGAAAGCAATTACCAGGATGCGAGCCTGGCAACAATTGCTAATAATTTTGATGGCATTTTCAGAGAATTAAAACTAAAACTTAATTACCAGGAAATGGATGGGCAATTACCTGCTCCATTTTCTTATAATCTTGTCGACCAATTCTTTTTGAAAGAAAGCAAAGGAGCTGAACTTTTTTCGCTTCTGGTAAAGCTTAAGGAATGGCATAATTTATTGCCAGAAAACGACCCCTCCAGGAAATTATTTCTTGAGTTATTTGAGGAAGATTTAACTCAAGGCCTGAAAGAAGAAAATCCCGAAAAATGGATTGAATGGCGTTGGCAACATGTTCCTGCAACATTTGCTGTAAGTTTGATGGAAGAACTGAGATTAAGGCTAAAATTATTATCGGGAATGGAATCCCAAAATGATGCTGAAGCCAAGAAAAAAAACCTCTCGTTAAGTTCCTCCTTCAATGAAATGGTTGCTGGAGAAGAAACCGATTTTCTGATTAATGGTGATAGCATTCTTTCGGTAGATGTACGATTGAACGACCTTCCTGTAAATGAATTTGAACTTGCTGAAAACCACCTGAGGTTTCGTCCATTATCGGCAGGAAATTATACAATCTCTATTCAGGGTACAACCAGTAAAAAGGAAATCCAAATTCGGGTAAAACCACGTGCGGTTTACAATCCACCTCAACGTAATATCCGGGTGGGTTATCGCTACCTCCCCATGGTGCAATATATTGATACTGATCTTAAAGGACTAAAACTAACTTGTTCAACTGATCCTGAAGCCAGCCTGAATATCGGAGAAAAAACCATTCGATTCTGTCCAAACAAATCAGGTTGGTGTAGAATAAACCTATTGAAAGATGGACGGATATTTCTCAGTGATTCATTTCTCATCAAAGAACTTCCAGAACCGGTTATTACAGTTGCTGAAGCTGGAAACAATCGCATTTCAATCGAAAGGCTTGCCAAGCTTGGAAAACTAAACCTTCAAATCATGCATCCAAGTTTTCAGGATGGAACCTTTAAGTGCATTGGTTTTGCTCTTCGATTGGTTGGTAAAAAACCCATCGAGTTAGAATCAAAAAATTCAGAAATCCAATTGAATGAAGAATTACTTACCGGAAAAACCCATTTAATTGTTCACGCTATTTCGTACCAAGCAGGAAAGGGAAAATACCTATTTCCGAATCCTATAATTATTCAACTTTTGTAATGCAATACCGCTTTACACTTCTGTTTGTTCTCCTTTTAGTTGCGCTGTTTTCAGCTGCACAAGACACCCTATTTATTCACCAAGTTTACCGCGTTCAAAAAGGTAAAAGTTTGAGCATAAAACCAGGAACGGTAGTTTCTTTTGCAGCAGGTGCGCGTTTGGAAGTCGCCGGCTCATTACTTGCAAAAGGAACTAAAGAAAAACCCATTCGTTTTACCAGCGCTGATAAGAATGAAAGTGGCGCGGGTATAGTAATTACAGGCGCCAATTCGGCAGAACGAATCGAATTCAATCAAGTCAAATTTATTAATCTTCTACAGCCCTTACGCTTTGAACCATTCTGGAGCAGAAAAGAAGTTGAAATCAACAATTTCGAGGTGGCAAACTGCAAATCAGGAGAATCTGTTTTTTATATATCAAATAGTCTAAAAAATTTGAATCGAAAACCCATTCAATTGACGATTAAAAATGGACTGCTTACAAACAATTATGCGGGAATTTTGATTGAAAACTCCGGCTCCCAGGGAATTAGCATCCATCTCGACAGTCTTACATTCTTCGACAACAAGTTGGAAGGATTGGACGACAATTTGGGAATGCTGCACTTGAGCTTGGGAGAGCCATTCCATGCAACGAATTTAAAGATTGGGGCGCTTGCCTTTCATCGAAACTCCGGTTCAGAGAAAAATGATGGACTTACTCTTTCAGGAGTAGCAGATACATTACATGTTAAATCAATTTACGCCAAACCGGGATACAGAGCGGTAACCGATTACATGAATGACAATAGGCTTCCAATTGTGAGTAGCAACTGGGAAGAAATTCGAAAATGGAGTGTTCTTCCTGCCAATTTTATTTTCGACATACGTCATGAACAGCAAAACATCCTTCTACTCGTCCAAGGTAATCTTACTCCAAAGCTCTTGAAAGACAGTTTAGGTCAAAGCATATCATTTGGCTTTTCAAAACAACAGGACAGCATTAAAATTTCTTATGATGCCAAAAAAAGGCCGAAGTTTTTACAAGTTGAAGATGAACAAGAAATTCTATTACCTGAACCCACCTCTTTACCTAGTTTGACCAAGAATTACATTGAGGGTTTTGAGATGAGCTTACTCACAGGTGCGGATTCCCTTAATAAATCGCCCAAAGAAGAATATGTGAATACGGTGGAAGTGGGAGCTTATGGCGGACTTGCCGGATTTTTGGGAGATGTAAGGCATAAATTTGGAATTCCTGGCTCATTTGAATGGAGTGGAGGATTGTTTGTTCAACGAAACCATTCAAGCTCCGTTTCATTCCGACTCAGTTATTACCGAAACAATGTTTCCATGCATAATCCTACGGCAGCCATGTTTTTGTGGCAATCGGCACCAACCTATTATTCAGACAATTCTGGCAATATTAATGAACTAAACAGTTGGCAAACCAATTTTAAAACCCCAATCCACTCTTTTGAATTTCTGAGTGTTTGGTATTTTGGCAAACAGGGTAATGCAATCAACAGCTCCGAAAAGGGACGATTTATTCCAGCCATGGGAGTAGGCATTGGACTCATCAAATACACCCCACAAAGGGGAATAGTTTACAGTACGAATAAGGATAGCATTGTATATACAGATGCCAGAGCTTTGGGCATGGAAGGTCAAAACTTTTTGGAAGGTAAACGCAGGTATGGGCAATTTGCCTTAAATATCATCACCAGTGCCGAATTAAGCTATCGGATAAAACGCTTCAGCATTCGTGCAGAATTCAGGTTGGTGGTGACAACAACAGATTACCTGGATGATATGGGCCAAGGGTACTTGTATGGTGGTAATTACGACAAATGGTTAGCAACCAATGCAGGTTGGCAGGGACCCATTAACAAATACACCGGTAAACCAATTACTCTTCAGGAGGCATTTCCAAGGGTTCCCGATGCAAGTTCTAGAAGAACGAACAATTTATTACCTGATGCCTACCTTCAATTTCACTTGGGAATGAGTTATAACTTGGGGCAAGGAATTTTTCCTTTGAAGAACTTCCTAAAAACAAAAAAGCTTCGGTAAAACCGAAGCTTTCGTACCCGGAGCGGGACTTGAACCCTGTTTTTTTCATGGAACTATCTGATTTACAATAAGAGTTTATAGAAATTTGCTGCGGCAAGTGCGGCAAGGTGATTGCACCTATTTGGTATGGCTTAATTTCAGAGTATAAAACTCCTCCTGCAGCTTTGTGAATTTTTCAAGCTGCTGAATGTACAAATCTCTGTACCTGTCGCGCTCAGTTTTGCAACGGCGAAGCTGTTCAGACTTATCCATACTGCTATCTACTGCCAGTTCATCCGAAATTGTCCAGGATAATTCCTGCTTCAATTCTGGATAATCTTCTGAGAAGTCGTGGCGAATTACGCGGCCTATATCCCGAATTTTGGCAACTTCCATATCCACTTTGCTAAACCATAGGTCTAGCGTTCGCCTGTGAGTGCCTAGTTTTTCAGCCACAAATGTTTTTGTTACCCTCTGCCCATTCAGTCTTGAATTGCGCATAACGTACTCCACGTAAGCACCTCTATGTGACTTACTTGGAATTTCAGCCACCTTAGAATCTTGTGATTTCATGGCCGAAATTTCCTTTCTCAAATGTGAATAAGGACTTACCAAGTGTGGATATTTAATTTCCAAATATATCCATTTAGTGGCAATATTTGCCACATTAATCGCCAAACATGGAAAACAAAATCAAATTAACTTGCCGAAAGTTGGCAAGTACTGCCGATGATCTAGCGCTGGAAAAGCGACTTTACTTGCAAATCACTAAAGAGTGTGGAGTCAGCGAGAGAACTGTGAGAAGCTGGCTGGCAAACGAGAGGCAACCCAGAAGCAAACACCTGCCAACCATTCTTAACGTCCTTTCCGAAAATGGCTATGAAGGGGAAATTAGCCAGCTCTTTTTCGTAACAAAATCTCAAAATGAGCTGGCAAAAAGGCTCAACTTAACCAAAAAATAACCATGATTATAGCCAATTTAAGCGAGGTAAATGGGCATCACTTGGCAACTTTTGGAGTTAAAATTGCCAGACCGCATCATAAAGAGAAGCAATTGTTTGAAAACAAGTTCTTCCCAAATCCAGTTTCGGCCAGAAACTGGGCCACCGGTAGAGCCAAAGTTTTCATTAAGAAGGAATTCTCTTCCTTCTTAAAGCAGCGCAGAACTGCATTGATTCAGGTAGGCATGCTTAATGTCAACATTGCATCAATAATTACCGGACTACTCAGAATTGAGGAGTGCAATTCACTGGCAGATACTTGCCGCTTTGTAATCACTCATCAGCAAAAATTCAGAATTCTTCTCCCCTCATTAGAAAGCACTCACCACTATTGGGCTGCCGAGATTGAAGAACTAATTCACTTTTCTCACTCATACATAACCGGAGGAAACCCATTATGGAAATATTAAAAAACTACTTCAATGCAGGTGATGCCTTGGCATTTGGCTTTTACCTGGCAATTTTTTGCATGCTGATAATTGAAATCAGAAGCATCTGGAAAGCGAGAAAAGAAAATGAAGGCAAAAAATTTAGAAATGAGTAGCCATGGAAATGACATTAATAAAAGCCAATCTCCGCTGGTACCAACTTCTTACTAGAGAGATTAAAGAGTTAAGGCAGATTAATAAAATACGGCCAATCAGCAATGCAATTGTTGGCTTGAAGGCTGAGGCTAATTGCATTTATGCAAATCTCGAAAAGGAAATACCTAGTGATTTATTAACTCAACTACCAATCATAACAAATCATGAATAAAAAAGAATTAATGGAGCATGCTCAGCTCCTTATAAATCTGGGCAATTTGTTGGCTAATCTGGAAGAATCAGACACTGAAAAAGCTTTCAGTATCGGTTCTCACGCAGTATTCTTTGGGCAAAAAATCGTCAACATGAGTGGGAATCAAATTATGCCACTCCCGCACCTTAAAGAGGTAACAGAAGAAATCAAAAAGTTAAACTCTTAACCACCAAAATTTTTTATGTCGCTACACAATAGCATTAACCGGAAGCCTCACCGCTTTAATACGCTTGACCCTGTACAAGTTGCTAATCCTGAAAAGGAACCAATTATTGGAATTGTAATTTCCAAACTCCATAAAGTAACCAAATCCGGAAAGCCAGATGAACCTTATTACATTATTTCAGGGCATGGCCCTGCAGTTTGGGAAGGTGATTTAACCCTTGTAACCGATGAGGATTACATGTTATTCATGGCACAAGGAGGTGTAAAATGACTGCCAATGAATTTATTACCAAGTATGGATTTTTAATCCCAATAAAGCTTGAAAATGGCATGTACAGCTTTCATGGCTGGTTTGACCAAGTTGAAATTTTAATTTGTGATATCACTTTGGAAATGGCCTTGCAACAAGCTGATGAACAGTTAATAGGTCGCAGAAAGGATCTATCGCATGGCTAAATTTGTTGAACAGGAAGAAATATTCCGGGCAACAAATGGCGGTCTTGATGTAATTCTTAGTTACTATCCACAGGCCAGCAATTGCCAGGATGGTAGAAAGAAATTCAAATTAAGAGAGTCTGAAAAAACTCCAAGTGCTACCCTTAAGCGCATGCCGGATGGCAATTGGGTAGTAACCGATTTTGGAGGAGATGCAAAGCCAAGGAATGCAATTGCCGTGGTAATGGATGAGGAAAACTGCGACTTTAAAACAGCCATTAACCTCATTGCTGACAGATTCAATATTGCATCAACTGAACGCCAAATTGAATTGCTAAAGCCAAGTTTTGCCCAGCGAGATGCAAACCCGGAAGATGAAGAAGGGCACTGGAGCTTTGATGTTGGTGATTTTACCGAGGCCGATTTGCGCGTTCTATTCTCCGAAAATGCCATAGAATACGTAAAGGGCAAATCTGAGCTTGAACAGAATTCAGATGATTGGCAAACCCGCTTGCGCAAGCTTTGCAAACATTATTTTCTGCACAAGCTAAACTCATACTCCATCTGCAAAAACCGAAAGGTAACCACCATTGGAAGTACAGATCATTACCCAATTTTTGTTTTTGAAATTCCTGCTGATGGCCGTACCATACGGAAAATTTATCAGCCAAAAGCGGTTGATAAGTCAAAGCGATTTATTTACGAACCTGGGAAGCGGCCTGATGATTACATTTTTGGTGCTGTTCAAGCCCAGCGCAAATACGATGACATCAATAAAGACACTGGGGATGATGATGAAGAAAATGAAAAAGGCAAGGATATAAAGCTTCCCGAAATAATCCTATGTACCGGTGGCTCTGATGCGCTTAACGTGGCCGCATTGGATTACCAGGTAATTTGGATGAATTCAGAATCTGCTAAGCTGAAAGGTGATAAGTATTTCCAACTTTCAAAGCTTACCGAAAAGATGTGTATTCTGGGAGATTTAGATGCAACCGGTAAGCGAACAGTGCACGAAATCTGCATGATTTACCTTGATATGCGAACTATCCAGCTTCCTGATGCATTGTTGGATAAAAACGATTGGCGCGGAAACCCATGCAAGGATGTTAGAGATTTCCTAAAATATTGGAAGAGAAAAGATTTTGATGCCTTGGTAAAAGCCGCCCTCCCCTATCGCTTTTGGGATGAAGTGCCTCAATACGATAAGAAGGGCAAGTTTACCGGGTACCAATACGAATGCAACAACACTCATTTGTATTGGTTTCTAAGCCAAAATGGATACTTCCAGTACACGAATCAAAATGAGCTTGATTCATACATTCACATCAATGGAAACATTGTATCTGAGGTTGATGCTAAAAAAGTTCGCCGTGCTGTAAATAAATTTCTTGCGGATAGAGCTGTGGACACAAAATTGAGAAATACCTTTTTCCGCACCACTCAGCTTAATGCTACCAGCTTTGAAAATCTGCCACATACCAAAATAGACTTCACCGATTTTGATAAGGATACCCAGTGGCTATTTTTTGAAAACCGCACCTGGAAGATTACCAAGGATGGCATTCAAGATTTTAAAGCCGGTGAGGTAAAGAAATTTGTTTGGGAAAAGGAGGTAATCAGACACAGGGTAAAGCTGCTGGATGATTTCTTTTCCATCACAAAATCAGGGGATGGATTTCACATTGATGTAAAAGAGCATAACTGCATTTTTTTCAAATTTCTTGAGCGCACTTGCCGCATGCACTGGAAGGTGGAAGAAATTGGAGTTGAAGATGGCAATGGTGGTTTAAGAACAACTTTAAAACCTGAGGAAGCCAGAGAACATGAATTGCACCTCATTAACAAGATTTATGCACTTGGATACTTATTGCATAAGTACAAAGAGCCGTCAAGCGCATACGCTGTTTGGGCAATGGAGAATGAGGTAATTGAAGATGGACAAAGTGAAGGCCGCTCCGGAAAATCATTGATGCTAAAATTTCCGCAGTATTTTTTGCGTTACGAGCCAATTGGAGCTCGGGATCCGCGCATAACCGAAAACAAGCACTTGCTGGAAAATGTGAATGAATTCACCGATTACGTGCTTTTTGATGACTGCGCTGAATACCTGAATTTCTCTTTCTTTTTCCCGCTGATCACCGGGCCTTGGAATATTAACCCGAAAAATACCAAGAGCTTTACGCTATCTGAATTTGACAGCCCTAAAATGGCATTCAGTTCAAACTTTGCACCTAAGGCTAGTGATGGCAGTACCCTTGACCGCTTAATCTTTGTAGTGTTCTCTGATTATTACCACACTGGGCCTTCAGAAAGATATGCCGACAGAAGAACGCCAAAGGATGATTTTGGAATGAACCTTTTTACAGATTTTGATGAAGATCAGTGGAACCTGACCTTGAATTTTGGAGCTCAATGCATTAAGGCTTACCTGGCTATTGACGAGAAAATAAACCCGCCAATGGGTAAAGTTTCCATGCGCCAACTGCTTGGCGAAATGGGGGAAACCTTTAAAGCTTGGGCAGATGTGTATTTCAGTGAGGAATCGGGAAGACTAAACTCAGAAGTGGTACGTGAATCTGCATTCCAGGATTGCATTACCAAAAACAACCTAAAAGGATGGAGCATGCAGAAGTTTACCCGCTCCATTAAAACATGGTGCAAGTTTTATGGCTACAAACTTAACCCTAAAGACAAATGCAATGCCCAGGGCAGAATTGTAAAAAGAGTTGGAGATAACACAGTTGAATTTTACTACATAGAAACACCAGGCTATTCACCAACTAAAGTAGTGGAGGAAAAAGCAGATGAAACTTCGGGAGACCTGCCGTTCTAAGGTTGCCATGCTTTTAGGAGAAGGGCCAAAAAGCTTTGTTGACAGCAAACAAAGGGTTTGGCAATGCTCTAGCTGCATTTATCCATACAGGAAGAATGAGGATGGAACAATTGGTTATTCCTGCGTAGAAATGAAATCGAACGGCAATTTCAAGGAAGTAACCCTATGTGATTTTATTGGATTTATTGAATCAAAAAAACTAATCAAAATTTAAACCGGGAACAGGGATTCTGAACGTGATCAACATGAAACTTAAAATATTTGACAATGAAACTTCCATGCGAGCTAAGGCTGGCAGGAATTCCATTAATGTAAGCTTCAAAAAAGGATTAATCAGGTTTTCAAGCATGCTGGTAAACACCATGCATCTCAAAAAAGGTGATTGTATTTCTTTTGGGCAGGATGAATCTAACCCGAAAGACTGGTATTTATTCAAATCAAAAACCGGGTTTGAACTTAGGATGAATAAAGAGTTACTGCTATTAAATAATATTGGTACAGTTCGTGCCATTTCCGATTCCCTTGGCATTGATTATTCAACAAGCTTTCTCGTGGCTAAAGAGCCAATTAAATCTGATGGAATTGAATATTGGCCAATTATTACGAAGTCTGGAATAAAATCAAAATAGAGATGGGAAATACGAAACACACACCAGAGCCTTGGTACGTAGACAATCAAACCGCTTTTCCTGAAATCGTTGGCAGTGATGCCCACGTAAGCGAAATATGGTCAACAGGCGACAACGAATTAGACCAAGCCAATGCATCCCGCATAGTTGCCTGCGTGAACGCGATGGCAGGGATTGAAAACCCTAAGAAGTTTCGCGAAACTTGGGAAGCAATTAAGCACCTTGAGCTAGATGCCTATTACAAAGCAGAAGAAAAAATTTCAAAGCTTGAAAAGACACTTGAATACAAAGACAAGCAGTTAGAAACTATCCTAAAGGTTACTGATTTGCAGTTAGAAAAAATCAAGGCGATTGAAACCCTGATTGGGCAAATTGATGGGTATTTGGATGAGGCAGGAATGGTTATCAAAGGAGACCGTATCCATCAACTAATTAAGAAGGCTGTGAGCATCAAGGAAGGGGGCCAGTCATGAAACTCATTCCAATTCTATTCTCCACTCCAATGGTGCAAGCTATTTTGGATGGAAGAAAAACAATGACAAGGCGTGTCGTTAAGCCTCAACCATCAGAAAAAATTAAGTGGGATAATTTTGGATTTTCCGCTCTTACACCTGCTGGACACATTGAAGGCAGAGGGAAGTTTCAAGAAGGTTATGGAAGCAAATTCTTTAAATGCAAATATGGCCAACCAGGTGATGTGCTTTGGGTAAGGGAATCTTGTACTTATGTTATTCGAGACCATGCTCATGATTTACTTGAAGGAAGCAGGGATGGAGTCCAATGGGTTTATAAATCCTCTATGCACGAAGACTGGATGAAATATGCAAAAGAAAAATATGGATATAAATGGAAACCATCCATTCACATGCCCAAAGAGGCCTGCCGTTTATTTCTTCAGATTACAAATATTCGAGTTGAAAGATTGCAGGATATTAATTCCGGTGATGCTATTTCAGAGGGAATTGAGTTTAACTGGAGTAGCTTATTCTCTGAGTACAGATATAAAGATTACATGAATGTAAAATCTGATTGGAGAAGCCCAATATCATCATTCCAATCACTTTGGGCAAGTATTAATGGCTTAGATTCTTGGGAAGCAAACCCATGGGTGTGGGTTATTGAATTCAAAAAATTGGAGGGCAAGCCTGATGGATTCTAATCCTTTTGAAGAAACCATGTTTAAAATAGAAATTACATGGAGCTACACAAATACAGGATTCTTCATAATTGGCCTAAGCCTTGGGGTTTTTCTTGGGCTACTATTTGCGGCAATAATTGTTGAGAAACAAAATCAGAAATAAATAAATATGGCGACTAGAAGACAAACAAAAAAAGAACTTGATAATAAATTTATTCAAGGAGCAATCTGTGCAATAGCAACAATGCTATACCAGCATAGAGATTCTGTAATTGCTAGGAATTGCCTAGAAGATGTAATAGGCAATACAACAATTTCTAAATTAAGAAAACAAGGATGCGATGAATATGACCTTCAAATTTTAAAAGAGCACTGGTGTGCAATCAAACCAAAATAGTTATGAAATTTAAAGACGTAGCGCACCTTTATTTGGGATGCAAGGTGCGCATAATAAAAGTTCACAAAGAAAATCCTGAATTAGAGTATTTTGTAAAACAAGATGAAGGGTGTTATTATTGGTTATCTGGCAATGTATTAGACCAAATAAAGCTTGGGTGGATTGAAGTAACTCCAATTCTAAGGCAATTATCAGATATGACCGAAATGGAAAAACTGGATGTAATAAAACTGGGTACTGCATTTTGGGATAAAAAGGAAGAAATACGTGATGTATGCCACAAAGCAAACGCATTAGTTGTAGTATACCTTACTAGTCACCATTTCGATCTATTCGGCTTAATAAGAATATACGAAGCATTTGATAACAACAACCATAACCCAAATCCCTACAAACAGCCATAGACGGCACAAATTAAAATGACTGAAGAACAAAAAATAATATTAAGGCAAGCATGGGGATCTTTCGGTGAAAGCTATCAGCTAAATATTGCTATTGAAGAATGTGCCGAGGTAATACAGGCAATTAACAAGGTAAAACGAGCTAGCGATTTGAATGAAAAGTTTAATACAATTAACCACTTGTGCGAAGAAATTGCTGACTTGGAAAACATGCTTTACCAAATCAAAGCAAACCTCGGCTTAGAGAAGATTATTGAATTAAAACGTGCTCAAAAGATTGAGCGGCTTAGGTTTATACTTGAAGATAAATTCAATAAACAGACTTCTTAGAGGAATAATATTGGGAGAAAAGGCCACCATAGGGTGGGTATTGAATACTGGCTTTTAGCTTCAACTTGCGTTTTTGCCAAAAATGCAAATCCTGCTGATAGTCGGCAGTCAGATCAGCAGCCAAGCCCTGGAGAATTTCTCCGGGGCTTTTTTGGTCTTAATTTTTAAAAACCACTAGAGCTTCATTAAAATCACCAATAAATTGATTTACTGGGGCAACTAGCGATGTAGTGTTTTCAACTTTACTTGAAAATTTTAATAGCAAATACTCTAACCTTTCCTTATTTCCAAGGTATTTTTCAGGCGAAAAAGACTTTAATATCTCACTAAATTGTTGAATTTCTTGCTGAATTTCTAACTTGGCATTACCCCTAGCTAAACCATCAATCTTACCTGCAAATAATTGCCACGTTTCTATTAGTTGTTTATTTGATTCTTTCATTTACGCAGGAAAATGCTTTAATAATACTTTTATTACTATCCATGCTGGTAGCAATAGGAGCTTCCGGCACTCGCTTTTCTCTTACATCGATTCCCAGCTTTAGTTGTTCCTTGGCACTGGTTGTCATTGGAAGAAACATCACCTGAATTTGATTTACTTTTCCCATTTGCATTAGATAAAGAACTATTCTCTTTAATAGAAGACTTATCTGTTGAAGGTTTGCAAACTCTGCATGCAGTGTAACCACGATCTACTGCATCTGATAAAGTTATTGATGTATGAGCATGAGTTGTTTTACAATTTTCTCTGTGAAACTTTTTTCCAGAAGGGGTTATATAAACAGTCTGGGCTATTAGACTAATTGAACCCAATAGGAATGCGACTAGAAATATGAAATTTTTCATGGCAAAAAATTTAAAGGAAGTTCGTTAGCAAGGTGGCAATTTTCATTTCCATCCAGCGCCTTTCATTCATCGAGCTTAATAAATAGACTGCTGTCAAAGCGGGTTTTACCAGAAAGCACCAAATAGCCCCCAAACGCCCGCTTTGGCAGCGGCCACTTATCCACAACCACCCGGAACCCGTTTTTTGCCAAATCCTCGCCACCCCTTCCCCCTTCAAAACCGCAAAAACTTTGTAACTTTGTAACAAGCTGCAAAAACAACATTCAAAGGGCTGAGAATCTATTTGTTACAAACTTTTTGTAACTTTGTAACAAAAAAAGAGTGTTACAAAAGTTTTGTAACAGATTTTGGATGGTTGATTTTGTTACAAACTTTTTGAGCTCTGTTACAAAGTTTGAAAAAGTAAAAAGGTATTGATTCTGTGGCAGTTGATACAATGTTACATTGTTACAAAGTTTTTGGGAGAAATCTGAGCCACAGGTTTGCTTGCAGTAAAAGCGGATGGATACAAATGCTCCAAATTGTGGATATTCTATCCAAAATTTGGATATAAGTCATTCAGATGGGTTGTAATTTTCCATCATGATCATCCGAATTCCAATCCGTATTCACCTGCTTAAATACCTTCGCGGAAAGGTTGGCTCAGAGCAGGTTAAAATTCAGCATTACTCGCAGCTCAGCTTATTTGAAGCTGAATCAGAAGTGGCACAATTGCAGGCTGCGTTATCCAAAACCATTTACCCATTTCTCAATACCAATTATGCGTGGGAGGATATTCAGGTAAAGAATAAGCTTAATAAGTATGGCTTGATAAGCCTAGAGCTTAAGGATTACCTGGTAAGTACCAAAAAAATATTCCTGAGCTTTAAAGGTGTTGTGGCATTGAATGATTTGATTGATGCCATGATGGTGGAAGAGCTGAGCGACCTAATTGATTCAACTATTGCAAATCACAAACGCCAGGATATTGCAATATTGGAGTTCATGAACAAGTATTCCATTGATGAGGATGATATCCGGTTCGATTCACTAAAAAAAAGAATCTACCGGGAAAGGCTAAAACAAACGGCCAAAATATTTATATCCAAAAATTTAGCCGCAAGTTCAGGCGTCCTAAGTTTGTCCTTTGGTGAGCGCTTAGTTGGTAAGTGATTTGAATAAAAATTCAAGCCATGATTGAATCCATTTTTACCGCTCCAAATTCAGAACTTGGAGCGGTAATTTCCATCCAGCTCATTCAGCAATCAAAATTACTTTCGGTTGCTGATCCCAACCACCTCAATCAAATTGCATCCGGAGCAATATCAATTAGTGGTACATGGAAAATAGTTGAAGTAGTGGCTGAAACTGGTTCAATCACAACAAAGCCTGATACAGGAAAGAATGGAGATTTCTTATCCACAGAAATAAAGGCAGTAATAAACACCTCAGAACTGAGCAAGCTATCTTCCATGCGCAGGTTTAAACTGGTATTGCTCATTAAGGTAGGAAATGGCAATTCTTACCTCATAGGTAACAAACAAAATTTTTGCCTTTTGGAGCATAACCGGGAAAGTGGGTCAAAAAGAAGCATACTAAATACCGTTACTATCTCCTTCAAAATAGCGCATACCGAGGAATTTCCGCAAGTTGTATAGTCCTTTTTATGGCATTTAAATAGGCAAACATTTGCTTGTCGTAATTCAACTAAAGACAAGCGCATGTCAATTCAACTCGCATCACAAATTTTACGCGGCACTTGGGCAATTGATCCCAGTTATGCCATGAACCAATTGCCCATTCTAGATAGCATCATGAAAGGGCAAACTCGCTTTGAACCCTTAAACGATGATGAGAAAGCGGCATTGGAGCCTGTAAATTTTGCGGTTGCTAGGCATTACTTAAATGGTAAATCGGTTGCTGTAGCTGTAATTGGTAGTGGCAATTCCGGCAAGGATCAAAAATTCATTCAGCTCATCAAGGTAAATGGAGTATTGATGAAAGATGACCAGGAATGTGGCCCATCCGGCATGATGACCATTGCCAACAAAATCAAACGCGCAAATTCGGATTCAAGCATTTCGGCAATTGTGCTATCCATTGATTCTCCTGGTGGAATGGTTGAAGGCACTCAAACTTTGGCTGATGCTGTTAAAAATGCAATCAAACCAGTTGTTGCAGTTATTGAAGATGGAATGGCATGCAGCGCAGCCTATTGGGTAGCAAGTGCAGCTGCTGAAATCTATGCCACTCAAAAAACCTGTGTTTTTGGATCAATCGGCGTTTACACCACCATGGCAGACTTTAAGGCTTACTACGAAAGCAAAGGCCTGAAAATTCATGAAATCTATGCCGATCAAAGCTCGGAGAAAAACCGGATGTTTTTGGATGCGCTTTCTGAAAAGCCCGATGCTTTAAAAGCAAATCTTTTAAACCCACTGGCTTCTGAATTCATTTCAGCTATTAAGGCCAACCGGTCAGGCAAATTGAACCTGAGCGAAGCAGACCCATTTAAAGGTGATACTTATATGGCCGAAAGAGCTATCAAAATAGGTCTTATTGATGGAATAAAAAGCATTGAAGAGGCAATTCTTAGAGCAGATGAATTAGCCAACAGCTCCGCAAGTAACTCAGGAAACTCTGCTACACAAACCACTCCTATTCTTTCATCAGACATGAAAATAAAAATCAACTCATCCTTAACAGCTTTGGTAGCTGTTCTTGGAATCTCATTCGCGCAAGGCGAAACTGAACAAGAGGTTGAACTTACCTCCGAAAATCTTCAAGCCATCAATGCAAAGCTTGCTTCGCAAGAGCAGGATATTACTGCAAAAGATGCTGAAATTACCCGTTTGGGAAGCCTTGGCGGACAGACCCAGCAAGACCCACCTGCTGGCAGTAAAGAAGGTGCTTCCGGAGAGAAAAAAGACTCCCAATTTTTCACTGAAGCAGATCAGAAATTGGCCAACTTGAAAGCCGAAATGGGCCTTAAATAATTTTGTTCACCCTTAATACTTAAGCATAAATGAAAACAATCATTCAATTGATTCAAGCCACATTCTTGGTGGCGTTGGCCACTATCGGCCTATCGGTTGCAACCGGCTTACCAGCACTTCCAATTGCAGGGGGTCTTGCAACTATTTCCCTATTCGTTGAACTTCCATCAGGTGCCTTATTTGCAACACCAACAACCAATGTTGATGCTATTGCAAAATGGGCAGGTTTGTATTCCAAAAATATGCTAAGCCAGATGCTGAATGGCCTTGATATATTTAAGGATTATCAGGTAGATAGGTTAGTAAGTAGACATGGAAAATTACTACCTAAATTTACTGCATCCGGAGGCCTTCGCCCACTCGACACAAATGTGGAAGAAAATGGCCGTCAAGAACGCTCAATAGGCGGTAGAAAGCTTATGGTTTATGACGCCATGAAGCTGTTTAAAATTATCCCTGATGAGCTTATTGAAAGCTACCTTTCTGATATGATTGCTCCGGGAGCAAAAGAAATTCCATTTGCGCAGTGGGTATGGGAAAAAGAGATGGAAAAGCTTTCGAGTGAAATCAACGACAATTTTTATTTTGCTGATTATGCCGGAGATGCCGGAGCATGGGATAGCAGTACCGCTTATACCTACTCAGCAAGTAGCCCTACCTACAAAAAGTTCGGCAGTGATAACAGCATTTACAAGCTATTGAGCACCACAACTGCGGGCCAATCACCTGCAACTCACCCTGCCAAATGGCAAGAGGTAAATGCTACCTCTATTGTTACCGGATTTGGAACCTTAATTGCTGACTTGATTACTGCAAGTTCACTTACTCCTGTAAGTGCAGCTGCTGGTAGCATTACAACAAGCAATGCAATGGATAAAATTGAGGCAATCTATAAAGCCATGACCGTTGCCCATCGCAATGCAGGTGGAGTTATCCGAGTAAGTTACGATGTGTACAGCAAGTATCTTACTCATGAGCGCTCTGTATTCCCATACGAAGCCGGCAAAGAAAGTGGCGATGGCGAACGCTATGTTTGGGGCAGTGCTAAAAAATGGAAAATTATGCCTGTTACCTCAATGGGTGCCAGCCAGCGCATCATTGCAACTCAGTTTAACAATCTGGTTGTTGGCACAAACCTGAAAGACACCCCTGGAGTAACTAAAACAGTTGATACTGTACACGGTTACATATCGGTTGCAAAATTCCTTTTGGGTGCAGAAATAGGTGATTTGGAAACCTTGTATGTAAATGATCAAGCTTAATCCATAATGGGAAAAGAAGTAAAAACTGAGCTGCCTCAAACACTTGAGGCAGCTCATAGCCTCATCCAGGAACAAGAGGCTAAAATCAAAAGCCTGGAAGATGTGGTGACAAAACAAGCTGAAGAAATTGACAGGCTTGGCGACAAAGTTGAAGATGCAAAAGCTGGTGTTATTGCCGTTAAAATTGGCAAAAAGAAATACCAGGTAAATTGCGGAGTTCAGCTTGAAGGTGGCAAAAAGCTTACCGCATCTCAATTGGCAGATGATGCTGATGCATGCGCCAAATTGCTCAAAATTGAAGGTCAAAATTTCTTAACCGAATTGGAGGAGGAATAAGCCATGTTGGAAGATTTGATTCAAGAAACCAGTGTTGACAATAGCCCTGGCACTATCAGCACGATTTATTTAGCTGAGAAAGCAGATATCGAAAGCTTTCCTGCCATGACCAGTTCACCAACCACCAATGCACAGAAATCAACTCGCACAGGTACTTTCACCATGAAGGCTTCTAAAACCTTCAACAAAGTTGAAATTACTGCAGGTACCGGAGAGCTTGAAATTAAAGTTTCAGGAAGTGCGCGTCAACTTGCTCCAGTTTCAACGCTTAAGTTGAAAAGAGCTGGCCTTTCAGCTTCAGCAATTGGCTGGATTAAGCAGAACAAAAACAAGGAGTTGGTAATTGTTGTGCAGGATAGAAATGGCCTTCAAACCATCCTTGGAGATGAGCAAGAAGGCGCATTCTTAACTGATGCCACTCCAAAAACTGGGGCAAAAGCCGAAGATGAACGTGGAGTTGAGTTCACATTCACATACAGCGGATTTGAGCCAACTGTTTGGTCTGGAACTCCACCATTAACCTAAAATAAAATGGCTGAAAAAACTCTCAAACCAGATGTAGCAAGCAAGTATGAACTTGTACCTGGCACACCTATTCACGGCGGGTTTGTTGGGTTTGGCCCAATAGACCTGTCAGAGATTAGCCTTGCAACTGCGGATAATCTCTTTTCGGCAGGATTTCCAGGCCTTCAGTTGAAGGTTAAAAAATCCGAAAAAGACACTGGTAAATAGCCATGCCATGCCGGTTGATCACAAGAAAAGCCCTGCCATTTGGTGGGGCTTTTTTTTGTTCCTAAATTGCACTCGCTCAACAAATCCTCTCCGTGGCAAATACTTAAGAATTTGCCAGGGTACTCCGTGTTATAAGCCAGTGGCAAAAGCCGGGGAAACTACCGAGAGGATAAGTTGAGCAACGCCCTGGCAATCTTATTAATCATGAGCGATATAGATGTAGTTTTCTTGGAAAACTTTATTCGTCAAAACTTTCAGCAAACAGACACTTTGCCTGATAAAACACTTACCACTGCCGACCTTGTTGAATTGATTTCTGATTCAACAGGAAGATTCATTTCAGCAATGGATCTAGACGACTTGCTAAAAAAAATCGGATTTCAACACAGGAATGTTCCAGGATACCTGGATAAAATGTGGCTGATAGAAGCTTGTAAAAATGCCTAGTCCTTTTTATGCAATTGCATAGAAAGAACTTTGAAGCATGCTTGAAAAATGGCTTCAAAATCCAAATCGCAACTACAAAAAAGGAATTGAAATCCTTGAAAAACTACAAGGTAGGTCTGCCATTATTGGCATACTTGAGAAATCGGATAGCGCATTCAATCGCAAGTTGCTATTTGACCAGCTGAGCAAACTTCATCATTCAAAAAATGAAAAGCAGCCGGAAAAGCAGCCGGAAAAAAAACAGGAACCCATTAAAAAGAATTGGGATCCTGCAGCTCCAATTTTGCCTAAGCCGGAAACGCAATCACTATTCGATTTAAAACTTGCTGCATTTAAAAAGCTTTCCGCCCTGCATAATCAACTATGTAACATTGAGGGCAATTCTCCAAAAGCTATCCAGGAGAGGTACAAAATTCAGCTTGAAATACTCAAACTTGATGCACTTAATGAAGAGTGCTGGGATAAGATTCATTACTTTGAAGAGCACGGAAAATTACCGGAAGAAAAAGACAAGTTTGATTTTGATGGAAAAACCATTCGCGAGCTGATTAACTTGGAGAAGGCGATTCCATCCTATGTAACCAAAATCAATAATCAGCTAAAAGATACTGAGTTGAATCCTGAACGGTTGATTGAACTTACCCGCCAAAAAGCAGACTGGATCCTATGTCTTGAAAAAATAAAAGAGGAATTATCCGCACTTCCTACCCTTTCAAAAATCAAGGAGGTATTATGCTGATTGATTTCAACCAGAAGGCTGAAAACAAATCACCTGATGCGCTTTTTCTCAGGTTTGACACAGAACAGCATTCCGTTATTTTGGAAAGCGCAAAGCGGCTGGAATGCGATCTGGGAAAGCTGCAAGAAAATCAAACCTGTATTTACATTTCACCTGGTAAGGTAAGCACATATCAATTGTTGAATTTCTTCCTGGATAAATTCAAATCTCCTGCTCGTGTTTACATCACCACCTGGGGAATGACAGAAACAGCCCTGAGGCAGCTTGCAAGCCGGAAAAGAAGCGGAAAAATAGAAAAGCTATACTTTGTTTTTTCCGAGCAAACCCGCGTAAACAAAGCCAACGAATGGCAGCTATCTCACAAAATAGCGGACAAGGTTAAGGTTACTCCATGCCACGCAAAAATTTACCTGATGCTCACCGATCAGGAACAGGTAGGCATTATTTCATCCGGAAATCTTAACCGGAACAACAAACTGGAAGCTGGTACGATTACCAGAAATAAATCGGCAATTGATGGCATCAAAAATTTTCTTGATTCAATAATTTTCAAATGATTCTAACCCCAACCGAACTGCAACAAATTACAGATGCTGCATACCGGGCATTTGAACCGCGTGAAGTGGCTCACTTGCTAGGTAAGCCGGCATCTGAATTCACCAAATTGTTTTATGATGAATCTCACCCTGCGGTAATTGCTTACCTAAAGGGCATCTACCAAGTTCAAAGCAATCTGAGAGCTGCCTTAATTGATTCTGCACTATCCGGAAGTTCGCCGGCACAAAATGAACTCAAAAAACATATAGATAAAGCCTACACAGAACTAAAATTATTAATTCCATGAGCAGAGAAAGTGCATTTGAACGTGTTGAAAGATTGATTGATGAGGCCGTAAGGCATTACAAGTTGAGGAATAGTTCTGTTGAACTCCCACCGGAATTGGCAAATATCTTCCATCGCTGGCAGGTTGCCTATAACATCTCTAAGCAATACAATGCCCGTGGTAAGGAATACATTATTGGGTTTTACGGCACTTGGCTGTTGGATAATTACGGCATCAAAGATGAAAGAACCGTTAGGGAAGATTTGTATGCAGCACCTATCCTATTCAGTAAAATTGACCCGGTAAATAGGGAATTCAAACGCATGTTGGCTATTGAAAGGCTTGAAAAAAGTATTCTGAAAGCGGGAGAAGCTGGCAAATTTGCAGAACAAGCCAGGCTTGAAGCTGTGTTGTTCAAATACCTGAATCCAGACAATGACCCGGTTGAGGAAACAGACCCGAACGAATCATTGAAAACTTTTGCCATCACTCCAAAATTTGACCCTAAACTGCTTGGAGTTGACGAGGTGCCATTTGCTACTATTCAGAAGATAAAAGAGCGAATGATCACTAAAAAGCAAGCCTTCACCGGAGAGGTTCAGGATGCGAAAATTATTGAAGAAGATGAGCAATAGACTGCCAACACCAAAGGAGGTTTTTTACAACCCTGTTCAGCTTCGAATTAATATCATCAATGCCAGGATAACCGTTTTGGTAGGTGGCCGTGCATTGGGGAAAACAACAGGAATTCACGGGCCAAGAACATTGAATTGTGTTATCAAAATGCCAGGAACTTCAAATGCATTCATTTCCCGAACATATAAGCAATTCAAAACCCGCATCATGGGTTCGCTTGTTTCCGGATGGAAGGATTTAGGATTTGAGGAATACAACGAAAAAACCGGAAAAGGGCATTTTGTAATTGGAAAGAGAAATCGCAAATGGCCAGCACCTAAATACCCATTGGGAGATTATACGCAGGCAATTCATTTCTGCAATGGATCTGTTATTCCTCTGATTAGCCAAGATAGACCCGGCGATGCAAATGGTAGCAATATTCAATCTCTTCATGGAGATGAGGTATTTCAGCTCAATAAAGAGGATTTGGATGAGAATGTGATACCGGCATTGCGTGGAGCTCCTGAGTTTAGTAAGCTATCTGAATACAAATCATTGACATTTACCACATCCATGCCACTTACTCAGGATGGATATTGGGTTTTTGATTTTGAGAAGCAAACTGATCCTGAGCTTAACAAATACATCCTTCAAGTTTATGCCCGGAGAGATAAAACATACCGCGATTTGCTTGAAAAGTGGGATGCCTATTCACCAAGTACCAGGACACAAATGCAAAAAGAAATCAAACAGCTTGATAATTTACTGAATGAGTTAAGAACAGATTACTGCTATTACCTTGAAGCAGATTCATTTGAAAATTTTCATGTTCTTGGAGAGCGTTATTTCCGTGAGCAACGCAGGATCTTGCCGGATGATAAATTTAACACCCAAATTTTAAACCTTAGGCCGGAAGGATTGGCTCCGGGCAAACGATTTTATGCTCAGCTGCATGCCCGGCATTTTTATATCGACTACGACAATACCTATTTCGATAACTTTATTTTCCTTCCGGATGATAAGGATACTTGCTTAGGTGACAATGATTGTGATAGAAATGCACCACTGGAGCTTTCCTTTGACTTTGGTGGTAGGATTAACTCACTAGCAGTATTCCAGGATAAAACATCCTATTCTGATGCAGAATACATGCTCAAAGAATTTTTTGCCGAGCAGCCAAAATACATCAATCACTTGGTGGATGAATTCTGCGCGTACTATGCGCCAATGACATGCAGAAATCTAAACCTGTATTATGATGTTAGTGGCCATAAACACAACTCTCAGAGCAATGAAACAGACATTGAACTTGTTTCAAGATTACTGGTAGAAAATGGCTGGATAGTGAATAGAATTGAAATTGATTCTAATCCATTACACAACGATAAGTTTGAATTCATGAACCTTTTGCTATCCGAACAGGATAGGCGCCTACCTCGTTTAAGGGTACATGAGCAGAACTGCCCAAATGCAAAAATTGCAATGTTCAATGCGCCACTCAAAATTGGCGAAAAAGGCACAAAGGTTAAAGACAAGACTAGTGAAAGGATGTCAAGCAAAACACCTCAGCGACAAGCTACACACATAACAGATGCAATTGATTATTATTTATTCCGGAAGTATCGCGGAAATATTGGAGAATCAGTATCCATAGGCATTACTTTATTTGGCGGTTAGCCAGAAATCGGAATTCTGTTTTATGCCACTACCAGGCGCCACAAGTGGGCCATTGGTAGTGGGACGCGAAGCGCGGAGCAAAAGCCCTGCTAAGCCTATCAAATTTGAATATGTCTATTTTTCACTACAAAGGCCGCGAAAATTGCGGTTTTTGCTCAGGGCGCGGGGCGGGTTCTGCGACGCTTGGCGCAATGCGCCCACAAAACTAGACATAAAAACAAACTGAAAACCATTGATTTACAGACATTAACAAGCCCAAAAAAGAATCAAAAAATCATTTTACAACACATAAACACCTGAAAAACAGCATATTAAATAGTTTAAATAATTTGTCAAAACGCCTGAAACCCTTGTAAATACTGGGGTTTAGCTTATCTTTGTATTGTCATTCAAAATCAATATAAAAGTGAGCAACACTACTAAAGGTGCAGCTGGTGTACAAGGTACGCCCACACCAACCAAAGGTGAAAAAATTGAACTTTCTAAATTGGCAGTTAAGCCAAGCAGCCAGGAGCAGAAAGAAACACCTAATCAAGAGCAAGAAAAGTTTCTATCCGTTGAGGATAGAAAGAAAAGCTTTGTGATGTTTGAAAAGCTGCTAGAAAAACATTCTAAGCTAGCCGAAACAAAATTTAAGATTGAAAGCTTTGAAATTGGCAGCGATGAAGCCAATCAAACCCTAAAAATTGAGGATGTAAATGGGCTTTCGTTTCGTACTGGAAACCCTACTTTGATTCGTGATGTAATTCAGCTAATTAAAACACAAGTTTCAGAGGCTTGCACAGCCGCAGAATTGGAGGTTTTAAAATTTAAAATCTAAGAAATGGGCAAAACAAAAGCCCCGACCAATGGAAGGGGCTATTTGTTGCCAATGATTAGATGTCATTCAAAATCAAAAGCGAGGATTACAAAGGTATGGAAAACAGCGAAAACAAAAAGCTATTATCTAGGAAGCAACTAAAGCAGCTTTCTGAGCAGCTTAAGCCCTTGAAAGATTCAGGAGAAATTGAAACAATAAATGAAGGCTTGATAAGGTTTTGTTATACAAACGAAGAACACAACGACTTTAAAAAGTTCAACGAGTGGAAAAGATTAGGCTTTACCATTGTTAAGGGCTCAAAGGGCTTTCCAGTTTGGGCGCAACCAGTAGCAGCAAAAAAGCAGGAAGCACAAGAAAAGGCAGCCGAAGAATATGAGTTTTTCCCAATATGCTATTTATTTAGCAATGCACAGGTAAGGAGGTTAAAGCCATGATTTACAAAATTCCCATAGTTAAACTTTCATTTGTAAATGAGTTGCCAAGCACCGAAAGAAAAAAAATAGTAAGAAGCAGCGAAGCCGAGGAAATTCTTAGGCAGGTTTATGAACCTGGAACCATAGAACACAAAGAATTTTTCTTTGTGATGTATTTAAACAGAGCAAGCCACTTTTTGGGTGTTCAAAAAGTAAGTGAAGGCGGTATTTCTTCAACCGTGGTAGATGTTCGGATAATTCTGCAAGGTGCTATATTAAGCAATGCAAGCAGCTTGATTCTTTGCCATAACCACCCAAGCGGAACACTGGAGCCAAGCCCACAAGATTTATCATTAACAAAAAACTTAGTTGATGCAGGAAAGGCAATTGGGATAAATATTGCAGACCATATAATTCTAAATGAAAGCGATTATTTGAGTTTTGCCGATACTGGCCGAATGCCCTGAAAAAGTTGATTAGAACGCAGGAAACCAGCTGAAAAAGGCTGGTTTTCGGCGTGTAAAAACTACTTTTCTTTTTGTTGCTCCCACACTCGCAACAAAAAGAAA
The DNA here is from genome assembly GCA_023151275.1 of Bacteroidia bacterium. GTDB lineage: Bacteria > Bacteroidota > Bacteroidia > UKL13-3 > UKL13-3 > CAISCU01. The sequence continues at coordinate 65,176 of JAKLJI010000015.1, read as the reverse complement.
AGTAGCAAAAGAAAAAGTATTGATAGGCAGTTATTTATAAAATATTTTGTCGCCTATACTTGACAAATTAAAAGAGATTTGTATCTTTGTTCTGCAATTCAATACAAAACACTATGAAAAACTACATCGTAAAGTACAGCGGAAATGTTTCTAGACTAAAGAATTTTGAAGTTGAAATTAACGCGGAAAACGAAAGAGAAGCTACGGAAAAAGTTTATCGTGACTACTTCAACTCTGACTATTTCCCAGTGAATGAAAGTAAAATCGGCGGCATCGTGAAAGATTGCGATGGCAATGTAATTGCAACTGAAAAAGATTCAACAATTGATTTTGATGGCGGTTGCTTTTATGCCGAGGAAGTAAATAACTAATCGTACCTGATAGGAATCAATAACAAAATCATGGAAAACAACGTAGCAATTCACGAGTCAAGAAGCTCAGAAAAAGTGGTAAAATTCATTGCCTTGGAAACTCTTTCACAAGAAATTCAAAATCTTATTCAGTCAGGTAACTTACATGGCATTTATCTTAATGAACAAAATGAAATAGTTGCAGAGGATATTTGGCAAAATGTAGTTTTAGTAAAAGAGGAGATTAGTATCGAGGTGAAAAATGCGATTAAAAATTGCATTGACCTTTACAGAGATGACGAAGATTTTGCTGAAAACCTAGGTGAAACCCTTCATGAAAATCTTAGCTCAAACGGTATTCACGCAGAAAATGAAGAACAGTTTAGGGTCTGGGAGAAATTTGCTTTCTCTTTACTAGACTAAAAAAAGGGCCTAACGGCCCTTTTTCGTGAAGCAAATCACAGCGTTAAGCTTGGGTTTGCAATTCAATACTTAACACAACAAAACTATGACAGAACAGGAACAAATCAAGGAAGCCCTTGAGATTTTGGGCAGGCAAGTGGCTTTAATGCGTAAATCGCTAAAACTTAGCCAGGAGGAATTGAGTGAGAAGTCTGGTATCTCCCGCCAGTCTATTTCAGAAATTGAAACAGGGAAATCTAATATTACTTATGAAAGCCTGATAAAGCTTTCAAATGCATTCGGGATGGCATTGGATGTAAAATTTAGACTGGTCAAGTAAACTCGCTGTCCTTTAATGACAGCATGTAAATAAAAATCTTCGCATCATGGAATTTATGCAACTCCGTGATGCGATTAAACTTATTGAGACTCCAGTTGATGGAAAAGCTCCACGATTCTCGGTAAGGTTTATCACCTATGATGAGCAACGCGGCACCGGTGGTGAGGTGCTAAAGTTTGATGAGGTTACCCTTGTTGGGGTAAAAGATGCGCCACGCTTCCAAATTCCGGATGAATTCAGGCGACAACAGCCAATGCGCATTTCGCTTAGTCGCGATCCAAATCACAGAGCCAACAAGACCAAAAATGTAAGGCTGAAAAATGGCCAGGTGCGCAAAATTCACCTTCGCTTCATCACCCATATTAACGGCATTCAAATAATTCAATAATGGTTATTGCAGAAGGAATAAGCATTATTGGCATTTCCGGAAAGTCTGGAGGTGATTCTGTACCGGTAAGCAAGGATGTGAAAATTGAGCACTCCAATGCGTCAGATAATTTTGTTTACTGGGGTGATGATAATTTATTGCCATCCAGAATAATCCAAGAAATTGGCCGTGATGAGGTTGTTTTCAGGTCGAATGAGTTTAACAAAGCCGCCCACTTTGGTCAAGGGCTTAGCTATTTGCGGGAAATACGAAAAAAGGATGGTGTTGAATTTGACTTTACCTCTATCCCAGAAATTGATGATTGGATGGAAGCATCCAACGCCCAACGAACATTTGCAGAATTCGTGGAAGATTACGAATCTCTGGGCAACATTATTTCTTCAGTTGTTTTGTCTCGCAATCGGGAAAAAGTTGCCTTGCTTTTGCGTAAACAAGCTGATTGGAGCCGTTGGGGGAAACAGGATCCTGCTTCCAGAAAAGTAAAAACGCTGTATTACAATAGCGATTGGGAATCCTACAGGGCATCCGATACAGTTGAAATTCCTGCTTTGGATGTTTTATTCCCTGTGGATGATTTGAGGGGCAGGAATTCAGGATTTGAGTTTGCTTACCGGATGAAACCAATTGCTGCAAAGCGCTATTACTATGATCTAGCAAATGTGGAAGTGCTAATCAATAGCGGAACATTCGAAATGCGAGATATGGTGAAAGCATTCCACAAATCCAGGCTAAAAAATGGCCTTGGCGCCACCTTCTCCATTGAGGTAACAGAAACATACCTTCAAAGCAGATTAAGCGCAGAGGATAAAACAAAATGGGCTTCTGACCTTGATTTGCGAATCCGCACCCTGAAAACATTGAAAGCTGAGGTAGATAGTTTCCTTTCCGGAAGCTCAAATCAAGGAAAAACAGTAATCAGCATGCTGTTTAAAGAGCAATTGAAAACGGGCTATGAATATGTGCCTGGAGTAACGATCAAAAAGCTAGACACCAGTTTAAATGTGGAAGGATGGCTTCCTACCATCCAGCAATTGCAGGCACAAAGTTTTTTGGCAATGGGCGTTGATCCTTCAAACATCGGCATCAGCAATCAGAGCGATGGAATGAATTCAGGTTCTGAGAAAAAGAATGCATTCTACAACAATACTGCAACCATTGGTGTGGATAGGATGAACACCTTAACTCCATTCTTTTTTGTTGCCCAGTTCAACAATTGGCGCAAAAAATATCCTGGATTCAAATGGGTAGTAAATGATGCTCCGGAAATTCAACATGGTAATTCACAAGACAAAACCAGCAAGCAATGATTTTAACAGAACAGGCTTTCCAAAAAATCGCCCAGATATCTTCCAGCTTTAAATTCTCACAGATATCCAATTATGCAGCTACTATTGAAGGCACTTTCCTTAAAAATTTGTTTGGAAAAAACTTACTGGATTATCTGGATGGTTTGTCTGATCCGAAAGATTTAGACTTAGAGCTAATCGGTTACATTCAGGCTGCATCCGGAAATTTTGCTTTAACAAAAGCACTTCCAAAATTGCTTGTTACCCTAACAGGTAGTGGAGCTTTACAAGCTGACAATAATGCCAAAAAACCCCTTTATGAATGGCAAAAAATTGAACTTGAAAACGAGTTGCTAGAGTCAGGATGGAGGGCAATAGATGATGCATTGATTTTGCTTTCATCAAATTCAGAGGAATTTGAACCTTGGCGCGAAAGTGACCATGAAACAGCATACTGGAATAACTTATTCCTATCTGCCTATGCCTTTGATGCATACTTCCCTATTTCTAGTTCAAGAAGAACATTGGAAGCTTTGAAAGGGTGCATACTTGATGTGCTTAATTTAAAGATTAAACCTCTGCTTAGAGATAACTATTCAACATTTTTAGACGCAAGGAAGGTAGGAAATTTAACTCCTGATGCAGATTCAAATATGTATCAAATTGCTCCATTGATTTATGCCACTGCAGCAAATTTGGCAATAGAGCAAGCACTATTTAAGATGGAATTTACCTTCAGCGATGATGGTGTTAGAGTGACATCCGTTTCCGCTAGTTCTGAAAAAGCTAAAATTAAAAGCATGGCATCCATGGACATGAAGCGCGAAATGGCTTCCAGATGCCAGCAAACTGGATCTGCTTATTACTACCAGCTCAAAGCCAAATGCATTGAACTTGGTTTGATTACCGATACAACTGAGGTTATTGACAATTCTACAGGCTCATCTTTTATCCTTTAATTATGCAATACAAAATTTATTTATTCCTTACCGTAACAGGTAGCTTCATTCTTCATCTTTTTGAAAAGTACCTATTTTCTGATTGGCAATTCTTGGTATTCCTGATGGTATTAATTGGCATTGATACTGCAACCGGATTTTGGAAACATTGGACGCAGAATTCAGTTAGCTCTAAAGGCTTTGCTGCATTTTTTCAGAAGGTGATTGTTTATGCTGTCTTTCTTATTCTTACCCACGGATTGAAAAACTTTACCGTTGCCGGTGCCGTAAATGGATTATTTAGCTGGGTTGATAACCTGTTCTACGCAGCAATAATGGTTAGAGAGGCAATTTCCATTATTGAAAATCTTGGAGTGATTCGCCCTGGGTTACTACCCAATTGGATTTTGGCAAAATTGAAATCATTTGACGAATCAGGTAAAACTCAAGACTTGCAGCCATGATTTACCTTATTGCAGGCCATAATCCTAAGGGCCCAAATCCTGATCCTGGAGCTGTTGCGAATGGATATAAGGAAGCGGATTTAACCGTGGAGCTTCGCGATATGATTGCCAGACAGCTCAACTTACTGAATTACCCAATTTGGATTGACGATGACACCAAGCGGTTGCCAGAAGTGCTAAAAGAAATCGATAGTTCAGAAACCTGCATTGTATGCGATTTACATTTTAATTCAGGCCCACCAAAGGCCTCCGGAGTTGAAGTATTTGTCCCAACCCGGTCAACTCACAAAGAAAGAGTATTGGCATCAGCTATTTGCTCAAGAATTTCTGGCATTACCATGTTGCCATCGCGCGGTGTTCGCTCTGAAGATCAATCAGCAAGAGGAAGAATAGGAATTCTGCACGAGCCTGGTACCAATTTGCTTATTGAAGTGTGCTTCATTTCCAATAAGGATGACATGGCTAAATACCAGAAATCGAAAAAAGAAATTGCTATTGAATTGGCATTGTTACTAGCAGAAGCAAGCAACGGAAATGACCCATATTGAACTACTTATTAAAGGTCTATTCCTGGTTGGAATTGGCCTTTGCTTTTTCTTTTTTGAAGGAATTGTAATCTTAAACCTATTCAGGAATTGGGGTAAATGGTGGACAAAAGAGCTTTTTGAATCTGCCAAAGACAGAAATGGAGATGGGAAGATTTCATTTATGGAAAGAACTTTCCCTCGTGATGGCGGTCACTTTTTCAAGCGACTACTTGTTTCTTTAATTGGTGCCGGCATGAGCTACTATCAGGGAGTTCCTGCCCTTTCCTACCTAATTTATTCTTTCATTGGATGGTGGATAGCATCCGCAACATTTGATATTACCTGGACCTTCATGCGAAAAATAATTTCGATGATTGTCCTGGTTGCGTTAGTAAGCAGTTGCGGAACAACAAAAACAACAAGCAAAATAAATGTTGAAACAGCGGCGAAACTGGATAGTACAAGTATTTCTGAGGTAATAATCAAAACTAAGCTTGATTCAACTATTGTGATAAAAGCTGATTCAATAGAAGGATGTTTTGATGTTGCTGATACGGCAGAGCAAGTACTTGAATCTGCCGGAGTAAAAATTGTGATTGCAAAAGGATCTTCCAGTAAAAGGAAGATTAAAGCAATTTCAAAAACAAAAGATGTTCAGGTAAAAGTTGAGCAGGAAACCCGGGTAAAAACCTCCACAAGCATAAAAAAGAGCAATAATCAACGAATAAAAACACTTGATAAACAATCAGAAAGCACAGGAATCAAATGGTGGATCTGGCTGCTTATCGGGCTTGGATTCATTGCCTTTCTGTCCTTTAGGTACGCAATGCGGTAATTTATTTTTGATTTACTAATTCTATACAAAATGGCCAAAACCTTAAGCCTTGTTGGTAATATTCTTAGAATAGAAGACTCACTAAGCTCTATTCCTGATTTTGAATTCCCGTTGAATAGCGGGCTTGTTATCCTTGACAAAGAAGCCGCGCAGGTTCGCTTTGTCTTTGAAAATAGAGAAGTAGCAATAAACGTGGCAGATATTTCCACCTACGACACAATTGCCAAGGTAAAAACACAATTGCTCTTGTGGAAGGCCAATGCTGTGCAAGTTGGTGGCAAAATGGGCGAGCCGGTTGAAGTAACAATCACACGCCCTGCTGATACAACTGCTTATTCGGCAAATGATGCAATTTCATCATCAACCTCAGCACCGGTTGCAATTATTTTTGATTTGGCTATAGCTGGACTGGAAGCTGGCGGAAGTGGCTATTTAGTTAAAGCAAGGCTTATCAGTAATAAGTCTGACATTACTCCACGCATACGTGTTCACCTTTATAAATCTGCTCCATCACAGGTAAATGACAATTCCGCATTTCCTCTTTTATGGGCAAACAGAGCAAACCGAATTGGCTATATCGATTTCCCGGCATTGGCAACAGCAGGAGCTGGAAGTGACGCAACGCATTCATTAGTAGCAGACCTGCGCCTTCCATTCAAACTGGCCTCCGGAGAAACCAGGCTTTGGGCAATCATCCAAACATTGGATGCATTTACTCCCTCAAGCGGCCAGCAGTTCTTTTTATCATTATTGATAGACAGGAATTAATATGCTGAGGAGGAGGTTAATTCTTGGTAATCGATCTTCCCTTGCTCGTCAGATAGCTGACAGGCACTGGAATCGCGTTGTCAACGCTGGTGGCATCATTGAAAGCCGTGTGGCTTTAGAGGAAGCTATCAGGCAGATGGTTGTTGCAGGAAACATCGGAACATACGAGCAATTCATCGCCCGCTATCCTGCTACTTATGATCCAGCGATATTTGGAAGGTTGAATGGCATTGGCTCAGGTGCAACGCTTGGCCGTGCCGTAAACACCTTGTACTCTGTGAATCACAATGGAGATGCTGTTCAGGGTACTGTGGCAGCTCAGCCGTTGTGCCTGGTGCATTCTGGGATTAATTATGTTTGGTTACCTGGTGTTGCTGATAATAATTTTACAACTCCAAATGCGGCTGCAAATCAGATAACCGGAGATATTGACATTAAAGCATACATTGATTATATAAATAATTCAGCTACTCAGTTTATTGTAAGCAAAACCCAAGTAGCACTAACAAATCATGGTTACGATTGGGCAATAAACAGTTCAAATAATTTGCTTTATCAACAATCCAGAGGAGGAGTTTTCAATGCTTGTACTTCAAGTGTTGGAATTGGTGCAAGTTATACAGGATGGGTAAGAATGACCAGAGTTTCAAGCACAGGTTTAGTGACGTTCTTTACGTCACCAGATGGATTAACTTGGACACAGTTAGGAATAACTTTTACTTTGTTTACAGGGATACTAAACAATCCTTCATCAAATGTGGTTATAGGTAGTTATTTTAACAGCAATAGCGTATTCAGGGGGGTAATAAATAGAGTAACAATTTCAAATTCAATAAATGGAAGCGCAGTTGTTGACTTCAACCCTTCTAGCTACAACCGAGCGACCTCCCAAACAAGCTGGACAAGCTCAACAGGTGAAGTTTGGACACTAAACACACCTACGACAAACAACGCGTTGAAAGCGGAAATTGTAGACAGAACAATAGTAATGGGAAATGGGACAAGCTTTGGACTTCATGCTGCAAGTTTGAACATCAATCAACCTGCAATGTCATTATACACTGCATTTAAAAAGTACTCCAATTCTGTTGGGGAACAGGTGATTGCCGAGCTTGGACCTGGCGCGGTATTGAATCCAGGTATTAATATTGTCATTAATGCGTTTGGAGGATTTGAATCGCAAAACTTGTTTGCTAATGTAGGCAGGCATAACAATAATTACTCTTCAAGCACTTTGAATTTGGCAATGAGGACTAGCGGATTCAATATCAATACGTCGCCCGAAACAATTCCTTATCTCCTGAATAACGTGAGTATTGACCCATTTGGATCATCTGCAGCAAACGATAATACTAGCGCGGTAAATGCTACAGGTTACAACTTGTTGGCTAGAAATAATGCATTGAATTCATTTGCCAATGTAATGCTTACCACCCACATTCTTGCTGCAAACGCTGATAATCTTAACCAGCGAACAGCTATGTATAACCTCATTCGTTCACTCAACAACAACGCGTTCTAACCATGGATGAGTCAACTGTTACAGGACCGCTGTACACGAGTTACAGCACGAAAACCGGAGCAATGAATAAGATTGCCGCCATCAATGCAGCGCGAGCTGAAGAATGGGGAGGCCTTGCAGATAACTACGCCAACCCAATTCAGGATGTTGATGGAAAGTGGTGGTTAATCATGCTGCCAGAGTACCTCAGCCATTTCACAAATGATGAAATAAGTGCAGGCATTCCTTTTGAGGATATTGATCTAGGAAATAGTTTGCTAAATGTCCTTTAAGTCAAACTAATTAGCCCTGAATTTCGCTGTATGATTACTGTTGAATATGGCGAAATTAATTGCAAAATCCCTTCCAGATGGCTTGAGCTTACCGCTAAGCAATTGGAAGGGATTTTTCTTTCTATTGCCAAGCTACCTAACTATCCACTACCTATCCAGGTGCTGAATAAAATCCTTCCAAAAGCTCTCAAAAAAAGGATTGCTGATATTCCTGCCGATGAAATACTGGGCTTGTATGAATCATTGCCAGAGTTCCAAGATCCGCCAAAATTGAACTGCTTTGCCTTCCCTACTCTGTTTTGCTTTTCAGGGCCAGGTAACGCATTCAGCAATCTTACAGTGCGCGATTTCGGAAAAGCTGAATTCTACCTTAAACGAGTTCAGAAAACTGAATCCATGGCCGATTATGGCCGTTTCCTGGCAGCAATTTACAGGCCGTCATTTTTAGGGTTCAGACTTGGGTATTCAGATTACAGATTCAAAGTAATTGGACAAATTTTATCCAAAACCTCAAAACACAAGGCAATGGCTATCAGCTTAAACTTTATTGCTGTACGCGAGCATTTATACCAGCAATTTTCAAAGGCTTTTTCAGGAGGTGAATCAAATCCTGACCTGGCAAAATATGGATGGGAAGGAACTATTCAGATGCTTTCAAAACATCGGCAAATGAGCCCGGCAGAATACGCAAACAGGCCACTTTTGGAAGTATTTATTGAATTAAATCAGGAAGCAATTATCTCAGCAAAATGATTAAGCAGAACGATTATGTAGCTTACTTTAAGAGTAAGGCAGAAAAGAATATTGACATTGCCCATGTGGATGAAACTCATGAATCATTTCGGGCAATAAACATGGATGATTTGATTAATGGATTAAATCAACCTCAGGTTTTTCCTTGTATGCTACTTGAGAAATCATCCGGAAGTTTCAGAGGATTGAATTTTGGAAATATCATTCAGCGCCCTGATTGCGCTTTTGCAATTCTATTCCAGGTAGAAGATGAGAACTACACACAGGAAGAAGATGCCTACAATGATGCTTTTGAAATTGGGATGGAAATAATTTCAAAAATGGCAGAGGATCATGAAGCAAATTCAAATACAATAGCACGTCTTTTTGAGCCAGAAAACGGCATTCAGTACGATAATGTTGGCCCTGTTTATGACAACTGCTATGGCGTTCGCTTTCAGTTTTCGCTCAGTAAATCAATTCGCTTAAAATCAAATCCATCAAAATGGCTATAAATATCAATATTCAACCTTCCGGCATAGTTCCTTCAGGAAACAATGCTTGGTTTAGAGTAGGTGGATCTATGTTTAATGTGGGAGGTTCAACCCCGGCAGATTACAAGATAATTGCGAAGATTTATAGAGTTGCATCCGGTGATACTTTAGTTGGCACCTTGACAGGAATTCCATCCAATTCTCAAACTTATGGAGTTTCCGGAACAACTTACTACTGGTGCGAGTTCAACATTTCTCAAATTGTGTTCAACTTGCTTATTGCTGATTTTTCCAAACTGAATAATGGCATTACCTATGCCTCATATTCAGGCAGATTCAAAGTGGTTTTTGAGGAATACTATGGTGGTTCTGTGTCTGCAACAGTCACATCCAATACAGTATCATACACCCCATTTGGATTGCCAGAAATAAGGGATTATTCCGTTTTGGAGTCGCTTTATTTTAACAGCTCTAACCACCAGAAGTTTTTGAACCGGCTGGCCGAAAATTCAGCAGTTTTCTACAATCAGCCTATCCGGATGAATTATTGGAGCACATTTACAGATAATTCATTGTACTTATATGTACGCGCTTACTACCGTAATGGTGCTGATTCTGCTGTAATACAATGGCCAGCTTATGCAGATTCAAGTCCAAGTGTTGCCGGACTAGTTACCTGGCAAATAACCCTTAGTTCAATTGACTGGAATTATGTGCTTACCTTAAATCCATCCATTACGCTTACCCTGCCATTTGATGCACTTGGAATTTATAAGGTAGATTTTCAAGTGCTTTACGGGCCATTAATCCGAAAATCTGAGGTAAAAGCTTACTCGGTTAAGCATGCAGAATTAACCAAAGAGTCGAAGCAATTTTACTTCCGCAATAGCTTTGGAACCTTTGAAGCAATTGGATTTTTTGGAAAGCTATCTAAGAAAGACAATTTTGAATTTGAGCAGGCAGAGCTGCTGGTAGATAACCGAAATACCACCTCCTCAATGGTTGTAAAGGGGGGAATGACTCAGGTAAACAAACGCCATCAGCAGGAAATTGAAATTGGCTCCGGTTTTGTTTCCTATGACTGCTTTAAATCGCTTGTTGACTTGCTACTTTCTAATCAAGTATTTGAAAAGGTTGGTGATTACTATTTGCCTATTATCATTACTGATTCTTCAAACGAAGCTGAAAGCACAGATCAGCAGCTTTTTGGCCGAGTGATTACTTACAAATACGCTCATTTAGAAAGGTTTTCAATATGATTGGATTCAAGGTTAAAAATGAATTCTTGGACCTGGAACCAAGCTTCACACTGCCATTTGTTTGGGAAAGCAGTTTGTTTAGCGATTCTTTTTCCCTTACAGGATTAAGCACTCTGCCAATAACGCTGCCATTAACTGAGAAAAACAAAAGGCTGCTTTCCTATTTCAATTTAATTGCATCCGCTACCAATAAACTACAGCTTGACTGCCAACTTTATTTATCAGGAAATTTTTATTGTACAGGGCAATTAACAGTATCAGTTAAAGGAGAAAATTTTGATTGTGATTTTTCTGAAGTAAGCAAATGGGCAGAATCGAGCGAAAGAAAATTATCAGATTTGTTTTCTGAATCTGATTTTGTTCAGCTAATAGCTCCCTACAAAAGATGGTGGGCATTTAATTTTAGTGTTAGCCTTGGTGCATCCTTTTTAAGAGTTGATGTTTATATAAATGCAGTATTGCATAGATTTGATTCAGATTCCATTAGTAGTGCGCCACTGGAAGTTCTGGTTGACCAAGTATTTTCTGGTCTGCTTAGCGATGCAGAAATTACTGACAAGTTCAATATTACCAGGGTAACAGGAGCACCATACTTTGAAGAGATTATTCATATTGAGGATAAGGAAGATGGTGTAATCTCCCAAACTGACAATTACAATATTGTTTGCGCTTGGCTACTTTATAGCAATACTTACGGCCATCCAGTTGATTGGCTTAGCTATCATGCTACTGCTGTAAAAACTGCAATTTATGCTGCTGTTAATGATGTTTATCCTGATGCTGAATTTTGTTTTCCAACAATAAAGAATGAAGATTTTTATTCTGAATTAAATCCAGCATTTAATTCTGGTAAACTTGTGAATAGCTACACAAATGGATTTACTACTAATACTTATGGTACACCATTCATGTTCACGCTTTCTCCTCAATTTTACCTGTTCAGCTTTCTGAAATTTATTGCGGGGAAGTTTTCATCTGTAGTCTCCGGAAATCTAGCTTCAATACCTAATTTCTATCAGAGATGTTTTGTTTACAACAATAGCTCAATTGACTTAGTAGCAATTGATGGATATTATAGCGCAAATATTTACGGAACTGGTCAGGTATTTAATGCATTTGCTGGGAGAGTTTATTTATCAGAACATTGTCCAGATTTAAAGCTCTCTGAATTTCTTGCTGGACTTAAAAACTTTCTTGGGCTTGCCATTTCCCTAAGAAATGGTGTTCTTTCTGTGAATACTTTAAAATCAATTCTAGAAAACCCATCCAGTATTGATTGGAGTAGTAAGACATTTAGAATTGTAGAAGAAATTGAAGGGAATTTTACGGATGGATTTACTTTGGCTTTCGACCGAGATGGAGGTGATTCCTATCTGTCTGGAAAAGTGAAAGATGTAAAGGGCAAAATTGCAGGATATGTAAACTCATTTTCTGATTTGCCAACCAATGCAAAATCTGGAGTTTTTTATGGCGTATTAGATGAGCTTTCAATTTACCAAAGCAAGGGTGCTGATTTAGTGAGCAATATCCCTAAAGTTACCTGGTCATTTTATTCTAAACTTTTCCATGATTATTCCATCGGAAATGGCACAGAAACAATAGGCTCTGGAATGAGTCAAACAGCAATGGATTGGCATCATGATTTGGCTAGAAAATTCTTCTGTCCATTTATTTATGAAACAGGAAGTAGCAATGAATTTGGATTGGGACGAAATCCTGTTGGCCCAAGATTGCTGTTTTATTGGGGATTGAAATACGGACATCTACGTGATGGAGGAACTGATGAAGAACCAACATTCTCTTATTCCACATCACCAGGGTCTGATTATCCATTTGCCAGCCCTGATAACTATGATTCAGAAGGCAATAAACTTGGAGATTATGCATTGAGGTTTGAAGGTGAAGATGGCTTGTACAATAGATTTTTAAAGGAATGGTATGGTTTTCTGTCGCGCACAAAAAAGGTAACTGTGCAAGTTGTTTTGTCAAGCTCAGAACTTCTATCGCTGGACATAACTCAGAAAGTTCGAATACTCGAAAGCACTTTTCTCATCAAGAAAATTCAAGGCGATATCCGGATGGGAAATGATAGCATCATTTGCAAAGTTGATTTACAAAAACTATGAATGAAGGCAAAGACAATGTATTTGATGGAATTTCAGAAGAATTGGCTGAAACCTTGCATGCCTGGGCAAACATCACCATAAATGAGCTGAAATGGCAAATGGCCATGAACAAGGTTCACCTGGGCAGCCTTTACCGATCATTCACAAAAAAACTGGAATTTGGCCCGGATGGCTCGCCAAAGCGAGTTACCATTGGCTTTTTGTACCATGGCCGATTTATTGACATGGGAGTAGGTAAAGGCGTGAAGCTGGAAAACATAAAAGGCAACCGGGAAATATGGAGAGCTACCGGCAAAGCTCAACGAAAGAATTTGAATAAGCGAAAACCCAAAAAATGGTATTCCCCAACCATTTACCGCGAATACCAGCGGGCAGCTGAAATACTTTCGAAAAAGTACGCAATTGAAATACCGGCAAGGTTTGAGAACCTTTTGGATAAAGACATAAAAATTAAAATCTAATGGCAAGGAATAACGAAGAAAAATCGCAGGTTCACCTAATTATAGATGGCAAAGCTGCAAACGCAAGCTTGCGCGATTTAGAAGCCGCAGCGCGTAAAGTACGCTCAGAACTGCGCGGCATGGCAACAGATAGCAAGGAGTTTAAAGGTGCAAGTGCCAATCTTGAGCGCATAAACAAGGAGCTGGAACAAACCCGGGTAAAAGCCGGATTGGCAAAGTCTAGCTTTAGCAAAATGGCAAGTGAAATTAAAACCACATTCATCGGAAACCTTGGGGCCAACCTTGCCACATTTGGCTTAGGAAAAGTGGCTGATTTCTTTGTGAATGCCTGGCAAAATGCCAAGCAGCTTGCCGAGTTGTTGCCGGGCAGTTTGGTGTTGCCAAGGATCAGATTGCCGGGTTTGTTGAATCTGTAGATAAAATGAATGTTGCCATGGGCATGGAGTTTCAAGGTGGTGCAGAACAGGTGGCAACTGAAATGAGTAAACTCAGAAACATTTTTACCGATATCAAAAGCAATGATATTGGAACAGACTTGCAGTTTATTTCAAATGCTATGCTTACCCTTGCCCAATCAGGTGTTGCCACTGCTCCGGTAGTTGCAGATTTTGCAAACCGAATTGGCGGTATAGGCATCCAGGTAGGGCTATCAACCGGGCAAGTACTTGGCTTATCAGCCACCCTTCAGGAATTGAATGTAAGCGCTGAACGCGGTGGTACAGCTGTAGTGAAGATTCTCCAAAAAATGCTTACCGAATCTGAAAGCTTTGCAGAAATAGCAGGGATGTCGATAGATTCATTCAGGCAACTTCTGAATGAGGATTTGTTTGGCGCATTTGTTAAAGTGATGGAAGGCAGCAAAAAACTTGGACCAAACGCCACCGGATTGGCAAAAATCATCAAGGATCTGGAAGTTCAAGGAGCAGGAGCCAGCGAAGTATTTTCAAAGCTTGGCACCAACACAGAAATGCTTAAAGATAAAGTTGATCTGGCCTCCGAATCATTGGCTAATAACAATAACCTTACTGCGCAGGCAAATGAGATGCAGAACAATTTTGCCGGTTCGGTTGAAAAGGTTTCGAAAAGCTGGAATAAGCTCACCTCAAACCCTGCTATTGTTTCATTTTTTACAAGTATTGCAGATGGAGCATCAACTGCAATAAATTGGATGGATAGAATGTTTAAAATGGTAAATATTACCACTGGACAGTTTTCCCTTGAAGGTGTTGCAGCTGTTGCCGCAGAAGAAGGTATGGCAGGAATAGCTGAGCTTGAGAAAGAAAAGAATAAGCAATTGGCAGAGCTCAAAATTAGCCTTACGGGGCAAAGCATGGCTCAGCTTAATTTGCTTAAGAATATGCGCAAAACAGCTCTCCAGCAGCACATGAAAGATCTGCAAAACATTGATGGCAAAAACAATCCAAGTGCCTGGAATAAACAGTATGGTGTTGTGAAAGATATGTTAGCTGAATTCAAAACGATAGAGGATGTAATTAAATCGAAATCAAAAACACTCAGCGAGAAAACACAGGTATTCAAGAAAGAACTTACAGACAAGGAGAAAAAAGAGGCCGCAAAAAAACAAAAGGAAGCCGAGAAACTAGCTGCCGAAAATGCCAAAAAAGAGGCAGAAGCTTTCACCAAAGCTATGTACGAAGAAATTGAGCATTTGCAGCGCAGCCGCCAGTTTTTGCAGGATTTTGAAGATGGAGTATTTAGTGAGGAACTTCAGGCAAAGCAGGATGAAGCTGAGGCAGTGGCAAGCTTAGTTGGTGACTTGTTTACTGAAATGGACCAGGATGATGAAGCCATGTGGCAAAAACGCTGGGACAACCTGGATAAATACCAAGCTTATGCCCAAGAATTCATGGGTGCAACATCAGCTATTTACAACATGTTTGGGCAGATGGAAGCTAATGAGCTTGTAAGAGATAGAAGGGTGAATGATGAAAAGCGTAAGAATCTTGCTAAACAACTTGAAGACAAGGTAATTTCTCAAGAACAATACAACGCCAAAATGGCGCAAATTCAGCAGGAAGAAGATGCCAAAGCTCGCGAAATACAGCGCAAGCAAGCCGAGCGCGAACGGATGGCTGCAATTTTTGAAGCCACTATTAAAACTACGCTTGCCTGGTTAACTGCGGCTTTAGACCCCACCGGAGTTCGCTATGCAGCCGCCACAGCTGCTAGTATTCAACTGGCTGCCTTATTGGCTACACCAATGCCAGAATTCTACCAAGGTGGTTATACCGGCATGGGTGGAAACATGGATTCAAAAGGAGGTTTCCCTGCGATTCTTCACCCCAAAGAGTATGTTATTAATAGCCGATTGCTTGAAAATCCGGTTGTATCAGCCATGGCCGGAGAATTGGAGCGGGCGAGAACAGGACAAATTTCTCCAAGTGAAATTTCGGTACCCAATGCAGCTCCACAGGTAGTTGTTCAATCTGATCCGGAATTGGTTCAGCTTTTTAAAGACCTGAAAAACAACGGAATTAAAGGCGTTTGGGATTGGGATTATTACGAGAGAACCTTAAAACGCATGGATGAGGTGAAGTCGAGGAAAGGGCTCTGATATTGCAATTGCCGAATTTATTTTGAATTTTGAGACATGAAAAGCCTATTACTTACAGGAATTTTTGTCCTATTAATTTCTAACTTCCTTTTTGCCCAATCAACTGAGTTTAATCACACTGTTTTCCCTAAAAAAGGGCTTGCAATCACATGCAGGATCGTATCCGTAACAAAAGACTCAATTTTCTTCAAGCCTGATTATGACTCCACAATAACATACTCATATTCTAGGCTTGGAATAAAAGGGTTTTCATATAATGAAAAAAGCCAAGAGGATACATCTTCAAAGGCAGTTGAAATCCCTATTCAAATTAATGGGCTAAATTCAATCTCGAAAGCTGGTAATTCAATTAAAACTGCTGTAGTTTTTGGAGTTATTGGAGGTGGACTAAAAGCCATTTCTCCATTTCTAATAACCTCAACTGAAGAAAAAAAGACACTAACAGTTGGATCTAGTAAAGTTGAATATTCCGAACAGAAGTCTGATTACACACTTTTCGCAGTGGCTTTGGCTGGGGGAATAGCTTGTGATATAATTGCCCTTTTCTCATGGTATAATGCTGGAGACCAATTAAGCAAGCATAATGAGTCCAAAATAGGCTTGAACTTAGCCCCTACTGGAATTCAAATTGCAAAAAGGTTTTAGGTATTTCATGACAAATGTTGAAAGGTTAGCCATAGATAATTCTGCTAGGATTTTTGTATAGCTTTTAGTACATTATTGGTAAAAAAGTGGCTTTTTCGGAAGTTTCTGTACCATAAATTACACTTTAATGCGTTTCTATGCGCAAATTTGCATATCATTGTCCGACAAATCAATTACACAACAACTTAATCAACTATGGAAAGGCACAACCAACAAACTGACTATGTCATCATCGATGATGGGAAAGTTGAGGTAAACGTAACCGCAATCCCTCACGAAAAAGATGGATTCATTAATGTATCAATTCCTGCCTTTGACCTGATGTTTTCTACTAAAAATCCGGACAAGGTTCAGGACTTGGCGAACAGATTGGTGAAAGTTTTCATTGAAGAAGAAATGAAAGCTGGTCACGAAAAATTTGCAATGACTTTGAAAAAATTAGGATGGCAATCCCCTGATTTTGATGCTCTATTTAAATCAGCATTGATCAACAAGAAATTGATTAATGGTAAAATTATGCCTTCAATGGAGGTGAAATCTCAGCAAGAATTAGGAGAGGCTCGTGAGCCTGCAAACATACACCAAGAAATCCTACAAACCGCTTAAAATGGAAAGAGACTTGTTCCTTGGCTTTATTGATGCAAATGCAATTGCCATTCACGCAACTTCTGACACCTCAATATTTAAATTGGTATCAAGTTGCGGCAATTATTCAGATATGATTGTACTTGATGATGAAATATCTTTAGATGCAGTCAAAAAAGCATTAAGAAAGCTTAGGCACGATAACCTAATAGAGCATTTACCAAACTAAAAAAAGCCCGAATATTCGGGCTTTTTTTATACCAATTTGGGATATTGATTGTTTAAAAAATTCATCCTAATTTTTTAAACTTTATGAGTAGCCTAAATGTAACACCCGATCAGCTTAGTAGCTGGAAATCCTCAATTGAATTCATTAGTCTTCGCGCAGCTTCACTATCCAAAAACCACCCAAGGCACGAGGAATTGATTGATCATCAATCGCATCTTCAAGACTTGTGTGATTTCCTGGATGAAATGGAGTTTGAAATGCAGGCTAAGGCTTCTGAGGAGTAATTCCAAGCTGTGGGGCTCGATCAATAATCTCCGGGTTATCCAGGGCCCCAATGCTTTTTATGTATGCCCGAAATGAATTAGGGTCTTTCCATCCGCCTTGCAACATCAAGGCTCCCGGGCTTACCCCATTTAATAAATACATACTGGTACCAGTTGCCTTCCAGCTATAAAGAGTGTAATCAGTACTGAAGTTGAATTTATCCAATACCAATTCTCTAAATCTTGCCCCCATATACCTTGAATTGTATGGTGTTTTTGATGGCTTGAATTCCTTTCCAAATAAAAAGTAATCAGGTGGGTAGCTTTTGATTTCATAAAGGTCAAACCATTCCTGCAGCTGTTTGGGCATGGTAACATTTTTGCTGATACCTGAAACATGACCATTCTTAACAATGTCTGCCGGAAAGAAAATCTTTCCTTTATCAAACTTGCCTACCATTGATATTCTTAGCTGCGCAAGCTCATTTGTTCTGGCAAGGGTATAAAACATGGTGGTGCAAAACAGTGCGAGCCACGGGTATTTTTCCATCATGAATTCCATGAGCATGGTTTGCTCATCCTGACTGAATGCAAGGTTTTTTCCCAAAGGATTCCTCTTCTTATCAATTGATTCAACAGGATTCTTTATGTCTAAATACTCATGATGATCCTTTGCATAATTAAACAGCATAGATAGGGTTGCCAGGTAATTATTCTGAGTTCGAATGCCGATATTCTTTTCTGATGCGATATCCGAAATGAACTTCCTTACCAAATGTGAAGAGAATGCCGTTACCTGCATTTCTTTCAACCCATTGCTTGCAAGCCACTTCGAAAGCACGCCTAATTTTTGCTCATAATCTCTGAAATGCTTGAGATTCTTTTTTGCCTTAAGTACCTCAGCAATCAATTCATTCATGCTTAGCAAAACCTCAGTGCCTTGTTTTGCTTGTGGGTCTTCACCGGCTACATAGTTTTTAGCTAAAAGGCTATTTATTTCCCTAACTAAATTGCTTGAATAAAGCTTTCGTTCTCGCAAATCCTGAATAGAATTCATGGTGGTATCATACCTGCGAATAAGTTTGCCTTGGTTGATATCCCAAACCCAAAATACAATGTACCAGCGTTGATTTTTAGCCCCTGCATCCGGAATTACCAAGCGGGCTTTCTTGTATTTCTGCGGCTGTTTCATTGGATTTCGAATCAACTTGTATATCCTGGATAACTCGGCAAGTGCGGCAAGCACTGCGGCATCAGAATTTTCAAAAAAAATCCCGTCTGAAAGTTGTTGATTATCAGACGGGTTCTGTGTGTACCCGGAGCGGGACTTGAACCCGCACATCTTTAAAGGATACAGGATTTTAAGTCCTGCGTGTCTACCAATTCCACCATCCGGGCCTTTCTGAGGAAAGGTTTCCAAAAAAAAAGTTATGGCAATCACCATAACTTTGATTTTGGTTGAGCGAGAGACGAGACTCGAACCCGCGACCCTCACCTTGGCAAGGTGATGCTCTACCAACTGAGCTACTCTCGCGATTGGGGAGTGCAAAGATATGAAATGAATGATTCCCTCCAAACGTTTATGCAAAAAAAACTCATCCTTTTCAGCTTCTCCCTGATTTTCAAGATTTCAAAATTTTCTTGATTTCATTCAACTTCAATAATGCTTCAATTGGAGAGATTGTATTCAGGTCGATTTGCTCCAATTGCTTGCGTATTTCCATCATAGATGGGTCTTCCATTTGGAACATACTTAATTGAATTGGGCTGATTTTGGCCTTGGTTGGCTTTCCATCTTGCATGTGCTCCCGATTCTTTTCAAGTTCTTTCAACATTTCATCTGCCCGCAACAAAACCGTTCTCGGAATACCAGCCATTCGGGCTACATGAATTCCAAAACTGTGCTCACTCCCACCCTCTTTGAGTTTCCTCAAGAAAATTACCTTGTTATCCGCCTCGCGCACACCCACATGGTAGTTCCGAATTCCATTACCGGCCTGTTCCAACTCGTTCAATTCGTGGTAATGGGTTGCAAATAATGTTTTGGGTCGATACGGATGCCTATTCAAATACTCAGAAATGGCCCAGGCTAGCGAAATACCATCGTAGGTAGAAGTTCCTCTGCCAATTTCATCAAGAAGGATTAAACTTCGCTGACTCAGGTTATTCAAAATGCTTGCCGTTTCAATCATTTCAACCATGAAGGTACTTTCTCCCGACGACAGGTTATCATTGGCACCAACCCGCGTAAAAATGCGATCTACCAAGGGAATACGCGCTTCCTTGGCAGGAACAAAACATCCCATTTGAGCCATTAAAACACATAAAGCCGTTTGCCTGAGTATGGCTGATTTACCCGACATGTTTGGACCGGTAAGGATGATAATTTGCTGCTGTTCTTTATCAAGAAAAATATCATTGGCAATATAGGGTTCACCCAAAGGCAATTGCTTTTCGATAACCGGATGTCTGGCATCTTTTAATATCAACTCATCACCCTCATGCACAAGTGGTTTGTAGTAGCCATTGCTTTCGGCAAGTTGAGCAAAAGCAAAAAGACAATCAATTTTGGCAATTACCTGAGCATTGGTTTGAACCGGTAGTACATAATCCTGTAACACGCTAACCAACTCCTGATACAGGCGCTCTTCAATGGCCACAATTTTTTCTTCGGCACCCAGAATTTGCTCTTCGTAGTGCTTCAATTCTTCAGTAATGTAGCGCTCGGCATTGGTTAAAGTTTGCTTCCTCATCCAGGTGGAAGGTACCTTATCCTTGTGCGCATGCGTTACCTCGAGGTAATAACCAAACACATTATTATACGCTATTTTCAGACTGGGAATTCCGGTGGCCTGCTGCTCTTTTTGCTGAAGTTGAAGCAGATAATCTTTGCCCCCAAATGCAATTTGTCTCAACTCATCTAAGCTGGCATCAATTCCTTTACGGATAATATTGCCTTTGTTGGCCGTTAGAGGAGGTTCTGCTTCCAAGTGGCTATCCAATTTCTCGGTTACCCAGGTACAAGGATTCAATTGATCTGCCAACTTTGAAAACAGGGAATGCCCAGAATCCATGAGCAATTTACGAATGGGCACCAACAATTTGAGGGACCTGTTTAGCTGCTGCAATTCGCGAGGCCCAATGCGGCGCATGGCGAGTTTAGAAACCAATCGTTCCAAATCGCCCACTTGTTGAAGTAAATCAACAAGTTCTCTTCTCAATTTCTTTTCTTTTTTAGCCAATTCAACCAAATCCAATCTCTCCTGGATGAGGTTAATGTCTTTTAAGGGCATTAACAACCAGCGCTTGAGCAACCTGGCCCCCATAGGACTTACGGTTTTATCAATTACCTGAAGCAACGATACACCTTGGTCGCCGGAGGCCTGCACCAGTTCAAGGTTACGAATGCTAAACCGATCAAGCCAAACAAACTTCTCCTCCATAATTCGGGAAATTCCCTGAATATGACCCAATTGTTCGTGATGGGTTTCTACCAAATAATGCAAGCAAACCCCTGCACAAGTTATCGCAAGTGGTAAATCCTGTATGCCAAACCCTTTTAGGTTTTGGGTTTTAAAGTGATTGAGAAGTTTATCGTAGGCAAACTGGTATTGAAAAATCCATTCATCAAGCTGGTAGGTGTACCAGCGTTCACCGTATTGCTGTCTAAAATTTTTATGGTCTTTTTTTGATACCAGTATTTCGGAAGGTTTAAAACCCTGAATTAATTTCTCGATATAATCAACCGGACCTTGGGTACACAAAAATTCGCCAGTTGAAATATCAAGAAAAGCAACACCGGCTAAATCTGCATCATAGGTTATGGCTGCCAGGTAATTGTTGCTTCGGTTATCCAGAATTTTGTCGTTGTAAGAAACCCCGGGAGTAATTAATTCAGTTACTCCACGCTTCACGATTTTCTTGGTCAACTTGGGGTCTTCCAATTGGTCGCAAATGGCAACACGTTCGCCTGCCCTAACCAATTTGGGAAGGTAATTATCGAGAGAATGATGCGGAAAACCGGCCAATTCAACATGGGAGGCCGAACCATTTGCCCGTTTTGTAAGAACAATTCCCAAGATTGAAGCTGCTTTAACGGCATCTTCTCCAAAGGTTTCGTAAAAATCGCCCACCCGAAACAACAAAATGGCCCCCGGATACTTTGCTTTGATTTCAAAGTATTGCTTCATCAGCGGGGTTTCAACTATCTCGCTCTTTTTAGCCATGCGAGCAAGTTAGGACAATTGCAATTAGCCTCTAGAAGCTGTGCATATTTTGGGGAAAATCAGCCTCTTGAGGCCACCTCAACCGGTGGTTTGGAGTAAAAACCTGTACCATTGTAGGCGCGTTTTCCCGGTGCCGATTGACAAGCTGTTGAACAACACCCTTCCATTTCATCGGAGCAGGTTTCGCACATGTTGAATTGTTCGTTGCATTCCACATTGGCACAATTTAAATTTCGACCGGTTGGAGTGCCACACCTGATGCAATTGGCAATCAGTTTAGGATTCACTGAATTAATTGGAACCGAAACACGACCGTCGAATACATACAACATTCCCTCAAAATCTTCCCCTCCTGTATCCTGGGCGTACCCGATTATGCCATTGTGCATTTGGTAAACCTCCTGAAAACCGGTTTCAAGCAAAAATGCCGATGCCTTTTCACATTTAATTCCACCGGTGCAATAGGTAATGATTTTTTTGTCTTTCAAATGTTCCAATTCCTTCACCTTTTCCGGAAACTCCCTGAAATTTTCGATATCCAGGGTTAGCGCATTTTTAAAGCGGCCAAGTCGGGTTTCGTAATTGGAACGCACATCCAGCAGCACCACATCTTCGCGGTTCATAAGTTCCCTAACTTCTTGTCCACGCAGGTGTTTGCCAGTTCTGCGGTTTGGGTCGATTGTTTTTAAGCCGGAATACACCAATTCCTTTTTATGCCTCACGTGAATGCGATTGAAAGCTGGCGCATCTGCCGGATCTATTTTAAATTCTACTCCTTCAAAACGCGGATCTGATTGTAAATCATCCATATAAACTGCGCATTGGGCTGGAGTTCCGCAAATGGTGCCGTTTATGCCTTCATAAGCCAGATAAATTCTACCAGTAATTCCTAATTGTTTGCAATAATTGAGGTGATGAATACTAAACTCCTCAGCATCAGGAACACGGGTATAGAAATAATAAGCTAATACTTGATATGGACTACAGTTTTTCATGCGAAGTGCAAAGGTAGGTGATTTCAGGAAAACACTAAGCCCTACTTACGGGTTTGGAGACTGAAATCTGCTTTGTATATTGAACCCCTAAAGTATGAAAAAGAGCCTGATAATCTTATTCTCCATGTTTGGTCTGATGGCATCGGCCCAGGAGTATGCATCTTCATCCAATCCGGATTACTGGAAAAACAGAAAACCCTTTCCCGGTTACTGGCAACAGGATGTAGCTTACAAACTTCGGGTTACCCTAAGCGATAGCAACGATGTGGTATTTGGTAATGAAGAGCTTACCTATTCAAACAATTCTCCCGACACCTTAACTGAATTGTACTTTCACCTTTATCAAAACGCGTTTATCAAAGGAGCATACCTTGAAAATTTGAACCTGGCCAACGACTTCAAACAAAAATTTGGACGGCATGAATTGGCAGGAAGAGGCACCTTGGTAAGCAACCTGAAGGTGAATGGAGAATCTGTTCAGCTTAGTTTAGACAATTCCATCCTTCGAGTAAAATTGAATAAACCTTTGTATCCTAATCAGCAATTGCTGGTAACACTCTATTTTGAAACCTATTTTGACGATGGAGGCAATCAACGCCGCCGTATGAAATTGTTCAAAGACAACTGGGGCAATAAGCATTACGATGGCGTGCATTGGTACCCAAGAATTTGTGTTTACGACCGAAAGTTTGGTTGGGAAACAGACCAGCATTTGGGAAAAGAATTCTATGGCGATTTTGGCTCTTTTGATGTGGAGTTGAATCTGCCGCATCACTTTATTATGGATGCAACCGGCGAGCTGCAAAACAAAAGTGAAGCCTTACCGGATGAACTCAGGCAAAAGCTTGATATCAAAAACTTCAAACAGAAACCTTGGGAGTCTGAACCTTCTGTAATTATTCAAGCCGATGCCTCCCGTAAAACATTCAGACGTTGGCATTTTAAAGCAATCAATGTGCATGATTTTGCCTGGACTGCTGATCCAACTTACCGCATTGGAGAAGAATTTGCGCAGGTTGGAAACCGCAAAGTGAGTATTATCTCATTGGCTCAAGAGCCTCATGCATCGGGTTGGCAGGATGCAGCTTCTTTTACAGCAAAGGTAATTGAACTATACAGCCGAGATATTGGCGAATATATTTATCCGAAAATGATTGTTGCCGATGCACGCGATGGCATGGAATATCCCATGTTAACTTTGGATGGCGGTCGCTCTCCGGGTTATTATGGATTGCTTGCTCACGAAGTGGGACACAATTGGTTTTTTGGCATGGTAGGTAACAACGAAACGTACAGAGCCAGTTTAGACGAAGGATTTACTCAATTTTTAACCCATTGGAGTACCAGTAGGTTATTGGGAGAAGAACCCAAAGTTAGAAGTAAATCGGCATGGGTACGAAAGCATTACAAACCTTTGCCATCCCGGGAAAGTTCGGTGTACAACGCCTATATTGTAGATGCCGTTCAAAACGAGGACATGCCATTGAACACCCACAGTGATGATTTCAAATCAGCCTTGGGCCATGGTGGCGGATACAGAATGGTGTATTACAAAACGGCCACCATGCTGTATAATCTTCAGTATATATTGGGAGATAGTTTGTTTTTACAATGCATGAAACATTACTTCAACCAATGGAAAACCTGTCACCCCTATTTTGAAGATTTCAGAAGCAGCATTATCCATTCGAGCAAAACCGATTTAAATTGGTTTTTCGACCAATGGATGGAAACCACCAAGAAGATAGATTACAGCCTGAACGTAAATTACCTAGGCAAAGGAAGTTCGGGAAACTCGTACAGGTATGAACTTAAACTTAAACGCAAAGGCGATATGCAGATGCCAATTGACCTGCACGGGGAACTGAAAAACGGACAGAAAATTGGCTTTTACATTCCAAATACCTATTTCCAAAAGCAAACTTCTTCCACCCTATTGCCTACCTGGAAAGGTTGGGGATTGCTCAACAAAAGCTATACCCAGCAAATTGAGTTGCCCGCAAAATTGAAGGAATTGCAAATTGACAGCAGCTACCGACTTGCAGATATCAATGCACTCAATAACCATGCATGCACACCAATTCGGCTTGAATTTGATCATCACATAAAAAATCCGGCCAACAGAAAAACTTATATTCTGAAGTGGAGACCGGATATTTGGTACAACGCTATAGATGGCGTAAAAGCAGGATTGCACGTAAACGGCAATTACTTTCAGCGGAAATATGTATTCCGTTTAAGCAGCTGGTACAATACCGATTTAGGTGCAGAGAATTTTGGCAATTCAACAGACCCCAATCAAACCAAAAATAAAAATACCCTAATTGACTATGCCTTTAGTTTTAAAACCCTGTTGCATGGTTCAAAATACCTAGTATTGGAAAGCAGGTTATTGGATGGTTTGAACCTTCAGAAGGCCGGAGTTGAAGTCCAAAGCGGCGCTTTGAAATCGGAATTGTTTTTCAAGAGCATGCGGAGAGACCTTATCAACGATGTATTTTACGTGCATGGCGACAGAAGCTACCTGAATGCTGTTCCGGTAAATCAAGCCTTATGGACATCAGGTATGACCAACCTCACCCTCAACGCAGCCTTATCCGGATGGAGTGGTTTGGGACAACAAGGTCGTTTGCATACTAAGCTTGCTGTCAGAACAAGCATGTATGGCAGCGATTTCCACTATCAATCCATTTCCCTGGAAATGAAAGCCATTCGAAATTTGGGGAAATTCTTCTTAAGCGCACGTTTGTTTGGACAAGTGCTTGAAGGCAATATCGCCCCAGAATCTCAACTGTTCCTTGCAGGCGCGAATCCCGAAGAAATGATGGAGAACAAATACGCCAGGAGTAAAGGAATTATTCCCGGCAACCTGTCGGAATTTGGCAGCGAAAGTAATCATTTTCAAATGGGCGGAGGTTTGAACGTGAGAGGATTCAATGGGTATTTATTGCCTTGGAACAGTGCCTCCGGAAATCAGTATTACCTCTACAGTGGCAACCGGGGTGCATCGTTAAATCTGGAATTGGATTACGATGGATTGTTTGGAATTGCACCACGCGGTTTGGTAAAACCTTTCCATTTGGATGCCTATTTATTTGCAGATGCCGGAATATTAGGTGGAGAATTCAAAGAAAATGGAAATACCCTTCAAGCCAATACAGGCTTGCGTGTAAGTGCAGGACCCGGATTTATGTTAAGCATTAAACGTTGGGGAGTTTTAGATGAAATCAATCCCTTGAACATTCGTTTGGATTTACCCCTATTTTTGTCGCCTAAACCATTTACAGACTCAAGCAATCTCCAACTCCGTTGGGTGCTTGGCATTAACCGTTGTTTTTAATGAAAAAGCCAGAAAAAAACGCTTATCCCGAATTTTACGAAACCTATGTAGAAAAGGTACCTGAAACGGGAAATATTCTTGCAGAGCTGCATAACCAGATGATGGACACCATTGACTTGGTAACCTCGCTTGACGATGAAACCTTGATGGGAAGTTATGCACCCGGCAAGTGGAGCATCTTAGAAATCCTGGTGCATTTGATGGATTGTGAGCGCATTTTTGCTTACCGAGCCTTGTGTTTAGCCAGGGGTGAAAAAAATCCATTGCCAGGATTTGATGAAAACGCGTATGCTTCAAACTCAAAAGCCAACTCCAGGAAAATCCTGAATTTGGTAAAAGAATTCTCGCTATTGCGTTCCAGTACCATTGAATTGTTCCAAAGCTTTGATGAAGAAATGTGGAATAGCACAGGAATTGCCAATGGCAAACCTATTCAGGTAAAAGCCTTGGCCTGGATAATCTGCGGCCACGAAATTCACCACCGGAATATTATTGAGGAAAGGTATATTGGAAAGATTTGAGGAAATAAATCGAGGCAAGGTTGTTTTTCTAAATTGCTTTGCCTCAACCCTCTTTCCAATTGAACTAAAAAATGAAATATCGAGGGAAACCTTACTTCCAGTACAAAAGAACCTTTGTAACAATTATTAATCAAACCAAAAAGTAATAGGTGGAAAATGAAAGAGGGCCAACGACTTTGGACAAGGGAGGAATTGATACTTGCTGTAAACTTGTATTGTAAGCTACCATTCGGTCGCTTGCATCGAACAAACCCTGAAATAATTAATCTTTCCAACCTAATAAATCGAACCCCAAGTTCAGTAGCATTTAAGTTAGTAAACTTCGCGAGCTTAGACCCTAGCCTCAGAGCAAGAGGAATAAAAGGCGCCACAAATGCAAGTAAATTAGACAATGAAATTTGGAATGAATTTTTCAACAATTGGGACATTTTACCATATGAAAGTGAAAAATTGCTAGCCCAATTTAAGCAGACTTCAATTGAAAAGTTATTTCAAATACAGGAGGATGAATTACCAAAAGAAGGAAAGGTAAGGGAGCAAGTAGTAAAAGTAAGAGTAAATCAAGCCTTTTTCAGAAGTACTATTTTGGCCGCATACAATAACACCTGTTGTATAACTGGTATTAATCAAGTTGAATTTCTTATTGCTGGACATATACGTCCTTGGGGTTTGGATGAAAAAAACCGCCTAAATCCAAGAAACGGAATTGCAATAAATGCACTTCATGACAAAGCTTTTGAGGAGGATTTCATCACAATTACCCCAGAATATTTAATTAAAGTATCGCCCCAAATCCTGAATCAGAAAACTCAGCAATCAATTGATTTTTTTGAAAAATTTCACAATAAACCAATTAATCTTCCAGGTCGATTTTTACCAGATATTGAATTCTTAAAATACCACAATGACCAACGTTTTAGAGGGTGAAATAATGGACTACCCGCTGCTTGAAACACTTGCGGATATATCATACATCGCAGGAGTAAAAAATTACTATTCAGGTAGCTCAAGAGAAGACATTTCAACCTTTATCTGGTGGGCAAAGGAGTTTCAAAAAATCCATAGCCAGACAAACTGGAATGAAAGTTTACTCGATTACATTTTGACGATTGAGGAATACACTGAGAAAAAGATAAATGAATCAAATTTTGAAATATCAAAGAATAAATTGGGAACGAATTCTTTGATTGACTTTTAAAACTGGAAGATACTCCCCTACAACTGAATCCGATGCGCGCAAAAATCGTATTCGTCCAATTGGTTGCTGGCGACAACAAGCGTTCGGTTTCCGGTGAGATCAAGCATTAATTTGCGGTACCAGATAATTCCATTTTTATCCAGATTGGTGCATGGTTCATCCAACAATAAAATGGGTGTATCGGCAAAAATGGCGAGTATAAGCTTTACCCGCTGTTTCATACCACTCGAAAAATACCTGACCGGCTTGTTTTCATTTCCACGAAGTCCGCAACTTTCAAAAATAATATCCTTTTCAACTCCCGTTCTTAAAGGCTTCAGGCTAAAGTGAAAATCCCAGATTTCGTTCAAGGTAAACTCCTCGGGCAAATCCAAATAAGGGGCAACAAAAGCCATGGATGCATAAATGCTCTCGGCCGCTTGTTCTTCTCCATTTTTGAAATAGGAAATCGTCCCTTCACTCAGGGTTTGATAATTGTAAATCAGTTGAAGAAGCGTGCTCTTTCCGCTTCCATTGTTTCCAACCAATGCCAGACTTGAAAACTCAGGAAGTGTAAATTCAATTCCTCTGAAAATCCACGTTCTGTTATACCGTTTTCCGGTGTTCTGAAGCCGGATTTCCATACTTACCTGGAATTATATCCTTTTAGCACTCCACGCTCAGACCCGCGAATAAAGGAAAGAATTTCATCTCTTTCGGGTGTGGCTTCCAATTCCGCTTCAACGATATCAAGACCCCTGCTTAGGTTACGATTATGAACAAAGAGGATTCTGTAGATATTCTGGATTTCATTGATTTTCTCGTTGCTGAATCCATTTCGTCTCAAACCAACCGAGTTAATTCCTTCATAAGTGAGCGGATATCGGCCTGCCTTTACAAAAGGCGGAACATCTTTGCTTACCATGCTTCCGCCTTCAATCATCACATTTCGGCCAACTTTGCCAAATTGATGGATGGCTGATAGTCCACCAATGCGCGCAAAATCTTCAATGGTAACGTGACCAGCAACTTGGACACCGTTGGCAATAATTACATGATTTCCAACAATACAATCGTGGGCCAGGTGGGTATAGGCCATCAACAAGCAATTGGCTCCCACCTCGGTGCGAAATTTATCTTTGGTTCCCCTGTTGATGGTAACGCATTCGCGAATGGTGGTATTGTCACCAATGATAACGTGGGTTTCTTCACCATCAAATTTCAAATCTTGAGGAACCGCTGAAATAACCGCTCCAGGAAAAATGCGGCAGTTTTTTCCAATTCGAGCACCCGGATAAATGGTGACATTGGACCCAATCCAGGTACCTTCACCAATTTCTACGTCTTTATGAATGGTTGAAAACGGGTCAACAACCACATTCTCGGCAAGTTTTGCCTGAGGATCAATGTACGATAAGGATTGAATCATTTTAGTTCTTTTTGGCCACCTGTGCCATTAATTCGGCCTCGGCAACGAGTTTATCACCAACAAACGCCGAACCTTTCATTACGCAAACTCCACGGCGAATTGGAGCTATCAAATCAAGTCTAAACACCAGTGTATCACCGGGCAATACCTTATCTTTAAACTTGGCATTGTCAATCTTCATGAAATAGGTATTGTAGTTTTCCGGGTCTTCTACCTTAGACAATACCAAAATTCCACCCGATTGGGCCATGGCTTCAATAATCAAAACGCCTGGCATTACCGGATTTCCCGGAAAGTGCCCCTGGAAAAAAGGCTCGTTGATGGTCACATTTTTCAACGCAATAACATGGTTCTGACCAACCTCCAACACCTTATCTACCAAAAGAAATGGATACCTGTGCGGTAACATTTTCTCAATTTGGTCGGCGTTGTACAAAGCAGGTTTTGACGCATCGTATTTCGGCACTTTAGGTGCTGCACGAGTCTTTTTAATTAAAGCCTTAATTTTTTTACCAAAAGCCACATTGGCGGCGTGTCCGGGCCTGGCTGCCATAATTTGCGCTTTGATTGGAACACCTATCAAGGCCAAATCTCCAATCAAATCCAACAGTTTGTGCCTGGCTGGTTCGTTGTGAAAACGAAGATCAACATTATTTAAAATACCTTCCTTTTTCACTTCCACTTTTGGCTTGTTGAACATTTTGGCCAAATTATCCAGCTCATGGTCCTCGATTACACGGTCAACAATAACAATGGCATTGTTTAAATCGCCGCCCTGAATCAAACCATTATTGTAAAGAAGTTCCAATTCGTGCAAAAAGCAGAAAGTTCTGCACGAAGAAATTTCAGATTCAAATTCTTTTAAGCTGGTAATGGATGCATGCTGAGAGCCCAAAACCGGTGAATTGTAATCCACCATAACCGTTAAGCGGTAGTCGTCGAGCGGCATGGCAATCATTTCTACCGAACGGTCTTCTTCCGAATAAAACACGTTTTGTGGAAGTGTGAAATATTCACGTTCAGCATCCAACTCAACAGTTCCAGCTTCTTTCAAAGCGGTAATGTATAAGCGTGATGAACCGTCCATAATAGGAGTTTCACCACCGTTGATTTGAACCAGACAATTGTCGATTTCTAAACCTGCCAAAGCCGCCATTACATGCTCTACGGTTGCAACGCGACCACCATTTTGTTCAATGGTAGTTCCTCTAGAGGTATCTACTACATTATCAACATCGGCATCAATGATGGGTTGACCGGGCAAATCTACCCGTTGAAACTTAATTCCATGGTTTTCGGTGGCAGGCAAAAAAGTCATACTCACCTGCTGACCCGTATGCAGGCCAACACCTTCAACACTCACTGATTTTTTTATAGTAGTCTGTTTCATGATTTTCGATTTCGCAAATTTGCCGCAAAAAAGGTAAAAGCTGTCAAAAAGTGCAAAAAGCTTTATTTTTCTTTTAGCGCTTTTTCAAGGTTTTCAATTCTTTTCAACAATTCGGGCAGTTTTCGGTATATGGCAGAGGCACGCAATTCATCACGCAATTCCAAAGCCGGACTTCCAAACCATTTTTTATTGGGTTCTGTTACGCTAGCCAGAAAACCTGCCTGGGCGCCAATCTGACTTCCATCTGCAATTTGAATATGGCCTGCAACTCCAACCTGACCGCCTACAATCACTTGTTTTCCGATTTTGCTGCTTCCAGCAATTCCGGATTGGGCCGCCATAACGGTATTGGTTCCAATTTCCACATTATGAGCAACCTGAATGAGGTTATCCAGTTTTACTCCTTTTCGAATGATGGTTGAACCCATTGTGGCCCTGTCTATCGCACAATTTGCTCCAATTTCTACATTGTCTTCAATGATAACATTCCCGGTTTGCGGAATTTTCTTGTAAGAACCATCGGGTTGTGGAGCATGCCCAAAACCATCAGAACCAATTACCGTTCCGGAATGGATGATGCAATTGTCGCCGATAATGCACTCGTGATACACCTTAACTCCCGGATACAGAATGCAGTTTTTTCCAACTTTCACATTGATTCCCAAATACACCTGCGGAAAAATCTTGCTTCCATCCCCTACTTCGACTCCTTCTTCCAGGCAAGTTAGTCCGCCAATATAAACCTCCTTGCCAATTTCGGCTTTATCGGAAATGAGCGCAGAATCGTGAATTCCCTGAAGTCTTGAGTTCGGATTACCAAACTTTTCGAGCAAGAAAGTAAAAGCAGAATAGGCATCTTCAACCCGAATCAAGGTTGTTTTAACAGGTTGACCGGGTTCAAAATCCTTATTTACCAATACGGCAGACGATTGTGTAGTGTATAAAAAAGGTTCGTATTTGGGGTTGGCCAAAAACGACAAGGCACCGCTTGTACCTTCCTCAATTTTGGCAACGGAATTCAGTTTTACGGTTGGATCGCCCTCTACAGTTCCTTTAAGAAGCAGGGCAAGTTCGGCAGCACTAATTTGCATTATCCTAGATTAATTTGGTAAATGTAAATATTTAGGGTAACACAAAAAATACCGCGTTACAGGATTGCCCAGAGCTTCAATGTTATAATTGTCTGAGGCCTTCGAAATATCGCGAATCTCCCCGTTTTTAAAGAGAATTTTAATATGGAAATTATCCAGGTTGTAAGCTCTGTTTTTCACAGAATCGGCAAAAACCAGGAAATTGGCCTCATGGGCATTCAAGCCCAATTTTCCCTGCAATTCGCTTTTTAATGCCGCAATGGTTTCTTCTGAAAACGGCTCTCGACTGAAAATTAATCGGGGTAATTTTCGATTGATTAACATGCGGCAACATTCACTCAAAAGTGTATCCGGGTTTTCGGTCCACACTTTTATCGAACACATGATATCCTCATCATCCAGGCGGGTGTACATGGCCAATCCATCGCCTTCAAAAAAAGTATTTACATCGGGTTGATGGCTTAAAAACCAATTCAGTGCCGGCGTTGCGAAAAGTGTTTGACCCTGTGCTGCCAATTCATAAGCCCTTTCCATGGCTTTGATGAGCAGATTTTCTGTGGCAACAACTGTTTTATGCAGGTAAACCTGCCAATACATCAGCCTACGTGCAATCAGAAATTTCTCTATGCTGTAAATGCCTTTTTCATCCACCACCAACTCGTTGTTGGCCACGTTCAGCATATTGATAATTCGATCCTGTCCCACAACTCCTTCCTGAACACCGCTGTAAAAACTATCTCTTCTCAAGTAATCAAGGCGGTCCATATCCAGCTGCGAACTCACCAGCTGATGCAGAAATTTTTTGGGATGCACACCTTTAAAAATGGCAATGCACAAATCGAGCCTGCCCCCCATTTGGGAATTGAGTTCTTCCATCAGTTTGAGGCTGATTTTCTCGTGCGCCAAGCCTTTTATCAACACATGTTCAAGCGTATGCGAAAAGGGACCGTGGCCAATATCGTGCAACAAAAGTGCGGCACATACCGCTTCTTTTTCTTCGTACAAAATGGGCACCCCTTTTTGTTCCAAAATATCCAAGGCTTCCCAACCTAAACTCATGGCCCCAATAACATGCTGAAAGCGGGTATGCTGGGCTCCGGGATACACATAATGAGAAAGTCCTAATTGGCGAATTCTGCGCAAACGCTGAAACCAGGGATGCTCAATGATTTCGGTAAGTAAACCGGCTGGAATTCCTACAAATCCATAAACAGGGTCGTTTAAAATCTTTCTCACGCTGCGAAAATAAGGGAAAGGTTTGCTAGGCGATACAAGGAATAATCACCAAAAGCCTTTTGTTTAGGATTGAAACCAGAAATCTCGACTAAGCCCCGAAATCTTTTGGGATTTTTTGATTGGAGGCTTTTCCCTGAAAACATTTCCGTTATTTTTGAAACTATGTACACAATCCTATGGGCCGATGATGAAATCGACCTCCTGAAACCCCATATCCTTTTCCTGAAAAACAAAGGTTACGAAGTTGAAAAAGTTACGAATGGAACCGATGCCGTTGACCTGGTAAAAACAAATAAGTTTGATGTTATTTTTCTGGACGAAAATATGCCTGGGATCAGCGGATTGGAAACTCTTTCCCGCATCAAACAACTAAATCCAGATGTTCCTGTGGTTATGATTACCAAAAGTGAGGAGGAGCATATTATGGAAGATGCTATTGGCAACCAAATTGCCGATTACCTGATTAAACCGGTAAACAGCAACCAGATTCTGCTTTCCCTCAAACGTATTTTGGATTCCAAGCAATTGGTTACCGAAAAAACAGCCCAAAACTACCAGCAGGATTTTAGGCAATTGAGCATGGAAATGTACGATATACGTGATTTTCAGGGCTGGGAAAACATGTATAGAAAACTGGTTTACTGGGAATTGGAACTGGCCAAATCGGGTGATACAGGAATGGATGAAATTCTGGCCATGCAAAAACGTGATGCCAACAACGGCTGGTCCAAATTTGTAATGTCCAATTTTGTGAATTTCCTCAAAAAGCCGGATGCCAATACGCCTGTCATGAGCCATACTTTGCTTACCCGCAAGCTTCCGGCTTTGTTAAAATCAGAAAATCCGGTTTTCTTGTTGGTTATCGACAATTTCAGGTACGACCAATGGAAGGTGATTCAGCCTATGTTAAGCGATTTGCTTACCCTGGAAAGCGATGATATGTACATGACCATCCTTCCAACTACTACGCATTATGCTCGAAACAGCTTGTTTGCAGGAATGCTTCCAAGCGAAATCGAAAAATTGTATCCCAACCTTTGGATTAATGAGGAGGATGAAGAAGGAAAAAATATCCACGAAGAAGAATTACTGGGTCGTTTGTTACAGCGCATTGGGTACAAAGACAAATACAGCTACAACAAGGTTACCAACCTGAATGCAGGAAAGGATTTGGTTGATAAAATTCCGAACTTGTTCAACAACGGTTTCAATGCCATCGTTTACAATTTTGTGGATATGCTCAGTCATGCACGCACAGAAATGAATGTGATGAAGGAATTGGCAGAAGACGAAGCCGCTTACCGAAGCATTACTGCAAGTTGGTTTGAACACGCTCCACTTATTGAAATCATTCGGAAAATTGCCAGCAAAAAAGCTACCTTAATCATTACCACCGATCACGGTTCAATACGTGTTCAGAATCCTGTAAAAATTATTGGTGATAGAAGCACATCTACCAACCTCCGATACAAACAAGGCAAAAACCTGTCATACAACGAGAAAGAACTTTTTGCCATTAAGAAACCGGAAGAGGCATTTCTACCCAGGCAAAATGTGAGCACAAGCTATGTTTTTGCAACTGGTGAAGATTTTATGGCTTATCCCAACAATTACAATTACCACGTAAACATGTACACCAATTCCTTCCAGCATGGTGGCATTAGTTTAGAAGAAATGCTGGTTCCATTCGTGGTTTTAGAAACAAAGCAATGATAGAGCTGGAAGTTCGCCTTCATTTTTTTCCGGAAGAAAAAAGCGGAAGATATACTCCCATTTTTGAAGGTTCAAGTGCCGCTTTTTTATACAGAGACATTCGCCTGAACTGCCAATTGATTTTTGAAGACCGCGAATTTGCCTACCCGGGCGAAGAATGCAGGGCTCGAATTCGATTTCTGGAAGGGATGCCTGCCGAATTGAAACTTCACATGGGTCTTGACTTTGCACTTACCAGTCCCGAAACAGAACTCGCTTCGGGCTTGGTACTCAAAGTAAATACCTTTGAAAATGAGTTTGGATAGGAAGGGTTAATACCTTATTACTTCAACAATCCCAATTCCTGCAGCGCTTCTTTGGCTAAGGTATAATCCGGATCTTGTTCGTAGGCCAGTTTGTAATTGGCAATGGCATCTTCTTTTTTACCCTGAATTTCATAACTCAATCCCTTCATGTAATAAGCCTGGGGGTAAAAATTTTGCATACGTGTGGCTATATCCCAATGCCTGCGGGCCTCTGAATAATCGCCTCGTTCAAAGGCTATATACCCCACATTGTAATAAGCACGGTAATTCTCCGGCTCAATATCAATTACTTTTCGGTAGTCTTTCAAAGCCTGAACGTACAGCTTCTTTTGTTGAAAGAAATAGGCGCGTCCAAACAGGGCATCGGTTGATTTGGGTTTGATTTTCAATGCCGATTGGTAATATTCCAAGGCGAGTGGATTTCCTTTTCCGGCATACAAATTGGCACAATACAAAACAGACTCTAAGTCTTTGGGGTCGTTTTCAACAGCGGTTTGAAAATGGTAAATCGCACGCAAGGTATCCTTCATATCTTTGTAATTCAATCCCAAACCGTGGTAAGGACGAGCATTTCCGGGATCTTTTTTTATCAAAGCCGTAAATAAATCAATGGATTTCTGATGTTCTTTCACCAAAAAGTAAAGGTCTGCCAACTTGTAAGCAGCCTCGTTAAAATCGGGTTGAATACTCAGGGCTTTTTCATAGGCTGAAGCCGCTTTGGCGGTTTGATTCATGGCATAGCAAAGTTTTCCCAAAGCAAAATGGTACATGGCCTGGGTCGAATCCAAGCGAATGGCTTCTTCGTAATCGCCTTCTGCGCGTGCCAGATAGCCCTGTGCCTCATAAATGCCAGCCCGTTTGTAATACAATTCCGGATTTTCGGGATTGCTTTCCAAAGCTGCACTCACCTCACGAACAGCTTCTAGTTGAGCCAGAGAATCTACCGGAACTTCATTAGCCGGTTTGGCCCCTCTTTCACAGGAGCCAAAGAGGATAATTCCGAAGGCTGTGACATATATCAGTTTTTTGAACAGGGTATCAAAATAAATTTGCATGGGTTCTTGTTTTACGAAATAATTGCAGTCCATTTTTAGCAAGTCACAAAAAAACTAAAATAGGAGTCGCAATTCGTAAAATTCTTTAGCAAACCCCAAAAAAATCCATCACTATGCCTTTTTATCACCGTTTAGGTCAAATTCCCTCCAAGCGACATACCCAGTTTCGCAAACCGGATGGCTCTCTCTATGCTGAGGAATTGGTTTCTACTGAAGGTTTCAGCAGCATTTACTCCCTGGTGTACCATTGTCATCCTCCCACTCTGGTAAAAGGAATTGGCGAACCTTGGTCGGTTGCTCCGGAAGCAGGACTGAAGAAAAACCTGCAAAACCGCAGTTTTCTTACCTTCAAAACTGCCGCTGCCGATGATTATTTGGAATCGCGTAAAATCCTGCTTTTCAACCGCGATTTGTACATGGCAAGCGCCGCTCCACGCAAAAGCATGAGCGATTATTTTTTCAAAAATGCCGATGCCGACGAAATCATTTTCGTTCACGAAGGTTCGGGAGTTTTGAAAACCTTGTACGGCTCCATTGAATTTGAATACGGCGATTACCTCGTGGTTCCCAGGGGAATTATCTACCAAATGCACTTCCACGGCGAAAACAATCGCCTGATGATTATCGAAAGCTTCTCTCCCATTCGCCCTCCCAAGCGTTACATGAATAGCTTTGGCCAGTTTTTGGAACATTCGCCCTATTGCGAACGCGATATCAAATTGCCGCAAAACCTGGAAACCCACGATGAAAAAGGAGATTTTAAAGTTCTGATTAAAAAACAAGACCTCATTTATCCTTATACACTGGCCACTCACCCTTTTGATGCCATTGGCTGGGATGGATTCCAATACCCATTTGGGTTCAGCATTCACAACTACGAACCCATTACAGGTCGCGTGCACATGCCTCCTCCAATTCATCAAACCTTTGAAGGACATAATTTTGTGGTTTGCTCCTTTGTGCCACGCTTGTACGATTATCACCCCGAAGCCATTCCTGCACCATACAACCACAGCAATGTAGATAGCGATGAAGTGTTGTACTATGTGGATGGCGATTTTATGAGCCGCAAACATGTTGAGCGCGGTATGATTAGTTTACACCCCAAAGGCATTCCGCATGGACCACATCCTGGAACGGTAGAAAAATCAATCGGTGCAAAAGAAACCAAGGAACTGGCCGTAATGATTGACCCCTTTTACCCACTGGAAATTACCAAAGTTGCTCAGGAAATTGAAGACCCGGATTATTACCTAAGTTGGGTAAACTAATAGTGAATTAAAGAACGGCGTTGAGGCAATCCTTAACGCCGTTTTTCTTTTGTTCAGGATGCCCCCCCCCTTTTAACCAGGCTTTCAAATCCCTGATAATTTTTATACTTTTGCCACTCAAAACCAATCCAGTCATCACCATGGAAACTCTAGAAAAATCGCCGCTTACAAGCAATTCAACCACAGACTTTTTGCCTTTAAACGGAACCGATTACGTTGAACTTTGGGTAGGAAATGCCAAGCAAGCTGCCCATTTTTATAAAACCGCATTTGGCTTTCAATCGCTGGCCTATGCCGGACCAGAAACCGGAGTAAAAGACCGCGCCAGTTATGTATTGGTTCAAAACAAACTGCGCCTCATGCTTACTTCTCCCTTGCATTCAGATAGCCCCATTGCCGAACACCACAAGAAACACGGTGACGGTGTTAAGGTTATTGCCCTTTGGGTAGATGATGCCTACGATGCGCACAAACAAACTACCAGCCGCGGTGGAGTTTCCTGCATGGAACCCAAAACCCTTAGCGATAAGCATGGAGAAGTGCGGATGTCGGCCATTCGCACCTATGGCGAAGTTGAACACGTATTCATCGAGCGTAAAAACTATTCCGGTGTATTTATGCCCGGCTTTGTGGAATGGAAAAGCGACTACAACCCGGAGCCAACCGGTTTACTGTATGTTGACCATTGCGTAGGAAATGTTGGCTGGAACCAAATGAATCCTTGGGTGAAATTCTACGAAGAGGTAATGGGCTTTAAAAATATTCTGTCCTTCGACGACAACGATATTTCCACCGAATATTCTGCCCTCATGAGCAAGGTAATGAGCAATGGAAATGGCTTTGTTAAATTTCCAATCAACGAACCAGCAGAAGGAAAAAAGAAATCGCAGGTTGAAGAATACCTCGATTTTTACGAAGGAGAAGGTACCCAGCACATTGCCATTGCCACCAACGATATTGTTTCTACAGTTCGCCAATTGATGGCACGCGGAGTGGAGTTCCTGAAAGTTCCAAGCACCTATTACGACGATTTGCTAGACCGCGTTGGACCCATTGAAGAAGACCTGGCTCCCTTGCGTGAACTTGGAATTTTGGTAGATAGAGACGATGAAGGTTATCTGCTGCAACTATTCACCAAACCGGTTGAAGACAGGCCAACCATGTTCTATGAAATCATCCAACGCAAAGGCGCCAAATCCTTTGGAAAAGGAAATTTCAAAGCCTTATTCGAAGCCATTGAGCGCGAACAGGAACTCAGAGGAAATCTTTAATTAATAAATCTTATTGTTTTGCCCCGGTTTCACAGATTCCGGGGCAATTTTATTGTACTCTTATGGCATCCTATAAAAAACGCAAAGAAGCCTATTTTCACAGCGAACGACGCTTTCTGGAAGGACCTCGATCCCGCCGAAGCGAATTGCTATTTTCCTTCAAAGTGCTTTGGGAATTTATTCAAGGCTTTCGGGCATTGCATTTTGTGGGACCCTGTGTAACCGTATTTGGAAGTGCACGCTTTAAAGAAGACCATGTATTCTACAAAAAAGCGCGTGAAATTGGCGCAGGATTGAGCAAAATGGGCTTTGCCGTAATGACAGGCGGTGGACCCGGAATAATGGAAGCTGCAAACCGAGGCGCATTCGAAGCCAATGGAAAAAGCATTGGTTGCAATATTCAACTTCCACACGAGCAAAAAGAAAATCCTTACCTTCACAAATGGGTTGATTTTAGGTACTTTTTTGTGCGCAAAACCCTCTTGATAAAATACTCCTATGGCTTTGTAATTATGCCCGGAGGCTGGGGAACCATGGACGAAATGTTTGAAGCCCTCACCCTCATTCAAACTGGAAAAATTGAAGAATTTCCCGTGGTTTTATTCGGAAAAGACTACTGGAAAAACCTCATCCACCTCATAGACGATATGGTAACTCACGGCACCGTTTCACCTACAGAACTCAAAGAATACCTGCTTATAACAGATTCTGTTGAAGAAACGCTGGCCCATATCAACAAGTTCGGCATCAAAAAATTCGGATTAAGAAAAGTTAGAAAACCATCCCGATGGTTGTTCAACGGCTAAAAGCTGTTCACCTGCAAAAGAATGGGTTGAAATTGGAGCAGGCATCAAAAAAATCAGCCCACTAAATACCGTAAAAAGAACGCGGCTCAGCAATTGGATGAGGGCTTGTTTTTGGGCGTTCCCCTGACGAAGGCCTTTGGCCTTGTCGGGGTCGGGCTATCCGGTCCAATCTTTTTTGCCTACCCGAGCTGCAAAGCCAGCCCATGCAAAAAAGGATTTCCCCTGCTATCCCTAACGCAAAAGCCGTTTCACATCAAACCCTTCCTGTCATTCAAAACTCCGGAGGTAAGCATTGCAGGAAACTGGCAAATGCCAACAGAAAATGAATCATGAGCTAATAACTTTCATGCACTTAGTCGCAATGAATCTGGTGGACTTTTCAATTTTTATTTTAGCTGTTAGTAAGCGGGTTCTGTTTATTTCGTATTCTTTAATTCATTATTAATGAATGCTTCTAACTTTTCTTTGTCGGGAAGTTGCAGTTGATATTTACTTACAAAAATGTCCAAGTCGCTATCTGCAATGGCATATTCTACCAATGTCTTGTTTTTTTCAATCCTTCCCAGATTCCAACACTCAATGCTTTGCTGACCAGTGAATAAAATACCAATCCAAGCTTTTTCAGATTTAATAAATACAAGCTGATAGCTTTTGCTTCCATGGTCCAAAACCCTTTTGCAGCCTTCAATTAACCAACTCCCTTTCCTATCTTCGCGGCATGAAACTAGACATTCTTGTTTTTGCAGCTCATCCCGATGATGCTGAATTAAGTTGCAGCGGTACAATTCTGAAACATATTGAATTAGGTTACAAAGTTGGAATTGTAGATTTAACACGCGGTGAGCTGGGAACAAGAGGTACTCCAGAACTACGTGCGCAAGAAGCTGCCAAAGCCAGTGAAATTCTAGGGATTCATGCGCGCCACAACCTGGGTTTACCCGACGGTTTTTTCAGAAAAGACCAGGAAAGTCTGCTCCGCTTAATTGAAATGATTCGTCTCTACAAACCTGAAATTGTGTTATGCAATGCAGAAGAAGACAGGCATGTGGACCATGGTCGTGGCGGTGATCTTGCCGAAGAAGCTTGTTTTTTATCGGGCTTGCGTAAAATAAACAGCAGCTGGAATGGACAGGTACAGGAAGCCTGGCGCCCAAAAGCAGTTTACCACTACATTCAAGACAGGATGATGAAACCGGATATTGTGGTGGATATTAGTCCGTATTTTGATAAAAAACTGGAAAGCATCATGGCTTTTTCCAGCCAATTTTACAATCCGGATTCGCTTGAACCCGAAACTCCCATCTCCGGTGAAAACTTTATTGAATTCATCAAAGGCAGAGCCAACCAATTTGGCCGCATTCTGAATGTGAAGTATGGAGAGGGTTTCACAGTAAAACGTGCCCCCGGAATAAGCGATTTGGTAAAAACGCTTTAGTCGCCAAAACGAGCAATCCAAAAAGCACGCAGGCTGGGGAAAATTTGGGAAAGCACATGTGGTTCCCGCAATTCCATTCCTGCTTGTGCGGGTTCACCCATTTTTAAAAAGGCTTTGTAGAAAAAAGAAGATGGGATACCCCATTTTTGGGCAAACTGCTTCCTTCCCGGATTACGTACTACCCTACCTGTAGATTTGGAGCGAAAATGATAAACCAGGGAGTTTCCAATGCCTCTAAAATCGCGAACTCCAGCCTGCCACAGCTTCATTCCAAAATCGGGGTCGGAATAAAAACCGGGACTAAAGCGTTCATCGTATCCACCAAGCTGCCTCCATAAGCGTGTGCTTACCAGGCTGGGTGGCCAACAGGAGCCATACCAATCCACACCCGGATTTCTTTGTATCCAATCTTGCAATTCATATGCCTTGAAATTATCGGGATGATTTCCAAAATCATGGGGTGAACGAACCGCTTTGCTGCTGCTGGGCGCAGCTTCAATCATGGTTGAGGAAAAGTAAAACAAATCGTCTTTGCGTGCTTGAACTGCCTGAAGCAGGTGGTAATCCCAATCGGGACAAACATACATATCATCGTTCAGGTACAAGATATAATCGGTTTGGGCCAAGGAAGCCGCAGCATTCACAGAGGCACAAACACCGGCATTGGATGCGGAATAGGTAGCAGCATACGAGGATTCTTTTATCCATTCCAAAGTTCCATCGGTTCCCTCATTCACGTGCACAATTAGCTGATGGGTGTATCGGCTATTTTTTTGAATGGATTCAATGCAGCATTTCAAAAATGTGAGGTTATTCCAACTGGGCAAAACAATGGAAAACCTGGCACTCTCCGGGCAAGTCCGCCGGATTACTTGAATTGGAGGAATCTCAAACACAACTTATTCGTTATCAACCTTACCAAAGCTTATTTTAACAATGGTTTGCTTGTTGTTGGTTTCCAATGCAGTGGCCGTTTTTTCGTCCAACATCAACAAACAATCCTTTGGCGCATTTTGAGGTAAAGGGCCCGCAACCTGAACAGTAATTTTCAAGAACTTTTCAAGGCTTTGAATTTCTACCCATTTCCCTTTGGGCAAATTGTTCATCAAAACACCTTTCAATTTTTTCTTCGGGTCATAATAGGCCAAACCTTGGTCGGTAATGCCATCTACTTCAAGATTTTTAACTGCCTTTTGCTTTTGGGTAAGTGCACGTTCGTAATAAGCTAAACTTCCGCGAGCATCATTTACAACCAATTCCTGCCCCACACGCAAACGGTATTTCAACAAACCATTCCAATTGATAATATCCGATTGGGTAACTCCATACTTTTTTGCAATGGAAAGCAAGGTCTCGCCTTCTTTTACAACGTGGGTTGTGTTCTTATCTCCTTTTCCCGAGCGGTTTGCTGAAGGCTGAATGTACAATGCATTGCTATCCGCGGCCTCTACAGCCCATTCGTCAACCACCAGCCGCTGATCTCTGAAATCTACTGCAGAATAGGTAATGGCATTGTTTTCATATAAGGCAAAATCATTCTTAAAACGCAATCCCATTTTATCAATACCGTCGTAATGACTTACCAAACTGGTATCCAATTCACGGTCTTCAACAGCATGTTGGCCTGTTTGAATGCTTGTATTGTAACGCCTTCTGGCTAAGCCAATATCAGCAGGATCTTGCTTTTGAGGTTCAGCAGGAACTGGCTCTTTTCCACTTTTGTCATCCAATTCATTCTCATCTACAGTGGTGGCATTTGCCGAAGCAGATGAAGAACCTGTATTCCCTGTGAGTGAATTGCTTTGTGCGGGGCTAGTGGAAGAAGGCTCAGCTTGTTCCGTTTCCTTAGTTTGAAATGGTTCATCTGCCTTTACTTGCGCCCAGGCATTTTTTATGGCATTGGCCGAACTATCTCTGCGCTCCGTTTTTTGGGCAGCAGTTAAGCGCTCTTGCTGTTGTACAGGAGCAGCACCTTTTGGAATAAGCAAATGCTGTCCCTTCCAAAGCCTGTCGCTGGAAAGGTCGTTAATCGATTTCAGGTAATTGGGGTCCTGCTTTAACGTGGCCGCAAGCTGTTGAACACTTTGTGCGTTGCCAACCACATAGGTTTGAAAATCGGCAGGGTTTATTTTAACTTTAAGTGGCTTTTGGGTTGGATTTAATAGGGTTTCTTCTGATGTTTTTTGGGCATTCAGGTTATTAGCTCCGGGATTGGTAACGGTTGGCGCTTTTTGCATATTGCCACCTTGAGGGTCGGGTGTTGCATCTGCCTTGCGTTGAAAAGAAACTGCACTTGTGGGGTCCTTCAAATCTGGATTATCAGCTGTTTTAGCCTGAGTTGACGATGTTTGACTTGACTCTGGCGTTGCATTTCCCTTTTGAGAATCTAAAATTTCAGTTTCTTTGGTTACGCGAACTTCCGCGTCAGCGCCGTCATCCTCCTGTTTGGCCTGACCTTTTTTTGATGGTTCTCCACTAAGTTCAGGAGAAGGAAGTGTTGTAGCCAAAGGCAAACGACTATCCGAAATGGGCTTTACCGGATTAACCTTCACATCTCCATATTTATCGGCATTAAGTGGAATGCGAACCAAATGCCCCGGCTTTACTTCGTTTTGAAGCATCGGGTTCAGCGAAAGGATGAGCTGTTCATCTGCGCCATATTTGGCTGCAATTTGTTGCAGGCTTTCTCCCTTTACCGCACGGTGAACAATTAGCTTTTTGCCATCGCGCAATTCCAGCCGGAGGGAATCT
This sequence comes from Bacteroidia bacterium, assembly GCA_023151275.1. Classification (GTDB taxonomy): domain Bacteria; phylum Bacteroidota; class Bacteroidia; order UKL13-3; family UKL13-3; genus CAISCU01. The sequence continues at coordinate 21,703 of JAKLJI010000015.1, read as the reverse complement.
TTTGGACTGGCCAACAAAATGGCAAACGGACAGAAAATTAGCAGAATGGAAATAATCGACTTCATGCGCGGGTATTCATACAAACGAACTTCCTTCAAAGTTAGGTGAATTCGCCATTTTCACTTACCTGCTTTTGAAGCGAATATGTGGGGAAACCTGTTTTTTGTACACTTTTAAGAAGATTTACTTGACTTGATCGGCCAATTCAAGGCTCCAAGCCTGTGGTGCATCATTAAATAGGACCTTGGTTTTGCTCCACACTTCTTTAAACAAATCTGAATAGCGGTATTTATTCAAACAATGTTCATCTTTCCAATAACTGTAAGTAAAATACACATTCGGCGATGAACTATCGCGCAAAAGTGCAAGTCCCTCACAACCTTCTGAGGCGGCAATGAAGTGCTTGGAGGCATTGAAAACCGCTAAAAAATTATCCACTTCCTCCGGCCTAAAACTCATGCGTACAATCCGATTTAACATCACTTAGTATTCTTTTTGTTCGATTAATATTACAGAACCCGGCTTAAGTCCAAGCAATTGAGCACCTCTGCTTCTGCTCATTGCAATTTCAAGGTATCCATTTTCATTGAAAAGCATCAAGGATTCGCCGTCTCGCTCTCGATGATAGTGCGTTGAAACTTCACTAAGACTATCCTTGCGCCAATACAAGAGTCGAAAAGCTTTTCCCTGGGTAAACGCCTCAAATTCAGACTTACTGATATTTGTAATCGCATTATTAAAGGAATCGATAATCATTACCATTCCTTTTAGCAAACTTCCTTCCACATAAGGCTTAACCGGCTTTTTCAAATTCATAATATGTCCGGGTTCAGCAATGCCTTTTAAGTTTTTGTTTTTGATAAAATGGGCAATTACCGGAACAAACAGCGCCTTCTCCGGAAAAGGATGACTTTCAAGTCCCGGCTTAATCAAAACCCGATAAACTTTTTCGGGCATCTGAGGGAAAAGCAAGGAGAACTGTCCATTATCAGCCCCAATAAAAAAATGGCCATTGTATTCAACCACCAACACTTGCTTATGGCTAAAAGGCGAGGTATCTATAGCCAAAACATGCCAGGTTCCGGGAGGAAAATTGGGGTAAACCATAGAAAGCATAAAACTGGCTTGACTCACATCAAATGGATAAGCCGAATGCCAGATATCCACAAGTTGCAGCTCTGGAATTGCGCTCAGAAGCGCACCTTTCAGACTACCCTGGTAATAGCTTCCTTCTCCATAATCGGATGTTAGTGTTACAATGGTCAAAGCTGGTGGATTTTTTCTTACTTTCGTGCAAAGTTAACAAACTAGCCCGGCATAATTTGAACAGCAAAGAACTTACTCTCGACCAATTTGAGCCTGCATTACTACTAGGGCCCAATAATAAATACCTGAAAATTCTTCAAAATCACTTCCCTATGCTCAAAATCGTGCATCGCGGAAACCAGCTAATTTTAAGTGGAGAAGATTTTGCACTTGAACTTTTTGAAGAAAAATTTCATGAACTTCAGCGCTTGATTGACCAATTTGGGCATTTTAGTGAGGTGCAATTGGAAAGTGTTTTGGCAGGAACTGCAACAAAACCCGAAGTTTCAAAAGAAAAAGCTGCCCCCGAAACGGGCGATATTATTCTGTACGGAACACATGGAAAAGTAATTCGTGCAAAATCGCCCAATCAAAAGAAAATGGTTTCGTTGTTGCAGAAAAACGATATCCTTTTTGCCATTGGACCGGCCGGAACCGGAAAAACCTATACCGCAGTTGCTTTGGCCGTAAAAGCGCTGAAAGACAAAGAAATCAAGCGAATCATTTTAGCAAGGCCAGCCGTTGAAGCGGGAGAAAATCTGGGTTTTCTACCTGGCGACCTCAAGGAAAAAATCGACCCTTATCTGAGACCACTTTACGATGCCTTAGACGATATGATTCCGGCCGATAAACTTAAAACCTATATCGAAACCCGGGTTATAGAAATTGCACCCATGGCATTTATGCGAGGCAGAACATTAGACAATGCCTACGTAATTTTAGATGAAGCCCAAAATGCCACCGATTTGCAACTAAAAATGTTCCTTACCCGAATGGGACCCAATGCAAAATTTATCATCACCGGTGACTTAACCCAAGTTGATCTTCCCAGGCAGGAACATTCCGGATTGCCCAAAGCCTTGAAAATTCTGGAAGGAATTTCCGGAATCGACATCGCCTGGTTAACCTTTGAAGATGTGGTTCGCCACAGGTTGGTAAAAGACATTATTAAGGCCTACGATCATAAACCTCAAGCCAAAGAAAAAAACTAGTATGCATGCACTTGTAGAAACTCATTTCAATCTTCCCGGTCAAACCGCGTTTTACAAAGGAAAAGTACGCGACGTTTACAGCCTAAGTGGAGATGTTTTGGCCATGGTGGCCTGCGATCGTATTTCGGCATTCGACGTGGTATTGCCCAAACCAATCCCCTACAAAGGCCAGGTATTGAATCAAATTGCAGCTTTCTTTTTAAAAGAAACGGCAAGCATGGTTCCAAATTGGTTAATTTCAACACCCGACCCCAATGTGAGCATTGGCCATAAATGCAGGCCATTGCCGGTTGAAATGGTAATAAGAGGATATTTGGCTGGCCATGCCTGGCGCGAATACAAAAGCGGAAAACGCATAATTTGTGGAGTTGCCATGCCTGATGGAATGCGCGAAAACGACCCTTTTCCAGAGCCCATCATTACACCAACCATCAAAGCCAGCGAAGGCCATGATGAGGACATTACAAGAGATGAAATTCTAAAACAAGGACTTGCAACTGAGGAAGAATACCTTCAATTGGAAAATTATACCCGCATGTTATACAGGTTCGGGGCTGATTTTGCCAATAAACGCGGACTCATTCTGGTGGATACCAAGTATGAATTTGGCGTAAAAGACGGTAAAGTGATGTTGATGGATGAAATTCACACGCCCGATTCGAGCCGATATTTCTACAAAGACACCTACGAAGAAATTCAATCACGTGATCAACAGCAACGCCAATTGTCGAAAGAATTTGTACGTCAATGGCTAATTGCCAATGGCTTTCAAGGCCGCGATGGGGAGCAAATTCCGGATATGGACAATGCCTTTATTGAAACCATTAGCAATAGGTATATTGAATTGTATGAACACGTAACCGGATTGGCATTCATCAAACAAGATTACCAAAACGTTGAAAAGCGCGTTGAAGCTGCTCTTTTGGGAGCTTTGTAAGTTTGGTTTGAAAAGCAATCAACTAGCACTACTCCATCAAATCCTCATTTTCTGAAAGCAATCGGTTTGAAAGTTGAATTGAACCGATAGCCGACTCCTCCTCCATTCCTGCGAAAACAGAATCGGGTTGATCATTGCTTGAAGCAAAAAAGGGAAACATCTTGATTTCGGGTAACCAATCGAGCTTGGGATTGGAATGATTTGATGAAACCTGGCTTCGTTCAGCCATACCAACAAAAACTTGCGTTTTTTCTTCCGGTTCAAGACCGATAAAATCCTCCTTGGATTCTAAAAAAGCTTTTGTAGGAACAAGGTGAGCCTCGAAAAGAGAACGCACCAGTGGCTGAGCTTTCGCTTCCTTCAGAAAGCCATGCATAGAACCTGATGTCGGCTTTAGGTTTCTGGAAAGCAGGATGATGCAAACTAGATTTCCGACAACAAGCAAGGCAATCAAGCCTTTGTTGAATGTTAACCTGGAAAAATAATTCGCTCGAAAACCAAGAAAAAAGAAAAGTAAAGCAGGAATGATAAAACTAAGCTGTTCAAAACGCGAAGTAAAGAGCATATAATCGGAAATTAGAAAACCGGAAACTGAAAGGCCAAAAACCAGAAATTCAGCAAGTTTAACCTCTTTCAACCGGGTATAGAGACCTGAGAAATGCATTTGAATTTATTTACTCCAAATCGGTTGCAATTCCCATGCCATGTTGGAACTAAAATGCTTAATTGATTATCAATCAAGCCAAAAAATAGTTTAGCCTTAGTTACGCAAAAGCTCAAGCACGGCATCTGCTGCACGTTTATCGGCTCCGGTACTTCCAAAAACTGTTTTCAATTCTTGGTAATCATTAAGCAATTGGTCATGTTTTTCGCCACCGGGCATCAAAGCACGCAATTCCATTTCAACCCGTTCCGGATTAAAATCTTCTTGAATCAATTCTGGTATTGCAGCGCGATTCAAATTCAGGTTCACCAATGAAATAAACTTCACCTTTACCAATAACTTGGCAATTCGCATGGAAATGGGATTGGCTTTGTAACCACAAACTTGCGGTATCCCAAGTAAGGCTGTTTCTAAGGTGGCCGTTCCGCTGCAAACCAAAGCCGCAGTTGCTTTCGAAACAATTTCATAGGTCTTTCCGAATTCCAGTTTCACCCCGTCGCTCAAATAGGGTTGATAAGCTGAGGCATCCAATCCCGGAGCACCACAAATTACCGCATCAAACTCGGGAAAGCGCTTCAAGGTTTGGAGCATTATGGGAAGCATTTTAGCCAATTCCTGCTTTCGGCTACCCGGCAGTAAGGCCAGAAGAGGTTTGTTGGCAGCTGAAATCTCGATAGGCTTATGCGAAATAAAATCTGCAATTTCATCCAGCAGGGGATTTCCAACGTACCGGGTATTGATTTTCCATTTCTTGAAATAATCTACCTCAAATGGAAAAATCAAAAGGAGTAAATCCACATTTTTCTCGAGTTGCTTTGCACGATTTTCCTTCCAGGCCCACACCTTTGGAGCGATAAAATAAACCGTTTTTATCCCCTGCTTTTTGCAAAACTCTGCCATCCTTAGGTTGAATCCGGGGTAATCAATTAGAATTACCACATCAGGCTTAAAATTGAGAATGGCTTGTTTGCAAGCCGCAAAATTCTTTTTAATCTTACCCAGGTTCATCACTACTTCCACAAATCCCATGATGGCATTTTCGCGGTAATGGGTTATTAACCCACCCGGCGCCTGAGCAGCCATTAAATCGCCACCCCAAAACTTAAAATTGGCCTGCGAATCCTTTTCTTGAAGAGCTTGAATAAGCCTGGCTCCATGTAAATCTCCGCTTGCTTCACCAGCAATGATAAAGTAATTCATTTCAAACAAAGGTAGGGAATGAATTCTGATGCCATTGGTTTATCACATACTTTCTGTTAGCTTTGGAAAACCAAGGCTAAAATTTACAAATCGTATGGCAGAAGAAAAACAAAACCGAAGTTCACTGATTGTGCTCCTGTTGTTGCTAGTTGCATCTATAGGATTCAACATTTATCAATTTAAAAACCAAAAAACCATGGTGGTTGAACACGGCACCGAGGTTGATAGCCTTATCAACGCTCGGGTTGAAGTTGAACGTGAGCTAGCCAGTACCAAAATGGAATTGGAAAAATACATGGGCATTGCCGGAAATCTCGATACTTTATTGAGCGAGGAAAAGTTAAAGGTTGCAGCCCAAGAGGAGAAAATTAGAAAGCTGATTGCAACAGAAAAAGACGCAAATAAACTGAATAAACGCTTGAAAGAAGAGTTGGCAGAACTCAAAAAACTTAGGGATGAATCGCTTGAAAAAATTGATGCCTTGCTTGCAGAAAACAAAGCATTGAAAGAGCAAAATGAATCACTAAATTCTCAGGTTACGGATTTGAGTCAACAAAAAAATCTGTTGGAACAAAAAGTCAATACGGCTTCTCAACTCAAAGCCGAATACGTTAAGGTGAACTCATTCAAAAAGAAAAGTTCAGGCAAATTTGTTGAAAGTGTGCTTGCCCGAAAAACCAACAAATTGGAAGCCTGCTTCACCATTATGGACAATAAAGTGGCTTCAACCGGCGACAAAATGGTTTACCTCCGCATATTGGCTCCAAACGGAAAGGTTTTGATGGGCTTTACCAAAGCTGCATTTACTTCCAGCGAAAATGAAGAGGTGGAAGCTACAGCATCTCAAAAAATCAATTATACCGGAGAAAAGCAGGATTTGTGTTTATCCTACGAAAACGACGAGCGCATTCTTGAGCCGGGTACTTATGTAATTCAAGTGTATTTGGAAGGAACCTTGGTGCATCAAAGCAATTCCATTTTGAAATAAGCTAATTCTTAAACGAAAAAAGGGTGTTGGAAGAATCCAGCACCCTTTTTTTATGGTTTGAAATTTGCCTATTTAGCGGCTTGCCGATTCCATTTTACGGTTTCAATGATATGCAACATATCCTTTTTCAGGAAATTGAGCACAGGCTCTACAGAATCGGCTTCTGTTCTTTCGTTGAAGTAAAGTGATCCGCGCAAAAAATGGTGGGTGCTATCGGTTACAAAAAACTGTGCATTGGTAGCAGTGCTGCCTCCCAGTTCGTAATAAATTCCATGCAATTCATTCGCGTTGATGTAATTCTCTATGATTTCATCTGCACGCATTACGTGCTTGTAAACCATTTCGCGCGAATCATTTATCACCTTAAATAAGTCGTCGCGATTTTTGATAGGCCTGTAACTGAGGTGCAGTGTTGCTTTGAATTTTGGATAATGCACATTGTACCAGCACTCATCAGCAGTTGGGTATGGATCTGGCCTAAGGATTGCAAAATCTGCCAAATCAAAAGAGTAATTGCACTCAGGTAATTCGGTTCTTTGGTAACTAGGTTTGGGTAAATCTATACGAGGATAAGCTTTAGGCTTAGGGATGGGCTTCTCATTGCAGGAAAGCAATCCAAAAAGTGCGAGAACTAGAAAGGCTTTATACGACTGTTGTTTCATTATTTCCATGCAAAATAGTAACCTTTACTCGCTTTATTCTTCTTTTATCCACCGATTCAACCTTAAACGTATAGGGACCATAAGTAATTTCCTGACCTAAGGTTGGTAAGTCCCCATTCAATTCCAGGAGCATTCCCCCGAGTGTATCCGAATCCTTTCGTACCTCTTCAAACTCATCCGAATCTACTTCCATATAACGGCAAAAATCGTTGATTAGGATTTTGGCTTCAAAGACGAAAGTATGTTCATTAATACGGGTAAAAATTTGCTCTTCCTCATCAAATTCATCGTGAATTTCACCAAAAATCTCTTCCAGAATATCCTCCATGGTAATTAATCCGGAAGTACCTCCAAACTCATCAATTACAATGGCCAGGTGCATACGTTTGGTCTGAAATTCTTTCAATAAGTCGTCGATTTTTTTGCTTTCAGGCACAAAAAATGCTGGACGAATCAATTGTTTCCAATCGAAGTCATTTTGGTACAAATAGGGAAGCAAATCTTTAATGAATAGAATACCCTTAATTTGGTCGAGGCTGCCTTCATAAACTGGCACTCTTGAATACCCTGAATCAATAATTTGCTTCATCAGCTTATCTGAGTCAAGGTTTAGGTTTACCGCCAATACATCAGGTCGTTGGCGCATAATTTGCTTGACTGTGGTATTTCCAAAGTTCACAATGCCCTTCAGGATGTTTTTCTCCTGTTTTGGAGCATCTTTTTCCGAAGTAATTTCAATGGCATGAGTCAATTCATCAATGGAAAGGATATGTCCGCGTTTGGTAACCCGTTTATCAATGATAGCAGTTGTGCTTTCAAGCAAGTAAACCAATGGCTGAAGTACTTTGTACAAGCTATACATTGGCACGGCAACAAATCGAGCCACTCTGATATTGTTCTGAAAGGAGTAAATCTTAGGGATTACTTCTCCCAATAAAACGATCATAAAAGTTACCAGTACAACCTCTATTAAAAAGCCTAGCAAGGGGTTCTCGGTAAAATTAAACAGACGGGTAAATAACTCAGCTGAGATAACAACAATCGCGATATTTACGAAGGTGTTCGCTATTAATATGGTGGCCAAAAGCTTTTTGGGATGCGCATTCAGAAAATTAACTGATTTACTTAGTTGTCCTGGATTTTCGGTCAATTCATCAAACTGGGGTTGAGATAAAGAAAAGAAGGCATTTTCCGAGCCTGAAAACACGGCAGATAGGAAAATAAGTAAAACAATTATTGCGCAATTCAAAAGGACAGGCACCCAATCGGCGCTAGATAGAGCCGGATTAAATACTTGTAGAAAAAGCGTAAGCGGAGGTTCTTCCATTTTTAAACCAAAAATCAGCCCAAAACAGACTGTTCCGGGGCAAATGTATGAAAATTAAAAAGGTAAGTCATCATCCGGAGCGGGATTTGGTGCTGATACCGGAGGAGTTGCATAGGTTGTATTAGGTGAAGGCAAAGGGTTAGTTGGCTGAGCTTCAGGCTGTCGATACCCACCTTCTCCTGACTCTCCGGAATTTCTGTTTGATGAGCCCAAAAGCGTAAGGGTAAGTGCACGAATTTTCTTTCCAACCCTATCATTTCCATCCTTATCCTTGTAGTTTTCGGTCCGAATTTTACCTTCAACGTAAACTTGAGTTCCTTTTTTCAGGTATCCCTTTTGTTTGAGGTTATCTACGTTTCTGGCTAACTGATCCCACATTTCAATGGTATGCCATTCTGTTTCAGTGCGGCGCTCCCCGTTTCTGTCGGTATAGGTTTCATTGGTTGCAAGTGTAAAACTCGCCACAACCTTGTTATTATCCAAAAAACGCACACTGGGATCCTGACCCAGGTTGCCAATAAGAAGTACTTTATTTAAACTCATTCTTGTTTCCTTTCCTGCAAAATATAATTCTTCTGAAACTTTTCAAAAAGGCGTGAAGCAGGCAACCGAGTCAATTTCTCAAGCTCAACCAATTCAAAACCATGAATACCAGGAACTTCACCCTCAAACTGAAGGTGATAAAAACGAGCAAACAGACGGCGGTGGCTCAATAAATGAATGCTTTCATACACAAAATGCGAAAAAAGTTGCACCTGCTTCAGCTCGGAATTTAAGTTTTGAAAAGCTTGAGTAAGCTGACTATCAGATGGCTGAGCATCAAACGAAATCTCAGGCAAATCAAACAATCCCTGCCAAATATCGCCTGCTTTCCGTTTGGCAACCAGGAACGACTTTCCATTTTCCATAAAAAAATAATGCATATATCGATTTTTCACCTTGGTTTTCCCCGCCTTCACCGGCCTCATTGAAACGGTATCTGCTTTGAAAGCCATACACCAGGTTTGAATTGGGCAATTGGGGCAATCCGGATTTTTGGGTTTACAAACCAAAGCACCAAGTTCCATAATGGCCTGATTGTGTAAATGCGGATAGGAAAGATTCAAAGATTCAAAAGCGAGCAGTTGAAATCGCTTTTTGCCTTGGGTTGAGTCTATGGCGGAATCCTCATCCCATAAACGAGAAAGCACCCGAAACACGTTTCCGTCCAAAACCGGCACAGCCTCATGGAATGCAAAACTGGCAATTGCTGCTGCCGTGTAAGGACCAATGCCCTTCAATTTGGCAAGTTCTACAGAAGAACCGGGAAATATTCCATTTAGGTTTTGGGAAATGTATTTTGCAGTGGCATGCATATTTCTTGCTCTGGAATAATAACCCAGACCCTGCCAGAGTTTTAAAACCTGTTCCTCTGAAGCATTTGCCAATTGATGGATATCAGGAAAATTCTCCATAAAACGGAGGTAATACGACATTCCCTGATCCACACGAGTTTGCTGTAAAATTACTTCAGAAAGCCAGATAGGATAGGGATTTTGAGTATCGCGCCAAGGCAATTTTCGTTTGTTAACTGAGTACCAGTTAAGGAGTTCGGTATGAGCTATTGGAGTCATGAAAGGGCTACAAATTGAAGAAAATTCAAAAAAAATCAGTTTTTAAAGTTCTAATACATACATTTGCAACCCCTTAGAAGTTTTGAACGTAAGTAACGTAAAGTTAAACCCATAATATACAGAACAATGACTAAAGCAGAAATTATCCAGGAAATTTCATTGAAGACAGGAGTTGAAAAGAATCAAGTTCAGGAAGTGGTAGAATCATTTTTCAAGGTGGTTCGTAACAACATGACAGAAGGCCGTAATGTATATTTCCGTGGTTTCGGGTCGTTCATTATCAAGCGCAGAGCGAAGAAAATTGCTCGTAACATTTCCCAAAATACTGCAATGGTAATTGATGAGCATTTCATTCCTTCATTCAAGCCAGCAAAAACTTTTGTTGAGAAAATCAAGAAAAGCGAAGCGGTAAAAACCAACGCTGCAAAAAGAGAAGCTGAAGCTAAACAAGCATTGAAAGAAGCTTAATGCAATTCAACAAGGCGCAAATTATCATAATTCTGGTCCTGCTATCGCTGGTGGGTATCCTCTATTACTTGAACCACAAGAGTTCGGAAGTGGAGCTTACCGCAACGAGTGCAGTGCATCGTCCTGAGCAAAAGCCTTTCGATTTTGAAAGTTTTCGTGCCAGTTTGAATGATTCTCTCTCTCCGGAGGGATTAGCCCTTGTAAACCAACTTGAAGCAGAAGCCAAATCGAGCAATCAAGGTGTATTTGCCTTAGCTGCATTATCGCAAGCTTGGGATTCACTTGGTTTCCGTTTGGTTTCTGCTCATTACCTTGAACAAATTGCCAATAAGGTAAACGATGAGAATTCATGGTTTAGCGCCGGAACAAAGTACTACGAGTTCTCGGCAGTTACGCCTGATACCGGGATGCAAATGTTTTCAACATCCAAAGCTATTCAAGCATTTGAAAAGGTTATTGCCTTAAACGAAAACAACCTCGAAGCCAAAAATTCTCTCGCCATTTGTTATGTCCAGAATGATGTAGATATCATGAAAGGGGTTCAAATATTGAAAGATATTACCCGTCGTGATTCAACTAATATTCAGGCCAACTATACTCTTGGAATGCTGTCGATGCGCAGCGGACAGATGGACAAAGCGGTACAACGCTTTGAAACCCTTACCCGACTGCAACCTCTTAATGCGGATTTCTATTATTTCTTAGGTCAATGCTATGTGGCTCTCGAAAATAAGTCGCAGGCAATCAAAGCATTTGAGACTTTTCAGAAATTAGTTCCGGACGAAGAAGCAAAACAATCAATTGAATCAACTATTTTAAACCTTAAAAATTCCAAATAACTATGCCAAGCGGAAAGAAAAGGAAGCGTCATAAAATCGCAACCCACAAAAGAAAAAAGCGCCTTAGAAAAAACAGGCACAAGAAAAAGTAATTGAATTTGGGCTGCTACCATTGGGTGGTGGCTCAATTCTTTTCAAATCCCCCCTCTTAAGTTATTCTCTTTTTCCCTCTCCCATTGTTCACCCGGTGAATTCCGGACTAATTTTTTATCGTGAATTACGAACTCATTATTTCAACAAACCCTGCGGGAGGGGTTGATATTGCGCTGCTTAAAAACAAAAAGCTTATTGAGCTGCATCACGAGCGCGACAACAACAATTTCCTAGTTGGTGATATTTTTCTGGGCACTGTCGGAAAGATTATGCCAGGCCTTAATGCTGCCTTTGTGGATGTTGGCCACGAGAAAGATGCCTTTTTGCACTACTTGGACTTAGGTCCACAAATAAACTCCCTTTCCAAATTTGTAAGAATGGTTCGGACTGAAAAGCCTTCCACTTATGAAATTAGCGAAAGATATCTCGAAGAGGATATTCAGAAATCGGGAAAGGTTACTCAAATCCTGAAACGCAACCAACAAGTATTGGTTCAGGTTAGCAAGGAACCCATTTCAAATAAAGGTCCTCGTTTAAGTTCTGAAATCTCATTGGCAGGTCGTTTTTTGGTATTAATACCCTTCGACAATGCCATTAGCATTTCTAAAAAAATCTCCAAAAACGAAGAAAGAAAACGCCTTAAAGAAGCGGTTGCAGCAATAAAACCTGAACATTTCGGCGTAATTATTCGCACCAACGCCGAAGGTGTTAGCATTGAAGATTTGCAAAACGACCTCCGGGAATTGCATTCGCGTTGGAAGGAAATGTGCAATGAATTAAAAACCGCAAATCCTCCTCAAAAGGTATTGGGCGAAAGTAACCGAACACTTACGCTGGTGCGCGATTTGGTGAATGAAGAATTCATTGGCATCCATGTAAACGATTCCTTTCTTTACAATAAAATCAAGAATTACCTTCAGGGAAACTCTCCTGAATTGGCCAAAATTGTTAAGCATTTCACGGGTAAAACACCCATGTTCGAGCATTTTGGCATTGATAAGCAAATCAAGTCGAGCTTTGGAAAAGAAGTGAATTTCATGGGTGGCTCCTACCTCATTATTGAGCATACAGAAGCCTTGCATGTTATCGACGTAAACTCCGGAAACATTGCCAACAAAGGCGAAAATCAGGAGGAAAATGCACTCAAGGTAAACATGGAAGCGGTTGAGGAAATTGCTCGCCAACTTCGACTTCGCGATATGGGTGGCATTATTGTCATCGACCTTATCGACCTCAAAAATGCATCAAACCGAAGAGAGGTTTATGAGAAACTGAAGGATGCCATGAAATCGGACAGGGCAAAACACAAGATTTTGCCAATGAGTCCTTTCGGTTTGATTCAAATTACCCGCCAGCGTGTTCGTCCGGAAATGGCTGTTGAAGTCATGGAAAAATGTCCGGCTTGCATGGGCAGCGGTGAGATTCAATCCAGTGTTACCATTTTGGAAGAGATTGAAAGCAAACTTCAATACTTCATCGAGAACATGCAATTAAAAGGTTTAAGCATTGAGGTGAATCCCTATATAGCAGCCTTTTTAACCGCGGGTTGGTTCAAATCGCCTCGCATGAAATGGTTCTTTAAATACAAGCAATGGATTAAGGTAAAACCTGCAAGTAAGCTTCATTTGGTTGAATCCAGGTTCTTGAATTCAGCAGGGGAAGAAATTCAAATTTGATAGCTGGAGGTCTGGATGGTTGAATTAGTCCAGATCTCCTTCTTCATCACCCTGAAACAAGTCATTCAGCATACTTAAGGGCGGCTCGCCTAATAAAGAAAGCAATTCCTGAATCTCTTTCTGGTTATTGATTTTTCCGGCTTTTTCGTAAGCTGCAGACAAATTTCTCAGAATTCGCTTCACAATTTCCAGGTTGGAACAAGGTTTGAAAAATTCTGGTTTTGATTCAATACCTACCTGTTTTAAAAACTGCTCCAAATTGGCCTTTGAAAAAACAGCTCCCAGGTTAAAAGCATTGATATAAAACAACACATTTCCTTCACGCGCAGCCTCATCCAAAGGTCTGCTTTGGTAAAGCGCATCCAACCTGCCAGAACTTACAGTATCCATATAGGCCAATACGAAATGCTGCGGCAAATTGACCCCAAAAATGGGAATATTCAATTTATGAGCCACTAGCATATAAATCACCGCCAACATAATTGGATTGCCGGTTTTGCTTTCCAATACCTGGTTAAGAAAGGAATTTCGCGGATCATGGTACGATTCGGTATTCCCTCTGAAATTATGCAATTGGTAGAATACATAATTCAGAATTCTAACCCGCTCATAAGGACTTAGATCGTAATGCATTTCAAGCCAAGCATCCATCCGAAGCTTTTCAATACCTGAAAGTAAGGTTGAAAATTCCAGATGCGGAAACTTGTATCGGGCCACCAGGTAACAAGCCTCCAATAAATCTTGTTTCTCAGATAAAAACCAGGTTTTAAAATCGCTTACAAGCTGGTTAAATTGTATTTGATGGATGACATTCTCTACCCGTTGTTGGTGGTAAATATCTTCAATTAGCGACCATTCCCTTTCCAAAAAAGGAATGACCTCAGAGCCCAGCGAAAGAATCTTCCCCTGAATCAGTTCATTGATTTCCGGATCATCATCATCCAATAGCCGAATAAGCGACCTTATTTCAGAATCAGAAAGATTCATGCTTATTTTCCTTTCTTAGCAGCTGCTTTTTTGGCTGAAGTTTTTTTGGCAGCAGATTTTTTAACGGCCACTTTCTTTGGTGCTGATTTGTTGGCAGCAGATTTTACTTCTGATTTGCCTTCAGCTTTAATCAACTCCAGCACATCTGAATAGGTCATCTCTTCAGCCTTCTTGCCTTTTGGAATTCTGAAATTGTCTTTTCCTCTTGAAATATATGGCCCCCAGCGACCATTCAAAATCTTAAGCGTTTCGTCTTCCTCAAACGCTTTCACCAATTTATTGGCATCACTTACGCGTTTAGCCTCAATGAGTTCAATGCCTCTCTCTTGGGTAATTCCAAAAACATCATCGGTTTTAGGAATGGAGATAAACTTACCGTCGTGTTGCAAATAGGGACCAAAACGACCAATGGAAGCCTTTATGGTTTTGCCTTCAAACTCACCCACAACACGTGGCAATTTGAACAAATCAAGGGCTTCAGCCAAACTAATGGTTTCAATCAACTGACCACTTCTGAGGCTGGCATAACGAGGCTTTTCATTCGGATCGTCGCTGTTTTCACCAATTTGCGCATAGGGACCAAAACGCCCAACTTTAACATAAACTGGAGCTCCTGTTTCAGGATCATTGCCCAGCATGCGTTCTGCATTTTGGCGCTCAGCTGTTTCGCTAGTGCGGGTTACCTCAACATGGAATGGACCATAAAACTTTTCAATCATTTTATTCCAAACCAATTGGCCCTGGGCTATTTTATCAAATTCTTCTTCAACACTGGCCGTAAAGCCATAATCCATGATTTTATCAAAATGCTTCGACAAAAAATCTGTAACCAGCATGCCAATATCGCTTGGAAACAATTTAGCCTTTTCGGTTCCGTATTTTTCGGTTTTTACTTCACGTGTAATTTCGCTTTTCTTCAGCAAGAGGGAAATGCTTTCGCGGTCTTTTCCTTCTCGGTCTTCACGAACAACATAACCTCTTTTCTGAATGGTTGAAATGGTTGGAGCGTAAGTGGATGGACGACCAATTCCCAATTCTTCCATTTTCTTCACCAAACTAGCCTCGGTGTAACGAGCAGCAGGCCTGGTGTAGCGCTGGGCGGCTTCCATTTGGTCTAAAACCAATTTTTCGCCCACCGAAATGGGAGGAAGCATTTTTGAATTTTCATCCTCGCTCTCCTCATCGGTACTTTCAAGGTAAACTTTTAGAAAACCCTCAAACTTTAGCACTTCGCCGGTTGCCGAAAAATTTTCGTTGATTCCCGGAGCTGAAATGGTTGCGATGGTTCTTTCAATTTGAGCTTTAGCCATCTGACTCGCCATTGCACGTTTGTAAATCAAATCATACAAACGCTTTTCTTGGTTGGTTCCATCTATTTCGGCATTTTCAAAATAGGTAGGACGAATGGCTTCGTGAGCCTCTTGAGCACTATCATTTTTAGTGGTGTAGCGCATGGGGCGGCTATAAGCTTCACCAAACTGACCAGTAATTTGATTCTTAGCAGCTGCGATGGCCAACTCCGATAGATTCACACTATCGGTACGCATATAAGTAATATGTCCGTGCTCGTACAATTTCTGAGCTATGCTCATGGTTGTGCTCACTCCATAACCCAGTTTACGGCTGGCTTCTTGTTGTAGGGTGGAAGTTGTAAAAGGAGGAGCCGGAGATTTTTCGGCAGGTTTTACCTCCAGGTTCTGAATGCTAAACTCGGCACTTGCACATTTTTCAAGAAAGGCTCTTGCTTCGGCTTCGGTTTCAAATCGTTTTCCCAATTCTGCTTCCAGGTTCTTCCCTCCTACTTTAAACTTGGCAGTTACACGGTAAGCAGATGAAGCGTTGAAGGCATTGATTTCGCGTTCGCGTTCAACAATCAAACGTACCGCAACCGATTGAACCCTTCCGGCAGAAAGATTGGCTTTTACTTTTTTCCAAAGAACCGGAGATAATTCAAAACCCACTAACCTATCCAATACCCTGCGAGCTTGTTGAGCATCAACCAAATTCTTATTAATTCCTCTTGGATTGTCTATGGCTTTTAAGATGGCAGGCTTGGTAATTTCATGAAATACAATTCTTCGTGTTTTCTTTTCCTCCAGTTTCAACACTTCACTCAGGTGCCAGCTAATGGCCTCTCCTTCGCGGTCCTCGTCCGATGCCAACCATACCGTCTCGGCATCCTTCGATAACTTTTTCAATTCAGCCACAATGGCCTTTTTATCGTCGCTCACTTCATAGGAAGGATGAAAGTTATTCTTTACATCTATGGCATCATCCCCTTTTGCTAAGTCGCGAATATGCCCGAAACAGGACTTTACTGTGAAATCCGATCCCAGGAATTTCTCAATGGTTTTGGCCTTCGCCGGCGACTCTACAATTACTAAATTCTTACTCATCTTTCTGCTTTCCTTTCCTTCTGAGCTGATTCTGTTATGGTTTTATTTCCGATTAACAAGGCTCAAATCGGGGCCCAAAATAAGAAAGGCTGCTCAAAATTGGCAGCCTTTCCGATATTTTTTTACTCTTTAATAAGTCGGTGGGTTATGATACCCTGGTTGGTGTGCACACGTAATAGGTAAAATCCGGGTGTCCAATTTTCTGCTTGAAGGCCCATTTCAAAAGGTCCTTGAGCATTTAATTCCATTTTATTAAACAGGATTCTTCCATTCAAATCTGCAATTTCAACCCGAATGTTTTGAGTTTCGGGATTTTGAAAACTTATGGTAAAATTGCCCGCACTTGGATTTGGGAAACAGGCAAATTCTAACTGCTTTTTCAAAACTTCAGCCAAATCGGTGGGTTCGCTGATTGAAAAATCATCAATATAAATGTTGTTTCCTCTTAAGTAGGCAATTTCAAAACGGATTCTGCAATTGGTGTAGCTTTTGTAGGCAGTCAAATCAAGACTCATTTTTTTCCATTGTGAAGCAGTTGGCACAAACTCGGTAGTAGATTGAGGGCCAGTCTCCATTTCACTTACCGAATAGGTTTTAACTAGCGTTTCTGTACGTCCAAAATCGTTTGAAATATAAACCCTTAAGCGGCAATTGCTGGCCGAAATACGTTTTGCATAGGCCAAATAGAAGGTTAATGTTGGGTTTGATAAGGTGCTTATATCAATGGAAGGTGAAGAAAAAGCATTGCGTAAACTACCTAAACGATTGTTCAACAAATTTCTGGAACGCATGGCACCATTTCCACTTAGCACAGCCTGACTTGAAATATTCCAACCGCTATCGCCCGGGCTGGTGTAATTTTCAATTGTCCAGCCTGAGCCATTTACTTCATTGGAATTGAATCCAAAAGTATATGGCGCTTTGCGGTTTGAAGCGGTTAAGGGTTTGTAAGTTCCATCGGTATTCAAGCCTGCAGCAGACAAATTGGAGCTGCCATAAATATTGGCTCTGAAGGAATTCATGCTGGCATCAGCACGTTGTTTTTGGCCGGATGTAAACATGTTCATGCAGGTTCCATCGGCATAATCCATGTAATTTTTCACCAAATCAGGAAGGTTTGGAACATCGTTTGAACACGAATTGCGAGAAGTTGGGCAACCAGAGGTTGAACTTTCAACCGGAGGCGTATCGCAAACTTGGTCGCCTTGTGAAGCGCAATTGGAAGCAGTTCCACCTACGCAACCACCCTGAAAAGGATGGTACAAACCAACCCAATGTCCGGCTTCGTGGGTTAATGTACGTCCGGCTTGATCTGCACGTCCGATTTCAATAACTCCCAATTGGTCTGAACGCAGCACCAAACCATCGGTTGAGGGATTGCTATTTAGCATAAAAGGAAACTGCGCATAACCCAATACAATGGAATTGGGATCACCTGTTGTGTTTTGAATGGTGTTTACTACCCAAATATTGAGGTATTTACGGGCATCCCAGTAAGAAATGCTTTTAGCAGCATCGCGGGCATTGTCGGTTTGGGTTGAGTAAATGCGATTTACACCGGAAGTGGGATTTCCATTGGGGTCGTACTGGGCAATGCGGAATTCGTATTCCATATCCACGGCAAGCGCATCTGTACTTGTGCCACCATTGGTTCCGGACTTTTTGCGAAAATCTTCGTTCAAAACCCGAATAGCATCTTGCAACTGTTGCTGAGAAACATTTTCTGCTCCCCATTTATGAATCACATGAAAAACAACCGGGATATAGCGAACAACACCTGATTTCCTGAGCGTGGTTGAACTCGATTCCTGAGCCTTACGGACTTGAAAATTGCTCATTTCCTCAATTTGACTCAATTGAGGATTCTCTTTTTTGAATAATTCGAGCTGTGCATCGGTGGCGCAACGTTGCGAAAACGCCTGCAAAGTGATCAAGCCCAAAATAGCTGTACTGAATATTTTCTTCATAGTGGGTGAATAGTTCTAACTTGTTAGTGGTGATTCGGGGTATAAGGGTTGCATGCGGCTGCTTCGGTTTCTCAACAAATGGTCGGCCAAAACCAGCGCGGCCATGGCTTCAACAATTACAACTGCACGTGGCAATACGCAGGGGTCGTGGCGACCATTGATTTCAAGCATTACTTCTTCACCGCTGGTATTCATAGACTTCTGAGGCTTACCAATGCTTGCCACAGGTTTGAAGGCTACTTTAAAATCGATTCGTTCGCCGTTGCTAATGCCTCCCTGAATGCCACCGCTGCGGTTGCTTGCTGTGCGGATTTTACCATTCTCCGACAAAAATTCATCGTTGTTTTCGGAACCCCGAAGGTGGGTTCCTGAAAATCCGGAGCCAAATTCAATGCCTTTCACTGCGTTTATGCTCAACATGGCTTTTCCCAAATCGGCATGGAGTTTATCAAAAACGGGTTCTCCCAAACCAACCGGAACACCTGTGCAAAAGCAACGAATTACTCCTCCTAAAGAATCCTTCTCTGCTTTGGCTTGAAGAATACGCGTGCGAATTTGAGCATCCATTTCTGCATCCGGACAGCGGCTTTCAAAATGCCAGGCCAACTCCGGATGGATATTTTCATCGGCCAAAGCCAATTCCAACTCTGAAACGGAATGCACAAAAGCCTGAACCTGAATACCGTATTCGCGAAGGATTAACTTAGCTAAAGCACCAGCCATAACGCGTGAAATGGTTTCTCGGGCAGATTGCCTCCCGCCTCCCCTATGGTCGCGATGACCATACTTGGCTTGGTAGGTATAATCGGCATGCGATGGCCGAAAAATATCTTTCAGGTTATCGTAATCCGCGCTACGCTGATCGGCATTGCGAACCAACATGCAAATGGGAGTTCCCAAGGTTTTTTGTTCAAAAACACCGCTCAAAATTTCAAGTTGATCGCCTTCTGAGCGTGCGGTACTTAATTTGCTTTGTCCGGGTCTGCGCTTGTTTAATTCGGCTTGAATAAAATCCAGGTCGATGGTAAGTCCGGCAGGACAACCGTCAACCACTACGCCCAAGGCAGGCCCATGACTTTCGCCAAAGCTTGTAATCTTAAATAGTTCGCCAAATGAATTACCCGCCATACCTTGAATAGCTTATACCAATTTTTGCTGCTTCCCTCCAAAAATCAGGAAAAGATTTGTCAACCCAGTGAATTTCATCTAAAATGACTTCAGATGCTTGGGGTTGAATGCATGCAAAAGCCATAACCAGTCTATGGTCGGCACAGGTTTTGAAATTTATTTTTTTTGAAATTTGGCCGCTTCCTATGAATCGAAGTTCAGCATTTTCAGTTTTTTCAAGCCTAAAGCCTTTAAGGCTTAATTGATTGAAGAGTTCATCCAAGCGGGGGCTCTCTTTCAGGTTTAATTTATCCAAACCCGTAAAAACGGCTTGTTCAACTTGGGTCACAGCAGCGCAAATACAAGCCGGCGCAAGGTCTGGACATTGGGAAAAATTCCACTCCAGTCTCTTTTTCTTTTTCCCGGTTTGAATCAGTCGTAAATCTTTACCCTGTTGAAGGGTTTCAATGCCCAGGTCCTTCATCAATTCAATCAGAGCGCTATCAGGTTGAGCAGAATCAAGCGATAAATCAGCAAGAATAAGTTCTCCGGAAGCTTGAGCCGCCAACCATTCATAAAAGAAAGCCGCAGAACTCCAATCTGATTCTATACGATAAACCGAATTCATTTTGTTTTGGGGTTGATAAGGCGATACTTCAATTTGATGGTGCGTTTCACGGATTTCAACACCCCAATCTTTCAGAAGTTGAAGCGTGAGCAGATTGTAGGCCGATGAACTTTGGTTTGAATCCCAAACAAAGCGCTGTCCTTCGTTCAAAAACGGAGCAATCAGCAAACAAGCGCTTAGGTATTGCGAACTTTCCGAACCATCCACCAGCAAGCTCGGGATGGAGCTTAAGTTTTTCCCTTGGATTTCAATTGGAGGAAATCCGAATTCTCCTTTCCAGGTAATTTCGGCACCCCATTCTTCCAAGGCCTTCACCAAACCCAATATCGGCCGCTTTCGCATACGTTCAGACCCATCAAGCAAACAGGTAGAACCTACTTTTTGAGCCAAATACGCCGTTGCAAAACGAATGGGAGTTCCTGCATTGTTGAAATTGAATTGGCTTTGGTGTCCGCTGAAAAAGCGTTCAAGCAATTGAGTATCATCAGCAGTAGAAAGATTTTCAAGAACTGGAGCAAGAAGACCTCTATCCAACAACAATTGCCGCAAAACCAAAGCCCGATTGGACAAACTTTTAGAAGCCGGCAAATGGATAATGGGAATTTCTGAAACTGCGGAATGGTTAAGTTGAAAACCCAAATTCATTAGGAATAATAAAAAGCAATTGCATGTTGAATTTCTTCTTCGCTGCAATTCACATCAATTTTCGCCTTTCCTATCTTCTTTAACAAACTAAAATTGATTTGCCCATTCCTGTTTTTCTTGTCGTTTCGCATGTAAACCAACAAGGTTTCAAAATCAGGTTGAGCAGAATATTTTGGAAAGCGACTCAAAAAATAGTTTTTTATGGCATGTAGTTCTTTCTCTGAAATCCAGCCCAGGTTTTTACTCAACCAAGCTTCGGCAATCATTCCAATAACTACAGCTTCACCGTGTTTTAAAGGTTTCTCGTCGTGGATTAAACTATGCGTTTCAAAGGCATGACCAATGGTATGACCAAAATTCAAACTTTTACGGATTCCTTCTTCCAGCGGGTCTTTGCTAACGATGGCCGCTTTAATTTTGATGGATTTATAAATCAGCTTATCCAGGTTTTCGGCTTTCTTTTCGTCGGTTTTAACCAATTCCAGCCAAAAATCGGAGTCTTTTATCAAGCCATGTTTGCTCAATTCAGCAAAACCATTTCTTCGCTCCACATCGGGTAAGGTGTTTAAAAATGCCGGATAGATAAAAATCTCTTGTGGATGTTTGAACACACCAACCGCATTTTTGTGGCCATCCAAATCAATTCCTTGTTTACCTCCAACTGCTGCATCAACCATTGCCAACAAAGTGGTTGGAATATTCATAAAATGAATGCCTCTTTTGTAGGTTGCAGCGGCAAATCCACCCAGGTCAGACAAAACCCCTCCACCCAAATTAATGAGCAAAGCATGACGGTCGGCAAAGTTTTCTTGTAAGGCGGTCCAAACCTGTTGAACAGTTTGAATGGTTTTTGAAGCTTCGCCGGATTGAATGCGAATGGGAAATGTATCAACCAAATAAGGCTTAAGCATTGGCCAGCAGTGCTTTTCGGTGTTTTCATCCATCAACACAAACACCTTTGAATAGGCATTTTCAATCAGATTTTCGGCCAATTGTTCCAACACATCCTCCCCGAAGAAAATCCTGAATTCTTTTGTGAAAATTTCTTTCATTAAACTGCCTGCTTGGTTTACTTTTGCGCAGCCAAAATTAGGTAATTCACCTGAATTGGCTCTTATCAAATCCAAGTCCAATGAAAACGCTTGATTTCAACAATACGGAGATTGCCTTCAAGGCAAAATCCAATCAGGAGCTAAGTAATTCTCATTT
>JAKLJI010000014.1 GCA_023151275.1 Bacteroidia bacterium | reverse complement strand
GGTCCGAACTACTTGAAGTATATTGTAACAGATTACTATGGCAATGTATCAGATACCTTGTACAGAACAGTATTTGTGGTATTGAATCAAACTGGACCCTCAATTTCATTGAAAGGACCAAGTCAGCAATACGTTGAAGTGTATAATTCTTTCATTGATTCTGGAGTTGTTGCGAGAGACAACCAAGGAAATGATATTTCTTTTAATGTTCTTGTTGAGGGCATTGTAGATACCACAAAACTTGGTCAATATTCAAGGTTGTATTCTATTACCGATGCATTTGGCAAGAACGCAACTGTAAACCGACTAGTGGTTGTAGGTGATACTACCCGACCAGTAATTACACCAAACTTTAAGCCTGGACAAAATTTCTTTGAGCATCAGGTTCAAACCTCAATTGACCTAGAAAAGGTGGTAACTGTAACAGATAACTTTTGGAAAGGGCTAAAACCAACATGGATTTCCGGTCCAATTGATGTTAATAAAGTGGGATCCTTCTTTGTCATTTACCAAGCCAGAGATTTGTCTGGAAACATTGCCAATGAAATAATGGTTGAAATTAAGGTGCTTGATAAAGTGGCGCCAACTATTCAGCTTCAAGGAGATAATCCATTGAAATGGAGTGTTTACAGGCCTTTTGAAGATCCGGGAGTGAGCTTCAATGACAATGTTTGGCCAAAGAATACTCTAACATTAACCATGATTCCAGCTGTAATTCCAGTTAACTCACTTGGAAAAATAACCAGATTGTACATCGTTTCAGATCCTGATGGAAACAGAGATACTGCCAGACGTGAAATTGAAATCATTGATAATACTGCGCCATTTGTTAAAATATTAGGCAGCAACACAATTAATTTGGATAGGTGGAAAGAGTTCATTGATCCAGGAG
Source organism: Bacteroidia bacterium (assembly GCA_023151275.1). Taxonomy (GTDB): domain Bacteria; phylum Bacteroidota; class Bacteroidia; order UKL13-3; family UKL13-3; genus CAISCU01. The sequence continues at coordinate 102,071 of JAKLJI010000014.1, read as the reverse complement.
TTGAGTTGGTGGATGATTACAATTCAGACCTCGAAATGAGGACAAGATTGGTGGTTGAAAATACATTGCCACTGATTCCAGGCTCAAGCAACCGTTGGTTTGGAGATATTCCTGGATTGTTTAGTGTTACCTATCGTGTTACCGATTTGAGTGGAAACAAAAGTGAGGATGCAGTTAGGTATATTAAGGTAAATGATGTTTCAGGTGGTGCTGAGGATTTGATTGAGTTTGAGAAACTCCTTACAGTTTATCCAGTACCGACAAGCGGTAAATTGTATTTTAGATTGGTAACTCAACTTGAATCAGATGCAGAAATTGAATTGAATGATATCCAAGGCCGAAAAGTGATATCGTACTCAATTGACAAAAATAATTTGGGCGAAAATGAGCTCGATTTGTCAGGTGTTGGTTCAGGAGTTTACCTGGCTACCTTGAAAACAAAATCTGGAACCTTTACCAGAAGAATCGTAGTTCAGTAAGAATTCAACAAAAAGAAAAAGGGCCGTAGAATTAACACTATGGCCCTTTTTGTATAATGAATTATTTGAAAAGTTCAGCTTTCAAAATCATTTAGTATTTATAGGCAATTGAAAGTACAAACTCTGTATTAACATCAGGCAAAAATTCTGTTGAAACCACATAAGGTAGAATGGCCACAAGTTTGTTTTCGTTAACAAGGCAATAGGTGTTTTCTTTTTCCAAAATTGAAATTCCTTTGTCACTTAGATAATCATTAACCTTTTTAGAACCCTTTAAGCCTGGTGGTTTAAACCGCATACCTGGAGGTATTTTGGTCAAGTAAAGTGAACCTTGAATTTTGTCAATATCCAGAAAAAGCGCTTGTTCATGCTTGTACAAATTGTCATCCAAGGAATCAATCAGGGAAAATTCAAAATTTCCCAAAGGTGTTTCAATTGTTTCAGGGATTGAAACTAATCTGCGAATAGGAATGGATGAGTAATTACCACATACTAATATGCCAGATTTGGTAAGAATTAGTTTTGCAAGTTTACCCTGGAAAATTTTTCCTGATTTATTGTTTTTAAGTAGTTCAAAAATGCTTTCAAGTTGAGATCTGCTGAACCCAAAATCAGAAAGTTTTTGATTTATCCATTCAAAAGGGTAGGGTTGTCGAAGGATTTCCTCCTTAAGAAGTTTAAATGGAACGCTAAGTCTTCTTGTTGCAAGTTCATAGATTGAATTTTGAACAATTTGAGAAGTGAAAAAGGCATGAGAACTTAGTTGAGAGTTGATGGAATTAAGAATTGGAATTACTTTGTTTCGGATAAGGTTTCTTGAGTAATCAGTTTTTTCGTTACTTGAATCTGCACTGAATTCAATCTGATTTGCATTTGCGAATTCGATTATTTTTTCCTTAGCAACAAATAATAAGGGTCTGGTTATCCAGTTTGATTTCAACTTCATCCCTCCAATTCCTTTTAACCCACTTCCTCTTGCTAAGTTATAAAGCATTGTTTCTAGTTGATCGTCGGCATGGTGTGCAGTTAGTAATTTTGAATAATTATTTTCTCTCAGAACCGCTTCAAAAAATCGATAACGAACATTTCGTGCTTTTTCCTGAATTCCTGGGCCGTTTTGGAGAGCTGCAATCAAATCATGAAGTTTTATTTGATACTTTATACAGCATGCTTTTACAAATTCATGGTTGTCATCGCTCTCTTTTCCTCGAAGCTGGTAATTTACATGCGCAACGGCAAAAGGTTGTTTCAATTGAAGGAGTAGATGAAATAAAACCATTGAGTCAATCCCTCCGCTGCATGCCAGGAGCACAGTTTCTCCCTCATTAAATAGACCATGCAATTCATTGTATTTTTTGAATTTATGGAACAAAGCAAAAGCTGAGTTGGGAATGGGCATAATTATTGCGAGGCCTCTTTTGCCCAAAAATAGCTAGTTTTGACAAATGTTTTATTTTGATATTTCGCAGCATACCTGTTTAAAAAAGAAGCTTTCTGCACTTTTTCTTTTCCTGTTCGGTGTGCTTTCAATCAATGGATATGCTCAGGTTGCCGGCAAAAATACTCCACTTGAGATTGTATTTGCCTCTGAAGCTGAGGTGGTAAATCAAAAGGATAATCAGTATACAAAATTATTAGGCTCTGTAAAAATGAAGCAGGATAAAACCATTCTGGAATGTGATAGTGCTTTTTTTTACGATAAAGAAAATAGGGTAGAGGCTTTTTCAAATGTTAGAATCAATCATAACGATTCGGTTTGGATAACAGGGCAACACCTGATTTACAATGGGAATTCAAAGTTGGCAGAATTAGATGGCAATGTTAAACTATGGGATAATTCCATGTCTCTTACAACCTCCCAGTTGGATTATGATATGAATTTACAGTACGGTTATTACAACCAAGGAGGGGAAATAATAAGTACTTCAGGTACCCTTACGAGTAAATACGGCTACTATTATGCAAGAACACGCGATTTTTACTTCAAAAAAGAGGTTGCGTTTGTAAATCCTGAATATACCATGACCAGTGATACATTACTTTATAATACAGGAAGTAAAAAGGTAAGTTTCTTTGGCTCAGCTGATATTAAATCAGCCAAAGACCGGATTCTGTGTGATCGTGGCTGGTACGATACAAAAACAGATATTACTCAACTTAGTGGAAAGCCTGTTCTTTTTTCGGATAGACGGATGTTAGAGGCGGATAGTCTGTTTTACAATCGTAAAACAAAATTTGGTCGGGGAATTAAAAATTTTCATTTGTTTGATTCAGCACAGAAACTGCATGTCTACGGTAGCTTTGCCCAAACCAACGGATTAAAAGGTTATACCTATGTAACTGGAACACCTTATGTTTTTAGATCAGACGGGAAGGATAGCTTATATATTTTTGCGGATACTATTGCAGTTTTTCAGAAGCAGAAATTGCAAAAGGAATACATTCAGGCCTACCGAAGGGTGAAGATTTTCCAAAAGGAAATTCAAGTAGTTACAGATTCTCTGGTTTATTTAGCAGATGATTCCTGTATCTCCTTATTCTATTCTCCAATCATGTGGAATGGTGAAAACCAGATTAGTTCGGATACCATTCGATTTTATTTGAAGAACAATTCCATCGATTCTTTCCGATTGTTAAGCGATGCATTTTTGGTTAGTAAAGAGAAAGGAATTCATTTCAACCAAATTAAAGGTAGAATGATGGCAGGAAAGTTGGATTCATCACGCATTCGGGATTTGTTTGTTAGTGGAAACTGCCAGAGTATTCATTATGAAAAAGAGGATAGTGTGCATTACATCGGAATCAATGTAATCGACTGTGGGGAGATGAATTTTCGGTTTGAATCGGGAAAATTGAACTCAGCAGCATTTTTTAATAACCCGGATGCAACTTTATACCCACCTGATGAGCTTAAGCCGGAGGACTTGAAACTCAAGGGATTCAGATGGCTGCCTCAGCTCAGGCCTCAAAAGCCCGATAAGGATATCCTTAAAAAAAAATAAAAAATTTAAGCTAAGGCTTGTCTAACTTCTTGTTTTATGCCTTTGAATCCTTACTTTTGGTATTATTGATTACTCTTTAACCCATATGAAATATTTCTACAAGAAATCAATTCTTAGAGCCCTAGTTCTTACGATTGGCCTCGGCCTTTCGGGGACATTTGCCGCTCTGGGTCAAACCCTGAAGGGGAACACGACCTACGTGGTTAACGGAGCCAGCGATTTAGTTGCTCCAGTTGACACATTTTTTAACCTGATGGGTTCTGCTACTGGGCCGCAGTATGGTGCAATCAGTTACCTCAATGCAAATGGGGTTGATTTCACTTCTGCTACGGGCCAGATTACTTTCCTGCTTAGTGCGGGGTACAGTGGTACAGAACCTAGTGTCATCAACATTGGAGCTCCTACCGGAGTAGGTGGTTGGTCGAACATGTTTGCTAATGCATCCCGACCAATTGTCCTTAAACCAGCTGCTGGACAAAACTTTGTCATTACAACAGCAAGTGTTCCTGCTAACGGCGCACTGGTTCGCTTTAATGCTGCATGGTATTTTACTATCGATGGTGAAGGGATTCCCGGACAAAGGAATTTGAGCTTTAGGTTGCCTACAAACTCGGGAACTAACTCCCGTGTGGTTGACTTTATGCCAAATACCGGACAGAAATGTCAGTTCCTTTCTGTAAGAAATTGCCAATTGGTTGGTAACAACACATTGACAACTTTCCCGGCCTTTGCTGGTGTTTATCTTGGTGCTGCAACAGCTCCGGGTTTTGTGGCTTTATCACGCAGTGAGAACCTGTCTGTGATTAACAACGAAATCCTGGGAACCAGCTATGGTGTTTACATGCGTGGTAGGGCAACTACTGTAAATATGTTTGAGAAAAACATTGTAATCTCAAACAATATTATCGGTGGTTATTCAAATCCTCTTGGAGGATCCTTTACCGGTTTTACAGGTGGTGGTTCTAACGTAGCGGGTATTTACCTGAATACTGTTTCAACTGCTGTTGTTGATAACAACACTATCCGTAACCTAGTTCCTGCTTCAGTTGATTACCGTGCAATCTTTTTAACACATGAAGGTTCAACTGCCAATTTCTCAGTTGACTCAAATATTCAAATCACAAGGAATACTATTTACAACCTGAACGCTACTGGCTCAGGAGGTGTAAGTGCTATTCGTGTTAGCTTAGGCAATTACACAACTCCTCGTGCAATTCTAATTGCTAATAACTCTATTTCAAACTTATCTGCAACGGCTGCTGTTGCTGGATTAACCGGTTACAGATATCCAATGGGTATTTTGTTCGATAATGGAACAAGTACTGCAAATGCCGGATTTGAGATTTTCTATAACAGTATCAATTTGACAGGAAATACACTTCCTGCTAATGGTAACTCGGCTTGTTTTGTTTCGCACTCAACGGTAACTGGTGGTATTATTATGATGAATAACTCATTTGCCAATACCATGGGTCCTTTGCCTGCAAATACTACAGGTTACAGCATTTATAACTTGGTTATTGGAAGCGGTGCTACTCCATTTACTTACTCAAACTTTAACAACTACTTTACCGATACGCGTGGTGGAGGTAAAATGTATATCGCCCGCACGGGTGCAGCAAGTGACAGGTCTTCTATTAGATCTTATATGAACTTCTCTGCCTCTGACTCCTCAAGTTTGACTGCAATTCCTGCTTTTGAGCTTTCGGACTCAATCTTAAGAGTTCCAAATGGTAGGAATCACGTTAACTATTTCCGAGGTGCTGCATTGAATGAATTCTTCCAGTTTTATCTGAGCATCTTTAACTCAATCAACTTCAAGGTAACAACCGATATTTTTGGAAACTCAAGAACAGGTCAGGGACGTTTTGCAGCAATTGGCTGCCACCAATGGTTTGGTGATTCAGTTAACGCAAACGTAGGTATGCTTGCCCCTCGTGTTTATCAGATTAATGGCTTCAATAGCTATCCAACTCGTTTGAATCAGAATGGAACTTTCGCAACACTTGCTGACGCAATTACTTATTTGAATGCTTATGGTGTTGCAGGTAGCGGTAATGTGGTTATCGAATTTGCGCCTGGTTATGCTGGTGAAACAGGATGGTTACCTGCCATGATTGATTATCCGAATGCAAACTTAGGAACACCTGTATTAATCAGACCTGCAACAGGATTCTCTGCTACCGTGCGTCCTCCAAACGCCTTGAACTTCTCTAACTCTGCTGTTTTAAGTATTGAGGGAGCTAAATGGGTAACTATTGATGGTGGAACAAACAGAAGAATAACTTTCCGTTTGCCTTCTTCTGCCAGCACAGCGAATGCAAGAGTCATCCAAATTGCAGCAAGTGACATTCCTAGTAATGATATTACGATAAGAAATTGTAGAATTTTTGGTCATTCCACTACCCAACTTGTAAATACTTCAGTGGGTATCTACCTTGGAAATCCTATCACTACAACAACTCCATTAATTACCACATTAACAGGTTATGAAAATATCCAGTTTATTGGTAACGAAATCGGTGCTGTGAGAACTGGTATTTTCGCAGGTGGTTTCAATAACGCGTTGAACTTTAGAATTCAAGGCAACCTGATTGGTGGTAACATTCCTCCTTCTGGAACTGACTCAACTACTTATATCGGTGGTGCAGCTAACCAGGCTGGTATTTTCGCCAGAGGTTTGAAATCAGCAATTATCGATAGCAATATCATTAAGAACTGTGTTGGTTTAACAAACGTTTCAAACGGCTTCAGAGGAATTGATTTGGATGAAACAAGTTCAGTGCCTTTCAGCGATATTGTTGTTTCACGTAACCAAATCTACAACTTAACTACTGCCACAGGTACATTCTGTACAGGTATCCGCATTTTCTTGATTGCAACCGATACTATTAACTCTCGTGGTATTATTCTCCAAAACAACTTTGTAGGTCGAATTCTTGGCGCAGGTGTTGCATCTAACTTTGCAAGTAACCAAAATCCTTATGGCATTATGGTTGAAGCAGCCGGTCCTCATCCAAGACCAGGAATTAACCTGTTACACAATACAGTTAACCTTTCAGGTACAGGTATGGCTAGCGCAAACTCAGGTTGTGCCGCTCTTTACCTGAATGCAAATATCCGTGGTGGTATTTCTGCCGTTAACAATATTTTGATTAACCGCATCAACATGACGGCAACTTCAGGTCGTCGTTATGCAATCTTTGCGGGCTTTGCAACAAGTCCTTTCAATGGTCAAAACAATGTTCTTCCATTTGCAATCAACAACAACAACTACTTTGCAGGTGGAAACAATACCAATTACATCGGTGGACTTGCAACTGCTGTTCGTACCAACATCAACGATTGGAGAGGTTCAACAGCGATTGCTCCAAACTCAGATGGAAATTCGTTTTTCTGGCCAACCAAGTTCCTGAGCGATACTACTCCTGAATTTGAAATGGTTTCTTCAAGTTTGATTCCAAGTGGTGCTGCATTTGCTACATTGATTTGCGATGATATCTATGGAAATAAGCGTTTCCAATGCGGAAGCACAACTTCATTGGGACGTTGGATTGGTGCACTTGAAAATGGTACTGCTAATCCTCCTTTACAAGGTGGATCTACTTATTTGATCAATGGCATTCAGAACCCTCCAGCTGCTACAGACCCAACTAGCGGTTCATTTAGCACAGTTCGTAAAGCGATTGAATACCTAAATTCACAAGGTATTGATGGATCGTTTGGTGGATTCAAAACAATTAAGTTGATGATTTCATCAGGTTATGTTGGAGAAACTGATTCATTCACAGGACCAATCACAGTCCTTGATTATCCAAGAATGAATCCATCACGTTTGGTTGTTTTAACTCTTGCCGCAGGTAGAGCAGATACCATCAAGATTGTTCCAGCTGTTCCTGCTTCTGCATTACCAAATGCATCAGTAATTCGTTTCAGTGGTGCAAAATGGTTTACCATTGACGGTTCAAATGATGGTACTACCACTCGTGATTTGGTAATCCAAGCTCCTTCAAGCTTTACTGCTGCAAATAATAAGGTAATTGACATCATTAGTGGTGTAGACCCTATTACCAGTTTGAGACCAAATACTACCAACATTTCAATCCGTAACACGAATATCCTTGGTAATTCAACAACAGCTGCAGTTCAAACCTTCGCTGGTATTTACTCAGGTGGTTTAGCTACTCCTTCAAACAATAGCTTTGGTAGAAACGATAACCTTACCATCGACAATAACTTTATTGGAGCTGTTAATTATGGTATTTACTTAAGAGCATATTCGAGAAGAGATTCTATGGACCAAAACTTGACTATTAATGGTAATACTATTGGTGGAACAGTTGCTCCAGGTGGCACAGCAAGTACCAACTACTTTGGTGGTATCAATGATGCTGCTGGTATTTATTTAGTTGGTCAGGCTAATGCTACCGTTTCTTCAAATATCATTCGTAACAACGTTCGTACCTTCTCCAATCCTAAGGGTATTGAGTTGGCTACCATTGCTGGACAGTACACTGGTTTAGACTCAGTCGTTACTATCAACTCGAACCGTATCTTCAATATTGGAACGATTGCTGCAAGTGGAGCTTATGGTATCTATTTGAACTTTGGAACTGACTCTTCGAATATTCAAAGAGGTATCAATATCGTAAATAACATGATTTATGGTATTACCTCTGGAGGTACTGCAAGCACTACAGCTGCAAACTTTGCATTGAATCCTTTTGGTATTTATTTCCATGCACCTTCTACAATCATCAGAAGGAATGGCGATGTTGATATAGATGTAAATCTTTATTACAACTCCATTAACCTGGCTTTGGATAAATCAATGACAACAACTGGTGCTATCAGTGCTTGTGTTGGTATTTCTCCTTCTATTATCGGAGGTATTCGTTCTTACAACAATATCTTCCAAAACCGTTTGGGTGCGAATGTTGCAACAAATGCTTATGCAGTAGCTTGTGGTGGTGCTTTCAATCCATTTAAGGAGAGCAATCACAACAACTACTATTCCGCTGCTGTTACTCCGGCAAGCAATGATTTGGTTGGTTCTAACGTAGCAACTACTGCTAAAGCGGGTTACAATCATTGGACAGAAATCATGTCATTCACTGGACAGGATACTCTTTCTTTGAACTTTGTAGCTCCATTCATTTCAGATAATAACTTGTTCATCGCTCCTGGTACAACATCAGTATTGCATGGTTCTGCTAAACCATTGTTCTCAGTAACTAGTGATATTAATGGTTCATTCAGAAACTTTGCAATCCCAACAATGGGTGCTCACGAGTATGAGAATGGTGTTTACATTGATAGCGTACAACCAAGGGTTTTCAATTCTTCTGATAAAACCAGCTGTTATGCTTTTGGTGTAACTCAGACATTCAGAATTTATGATCGTTTGGCTGCTTCAGATACACTTTACTACAGAATTAACGGTGGCGCAGTTGCAAGTTTACAGGCCACTATTAATGATGGAACCTTAAGAACTTATGCTTTCCCTCCAATCCCGGGTTCTGCATTGCTTGAGTACCGTGTTTCTGCAAGAGATTTCCGTAATCCGCCAAATATCGGCACCTATCCATTTGGTAAAGAATGGGATACTCTAAATATCAGTATTTCAAATTTCCCTTACACTAATGGTTTCGAGGGTGCTAATAACCCAATTTGGACAGTTCAGAAAATGTCTGGTAATGCAGATTGGGAGATAGGTTCATTCGGTTCAATTTCAAATCCTCCAATTGGTGCGTTTACAGGCCAGAAAGCAGCTATGTTTAGAGCTTCTAACTACGGCGCCGGTTCTTCTGCACGTTTAGTTTCTCCTTGTCTAGACTTCACCAATTTGAAATCTCCAACCTTGCGTTTCCGTGTAACACAAAATAGTGACGTTCCCACCAAGAATGACTCAATTTCAGTTACCATTACTTTTGGTGGTGGATTCTTCTCTGTTCCTTTGAAAACTGTTCGTCGTTTACCAGATGCTGCTGGTTCATTCAACTTCCCAGGTTGGGATGTTCGTGAAGTGTGTTTGGCAGAATTTGCCGGTCTTGCTGGTTTACGTATCGGTTTTGAAGGATACGCAGCAGGTGGCGGTCAAAACATGATGATTGACGATATCGAGATTTTTGAAGATTTGCAAACCCAGAGAATCACTCCAACCATGTTTGCTCAGTGCTTCAGAGATTCAGCTACCATTGTTGTTCCAAATACAGATAGCCGTTTTAGATACTTTACCTACAATGTTAATACAGGATTGGCCATGAACTTCCGCGAAGGAACTGGTTCTTCTCTTAACATTAATTTGTATCCACCAGCTGTAGATACGCTTCCAGTTACTATTCAAGCTGTAAATATGTTCTCAGTTGCAAATGGTACTGGATTTAATGCTCCTCCAAGCTATTGCAGGAACTTTATGCTCGATACCGTTTCTATTGTTGTGAACAGATTCTACAATGGTCCATTTGTTATTGCTGGAACTCCATTCTCTGGAAGTTACAACATTGGCGATAACAACAATCCTGATGGTTTCAAATCTGGAGATACCTTGACCTACCAGTTTGTTCCTCCTGCATTTTATACCAATGCAGATTATGGCACACGTTGGACAATCGCTTCTGTTTCCGCTCAAAATGTAACTGCAAATCCAAGAAAACCTTTCACTGATTTTGCAGTTGTAAATCCAACGTCTACAACACCTGGTTATATCCGTGTGTTCGCAAAAAATGATCACATTGATACTACTTACCAGTTTACTGTTACAATGCGTTTGTTGGATTCAAACTGCGATTCAGTAATGTATCGTTCATTCAGAGTGGTAACTCCTCCAATTGCAGATTTCAATATTCCAACTGGAAATCTCTGTGCATTGAATATTCTAAGCTTCACTGCTGAACCTTCAATCCGTCCAAATCCATTAGTGAATGGTCCTTATACCTTCACTTGGCAGTGGGGTGATAACACAACTCCTGGTATTGGATTGAATCCTCAGAAGATTTATACAACCCCAGGTTCGTATACAATCAAGTTGTTCTTGTCAAATCGCTTTGGGGTAGTTTCAACAAAAGAAACAACCATTCAGGTTCTTCCAGCTCCGGTTGCTGATTTCACTGCATCAACTCCTTGTGCAAATGATTCGACTTTGTTTACAGCCAACAGTCAACCTACCGGAACAAGCTACAACTGGCAGTTCCCTGGAAATGTAACTGATAACCGTGATGTGGCTAGATTCAATTTCACCAAGTTTGATACTACATACACAGTAAGATTGACAATTACCAATTCAAGTGGTTGTTCAAACGTTGCTTCTAAACCGTTCTACGTTTTTGCTAAACCTAAAGCTGACTTTACCTCAACTCCACACTGTTTATCGAATAATGTGCCTTTGTCGAACAGCAGTACAATTCAATCCGGTACATTAGGTTTTGAATGGAACTGGGGCAATGGTCAGACTAGCTTAGGTGCTAATCCGGTTTATAAATTCCCAACTTCAGGAACTTACAGCGTTACGTTGAAAGCAATTAGTTCATTCGGTTGCGTTGACTCAATGGTTCGCGCAGTAACCGTAAACGATAGACCATTTGCAGGATTCACAGTAGCAAATGCTTGTAAGGATGATCAAGTTGCGTTCACAAACACAACCACATTCTCAGGTGGTGCTCAAAATGTTCAGTACAGCTGGGATTTTGGAGATAATACCTTCTCTTCTTCTGCAACGCCAAGCAAAGTGTTCGTAGCAACAGGTTCTCGTACTGTAGTATTGAAGGCAGTTGATGCTTTGAACGGTTGTCGTGATTCGGTAAGCAAAGTAGTTACCATTAACTACAAGCCGGTTGCAACCTTCAGCGCTACTCCTGAAGCAGTTTGTGCTAACAATGATATTGTTATCTCGAACAATAGCTACACTTTTGATGGAGATCAATTTAAGTGTTCATGGGATCTCGGAAATGGTGATACCTCAACTGTTTGCGCTCCTGGTACATTTAAATATGCTACCCCAGGTTCGTATAACTTGAAGTTAACAGTAACAACTGTAACCGGTGGTTGCAACGATGTTCGTATTATTCCTATCACAGTTAGCGCACCTCCTACATTGACAATCGATACCCAATATGTTGACAAGAACTTGTTCCCGTATTGCGATTACAGCTCCAAGTTGAAGTTCAGCCCAAGCATCAAAAATGCTATTAGCTATACTTGGAACTTTGGTGACAGAGATTCTTCAACCTCAAAACAACCTGAACCTGTGTTCACCTATCCAGATCGTGGTACATTCAATGTTCGTTTAACTGTTGAAGATATCGGTGGTTGCAAGGTGACTAGAATTCAGCCTGTATTGGTTGATTGTAAAGTGGGAGTTCAGGATGAATTAGCTAGCCAGTTTAATCTGTCGGCTTATCCAAATCCATTCACCAATACAGCTTCACTACACTTTGAATTGGCTCAGTCTGAACTTGTAAAAGTGTCTGTGATTGATATGTTGGGTAGAGAAATGAAAATGACCAATCTTGGTAGATTATCAGGTGGCAAGCATGATGTAGTACTTGATGAAAGTTACTTCGGATCTGCTGGTAGCTATATGGTGAAAATCCAAATTGGAGATACCAATGTTTACAAGCAATTGATTAAACAATAAATCATTCAAACCAATAGAAAAGGGGGCCTTGTGCCCCCTTTTTTTATGTCATCAATTGTTTGGTGGTAAATCAGCTTTCTGGCTATATTTGCAGCCTTGCACCCATAGTTTAATGGATAAAATGTCAGATTCCGGTTCTGATGATAGGGGTTCGACTCCCTTTGGGTGCACCAGATTATTCCTTTTTACTAAGGAGTCAAATTACCTTTATGCAGCAAACAGTTAAAAATCCTGCTCATTCCAGAACCATCATGAATGAGATGGTATTGCCTAATGATACGAACACCTTAAATAATTTGATGGGAGGACGTTTGCTACATTGGATGGATATTGCTGCTGCAATTGCGGCCCAAAAACATGCGCAAAAAACAGTTGTAACTGCGTCTGTTGACAGTGTAAGTTTTGGAAAATCCATTAAACTGGGAGATGTGGTTACTTTACAGGCAGAAGTTTCACGTGCCTTCCATAGCAGTATGGAAGTTTATATTAAAGTTTGGGCTGAAAATATTCCTAGTGGTGAGAAATTTCTTAGCAATGAGGCCTATTATACCTTTGTTGCATTGGATAGAAATGGAGGTCCGGTTTTGGTAAATCAGTTGGAGCCTGAAACTGAGGAAGAAAGGAAAAGGTTTGATGGTGCTTTAAGGCGTAGACAACTGCGTCTTATCCTGGCAGGAAAAATGAAGCCGGATGATGCCACTGAATTGAAGGCACTTTTCACGAAAGATTGATTTATCTGTTTACCTTTCTACCATTTTTAAGTTTTCTTGTTTTTAAAAATTCTTCAATTACTGACCTTGGCGCTACTAAAATCCAGTTCTTCCTGGTTTTTTAGCTTGATTGATAATGGGTTGCTAATGATTTGACATTCAATTAGCTTCGTCTTTTAAATTTTACTTTTGGAAATTAGTTTTTGAAATGGTTTGATTTTAAGCAGGAAAGCCTAATTTTGCGCCACTATTTCTACTTTCAACAAATTCATAACTATGTCTAAATCAGGAGTTGTAGCTCAGGTAATTGGTCCGGTAGTTGACGTTAGCTTTTCGGAGGAGGGTGTAAATCTTCCAAAAATCTATGACGCCCTCTACATTGATAAAGCGGATGGAACACGAATCATTTTAGAGTGCCAAAAGCACTTAGGTGAAAATATGGTAAGAACCGTTGCCATGGATAGTACCGATGGTTTGGTTCGTGGAATGGAGGTGAAACAGACCAGTGCTCCTATCTCAATGCCTGTTGGTGATGAAATTCGTGGAAGGTTATTCAACGTTGTGGGTCAAGCCATCGACGGGATGAAGACTGTTCAAAACGAACAAACGCGTTCAATTCACAGAGATGCTCCTCGTTTTGAGGATCTTTCTACTCAAGCAGAGCCACTTTATACAGGTATTAAAGTAATTGACCTTATTGAGCCATATGCCAAAGGTGGTAAAATTGGTTTGTTCGGGGGGGCCGGTGTTGGTAAAACCGTATTGATCATGGAGCTTATCAATAACATTGCAAAAGCATACGATGGTATGTCGGTATTTGCCGGTGTTGGTGAGCGTACTCGTGAAGGAAATGACCTTCTTCGTGAAATGATTGAGTCGGGTGTAATTAAGTACGGTAAAGATTTCCAACACAATATGGAAGAAGGTGGTTGGGATCTTAGCAAGGTTGATTACAATGAACTTGCAAAATCTCAAGCAACACTCGTTTTTGGTCAAATGAATGAGCCTCCTGGGGCTCGTGCTCGTGTAGCTTTGTCGGGTTTAACTGTTGCTGAATATTTCCGCGATGGTGATGAAAAAACCGGTGGTCGTGATATCCTTTTCTTCGTAGATAATATCTTCCGTTTCACTCAGGCTGGTTCTGAAGTATCTGCTTTGCTTGGTCGTATGCCATCAGCGGTAGGTTATCAGCCAACTTTGGCTACTGAAATGGGTGCGATGCAGGAGCGTATTACATCAACTAAGCGTGGTTCAATTACATCAGTTCAGGCCGTTTACGTTCCTGCGGATGACTTGACTGACCCAGCTCCAGCAACAACATTCGCTCACTTGGATGCTACAACTGTATTGAACCGTAAGATTTCTGAGTTAGGTATTTATCCTGCTGTGGATCCTTTGGATTCTACTTCACGTATCCTTACTCCAGATATTCTTGGTGATGCTCATTATAACTGTGCTCAACGCGTTAAGTCAATTCTTCAGCGTTACAAAGAGCTTCAGGATATCATCGCTATCTTGGGTATGGATGAATTGAGTGAAGATGATAAATTGGTTGTATCTCGCGCTCGTCGTGTTCAACGTTTCCTTTCCCAGCCGTTCCACGTTGCTGAACAGTTTACTGGTTTAAAAGGTGAGCTGGTGAAAATTGAAGATACGATCAAAGGTTTCAATATGATTATGGATGGCGAGTTGGATCATCTTCCTGAAGGTGCATTTAACTTGGTTGGTACCATTGAACAAGCAATTGCTAAAGGCGAGAAAATGCTTGCTGAAGCTAAATAATCAAAACCATGCAATTAGATATTATTACAGCCGATAAGGACATTTTCTCTGGTGAGGTTACTGCTGTAACACTTCCAGGGAGCAAAGGAAGATTCCAAGTGTTGAACAATCACGCTGCTTTAATTTCCAGTTTGGATAAAGGAACTGTAGTTGTTGAATCTCGTGAAGGAAAAAAGGAGTTTTCTATTGGTGGTGGTGTTGTTGAAGTTTTGAATAACAAAATCACTGTTTTGGCTTAAGTTCTTTTCGCACTATAGAAAAAGCTGCTCTTCGGGGCAGCTTTTTTTTTGCTCATCGTTTTTATTTACCCCATAGCTTCATGATTTTCCTTTGGTGTAAGGCCTGTTCCTATTTTTTGATTTATCCTTAACTTTACTGAATAACATGACTAAAGCAAACCTATATTGGATTTGCCAGATTGGAGGATGGTTTTTCTTTGTTCTGGTAGAATTTATCGGATACGGAAATACTTTCGGGTACAATAAACTATTAGTGTTTAATGTGGTCGTTAATTTTGTTCTTGGGTTAAGCTTTACCCATTTGTATCGCCTGTTTTTAATTCGGACTCAGTGGCTCAAACTCCCTTTATCTTCATTAATTCCCAGGGCAATCTTTGGAGTGATAGTGGTTTCTGCTTTGCTTACTACTTTTAATATTTGGTTAGATAGATTAACAGTTCCTCTTATGGGTCAATTACCAATTGATTTGGTGTTGATACTGAATTATCTTTTTAATTGGAGCAAGTACATTCTGATGTGGGCCTTGGTCTATCACCTGTTTCAATACTGGGAGAAATCCTTAGAAGCTGAGCGCAGCCGGTATCACATGCAGGCAATTTTGAGAGAGAACCAGTACAATAACCTTAGAACTCAGCTTAATCCACATTTTTTGTTCAATAGCTTGAATGGAATCCGCACCCTCGTTGATTTGGAGCCTGATATGGCAAAGGAAGCAATATCCAGATTATCAGATTTGCTTAGAAGTTCATTGCAAATGAATAAGCAAAAAACGGTTCGTCTTGAACAGGAATTGAGCACTGTAGAAAATTACTTATTGATTGAAAAAATTCGATTTGATGAGCGTCTAGTTTATAAATTTGAAATAGATGATTCCGTTAGGCATGTTCAAATTCCACCAATGATGCTTCAAACCCTTGCAGAAAACGCTGTTAAACACGGTATTTCAAAAATAAAACAGGGTGGGGAGATCCGAATTCGTGCATTTGCTTTGAAGGATAAACTAAGAATAGAAATAGTTAATACCGGAAAGTATGAACCTGTTTTGAATGAGGATTCAACCGGTTTGGGACTTGAAAATACAAGGGAGAGATTGCATCTCCTTTACGATGATAAAGCCAGTTTTGAAATTTGTAATTTGGGAGAGAATCAGGTACTCGCACTAATTGAAATACCATTATGATAAGCACTATTATTGTTGATGATGAACGTTTGGCCCGTGAGGGTTTAAAAGGAATGTTGAAAGAGTTTACCGACATTCAAATTGTAGCTGAAGCCGCCGATGTTGATGAAGCATTGGAGTTGATTGACAGGCATAAGCCACAATTGTTGTTTCTTGATATCAATATGCCAGAGAAAAATGGCTTTGATTTGCTTGAAGAGCTCATTGAAACGCCGGTAGTTGTATTCACAACAGCTTACAATGAATTTGCTATTAAGGCATTCGAGAAAAATGCCATTGATTATCTACTCAAGCCTATTTCTGCGGATAGATTGAGAGAGGCTGTTCAAAAAGCAAGAAAGCAAATTGAGGATATTCGAGTTCAGGCCCAACGTGATGTTTTGCAACCTGATGAAAAGGTATTTATTCGTGATGGCGACAGATGTTGGTACATTAAACTTGAAGATATCCGCCTAATTGAAAGCGCAGGTAATTATGCAAAGATTCATTTCGACAGGTATCAACCCTTAATTCATCGAACCCTGAATTCCCTCGATGAGCGCTTGAGTAATAAATTGTTCTTCAGGGCTAATCGTCAGCAAATCATCAACCTAAATTACATTGATAAAATTGAGCCTTTTTTCAATAGTGGATTTTTGATGTACCTGAAAGATGGAACAAAGGTAGAAGTTAGCCGCCGGCAGGCCGTTAAGTTTAAAGAAATGATGAGTCTTTAAAAGTTACGTAACAGGATGCCTATTTTACCGCGTCCTGTTACTTGAACTTTCACCGCATCTGGAGTTATGAAAACAGTTCCGGGCTCTATTCTTTCTACAGAACCATTCAATACCAGGTTTTGCCCATAACTCTTATTCAAAGCTTGATTTGCAAGCAATTTTGCATCGTCTAATTGTTTGGATAGGTTAAATCGCATCTGCTGTTCCAGGTTTGATTTAAAACTTTTTGAATTGAGCAACCAGGAAGCTGATTTTACGAGTAAATCTCTTGTTTTCAGGTTGAAATCGAAAGCCTGAACCTCAATTTCTTTTGTTGATGAATTGAAAACGGGCTTTCCTTCTAGGTAAACAACTCCATTGATGTTTTTTCCAAGTCCGGATTTTTTCACCTTACCATCCAACTTCAAACCAAGCAATAATTTCTCACCGTATGGAAATGCCTGAGCCTCGCGTATGATGATTTTATAATCGCTTGATTCCAGCATATAACCGCTTGCGCCAATTTTATTTTTTAATTGCTCGTTGATTTGACTAAAAGGGACTTCAGCCATCAAATTCAAATTAACTTCCTCTTTTAAGTTGTTACCCGTTTTAAGTTCAGGAAGGCTTACTGTTGGTGACTCCGAGTCAGGTTTTTTGCCGGATACGACCTCTATCACCGAGCTCAATCCTGTTTGAATGCTGAGCATAGAATCAGAAACTTGAATAGGACTTAGGTAAGCCTGCCTCGGGGAAATCTTTAACCAACTATTCGTTTTCTCATCCAGAAGAAGTGGTGCTTTCAAGTAATCCCAGTTCTTTTGAGCTTGTGCACGTAGGTTCACTTGCTTAGGGATTTCCTTGTCGATAAACTGGCTAATCTTGTCGGATTGATTCTGAATTATACTGGCAAATAAGGAAGGAAAGTCCAGTTTGAAGTTTCCAATTTCCAGAGTGGGTAGATCTTCCCAACGAACTTGGGTTTTGGATTTTAGGTTGAGGTTCCAGGATTGATCCACAGATGGAATTGAATTTAGAATAATCGTTGCACTCAAGTTAAAGGGTTGTTCTTTGTTGATGTCGATTCCCAGAATTCGCTGTTGAAGGCGATAGACCCCCGAAATTTGCAATGGTGCAGTTATCGAAATGCTGTTTCCACTGCCGGAAATTTGAAAATCGTTTCGTTTAGAAATGTTCAGTTTTAGTTGATCCTTGCCATTGTCGTCAAAGGATAAATCCTGAAAGAGCATCCCTTTAAATTTTGAATTCAAGGATTGTCCTACTTCTTTCAAATTTACTCTCACGGGTGCGGCAATTCCAGAAACCAACCTAGGTGGAGCTGAATAGGTTATTTTACTTTGATCCGGGGCTTCAATTTGGGGTGTTTTACAGCCAAACCAGGCCAATATCGAGGCGATGCTTATCATAAAAAGGCTGCTGAATTTCATATGTTTTGCCATCAGTTCGCAAAAATACACCTAATTTCGTCGCATGAATGCACCTTTAATCGCTCCTTCGGTCTTATCCGCTGATTTTGCTAATTTAGGGCGTGATTGTGAGATGATAAACTCAAGTCGCGCCGACTGGTTTCATGTAGATGTAATGGACGGTGTTTTTGTTCCCAATATTTCATTTGGATTCCCGGTTATTAAATCCATCAAGAAAATAGCAAAAAAGCCGCTTGATGTGCATTTGATGATTGTTCAGCCGGAGCGCTATATTCAGGATTTTAAGGAAGCCGGTGCTGATATTTTGAGCGTGCATATAGAAGCCTCTACCCATTTGCACCGCACCCTTGCAGCCATAAAGCAAGCCGGAATGAAAGCGGGTGTTGCTGTTAATCCGCATACTCATGTGAGTTTGTTGGAAGATTTGATACTGGATATGGATGTGGTGTGTTTGATGAGTGTAAACCCCGGTTTTGGAGGTCAGAAGTTTATTGAGAACACTTATGCGAAGTGTGCACGTCTACGTGAAATGATAGATGCTGCTGGATCTTCTTGTTTGATTGAAATAGATGGAGGAGTGAATGAAGAAACAGCGCCAAGACTCCTCGAGGCAGGTGCAGATGTGCTGGTTGCCGGAAATTATGTGTTTGGCTCCAAGAACCCATTGGCTACAATTGAGGGCTTAAAATCGCTTTGATGCATGTAAGTCTTTCCCAGATTTGGGTTTATCCCATTAAATCGCTTGGTGGTTTTGAGGTAAATTCCTGGAAGATTGATAAAGAGGGATTGTTGTTCGACAGGCAATGGATGCTTGTTGATGCAAATTATCAGTTTATCACTTTGCGAGAGGAACATAAGCTGGTGGATTTAGTTGTTCTTGCCTTTGAACCAAATGCAATTTCAATGCAGGTTCTAAATAAACAAAGTGGTGAGCAATTAGTAATTCCAATTGAATTCACTACAAATCAATTTGCACAAGTTCAAGTTTGGGAGGATAGCGTATCTGCCATGGTTGCAGATGAGGGAATAAATTCCTGGTTCAGTGCATTTTTGAATAAGGAAGTTAAATTGGTGAAGAAGGTTCCTGGTACCATACGTCAGGTTGATTTGAAATTCGCAGCTCCAGGCGAATCCACAGGATTTTCTGATGGTTTTCCTGTTTTACTTGTAGGCCAATCTTCACTCGATTTAATTCGTCAAAAAAGTGGAGCAAATCTCGAAACAGTGCGTTTTCGACCCAATCTTGTTGTGAATGGACTCCCTCCCCATGAGGAGGATAAAGTTGCCAATTTTAAATTTTCAGATTTTCGCATTCAGCCCGTAAAACCTTGCGCCAGATGCCAGGTTACCACCCTTGATCCTCTTACAGGTGAGGCAGGTGTTGAACCCTTAAGGACTTTAAGTACATACAGAAAAAGTGGAAATAAAATTCTGTTTGGAATGAATTGTCTGGTTCAGGGCAATGGACTCATCAATAAGGGTGATTCTGCGTTTGTTTCCATGCCTTGAAACACTTATCGTTGCTGTAAATAGAATAAGAAATAGGATTGATTTCCGTTTTGAAAAACTCATGAAAAAAAATCTATTGCTTCTGTACTTCTGGTTTGGATTTTCGGTGGCTTTATTTGCCCAAGATGCAAGCTTATATGGAATAGTAAGCGATTCTTCTGGGAAACCAGTTGCAGATGTAAATATCCAAGTTTTAGGGGTGAAGCAAAATACCTTGAGTGAATTGGATGGCTCATACAAGCTTCAGGTTCCTTCCGGAAGGGTTTTAGATGTTGTTTTTTCATTTGTGGGCAGTAAGCCAAAGCGCTTACAAGTTCCAGCTTTGTTACCTGGTCAAGAGTACAAGTTGCATGTTACCCTGAATTTCGGTGTTGAATTAGACCAGTTTGTATTTATGGATGAAAGTGGCAGAGGAAGAGCGTCTTCTTATATCATTGATCCCAGAAGATCGAGTTCTTTGCCCAATGTAAGTGGAAGTTTTGAGAAGATTTTGACCACTTTGCCGGGGGTAACATCAAACAATGAGCTTAGTGCTCAATACAATGTTCGTGGAGGGAATTTTGATGAAAATCTGGTTTATGTCAATGATATCGAAATTTATCGTCCTTTCCTTCCCAGAAGCGGACAACAGGAAGGCCTTAGTTTTATTCATTCCGAACTGGTTCAAAATGTGAAGTTTTCAGCCGGTGGATTTGAAGCCAGGTATGGAGATAAACTAAGTTCGGTTCTTGATATCAAGTACAAAGATCCGAAGAAATTTGCAGCTTCTTTGAATACAGGTTTGCTTGGAGTTATGGCTCATGTAGAGGGTGCAAGTTCCGATTATCGCTTTACCTGGTTATTGGGCGCAAGGTATTGGAGTAATGCCTATGTGTTGGGAACGCTTGATGTAAAGGGCGATTACAAACCAAGTTTTTACGATGTTCAAACTTTATTGACCTATCATTTTACAGACAATCTCAGTTTGTCGTATTTGGGAAGCTTTGCCCGTAATAACTATTTCTTTATTCCTCAAAATCGTGAAACTGTTTTTGGAACAGTTAACGCAGCTTACCAATTGCAAATCTTTTTTGACGGGGCTGATTTGATGTCGTATCAAACCAGCACGCACGCTGCAAGCTTGGTTTATAAGCCGACAAGCAGAACACAATTGAAGTTAATTGCATCTAGCTTTTCTTCTGATGAAAGCGAAGTGTTTACTGTTGAAGGGGCTTACCGCTTAAGCGATATTGAAACGGATTTGGGTTCTGATGATTTTGCTCGAGCCAGAAGTTTACGTGGTGTAGGTTATTTTATCAATAACGCTAGAAACTACATCAGCGCTAGGGTTAACAATGTAGGCCATAGAGGTTATCATTCCTTTGGTTCGAATCAACTTCAATGGGGTGCTTTTTTTCAAACCGAACAAATAAAAGACCGACTGCATGAATGGTTTTACGATGATTCTGCCGGTTTCTCACGCCCTGTTTTGGTTCAGGATTCTTTGTTTGAACTCAACTCTTTTCTGAGTACCCGCCTAGGAATTAGCTCGTATCGGATTAATGGTTATGTGCAAAATTCACAAACCCTAAATAAGGCATATAACATGCAGTTAACTTATGGACTTCGTGCTAACTACTGGAGCTTGAACCAAGAAGCAGTTGTGAGTCCAAGGGTACAGTTTTCGTTTGAACCCAATAAGGTTTATAACAAGCGCATTTCCGATAAAATCAGCAAAGGTGAAGAAACGGCTTCTGCCTTGCGTAAAAACTGGGTAGTACGAGCGGCATGGGGTTATTATTATCAACCCCCGTTTTATAGAGAATTGCGCAACTACCAAGGCGAACTAAATACCAAACTTCGTGCACAAAAAGCCATTCATTACGTGCTTGGAGGAGATATGAATTTTACGGCTTGGAATAGGCCATTTAAGTTTGTGGCTGAGGCCTATTATAAGCAATTGTCGAATCTCGTTCCCTACGAAATCGACAACGTAAGAATACGTTACCTCGCCAATAACAACAGCTCAGGTTATGCAGCCGGTTTAGATTTTAGAATAAATGGGGAATTTGTAAAAGGTGTGGAAAGCTGGGCAAGTTTGGGATTGTTAAAAACGCAAGAGAAAATTACCGGGCAAAAGGATATTGCCGGGAATGATGTGAAAGCCGAGTACATTCCAAGGTTAACAGACCAACGCGTGACTTTCGCAATTTTCTTTCAGGATTACCTCAGGAGGAATAAAAACTACCGCATGAACCTGAATTTGGTATATGGAACTGGTTTCCCATTTGGTGTGCCCGATCAAAACAGGAACAACGATTTAAGCAGAATGCCGAGTTATCGAAGGGTAGATATAGGTTTTAATAAGGTCTTGATTCCCGAAGGCTTGAAGAAAAGAGATAATTTCTGGAAGCGGAATATTGAATCAGCTTGGATTGGACTTGAGGTGTTTAATATCCTCGGAGTAAACAATACCATCAGTTACATTTGGATTCAGGATGTAGAAGCAAATCGCTATGCTGTTCCGAATTACTTGACCAATAGAAGATTGAACCTGCGCTTGATGATGCGATTTTAGGTGCTGAAAGGGCACAAAAAAGGGCAAGCTTACTGCATCGCACCGCTACAACCTCACGCCCTTGCTTCGGTCAAGACCTGGGGGATTAGAGGGAGCTGGTCGTACAGGGCTCACCCAAGTGCAAAAGTAATCAAAACTTGTTCCTGAGCAAATACTTTCATTCATTCAGCCATCTTTTTTCATTTTTCTACCAATGGTTCAATCGACTGTATTTCCATTTTGATAATTCCCCAATCCGACTACTTTTGTCGGCATTCCAAACCAAACTAATACATGCAGAATCTGATTCAGGAATTAGAAACCCGTTTAGACAAGATTTATCAAGGTGGTGGGGCTAAAGCTGCCGCAAAACAGAAGGAAAAAGGGAAAATGCTTGCTAGAGAGCGCGTCAATTATTTGCTTGATAAAGACTCCCCTCAAATTGAAATTGGTGCATTAGCAGGATATGAGATGTATGCTGAACACGGTGGATGCCCAAGTGCGGGTGTTGTAGTGGTAATGGGTTATGTGAGCGGAAGACAATGCATTGTTGTAGCCAATGATGCCACTGTAAAAGCCGGTGCTTGGTTTCCAATTACCGGAAAGAAGAATCTAAGGGCTCAGGAAATTGCTATAGAGAATAAATTACCTATTATTTATTTGGTTGATTCAGCTGGTGTTTATTTGCCTATGCAAGATGAAATCTTTCCGGATAAAGAACATTTTGGACGAATTTTCAGAAACAACGCGGTAATGAGTAGCATGGGAATCACCCAAATTGCAGCTGTAATGGGGTCTTGTGTTGCTGGCGGAGCTTATTTGCCCATAATGAGTGATGAAGCCATGATAGTTGACAAGACAGGTTCAATCTTTTTAGCGGGTTCATACCTGGTTAAGGCTGCAATTGGAGAAGATATCGACAATGAAACCTTGGGAGGGGCATCTACACATTGTGAGATTAGTGGAGTTACTGATTATAAGTTTGAGAATGATGCTGCCTGCCTGGATAGAATTCGCAGCATCATGGATAAAATTGGAGACTATGAGAAAGCCGGTTTCAACCGAGCCGAGCCAAAGCTTCCTGGCAAGAAAATGGATGATGTGTACGATGCGGTAGCAAACTTCTCAAAGCCTTTTGATGTGATGGAAATCATTGAAAGATTGGTTGATGAAGGAAGCTTTGACCCTTATAAAGAGTTGTACGGAAAGACAATCACCTGCGGCTATGCACGTATTGATGGATGGGCCGTTGGAATTGTTGCCAACAACCGCTTGGTTGTTAAAGCCAAGAAGCCCAAGCAAAGTGCAGGTGATAATCCAATGGAAATGCAAATTGGAGGCGTAATTTATTCAGATAGTGCTGATAAGGCCGCTCACTTTATCATGAATTGCAATCAAAAGAAAATTCCATTGGTGTTTTTGCAGGATGTTACCGGTTTCATGGTAGGTTCGAGAAGTGAACATGGTGGAATTATTAAAGATGGGGCTAAGTTGGTTAATGCTCAGGCCAATTCAGTGGTTCCAAAGTTTACAGTAATTACCGGCAACTCGTATGGAGCTGGTAACTACGCTATGTGTGGAAAAGCCTATGATCCAAGGTTAATCGTGGCTTGGCCTAATGCGAAGATTGCCGTGATGGGAGGAGCTCAAGCGGCTAAGGTTTTGCTTCAGATTGAGGAGGCCGCACTTAAAGCAAGAGGAGAGGAGATTGATGAAGCAAAACATCAAGCCTTACTTGAGAAAATTACAGCACGTTACGAGCATCAAACTGAACCTTATTATGCAGCGGCACGCTTGTGGGTAGATGCCATCATCAATCCAACTGAAACCCGGAAATGGATTAGTATGGGAATTGAAGCCGCTAATCATGCTCCCTTGCAGAAGGAGTTTCGTCCGGGCGTAATTAGAACCTGATTTATTGAATAGCCTATGAAATTTCTAGTTGTTCTCCTAACACTTTTCCTTTCCACTTTCAATTCTTTTGCACAACAGGTTAAAGGGCCAAGACCCAATTGGGTTAAGCCAGAGTTGGTGCCTTTTGAAGCAAAATTGAATGAGCATGAGATTGGCCTTGGGTATGGTGCTTTACTAATAGACCATCAGTATAATTTGATGGAGGAGGAAGAGTATTACCACAGTGCAATTAAAGTAATTAATGAAACTGGTGTACAGGAAGCATCCAGCCTTTCAATTGCTTTTGATCCGGCTTATCAGAAGCTAAAGATACACCGGATTTTGATTTGGCGGAACGGTAAATCAACAGACCAATTGCCAAATTTGAAAATAGAGCTCTTGCACCAGGAGGCCAATCTTCAAGATCAAATATACAATGGAAAGCTCACCTCCTTTGTGAATCTAAAAGACATACGCAAAGGAGATATTATTGAATATGAATATACCTTGACAGGATTTAATCCTGTTTTTAAGGGAGTTTTCTCTACGATTGAGTCTGTAGGTTTTTCAGAACCAGTTCCTTTGATTTCATTCCGATTGTTAGCTCCAACGGATAGGTTCTTTATTAGTAGAGCTTTTGGAAAAAAAAGTATCAATTTCAAGACAAGTCCAAAAGGAACGTATAAAGAAATGTATTTTAAAACCTCAAGTCTTGAGTCGGTTCAAGGTGAGGAAAATACTCCCGGTTGGTATTTTACCTGGCCCGTTTTTGCAATAACTGAATTTAGAAATTGGGAGCAGGTTAGATCATGGGCAAAAGAGTTGTTCATGTTCTCTGGTGCCTCAGCTGATATAAAAAAGGCTATTGCTAGAATCAAAGAACGATCGACAAGTGAAACTGACTTTATCATGAATTGCATACGTTTTGTTCAAGATGAGGTAAGGTATACAGGAATTGAAGCTGGAATTCACTCACATAAACCACACAATCCGGATGTTGTATTGAAACAGCGTTTTGGCGATTGTAAAGACAAAAGTTTATTGTTGGTAAGCATGCTTATGGAGGCTGGCTATAACGCTTATCCTGTTCTCGTTTCAACTAGCTATGGAAAATCATTACCAGGCCTTCTTGCAGATGGATTGTGGTTTAACCATGCAATAGTTGGCTTTTCTTATGGTGGGGAGCATTTTTATGTAGATCCAACAATCTCTAACCAAGGAGGTGATTTGCGCAATTTTCAGATTCCTGATTATGGTTACGGCCTGCGCATAGGACCGGAATTTGTTGGGGAAAACTTAAATATGCTGGCTTCTAATCCCTCTGTGGCAATAACAAAGATCACTGAAAATTATTTTGTTAAAGATTCAATAGGCCCTGTAAATCTTGAGGTGGTTACCATTTATAATGGCGCTGATGCCGATGCAATGCGTGGGCAATTGGCTTCAAATAGTAAAAAGTCAATGGAAGCTAGTTACTTGGATTATTACAAAAAACTGTATCCAGGGACAAGTCGAACTGCTGAAATCCAGATTGAGGATGATAGAATGGCGAATGAATTACTGGTTAAGGAGTATTATACCATCCAATCGCTTTGGCACTACAATGAAGAATTGAAAGTGATGAATTTGGAACTCTATTCAAATTCAATCATGAATTCGATTGTCAAACCGGAAAAAAGAGAAAGATTGACTCCTTTCGCCTTGGCATATCCAAAGCAAATTCAGTTGGATATTCGGGTTCGATTGCCGGAGAGCTGGCCAATAAATCCTAAAACTATAGAGGTTGAAAACCCGGCATTTAAATTTGTTTATAGCACAAAAAATGAATCTGACCAGGATGTTTTGGTTAGCTACCAATACAGAAGCCTGAAACCTGAGGTTGATCCTGACCAATCTGCTACATTTTACGCTGACTTGGAGAAATTGAATCAATTTGGTTCTTATCAATTCAGTTGGTCGAGTGACACCAATTCCGGTGCCGGGTCAACTGTTGATCCAGAAAAAGACGGCCTGAATACAACTTTTCTTTTGTATGGGAACCTGTTACTTACTGGTTTAGTAATTTTATTCTATTTGCTTTATAGGTGGAACCCCTCATTTTCATTTGAGGCCATAGAGGACGAGCCAAATTCAATTGGTTCTTGGTTGGTTCTTATCGCATTAGGATTAGGTGTTTCGGTTCCAGTTCACGTGTACCATTTATTTACCTCAGATTTTTTCAATCAAGGACTTTGGAACAATATAAGTAACAAGGGAAGTGCCTTCTACAATCCTGATATAGCCAACTTGTTTTTTGTTGAGTACCTATTTCGTATTTATGCGGTTACCACCACTATTTTCCTAAATATCCTTTTTTACAAACGCAGGAATTCATTTCCGATTTTTTATTCGGTTTACTTAGCGAGTGTGCTAGTATATGCAATTCTTGAATACTTAGCTTCTTCAAATTTGGCAATGGATGAGGCAACTAAGAGTGATGCCTTAAAAGCTTTGAGCCAGTCAATTGTTAGTTGTGCGGTTTGGATTCCCTATATCTGGATTTCTCATTATTCTCGAAATACCTTTTTGGTGAAGTTTGAATCAAAGCAGGAAAAACTTGAAAAACGTTTACAAGAACTAGAAAAGTTACAGAATTTTTCTGAGCCTTCAGTTTCAAAAGAAAATGAAAATTTAGGCATCAAGGACGAACAATCGGAATAAAGTTTTATACCAATTTTTCGGTTAGCTTGGCAATTTGTTTAGCTGCCGGTTTCCCTTCGTAAAGTATTGAATACACACAATCCAAAATGGGCATTTTAACCTGGGCTTTTTGATTGAGTTCGTACATGTTTTTGGTTGCGTAATAGCCCTCTGCAATCATTTTCATTTCCAGTTGTGCAGATTGTACAGTGTAGCCCTTGCCAATCATATTTCCAAAGCTTCGGTTTCGGCTATGGATGGAATAGCCGGTTACCAATAAGTCACCTAAATACGCGCTGTGATTGATTTTGCGGTTAACATCAGTGATGTTTTTTAAAAAGCGTTTCATCTCCCGAATGCTATTACTCATGAGTACAGCTTGAAAATTATCGCCATAGCCAAGTCCATGGCAAATGCCGGCTGTCACTGCGTAAATATTTTTCAAAACAGCACCGTATTCAGTTCCTCGAACATCACTTGAAACTACTGTACGAATGAATCTACACGAGAGCAAAGTGGCAAAGGCGCGTGCAGTTTCCTGACTTTCACCTGCAATAGTTAAATACGATAATTTTTCGGAGGCCACTTCCTCTGCATGGCAGGGTCCCGAAATTACCAAAATATGGTTTGAAGGAATCCCATAGTGTTGAATGAAATAGTCGCCAACGATTTGTTTGGTACTTGGAACAAGGCCTTTAATAGCGGAAACAATAATTTTACCAGCGAACAATTCAGCCGGTACACCACTTAAACTAGCTTCAAGAAAGGCCGCCGGAACAGCTATTACCAACAAGTCACTTTCGGAAATGACATAGTTCAAATCTGAAGAAACCTCTACCGCATCCGGATGGATTTCAACCGAGCTCAGGTAGTCGGGATTATGCTTGTTTGAACGAATGTAAGAAGCTTTTTCTTCGCTGCGGACCCACCATTTCACACTCTTTAAATTGGTTTCAGGCAAGACCTTATGTTCTGAAAGAATCTTTACCAATGCGGTTGCCCAGCTTCCTCCGCCAATTACTGCTACACGTTCAAGCGTTTTGATCATGCTGCAAAATAAGAAATCCTGATTTGATTCGCTTGGATTAGAAACGAAACAGCCGCAGAATTGCAATTCTGCGGCTGTTTAACCTATTCGGAATTAATCCTGACTTGGTGTTTCCGGATTATGTCCTTGTTCACCGTTGTTTTCTCTGGGTTCGCGACGTTCACGTTGTTCGTGTCTTGGTCTGCGATCTCCTCCACGGTCGTTGCCACGGTTATCACCTTCCCGACGTGGTGGGCGACTTTCACGCGGTGGCTGTTCTACCCAACCTTCAGGTTTTGGTAGAAGTGCTTTGCGAGAAAGTTTAAGTTTACCAGTTTTCTTATCAACCTCAATCAGTTTTACCTGTATTTCTTCACCAACCTGAAGCACTCCTTCCATGCTTGGAAGACGCTTGTAGCTGATTTCCGAAATGTGAAGAAGGCCGTCTTTTCCTGGAAGAATTTCAACAAAAGCTCCAAAGTCAACGATTGATTTTACAACACCATTGTAGGTAGCATTCAATTCAGGAACTGCAACAATTCCTTTGATCATTTTGAGGGCTTTTGCCATCGCTTCGCCATTGTTGGATGCAATTTCAACTATTCCCTTTTCACCTTCTTCTGTAATGCTGATTACAGTTCCGGTTTCCTTCTGAATACCTTGAATAATTTTACCACCTGGGCCAATAACAGCTCCAATGAATTCTTTATCAATATAAATGGTTTCAATGCGTGGAGCATGAGGTTTAAGGTCGGCATTAGGAGCAGAAATGGTTTTATTCATTTCGTTCATAATATGCAAACGTCCGGCTTTGGCTTGATTCAAAGCTTCTTCAACCATTTCCCACTTTAGACCATTGATTTTGATGTCCATCTGGCAGGCCACAATTCCTTTGTTTGAACCAACCACTTTGAAGTCCATATCACCCAAGTGATCTTCATCGCCCAAAATGTCTGAAAGGATAGAATATTTACCGGTGCTTTCGTCACTAATCAAGCCCATTGCAATACCTGAAACGGCACTTTTAATTTTGATACCTGCATCCATCAATGCTAAAGAACCTGCACATACTGTTGCCATTGAGGAAGAGCCATTCGATTCTAGAATATCACTTACAATACGGATGGTATACGGATTTTCTTCGCGAGAAGGCAAAACGCGCTTAATGCCACGAAGTGCAAGGTTTCCGTGTCCAATTTCTCTACGTCCAGGGCCACGATTTGGCTTTACTTCACCTGTAGAGAAGCTAGGGAAATTGTAATGCAGCATGAATTTTGCGTAGCCTTGATTCATTGGAGAATCAAGCAATTGCTCGTCAAGTTTTGAACCCAGGGTTACTGTGGTTAACGACTGAGTCTCGCCACGGGTAAACACTGCTGAACCGTGTGCTGCGGGAAGGTAGCCCACTTCCGACCAAATTGGTCTGATTTCGTCGAGAGCACGACCATCAAGACGTTGCTTTTCATCCAAAATCATTTTGCGAACAGCATTGTACTCTACATCGTGAAAGTATTTATTCATGAGGAAAGAGTCTACCACCGCATCTTCAGGAAGACTGGCTTTGTATTCTTCGCGAACCGCTTTGAAAGCGGCTGAACGCTCAGCTTTGCTCAATTTTGATTTAGCAATGGCGTAAATCTTATCGTAGGCAAAGGCATGAATTGCTTTTTCTAATTCTTCATCAGAACGCTCGTGATTGTATTCGCGAACCGGTTTTTTGCCACCTAGCATTTCACACAGTTCCCACTGAGCTTTGATTTGAAGTTTGATTGCTTCATGGGCAAATTTCAAAGCTTCAAGCATATCTGCTTCGCTCACTTCATCGCATTCACCTTCCACCATGTTCAGGTCGGCAGCAGTACCAGCAACAATCAAATCAATATCGGCGCGTTCAAGTTCATCTTTGTAGGGATTGATAACCAATTTGCCATCAATACGAGCTACGCGTACTTCTGAAATAGGGCCATTAAAAGGAACATCACTTACCATAATTGCAGCTGAAGCTGCGAGTCCAACCAATGCATCCGGAAGAATATTTTGGTCTGAAGAGATAAGCGATAACATTACCTGCGTATCGGCATGGTAATTTTCAGGGAAAAGTGGACGCAAAGCACGGTCTACGATACGGCTTACCAATACTTCGTAATCGCTAAGTTTAGCTTCACGTTTATGGAAACTACCTGGAATTCTACCTACAGAGGCAAATTTTTCCTGATAGTCAACTGTTAGAGGCATAAAATCTACATCTGCTTTTGCATCTTTAGCAGAAACCACGGTAGCCAGAATCATGGTGTCTCCCTGTTTTACGACTACGGCTCCATCTGCTTGGCGTGCCAGACGACCGGTTTCAATGCTGATGGTTTTACCATCAATTTCAAAGGTTTTAATTGTTGCTTGTGACATATTCTTGTCGGCTTCGGTTATAAACATAAAAGGGCAGCACCTGTTGGCCTGCCCCTTTTAAAATAAAAATACGATAATAAGGTTCCGGTTTTGAAGCCAGAACAGAAGAGTTACTTACGAATTTCAAGTTCTTTGATGATCGCCCTGTAGCGAAATACATCTTTGCGCTGCAGGTAGTTCAACAATGAACGTCTTTTACCTACCAATTTCACCAGACTCAACTCGGCAGAAAAATCTTTTTTGTTTTTCTTCAAGTGAGAAGTGATGTGATTAATCCTCTCTGTGAACAGAGCGATCTGACTTTCAGCGGAGCCGGTATCTGTAGTAGATTTGGCTTTACCGAATTTTTCGAAGATTTCTTTCTTCGCTTCAGTGGTCAAATGCATGATTTGTTAGTTTTAGAATAATTAGGTTGCAAATGTAAGTGGCTGAGATAAAATATCAAAGCCATAAAATAAAAAAACCGGATATTATCCGGTTTTGGTAGCCCGTAGGGGAGTCGAACCCCTCTTCCCAGAATGAAAATCTGGTGTCCTAACCGATAGACGAACGGGCCTTGTTTCGTTTTCGGGATTGCAAAGATAGAGCTTCTTTGGATAATGCAAAACTTTTTTTCTAAAATTTTAAAAAGCTACCTTTGCGACGCCAAAATCAACGACTTAAATTCGTTTTGGCGCTGTTCTTTTTAACTCCTGATTTAAGCAGGAATAAATACGCTCCACTTCTTACAACTTATAAAACTCAAAAAAATGAAAGTAGGTATTAATGGTTTCGGCCGTATTGGTCGTTTGGTTTTCAGGGCTGCCATCAACAACCCCAATGTTGAAATCGTAGGTATCAACGACCTAATCGACGTTGATTACATGGCTTACATGTTGAAATACGATTCTACCCATGGCATTTTCAAAGGTGAAATCTCCATTGATGGAGGTCACTTGGTTGTGAACGGTAAGAAAATTCGCGTAACTGCAGAAAAAGATCCTGCAAATTTGAAATGGGATGAGATTGGTGCTGAATATGTAGTTGAATCTACAGGTTTATTCTTAACGCTTGAATCTGCTGGTAAACATATTGCTGCAGGTGCAAAGCGTGTGGTTATGTCAGCTCCTGCCAAAGACGATACGCCTACATTTGTTATGGGTGTTAACCACAAGAGCTACTCTGCAGATATGACAATCGTTTCTAATGCTTCTTGCACAACCAACTGTTTGGCTCCTGTTGCAAAAGTATTGAATGATAATTTCGGAATTCTTGAAGGTTTAATGACTACAGTTCATGCTGTAACTGCAACTCAGAAAACAGTTGATGGTCCTTCAGCAAAAGACTGGAGAGGTGGCCGTGGTGCATACCAGAACATTATCCCTTCATCTACCGGTGCCGCTAAAGCGGTAGGTTTGGTTATTCCAGAATTGAAAGGAAAACTTACAGGAATGAGCTTCCGTGTTCCAACTCCGGACGTTTCTGTAGTAGACCTTACCTGTCGCTTGGAAAAAGGTGCTTCTTATGACGAAATCAAAGCAGCCATGAAGAAAGCATCTGAAAACGAAATGAAAGGTATTTTGGGATACACTGAAGATGAAGTTGTTTCAAACGACTTCTTGGGTGATGCACGTACCTCAATTTTTGATGCAAAAGCTGGTATTTCTTTGAACAATAATTTCGTAAAAGTAGTTAGCTGGTACGATAACGAGTGGGGCTATTCAAACAAAGTTGTTGATTTGATTTGCCACATGGATACTGTAAAATAAGCAGTCTTACCTAATTATTAGCAGGCCGGCAAATTGCCGGCCTGCTATGTTTAATACCCAATGCAATCTGTTTTCATGAATTGGAAACGCTATTTTAGACTCCGGCATTTTCTAAAAACCGTTCGTTTTTTAGTTGCCGACCAGTTTCTTCCCGAATACAAAAGGCGAGACAAGAGTCTTGTGCTTGTGAAAACCGAAGCTATTGGTGATTACTTGCTCTTTCGGAATTTTTTGGAACAAGTAAAAAAAAGTCAGAAGTATCATGATTACCGTATCACACTAGTTGGCAACGAAGCCTGGAAATCGCTCGCCGAGGCCTGGGATTCGACTTGGGTCGATGACTTTATTTGGATCAATAGAAAGCGCTTTGTTGATGATGCTGATTATAGGAAGTCAAAATTAGCCGAGGTCCGGCTTGAGGGGGCATCTGTGGTGGCGCAGGCAAATTATTCAAGGGAAGTCATTTGGGGTGATTCATTGGTTCGTGCCAGTGGTTCAGAGCAAGCTTGGGGCTCGATTGGCGATGCCGCAAATGATTTACCGGTTTTCAAGAACATTGCTGATTCATGGTATTCTCATCTCACTGCCGAGCCGGGGATTCCACTTTTTGAATTTGATAAAAACACTGCGTTTTTCAAGCAGTTTTTAGGAATTGAAACAGACCTTCAGTTTCCACAAACTCCAGATGTTTGGTGTAAGCCTGCACAAATGCGAATCGGCCTTTTTCCGGGCGCCGGAGAAAAAATCAAACAATGGCCAATTGCTAATTTTATTGAATTAGCAAGACGTTTGTCAGAAGTGCACAAGGAGGCAAGCTTTTTGGTGCTAGGCGGTCCCGATGATTTTAAACTGGGTGAGGAAATTCGTATGGGACTTCCTCAAGTAAAAGTTGAAAACCTCTGCGGAAAAACTAGCCTTCCTGAATTGAGTAAACTTATTGCAGAGTTAAGTATTTTGATTACTAACGATTCCAGTGCCTATCATTTTGCTGCTGCCTCTGGTACACCGCAAGTTTGCCTGTTAATGGGAAGGCATTTTGGAAGATTTTCTCCCTATCCAATTTCGAGAGGAAAAATAATTGAGATTTATCCGGAACGTTTTCAAGCCTACAAGCAAAATCCGGCAGAATGCGCGCGAATAACCCAATACGGTTCTCCATGCACCATTGAAGAAATTGGACTTGATGCTGTTTTGAATGCTTCTTTAAGTTTATTTAAAGATGAAATTTCTACTGCTCGATAATTACGACTCCTTCACCTATATGCTTCGGGATTACTTGGAGCAATGCGGTGCAGAATGTGTTGTTTTTAGGAACGATGAGGAGTCATTGCTTTTGCAGCAGGCCTGCGATTACGATGCATTGGTAATTTCACCCGGTCCCTCTACTCCAGCAGATGCTGGATTTATGATGCTTATTTTGCAGCGGTTCTCAACTCAGTTGCCAATTTTAGGCATTTGTTTGGGTCATCAAGCCATTGGTGAATTGTTTGGCGCAAAATTGGTTCACGCCAAATTGCCAAGGCATGGCAAAACAGATACAATGAGCCATAATGGTGATCGCATGTTTGAAGGAATCCATGATTCTTTTCAGGCCACAAGGTATCATTCGCTTAAACTGATAGATTTGCCTGAAGTTTTGGTGCAAACGGCAAGTTGTGAGGGAGAAGTAATGGCCATCAAGCATAAATACCTTCCCATTTGGGGAGTTCAATTTCATCCTGAAAGCTGTCAAACTCCTGATGGACTGCAAATTTTGAAGAATTTTTCAGACCTCGTTAAAAGCCTTGCCGGAAACAAAAAATAAGTATATTTGGTTAGATTATATTTGAATGAGTTATCAAATTCAGAAAGAGGATAAATTCCAATACATTGACCAGGGTGAAGGAGAAGTGCTTCTTTTACTTCACGGATTATTTGGAGCCCTCAGCAACTGGCAGGATGTGCTAAATCATTTTAGCCAGAGGTACCGGGTGGTAATTCCACTGATGCCCATATTTGAAATGAATATCCTCAAGTTATCTGTTGAGGGTCTGGCGAATTTTATCCATGACTTTGTTGAATTCAAAGGGTTTAATCGTGTTAATATTTTGGGTAATTCACTGGGCGGTCACGTAGCCTTGGTTTATGTAAAAAAGTATCCTGAAAAAGTTCATTCGCTTTTGCTAACCGGGAGTTCGGGATTGTATGAAAATGCATTCGGAGCTTCTTACCCAAGAAAAGGGGACAAGGAATACCTGAAGCAACGCATCAGTTTAACGTTCTATGATCCGGCTTCTACAACAGATGAATTGGTTGATGAGGTTTTTGAGACGATTCAAGATAAAGGTAAACTTCTCCGTATTTTAACCATGGCCAAATCAGCCATCCGTCACAATATGCGAAAAGACTTACCCGGATTTAAAATGCCTGTTTGTTTAATTTGGGGAAAGCAGGATACCATTACACCACCCGAGGTTTGTGAAGAATTTCATCAGCTCCTTCCCAATTCAGAAAAGCATTATATCGACCAATGCGGGCATGCTCCCATGATGGAGCGACCTGTAGAATTTAACCATATTGCATCCTCGTTTTACGCAAAATTGTTTCCAAATTAGTGTTTGCCTATCAACTCATATCGCCTGACCTTTTCCCATTAAAGCGTTCAGACAGCAATGAAACCGCCTCCATGTTTTTTGAGGATTGCGGTTTGAATCTATTGCCGGTTATTGAAAATGGGATTATTGTTGGCTGGATGAATAAGGAGATTGCCGAATCCAGGTACAATGAAACCTGCGGTGATTCCATGTTGCCGGTTAATCCGCTTTGGGAGTTGCCACATTATTCGCATTTGTTTGAGTTGATTTCCCGCTTTTATGAAACTTCTGTTTCTGTCATCGCAATAACAGATGCAGAAGGACGATTCATGGGCCTAATAAAATCCGCGGATACCGGGATGAATTGGCAAGTCAATACCGCACTCATTCAACCCGGTGCCTCTTTGGTTTTGGAAATGGACTTGGTAAATTATTCGCCAGCTGAATTAAGCCACCTTGCCGAAAGCAATAACATTCGCATTTTGCATCTCATGCTTGAACCAGCTCACGATGATTCGGGAAAGGTTTTTGTTTCACTTAAACTCAATAAGGAGGATGTGTCCTACCTCATTTCCAGTTATGAGCGGTTTGGCTATCAGCTTGTTTACTCATCCTCCCTTCAAAATGAAAATCATTCTTTGATTGACCGCTACAATTGGTTAATGAAGTACATTCAGGAATAATATGAAACTGGCCATATACGGGAAATATTTCAAGGATGATAGGTTTCAGGAGATTCAAGCTTTTTTTGATTTTTTAGAGCAGCGAAAAGGAAAGACGTTTTCCATTTACAGAAAGTTTTATGAGGATTGCATTCGGAAAGGCTTGAACTTGAAGAGCAATCAGGTTACTTTCTCAACTCACGAGGATCTTTGTGCTTTTGACCCGGATGTTATTATTAGTATAGGTGGTGATGGGACAATTTTGCACGCACTTGAACTAATTCTTCATAAAGAAATACCTGTTATTGGCATCAATACAGGGAGATTGGGATTTTTGGCTGGGGTTGCAGCTGAAGATGCAATCCAAATGTTACAAGATTTAGAAAAGGGTCATTATTACCTTGATTCGCGAACGGTTTTGCAGTTGGAGAGCGACAGGAACATGTTTGGTGGAGTGAATTATGCCTTGAATGATTTTGTCATTCATAAAAAGGATACCTCCTCAATGATGACCATCCACACTTTCATTAATGGGGAGTTTTTAAACTCTTATTGGAGTGATGGCTTGATAATTTCTTCCCCAACAGGTTCAACAGGTTATAATTTAAGTTGTGGAGGTCCTATTCTCTATCCGGCATCTGCAAGTTTTGTTATTACCCCAATTGCCCCGCACAACCTGAATGTTCGGCCAATGATTATTTCGGACCAAAACGTTATTTCCTTTGAGATAGAGGGAAGAAGTACTTCATTTCTGGCAACTCTTGATTCACGCTCAGAATCCATTGATACTAAGGTGCAATTGGCAATTCGAAAGGCTGATTTTGCTTTTAAATTGTTACGATTAAACGGAGAGAATTACCTTTCAACCCTTCGCGAAAAATTGATGTGGGGTTTTGATAACCGGAATTTTAAGCATTAAAGAATACTTAATAAGTTTCCATCTCGTTCAACTGGGTGTAGTTCTGCAATTATCCAATTGATTTGGCGTTTCTTTGCAGTTCCACCTTTTTCTATATTTTTGCCTTTATGCGCATTTCCTTAAAGAAAACAATTGCAATAGCTTTCGCATGTTTTGGGCTTACAGTTCAAGCCCAACAGGTTGAGGTTGGATTGATGCTGGGTGCCTCCAATTATGCCGGCGACCTCTCGAATGAGAAGTTTTTAATGAAAGAAACTCATTTTAGTGGTGCCCTTTTTGGAAGGTACAATATTAATAATCGTTGGGCCATCAAAGGTTTTGTTGGCTACGGAAGGGTTTCAGGCGACGATAAAAATTTCAATGAGAAGCGCAATAACAAGCGTAATCTGAATTTCTACAGTGATTTGTATGAGTTTTCTGTTCACGCTGAATACAATATCCTCAAGAATGACCTGATGTCGTATAGTGCCAGACCTTTTCTGCCTTACGTGTTTTTGGGAGTTGGCGTATTTAACTTCAATCCAAAAACCGAGTTCCAAGGAAAAACCTACGAGCTTCAACCTTTAGGAACAGAGGGCCAGGGCACAACCACGTTTAACGATTTGCTGAAGTACGACTTAACCACAGTTTGTTTTCCAATTGGTATTGGTTTTAGGCAAAAAATTGGAGACGATTTCTTCATAGGAATCGAAGGTGGTTTAAGGTTTACCAGAACCAATTATTTGGACGATGTAGGTGGATTTTACGCAGACCCTCAAATTGTTAGAGCTGCTTATGGCGATGTTGCCGGATTACTTTCCGACAGGTCATGGGAAACTTTTGGGGGCAATCAAAATGTAGAAGGAAATTCAAGAAGCTTCAAAGAGAAGTTTAGAAATGATGTTTACATGATGGCGGGAATAACACTGTCCTACGTGATTCGCACAAAGGGTCAAGGTTGTCCGCAGTTTTAACCAAAACAAAATGAGGCTGCCCAATTCCATAAAAGTATTCGTGATTCTTTTTTATTGGATTACGATGCATTGCGGGTCAGTCAAGGCTCAATACAGCCGTTATGAGTTTGGTATCCAGGGTGGAGTTTCGAATTATTGGGGTGATTTGTCGCCTTCAGTCGTTCTAAAGGAAACACATCCAACCGGAGGCATTTTTGCTAGAATAAACTTAAGTCCAAGTTTCGCCTGGAAAACGGAATTGAATGTTTTAAAAGTTTCAGGCTCTGATAAAAATTTTGATTTTAACAGAGGTCGGAACCTGAGTTTTTACTCTCAAATTAATGAAGTTGCATCTGTACTTGAATTTAATTTTTTTAAGTATGGGCCATTTGTTTTGAATAAACCTTATACCGCATATTTCTACAGTGGAATTGCTGCTTTTTCATTCAACCCACAAACCAATTTGAACGGTAAAACCTTTGATTTGATAGATTATCGCACCGAAGATGTAAGCTACAGCCGCATAGGTGTTGCCATTCCATTTGGCATGGGATTTAAATGGATGGTAAATAAAAACCTGGCTCTGGAATGGCAATTGGGTTTTAGAAGAACCTACACGGATTACCTAGATGATGTAAGTGGGGTTTATCCGGATATTGAAAGCAGATTTTCGGATGGAGGACTTATAACTGCAACACTTACAGACAGGTCAATTGAGTGGAACGGTTCGCCCATTAACAAAAAAGGTTACAAAAGGGGAGATTCAAATTACCGCGATTGGTACATGACGAGCACATTCTCTTTAACTTTTCGCCTGAACAGCAAGGTAAAGTGTGCCAGATTTTATTAAATTCGCCCGATTAGCTACTCCATACAGTGATAAACTACAAAGACCAGATAGATTCCAAAAAGCTTCCTAAGCATATTGCCATAATTATGGACGGCAATGGCCGTTGGGCAAAGGGTAAGGGAAAGTTCAGGATATTCGGGCATCAAAATGGGGTAGGAACGGTAAAGCGTATTACCGAAGCTGGAGCCGAACTGGGAATCAAGTATTTTACACTCTATGCTTTTTCAACCGAAAATTGGAGCCGCCCCCAGTTTGAGGTTAAGGCCCTCATGGAATTACTTATTGATACCATTGGGAAGGAAACTCCTACTTTGATGAAAAACAATATCCGGCTTCAAAGCATTGGAAATCAAAATGATTTGCCGGATAGATGTGTTTCTCAGTTAAGTAAAACCATTGAAGCTACCAAGAACAATACCGGTTTAACACTTATCCTTGCTTTGAGCTACAGTGCAAAGTGGGATATTACCCAAGCGGTTCAAAAAATTGCTGAAAAAGCAAAAAATGGATTGATTAGCCCCAACTCCATTACGGATAAAACCATCGATGAACATTTGTCTACTGCTGCCTATCCACATCCAGAATTATTAATCAGGACAAGTGGAGAACAGCGAATTAGTAATTTCCTGCTGTGGGAAATTGCATACAGCGAATTGTACTTCAGTCCAAAACTATGGCCTGACTTCACCCCTGAAGATCTTTACCAGGCAATCTACGAATTCCAGAATCGGGAGCGCCGCTTTGGAAAGATCAGTGAACAAATCGCAGAAAACGCATGACCAAATTGAGAGCCCTGTTTTTTTATTTCGGCCTGATTCTTTGCACGGGCCTTTTTGCTCAGGATTCAACCCGAACCTATTTCGACCTGAACTTCAGTAGTCCTAAAGAGTATATTCTTTCCGGTATTGAGATTACAGGAACCGAATACTACGATAAGCCGGTACTTGCTGTTTTATCGGGTCTTAGCATCAACCAAAAACTAAGAATTCCTTCCGATGATATTGCAAAAGCAATTACCAATCTTTGGAAGCAAAAGCTATTTGAAGATGTCCGAATCGATATTACAAAAATGGAAGAGGATAAGGTTTGGTTGCGCATTGCGGTGAAAGAAAAGCCAAGATTATCCAATTTCATTATCAAAGGCTTAAAGAAGTCGAAGGCCGAAGATTTGCGTGAGGCCATGACATTAAGAACCGGTCAGATTATCACCGAAAACATGTTGAATGCTACCCATCGGGAAATTGTAAACTACTTTTCAGAAAAGGGATACGCAGATGTAAAAGTTGAGTTCGAAACCATTCCGGATGAAGTTAAAAAAATCAATTCTAAACTCAGAATTACTATTGATAGGGGCCGTAAAGTGAAAATTGGTTCCATTGCATTTGAAGGAAATCAGGCACTCCCAGATAAAAAGCTTCGTAAACTGATGAAGGATACTAAGGTGAAAAGACTGTTTGTAAAGTCCAAATACCAGGAAGAAACCTTTTCAGACGATAAGCAAAAAATTATTGAAAAATACCTTTCGCTTGGCTACAGAGACGCACATATTGTAAAAGATTCCGTTTGGAGAAATGCACAGGGAGATTATGCCATCAAAGTGCAAATTTCGGAAGGTGAGAAATACTTTTTTAGAGACATTCGCTTTGTAGGGAATAGCAAATACTCTGCTGAGGAATTGGCCCGTATTTTGCGAATAAAAAGAGGGGATGTGTATGATCAATCTGTTTTGGACCAACGTTTGAATGGAAGCCAGGATGGAAATGATATTTCTACCCTTTACATGGATGATGGCTATCTGTTTTTCCGGGTTGAGCCGGTTGAAGTATTGGTTGAAAATGACTCCATTGATATGGAGATACGCATAGCTGAAGGTCAACAGGCACGTATTAATAAGGTTACAGTAAAAGGGAATTCAAAGACCTCAGACCATGTGGTTTTGAGAGAATTACGCACCAAGCCAGGTCAGCTTTTTAGCAAGTCTGATATTACCCGTTCATTGAGGGAATTATCTCAAATTGGGTATTTTAATCCTGAGGCATTGAATGTGAATCCAGTTCCAAATCCAATGAATGGAACTGTTGATATTGAGTTCAAAGTGGAAGAAAGAGCCAATGACCAAATTGAGCTATCAGGGGGATGGGGAGCAGGTTTTGTTGTAGGTACTTTAGGTTTATCCTTGAATAATTTTTCAGCTCGGAAAGTGGCTAAAACCAAGTATTGGACTCCAATTCCTAGTGGTGATGGACAGCGTTTATCATTAAGGGCGCAAACCAACGGAACTTTTTTCCAATCGTATTCAGCATCATTTACCGAGCCTTGGTTGGGCGGAAAGAAACCTAATTCCTTAACAACTTCAATTTTCCATTCCATTCAATCCAATGGAAGAACCGGTGCTTATCGTGCTGGATTATATACAACTGGTGCGAGCGCCGGTTTAGGAAAGAGATTGCGTTGGCCGGATGACTTTTTTACCATTCAATACCAGCTTTCGTTTCAATATTACAATAACGTAACGGATGTTGATGGAAGGGCTTACTTCACCACCATTCCAACAGGCGGTTCTAGGAATTTAAGCTTCAGGGTTATATTGGGAAGAAACTCAACAGACCAGCCAATTTATCCAAGAGGTGGTTCTAATATTTCGCTATCGGTTCAATTTACTCCTCCATATTCTCTTTTTGATGGGGTTGATTACACCACAGCCGATCGACTAACTCGGACAAAATGGTTGGAGTTTTACAAATGGAAGTTTGATGCCACTTGGTTCAACCGAATTGCAGGTAACTTAGTTCTGATGACCCGTGCTAATTTCGGCTTCATAGGGGCATACAATGTAAATAAGGGAGTAACCCCATTTGAGCGCTTCTGGCTTGGAGGTTCAGGTTTAACAGGTTTCAATTTGGATGGAAGGGAATTGATTGCCCTTCGTGGTTACCAAGATAACTCCTTAACTCCCTATGTGGTTAATCAGGCCTCTGGAACCTATACCCAGGCCGGAGCTACCATTTACAACCGATATACGATGGAGTTGAGGTATCCTGTTTCATTGAACCCACAAGCTACGGTATTCCCATTGCTTTTTGTTGAAGCCGGTGGCGCTTGGAACGATGCCAAGCTGTTTAATCCTTTTGAAGTGAACAGGTCCTATGGCGCAGGCGTTCGTATTTTTCTACCCATGTTTGGTTTGATTGGTTTGGATTATGGTTGGGGTATAGACAGAGCTCCATTCCATCCATTTCCTGATCGAATTAACGGAGGAAATTTTCACTTTCTCTTAGGCCAGCAATTTTAATAGCATGAAAAAAGCAACAAAACTATTTTTTTTGATAGCTGCGCTGTTTCTTAGCAATGCGGCAAAGGCACAGAAATTTGCCTATGTTGATACCGAATACATCTTAGACCTTCTGCCTGAGTATAAATCAGCCCAAAAGAAGCTGGATGATATTGCAGAAACCTGGCAAAAGGAAATTGAAACCAAAAAGCAGGAGATTGAAAAGTTGAGGAAGGACTATCAGGCTGAGCAAATTCTTTTGACCGAAGAAATGAAGAAAAAGCGTGAAGCTGAAATTCTTGCTAAGGAGCAGGAACTTAAAGAGTTCACCAATAAGAAGTTTGGATTTGAAGGCGAGTTGTTCAGAAAACGTCAAGAGTTGATCAAACCAATTCAAGATAAAGTATTTAATGCGTGTCAGAAAATTGCTAAACAAAATGCCCTCGACTTTATATTTGCCAGAAGCGGGGAGTTCATAATGTTATACAGCAATGCTAGATACGACAAGAGTGACGAGGTTCTTGCCGAATTGGGGGTTACTGTAACAAAAAATAAAAATCCCAAAGGTGGAACCGGGTCAGGTGGAGCCGATCGCTAATTGGCACGATTTTGGAGAAATAAACACACAGAAATAGAATAATGATGAAAAATCTGATCAGATCAATGGTAATCCTGCTGGCCGCGTTGGTGTTGGCAGGAAAAGCGAATGCACAGAAAATCGGTTATGTGGATTTACAGGAGCTTATGCAAGTAATGCCTGAATACAAAAAGGCCAATACCGACATGGAGAATTTTCAAAAATCACTTGAGGATGAATTGAAAAAAATGAGTGAAGAGTTTCAGAAGAAGTATCTGGAATACCAAAAAGCTGAAAAAACGATGCCTGAAGCTATCAAAGAGGTAAAACAAAAAGAACTTCAAGATATGCAAAACAGAATTCAAGAGTTTCAGCAATCAGCTCAGGAAAATATGCGTAAAAAAGAGTCTGAACTTTTGAAGCCAATTATTGAAAAAGCTAAAAATGCAATTAGTCAGGTTGCCAAAGAAGGTGGCTACAGCTATGTATTTGATAGTAGCCTCGCCGGATTCCTTTATAAGCCAGAAGGTGATAACATGATTTCATCTGTTAAGAAGAAGCTTGGAATCGTATCTGCGGCTCCTGCCCCAGGAAACTAAAAACAAAATTTATTGACAAAATAAAAAAGCCCGTATCTGAACGATGCGGGCTTTTTTGTTGGAGCATATATTCTTATTGGCCATTGAAGTTGGCTGGTCTTTTTTCAAGGAATGCTTTTGTGCCTTCAATGAAATCTTGAGAGCCGAAGAAATTGCCGAATTCATTGATTTCTACATCATTGCCGTCAGCACGTTTTTCATAATAGGCGTTAACGCAACGGATAACACTTGAAATGGCTAATGGCGCTTTTGCTTTAATCT
The DNA here is from genome assembly GCA_023151275.1 of Bacteroidia bacterium. Classification (GTDB taxonomy): domain Bacteria; phylum Bacteroidota; class Bacteroidia; order UKL13-3; family UKL13-3; genus CAISCU01. The sequence goes on along the minus strand of JAKLJI010000014.1, from coordinate 59,462 downwards.
TGTTGAGGATTTCCTCGCATTTTGGAATCAATTGGTCTGCAGGAACAACATGGTTTACAAGACCGTAATTCAATGCGGTTTGCGCATCCATCATATCAGCTGTCATGAGGAATTCAAGTGCACGGCCTTTGCCAATAAGTTGAGCAAGGCGTTGTGTACCTGCATAACCAGGAGTGATTCCTAGGTTAACTTCTGGTTGTCCAAAGCGAGCCTTTTCAACAGCTACACGGATGTGACAAGCCATGGCTAATTCATTTCCACCTCCAAGTGCAAATCCATTTACCGCAGCAATTACAGGTTTTGGGCAATTGTCGATTGCGCGAAGAACAGCATGTCCTTCTTCACTCATGCGAGTTCCTTCTTCAATATTGAAGTTTGCAAACTCGGCAATGTCTGCACCGGCTGCAAATGCTTTAGTTCCTTTTCCAGTTAGGATTACGCCTCTTACTTCTGCGTTGTCGTAAATGCTAAGAACTGCATTTTTAATGTCGGAAAGGGTTTGAATGTTTAGGGCATTCAGTTTGTCTTCCCGGTTAATAGTGATGTAAAAAATCTGATCTTTGATTTCGGTCAGAATATTTTGTGGCATAGCTGCTGTTGTCATTTGTAAAAGTTAAAAATCGGGTGCAACTTTAATTGAAAGTTGGGCAATTCAAAAATGAAATATTCCCCATTTTATTTAAATGGTTAGAGTTTTCGATTTTGGTCAACCCAATTCCGAATGTAATCCGCGATATCTTGGGTATTTGAGCCGGGTGTAAATAATTTTCCAATCCCCAGCTCGGCAAGTTTTTCAATGTCTTCTTCTGGAATAATTCCTCCACCAGTAATTAAAACATCGTTCATGCCTTGTTGGTCAAGCAGTTGCTTAAGTTTAGGGAATACGGTAAGGTGGGCTCCCGAAAGAATGCTTACCCCAATTACATCCACATCTTCCTGCAAAGCAGCCTGCACAACCATCTCAGGAGTTTGTCTCAGGCCTGTGTAAATTACTTCCATTCCAGCATCTCTCAATGCTGTTGCAATTACTTTTGCTCCTCTATCATGGCCATCCAGGCCAATTTTGGCAACCAAAACTCGGATAGGTCTGCTCATTTTCTTTTCGGTTTAATTGGTTTTGTAGCTTTTGGTTTTGGTGCAACTGGAGCTGGCTGGGCAACAACGCTATGCGGGTGAAAAGGATTCAGAAGGAAGAAATTCTTATTCTCAAAATGTTCACGGAACATACGTTCAAAATTCTCCTGATTCATGGTGTAAAAACCTGTTTGAATACGATTTTCACTGCCAATTACATCCATTTCAAAGGTTTGTCCGCCAGCATTTGGCAATTCAAAAGGCTCGTATGTGGCATCTATAGTACGTTTCGGAAAATAGCTATGATAGCTTCCTTCAATTGGGCCGGTAATGTTTTCTGTAATAGCGTACAAGCGCAACGACTTTCTGTAGTTTTCAACGATAAATAGATTACGCAATTTTTTGATTTGTGGGTCGGGTAGTGCAATTACCAATTTCCCGTTCCATTCATACAGCATATAATCTCTACCATAGGCCAAATCTTTCATTTCCTGCTTATTAAAGATAAGTATGGAATGGCGATCAAAGCCAATTTTCAGGGTATCGATTTTGCCATACATGCCATTGGGAAGGCATAAGATCCAGGTGCCAAGGTATTGTTGAGGCATTTCTTCCCTGCGTTCTCCCGGTGCTTGGTCAAAGCGAACCATTTCACAAGAGCCAAGAATGAGCAAGAGAGCCAAAACTCCAAAAAGAGTGCGAACTTTAGTTATCAAGTTTTTCATGGTTTAAGGTAAAATAGTTAGTGCATGGTTTAGGCGTGCTGAACAACTTTCTTTTCCAACCAAGGCAGCCAATTCAAATAATGGTGGTCCTCCTGCTTGTCCGGTAAGGCAAACCCTGAACATTTGCAAAAACTGCTTAGATTGAATTCCATTTTTTTCAAGTACCTCAAGGTAAACACGTTCCGCGTCTTCTGCGGTAAATTTATTCATTGCATCAAATGCCGATTTTATTTCGGCCAATACAGGCTTTAGTTCTGGTTTCCATTTTTTAGAAACCACTTGTTCATCCAAACTTTCTGGAATTTGAAAGATAAAGAAGGAGTATTCCCAAAGTTCCTTGGTAAAGCTCACTTTTTCTTTCACCAATTGAGCAGCTTTAAAAATGAATTCTTTTGAGAAATCAACGCCTGAGGTTTTTTCCTTTACTTGGTTTTCAAGAATATTCGCCAAGGTTTGATCGTCGAGCATTCTTACATATTGCTGATTAAACCATTTGGCTTTGTTCAAGTCGAATTTTGCTCCACTCTTACTTACACGGTCAAGAGAAAAGGCTTCAGCCAATTCTTCTTTTGTGAAAAGCTCTTGTTGAGTGCCGGGGTTCCATCCTAAGAACGCGAGTAAGTTGATTACGGCTTCCGGCAAATAGCCGCTTTCGCGGTAGCCACTTGAAATTTCTCCAGAAAATGGGTCTTTCCATTGAAGTGGAAACACCGGAAAACCGAGTCTATCGCCATCCCGTTTGCTTAATTTTCCATTTCCTTCAGGTTTTAATAACAAGGGCAGGTGTGAGAACGATGGCCTATTATCTTCCCATCCCAAATACCTGTACAACAAAACATGCAGAGGCGCTGATGGCAACCATTCTTCACCTCGAATAACATGGGTGATTTCCATCAAATAATCGTCCACAACATTGGCAAGGTGATAGGTTGGCATTCCATCGCTTTTAAACAACACCTTGTCGTCCATTTGCGAGGTATTGAAACTCACCCATCCTCTGATTTCATCAAAAAACTTAACCTCTTCTTTTCTGGGGAGTTTGATTCGGATAACATATTGGTCGCCGTTTTCAAGGCGACGTTTTACTTCATCCTCAGGTAAGGTAAGGCTATTTTTCATGGTGCCACGAGTAATGGCATCGTATTTTGCATCTACATTAGAGGCCTTTAACCTTTCACGCATTCCTTCCAATTCTTCTGCTGTATCAAAGGCATAATAAGCGTGGCCTGCATCAACGAGCTGCATGGCATATTGCTTGTAAATTAATTTACGTTCACTTTGCCGGTACGGTGCATGAGGGCCATCGCCATAGCCAACCCCTTCAACTGGCTCAATTCCCAGCCATTTTAGCGATTCAATGATATACTCTTCGGCTCCGGGCACAAAGCGGGTTTGGTCGGTATCCTCAATCCGAAGCAAGAAATCACCACCGTGTTTCTTGGCGAAAAGGTAATTGTAAAGTGCTGTTCTAACACCACCTATGTGTAAAGGGCCTGTTGGACTAGGCGCAAAACGAACGCGAACTTTTCTATCCATAAAGTGCCGCGAAGATAGGAAAGTTTTGAGGGCTATACTGCTTTGTTCGAGATTTTGAAGCTTGGACAGGTTGTGCTGGTCTTGTTATTGATATACAATTGGTTATCTTTTTGTTTGCTTGGTTTAGGAAGAGTTCAATAAATTATTAATGAGCCAAGGTTGAAAAAGTATTTCCGAAAACTAGGAAGAATCGGCCCACTGTGGTTATTTTGCAAATCAAATTTACACGTATGAGCGATCCCAGATTAAAACCCGTTTTCGACAGTCTGAAAGAACTTATGGACAAAGCCATTGACCATGCAGCAAGTGAATTTACAAAAATTCGTGCAGGTAAAGCTCATCCTTCCATGCTTGATGCTGTAAAGGTTGATTACTACGGCCAGTTGGTACCTTTAAATCAGGTAGGAAGTGTTAATACTCCCGATGCTCGAACCATCACAATTACGCCTTGGGAGAAAAATATGCTTCAAGCCATTGAAAAAGGAATCATCATTTCAAATCTTGGTTTTGCGCCAAGCAACGATGGCACAATGATTCGTGTAATCCTGCCACCATTAACAGAGGAACGCAGAAAAGAAATTGTGAAAAAGGTGAAAGCAGAATCTGAGAATGCAAAAGTCGCTGTTCGGAATATCCGAAAAGATATCAATGAAAGTATAAAGAAATTGCAAAAAGAAGGATTGCCTGAAGATGATGCCAAAACTGCGGAACAGCAAGTTCAAAAAACCACAGATGGTTACATTAAACGTATTGATGAACTTACTGCCGCCAAAGAGGCTGAACTCATGCATGTTTAATCTCAATTAAAACATCTTGAAAATCCTTCCTATCAGCCCAAAAGCAAAAAAAAGAGTGACACTGGTAATCAAACTTGCCGGTGTCATTTTGTTTATTTTAATAGCGGTTTTTTTCTCTTTTCGGAATTATTTTCTGAATAAAGGAATTGAGAAAATTCAGGCCAAATTTTCTGAGAAATACAATACGCAACTTCATGTTGGCTCAGCTTCCTTTGTTGGAATCAGTGGGCTGCATCTGTCGCACGTTTCCTTAAAACCGGTTCAGGCCGACACCCTGTTTGCTTTGCAGGATTTTTCTCTTGAAATAAAATTTTGGTATGCACTTTTGGGTGAAGTTCATGTGAAAAGTGTGCACATGAGTGATGGGTATGCTCAACTCATAAAAAAAGACGGAATCCGCAATTTTGATGCGTTCTTGGGTAAGGATTCAACTAGGGAAGATATGGGTGAAGAAAAGCCCAAAAGTGAGAGCAATTATTCCAAAAAAATCTATAGAATTATTTCAAAGGTTTTAAACCTTGTACCACAGGACTTGAAGTTTGATAATTTTGCTATTCGAGCAAACGATGAAGGTCAAGAATTGAACTTTACCTTGAAAAGTATGACGCTGGTAGATGAAAAACTCCATGCGGCTATGATAGTTGAAACGGCTGTCTCCAAACAAAATTGGGTATTAAACGGAACGGCAAACCCTGCTGAAAAAACCGCGGATATTTTGTTTTCGGGAACAGATTCTTCTGGGGTGAAAATTCCCTACCTGGACCAGCGTTTTAATCTTCAAATGGGTTTTGAAAATGTTCATTTGAAATTGAACCAAATTGAATTGGATGGAGATGAATTGACCATCAAAGGGGCTGCATCTGTAAAGGAGTTTAAAATCAATCATTCTAAGATTGCCAGGCAAGATGTAATTGTTAGAAATGCAGAGTTTGATTATTCTTGGTTGATTGGCAGCAATTACTGGTCGTTGGATAGTTCATCGGTAATCAACCTCAATAATTTTGTGGTTCATCCTTTTGTAAAATACGAAGTTGCCTCGCCGGATACCGTCTTTTCATTCAGCGTTAGAACAGAGAAAGCCACAGCTAAACAATTTATTGAGGCTTTGCCTGATGGATTGTTTACCCATATCCGAGGCATGGAGGCCGAAGGTTCATTTAGTTATAGGGTTGATTTTGTGTACAACAAGACAAAACCCAACGATATGGTTTTTGAAAGTACGCTTGAAAGAGACCAGTTTAGGATTACCCGTTTTGGGGAAGCCAATTTGAATAAATTGAATGAGGAATTTGTTCATTATCCCTATGAAAATGGACGCAAAACCAGACCTATTGTTGTAGGGCCATCAAACCCCAACTTCACGCCTCTTGATCAGATTTCTCCATACTTAAGAAACTGCGTGCTAACCACAGAAGACCCTTCCTTTATGTATCATAGGGGTTTTGTGACAGAAGCATTCAGGCAATCAATTGCTAAGAATCTCAGAACCATGAAGTTTAAACGGGGTGCGAGTACCATCAGCATGCAGCTGATTAAGAATGTATTCCTGACGCGTGAAAAAACCATGGCCAGAAAGCTGGAGGAAATTCTATTGGTTTATATTCTCGAAAATAACCACCTCGTTCCTAAAAATAGGATGTTTGAGGTTTATCTGAATATTATTGAATGGGGGCCAAACGTATATGGAATAGGAGAGGCGTCGAAGTATTATTTCAGAAAGAAACCTGCTGATTTAACATTGAGTGAGTGTTTGTATTTAGCTACCATCATTCCAAGACCGAAAGGTTTTATGTGGCGCTTTAATAAGGATGGTTCTCCAAAAGATTATCTGGAGAAAACCTATAGGTATCTGGCTAATAAAATGATCTTTAGGCAGCTTATTACAGAACAGGATACAATAGGTTTAACTCATAGGATTTCGATAACAGGCCCTGCATTAATGCAAATTGTTAAAAACGATTCCCTGAGAAACGATTCCTTAATGGAGCTTGAATTAATGCGCATTTCAAATCCGGAAACCAATGATGATCAACCTGCTGATGATGACGAAGATGAATTAGCGGATTAATGGGTTTCAGGATTATTGAATCCGGTAAATCCGATAATTGGCACTGACATTTTCATTTTTCCAGACCCAATTTTTTTCTTCTTTTAGATGTCCTGCTTTAACTAAAGAATCAATTCGGGAAGGAGCTAAGTCATCTTCTACTTCAGTAAACCAATTGTCCCAAACGAGTATTCCTTGTTTCTTTTCCTGAATGAATTTCATAAGCAGCTTTGGGCTTGAAAAGCTGCTGCTATCAAATGGATCCTGATTCAAGAAATAGCAAACTGAAACGTCTGAGGCCAAAAGGTGTGCTTCATTTCGTTTGGCTTCCATCCAGGGCACCAGTTCATCCTTTATTCCCTGTGCAGAATTGCTTAAGAATAAATCGCGTTTCAGTTTAAAAGATGCAGGATTATCAAGGAAAGGGAATACAAGCATTATCCCAAACAAGGTTCCTCCCACCCAGTTTTTCAATGCTGATTTTCTGAATTGAATCCAATCCAGAAGCTCATTCCATCCGTCTAACATCATCAAACTTAACAGGGGTAAAATTCCGAAGAAAACCCGCGTTAATCCCATCGAACCAAAGATACCCAGGGCCCAAAATAGGGTATGGGCAGCAAAAAAGGCGAGGCTGGTTCCATAAACCAAATAGAAGTAAGGATTCATGAACAGTTCCCGAATGACCTTGTTTCTGTAGTACCAAATCAAAAAGAAGATGCTTAGAATAATAAGCGCATAAGGGAAAGGGCCATGCATAAAATGGAACTGGATTAGAAAATGGTCCCATGTTCCTTTCCCATAAATCGGGTTTAGATGAGCATAAGGTATTTTAGTGAAAACCCACAAGAATTCTCCTTGAATTGGCCAACCTAATAAACTCATTATTAGATGTCCGCTTGCAAGCAATACCAAATTCTTCCAGTCTTTGCGAATAAGAAAATATAGCCCAAAGACCACCAAAATAAGTAAGCCTTCCGAACGAACAAAAGGTAAAAAGGATACCAAAATTGCTCCGGCAGAGGCCTTGTTTTTTAATATTAGATAAACTGAAAATGTGAGCACAGAGGCAAAAAGGGGCTCTGTTAAGCCCGAAAAATTAACTTGCCAGGTAATGGGACAGACCAAAATAAAAATGGGCAGCATCCATAGCCGTTTAAGCCGGTACTGTAGCCCAATTTTCCAGATTAACCAAATGGAAAGAAAGGTTTGAAGTGTGTTGAAGACCTTAATCCAAGAGAACCCAAGTGCAGCAAAGGGACTTGCTAGCAGCGTGAAGAATGGTTTGCCCCAGTGGTCGAAGAATAGGTATGGATGTTTTGGAGCATAGTATGAAATGAGAAAATGAGTAATGCTGTCTGCCTCTCGGCCTATGCCATTGGTAAAGAAACTAAGCGAAATGAAAAGGGCAAGTCCTGATGCAAAAATCCACTGAAACGCTTTGTTTTCATTCATGTTAATTCATCTTTAACATGCCATATTTTAAAATACAGAATATGGCTCGAAATCCATCTTTCCAATTGATTTTTTTTCCTTCTGCATAGGTCCTTCCGTAGTACGAAATTCCTACTTCATAAATCCGTATATTTGGAATTCGGCTGATTTTTGCGGTCACCTCCGGCTCAAATCCAAAGCGTTTTTCGCTTAATGTTAAACCTTTCAAGTAAGACGACCTGAATAACTTGTAGCAGGTTTCCATATCGGTAAGGTTGAGGTTGGTGAACATATTCGACAAAAAGGTCAATACCCCATTTCCAATGGAATGCCAGAAGAAAAGAATGCGGTGAGGTTTTCCTCCCATAAACCGCGACCCATAAACAACATCTGCAAATCCATCTAAAATGGGTTTAAGTAGAATATTGTATTCAGTAGGGTCGTATTCCAAGTCGGCATCCTGAATGATAATATAATCACCTTTTGCCTCCTTTATTCCCGTGTGAATTGCCGCACCCTTACCTTGGTTTATTGGATGTTCCAATAAGCGTATTTCGGGGTACGAATTCATAAGCTGACGCACCACCTCTACCGTATTGTCCGATGAGCAATCGTTTACGATGATTATTTCTTTCTCTAGTTGATTGATTAGCTTAACGGCATCTACTTTTTCCAGGATTTTGTGGATGGTTTTGGCTTCGTTGTAGGCCGGAATGATAATAGAAAGTAATGCCATTCAGTAAATTATTGATTGCTATGCAAATCTGCTCAGCTGCAAGTATAGCGAATGACCTTCACTTAAGGAAAATAGGTTTTTATCCATTCCCTTCATACAAAAAAGGTTGAACCGAAGTCCAACCTTTTAATTATTCTTTTTTCTCGTAGAGTTCTTCTTTCTTCACCTTGGTCACCTTATCGCCATGCTTCATGGTCTTTGATATCAAACTATAAGGTCCTGAAATTACCTGGTCCCCTTTGGTTAATCCTGCAAGAATTTGAATATGCTTATCGTCTTGAACACCAGTCTTTACTTTCCGAATCGAAGCCTTGTTGTTGTCGATTACAAAAACCACCTCAACATCTTCATTTTTCTTTTCCAATGAAAGGGAAGGTTTTTCTGAGTCTTTGTTTTCTGTTGTGTCAAGAGCTGAGATATCACGTATGCTTACTGCTTCAATTGGAATGCTCAACGCATTGTCAACCCGCTCTGTTTGAACTTCAACGCTTGCACTCATTCCGGGTCTAAATACTGATTTTCTACGCCCGAATTTTTTGCTTAAATCTGCGTATGAGCTTCTCAAGATTCTGATTTTAACCACGAAGTTGGTCACCTGGTCTGAAGTTGTAGCCGCATTGGTGCTTGCACTATTGGCTATTTCAGTTACCACACCTTTGAATTTTCGGTTAGGATAGGCATCTACTTCAATGGAACTGGTATCTCCAAGTCCAACCTTCACAATGTCGTTTTCATTCACATCTACACTAACTTCCATGTCGTTTAGATTGGCAATGCGCATCATTTCTGTACCGGCCATTTGAGAAGTTCCAACCACGCGTTCACCTTGTTCAACACTCAACTTAGAAACAATACCACTTACCGGAGCATAAATATTTGTTCTGCTGAGGTTTTTTCGGGCTTCTTTCACTCCGGCTTCAAAGCTTTTTACACTGAATTCACCGGCAAGGATGCTTTGTTTAGCCGCTTCTACTTCTGCTTTTGCATTCTCATAAGTGCTTTTGGCGGTTTCAATTTCTGCATCTGAAATAAGTTTCTGTTTGTATAAATTTTGATTGCGTTCATAGGCTTTGCTCAATTCATTGAATCGTGCCTGGGCCTGAACCAAACGTGCACGGGTGCTTGCCAGCGATGCGCGTGTATTGTTCAACGAGGCTTCCGAACGGTCAAGTGCAGACTGGTACAATTCAGGGTCAATTCTTGCGAGCAATTTGCCAACAACCACAGAATCCCCTTCTTTAACATACAGTTCCATGATTTCTCCTGAAACGTCGGAACTTATCTTTACTTCTTTCTCAGGTTGAACTCTACCGTTGGCTGATACAGTTTCCATCAGTGTCCGTTCAATGGCTTCCTCTGCGGTTACTTTTGTGCCTTCGTTCTTTCCAATCCATCCGGCTTTCTTTCCAATGATTGCAAACAACAGCAGCACACCAACCGAGCCGCCCAAAATCCAATAAATACGGTTATTTTTCTTTGCCATGGGTGTTTAGTATAGAGGATTTCCAATGTAAAAATCCAGAACCTTTCTTCTGAAAATCAATTCATAACGTGCTTGGGTAAATTCAGCTTCGGCACGAATAAAACTATTTTTTGTGTTTAAATAATCGGCCATGTTTAAGGCGCCAAGTTCAAATTGCTTCTCAGCTAGTTCAAATGCTTCTTTGTTAGCCGCATAATTTGCCTCGTTCGATTCAAAACGTTTCCGCGCTGCAAGCATACTTGTATGCGCCTGACTAATATTCCGAAATACAGTTTGACGGGTTTGTTTGTCGTTCAGTTTCGCATTTTCGTGGTTTATCCTTGCCTTTTGGATATTGGTGTTAACACTCCATCCATTGAAAACAGGTACACTCAAATTCAAGGAGAGGTTTGTACCCAAGTTTCTATCAAACTGTGTTTTAAATGGGGTTGTTTCGTAACCGGAATAGCTTGGAAATGCTGTGAAAACAGGGATTAAGGTTCCATTGTTGTCCCAATAGCCCAAGGTTCTATTGGTTAACACAGGGCTTCCTATGGGTTGTAAACTTTGCGTGGTGTAGAAAGAGTTTAGTCCAGCACTCAATGAAAGACGTGGTGAGCGACCTCCCATTGCAACGAATCGCTGGAGTTCAGAACTACGTATGCGGTAAGAGGCAGCTTTTATTTCAGGACTTTTTTGCGTGAATTCTTCAAAAATCTGCTCCGGTTTTAGGGCTTCGGCTCCCATTTTATCGGTTAATGCCGTCAAGTCTTTCATGGGAGCAATTGCATTTTCAGCGTTAGGTTGAATATTCATCAACAGCCACAATTCCAAATAGGCTTGGGTTACGCTGTTTTGTGCATTGGTTAGATTTAATTCCTCTGCAGCGAGTTGAGCTTTTAGTTGCAGGTAGCGACTTTTATTTACACTTCCCAATTCGTACATTTTTTTCTGCCGTTCCACCTGGGCTTTGCTTGCTTCAACCCTAGCCATTGCTGCATTCTTTAGCTCAATATTCAGCAACACATTCAAATAAGCATTGCTAATATTTAGCATGATATTGTTTTTTGTTGTTTCCAAATCTTGGCCTGTCGCCTTAAGGTTGGATTGTTGAAGACGAATAGTGTTGCTGGTTTGAAACCCATTAAACAATACAATGCTTGAATTTGCTCCAACCGAATTGGTTCGAAATGATTGGTTGTTTTGGGCAGCGTTACTTTCTGGATTAATTGCAAAACCTGTTTGCCAACTGTTGCTAAGGCTCGCATTTAAATTAGGAAGTGCGGCCATTCTACTTTGTAAGTAATCTGCCTGAGTAGATTGCTTCATCAAATTTTGCTGCTGCACTGTAATATTTGTGGCCAAAGCCTGTTCAATGCATTCCTGTAAACTATAGGTTTTGCCTGATTGGGCCATGGTATTAACCAATGCTCCCAGCATCAAAATGTGGAATACACCTGTTTTTTTTGATATTTGACGCAGCATGCTTGTAAAAATTTGGTCAGCTGGCAAAAATAATGTTTAAATACACATTCCCCCTTTTTCTTCAAAGATTAGCTCCTTCATGTACATGGAAGGTTGATACAAAGGATAAAGTTCTGTTTTTAACCTTTGATGATGGTCCGCACCCGGAGATAACGGCTTGGGTTCTTGAGGAGTTAAAACGATTTGATGCCCATGCTACTTTTTTTTGTGTGGGCGAGAATGCCTTCAGGTTCCCCGATATGATTCAGCAAATTCTTCAAAACGGGCATGCGCTCGGTAATCACACCTACAACCACTTGAAAGGTTGGAGTACCAGCAACGAACAGTACTTTTCAAACATTCAAAAAGCTGCTGAGTTTGTTCCCGGCCGTTTATTCAGGCCTCCCTATGGAAGAATAACTCCTTCTCAAATAAAGGGGCTCAAGAAGGATTATGAAATCATCATGTGGAGCCACCTTTCGCGAGATTACGCGCCCGATTTGAATAGGGAGGAAAGTATAGAGGCTATGAAAAGTGCCGGGCCGGGTTCTATTCTTGTGTTTCATGATAGTGTTAAGGCGTACAGCAATTTGAAAGCAATACTTCCTCCAATTTTAGCGCATTTTGCCTCAAGAGGTTTTCAATTTAAATCCTTATGTCGGCCTTAGTTTTGCTTGATTTAGTTCTGATTTCTCTACTTGCGCTTTACCTGCTTGTTCAGTTGTTGCTGCTTGCGGGTTTAATGGGATATGTTCCCCTTGAACTCCATGCCAAGCCAGGTCGGGAGTGGCCTGCCGTAAGTGTTTTGGTTCCCGCACGCAATGAAGCTCATCAAATTGCTTACTGCATTCAAAGCCTAAAGCAGCTTGATTATCCGGAAGGAAAGCTTGAAATCTTAATGGGTGATGATCAATCGGAGGATGAAACTGCTTCAATTATTCAAAAAGAAATTGCAGGCGATGGTCGGTTTAAGTATTTGTATATCAACGAGCAACACGGCAATGCAAAGGCTAAAGCCAATGTGTTAGCTCATCTGGTTAAAGCTGCTAAGCATTCCTTTTTATTGGTTACTGATGCCGATATTGAGGTTAAACCTACCTGGGTAAAATCTATGTGGCCTTTGTTTGATAAGCCACAGATTGGTATATTAAGTCAAGCTACCTTGGTAGATGGAGGTCCTTTTTTTGAGCGTATGCAACACCTGGAATGGCTGGTGGGTTTTGGAAATATAATCGCATTTGAGCAATTAGGTCTAAAAAGCACCGCCGTTGGAAACAACATGGCCTTTACCCGCGAGGCTTACGAAAAATCGGGTGGTTACGCCAATATTCCTTTTTCGGTTACCGAAGATTTTCAATTGTTTCGATTCATCAATAAAGCTGGATTTGATGGACAGACCCATGCCGGTTTTCATGGACTTAATCGCTCTTCAGCACAAAAATCCTTGAGAGGTTTCCTGCACCAACGCAAACGCTGGTTGATTGGAGCTCAGGAGTTGCCGCTAATTTGGAAGCTCATCTTCGGCCTTCAGGGACTGTTTTTTCCGGCATTGCTTGTTCTGCTATTTGTCCACCTGAAAATAGCATTGGTGGTTTGGCTGATGAAGTTTGGTGTTCAATCCTTATTTATGCTTCGCATGTGTAAGGTGGTTAAGGTTTCTCCACCTTGGTATTTGTGGCCCATTTTTGAACTGTATCAACAGCTTAGCATATTATTTATGCTTGGATTTTACCTCTGGCCTACAAAAATGAATTGGAAAAACCGGACGTACTCCTAGGCAATTCCTTACTTTTGCAGGATGTTATTTGTAGATACGCATACCCATCTCTATTCAGAGCAATTCAAAAACGACCGCAAAGAGAGTGTTGAACGCGCCATTAAAAATGGGGTAGAGTATCTTTTTCTTCCCAATGTAGATGTTGAATCAATCCAGCCCATGCTTGATTTGGTTTGGGATTTTCCAAACAATTGCTTTCCCATGATGGGCTTGCATCCCTGTTCGGTAGATGCTCAGGTTGAATCGCATTTGTTCCAAATTCAAAAATGGTTCAAAAAGCGCAAGTTCTGGGCAGTAGGGGAGATTGGATTGGACTATTATTGGAGTACTGAGTTCAAAAACGAACAAATAGCAGCGTTTAAGAAGCAGATTCAGTGGGCTATTCAGCTTGATTTACCCATTGTAATCCACTCCAGAAACAGCAATGAGGATGTAATTTCTATCATTCAGGAAATGAAACATCCCAAACTTAGAGGAATTTTTCATTGCTTCAGTGGAGATGCTTTTCAGGCAAAGCAAGTAGTTGATGCCGGATTTCTGCTTGGACTTGGTGGAGTGCTTACCTACAAAAATGGTGGCCTACCGGAAGCGATTGCTGATATTGGCTTAGAACATATAGTTCTCGAAACCGATGCTCCATACCTGGCACCGGTTCCACACCGAGGAAAGCGAAACGAAAGTTATTATTTGTTGGATGTTGCCCGGAAATTGGCAGAGCTTAAATCTGTAGGTTTACACACCGTAGCTGAAATAACAACTTCGAACGCAAAAAAGCTTTTTGGTTTTTGATTTTTCGGCATTTCAATCCGATTCTTTTTTGATGTGTCAACTTGCGTTTGCACATTTTGCAAAATGCTTTGCATTTTGGTTCAAATGGTGTTTATTGGACCAAATTTTCAATTTTGAAACAACTTTACACCTTCCTGTTTTTATTCGCAATGTTTTCTGCCTTAGCTTTAAGGGCTCAAACCTTAACACTAAAAGGTACAGTTAAAGACCAGAAAACCGGCGAGGCACTAATAGGTGCAACGGTTTCTCAAAAAGGAACTAAAATAGGTGCAAGCACCGATTACGAAGGTTCTTTTTTGTTGAAATTGCCTGGTGCTAAGCTTCCAGTTACTATCACCATTTCCTATATTGGCTATTTGCCTCAGGATTTGGTTGTTAACTCAGCTGATAAACCTTTACAGATTCGCCTAAAAGAAAATACGCGGGAATTGGGAGAGGTAAAAATTACCGACTCTCGCATTACCGAAAAGCAAAAACAAGCTCCGCTTACGGTGGAAACCATGGATGCCATTGCGATTAAAGAAACTCCGGCTGCAAATTTTTACGAAGGCTTGGCCCACTTGAAGGGAGTTGATATGACCAGTGCAAGTATTGGATTTAAGATTATTAATACACGTGGTTTCAATAGCACTTCTCCTGTAAGGTCCCTCCAATTGATTGACGGGGTAGATAACCAAAGTCCTGGTTTGAATTTTTCACTTGGTAATTTTTTGGGTGCTTCGGAATTGGATGTGCAGAAAGTTGACCTCATTGTTGGTGCAAGTGGCGCTTACTACGGTCCCAATGCCTTCAATGGGGTAATTAACATGCAAAGCAAAAGCCCTTTTCAATTTCCCGGATTAAGCGTTCAAATGCGATTTGGAGAGCGTAAATTGGTTGAAACTGCCATTCGTTATGCTGAGGTTTTCAAGAATAAAAAAGGCGAAGAAAAGGTTGCTTACAAATTGAATCTCTTCACCATGAGTGCTCGCGATTGGGAAGCCGATAATGTAGATGTCACGATTCAATCGCCGGTAAATCCCAGGAATCCGGGTGGATATGATGCGGTGAATCGCTATGGCGATGAGTATTCCACTTCCCGTTTCAGGCAAACCGGTTTGTCGTACCTGGGATATGGATATGCCTTAAGAAAAGGGTACAACGAAACCGATTTGGTGGATTATAATTCACGTAACCTGAAGATTAATGCAGCCGTTCATGTGAAAGTGAAGAAGAATAAAGAGCTCATTTTCTCATCCAATCTTGGTAATGGAACAACCGTTTACCAAGGCGATAACCGCTTCAGCTTGAAAGATATTTTCTTCTTCCAGAATAGAATTGAATTCAGACAGGAAAATAAATTCTTTGTTCGGGTATATGCCACCAATGAGGATGCTGGTAAAAGTTATGATGCTTACTCAACAGCACTTTTGTTGCAGAATTATGCCAAAACCGATAACAATTGGGCCATTGATTATGCAGAGAACTGGAACCGGTTTATATTCAATAGGATTCAATCGATTCGTCCGGTAATTGGCTCGCAACCTCCAGGAGTGAGGTATGAAGATTATGCGAATACCTATTTGTATGAGAAGTTTTATGATTCGCTTTCCTATTACCATTGGTTAAATGGGATGATTACTGATACCTCCTACAGTGGCCAGCGTGGCGGTATTGCACGCTTTATCCCGGGCACAAACCGGTTTGATTCAGCTTTCAATAGCATTATTGGACTTACCAACCGCGAAGGTGGTTCACGATTTTTTGACCGTTCGGCACTTTACCATGCCATGGGCGAATACCAGTTTTTATTGGGTACAGTTCAGGTGCGCACCGGTGCTAGTTTCCGATTGTATGCCCCCAATTCAAGAGGTACCATTTTCTTAGATACCATTGCAGATCAACGAATCAGTAACAAAGAAGGTGGCGCTTATATGGGACTTGAAAACAAGTTTTTTGATGATCAACTTAAAGTAAGTGTTACGGCCCGTGCCGATAAAAACCAAAACTTCAACCTGCTCTTTTCACCGGCTGCCACCGCTGTTTATACCCACAAGAGTCATGTTATCCGGGTTTCTGCTAGTGCCGCCATTCGTAATCCAACCTTAACAGACCAATACATCAATCTGAATGTAGGTCGTGCTACCTTGCTTGGGAACCTGAAAGGCTTTGATAGCCTGGTTACTGTTGGTTCTATGATTGATGCCTTTAACTTTGGAAGGGATAAACTGAAATATTTCAATGTTGAGGCGATTAAGCCCGAACGTGTAAGAACCCTTGAGTTTGGTTACCGTGGAAATATCTCAGATAAAATCTTTGTTGACCTTAGCTATTACTTCAGCTGGTATTTTGATTTTATCGGCTATAAAATTGGTGCTGATGTGGACTGGCCTGCCTCTTCTCCGCTTGTGAACTCTGTTAAAGTGTATCGCGTTTCTGCCAATGCTAAAGACATGGTTACCACGCAAGGGTTCTCCATTGGTCTCAATTATTTCTGGCAAAAATACCTCGGCTTTGCAGGTAATTTCAGTTGGAATAAGCTCGATAGAAGAGGCTCAACCGATGAATTGATTCCGGCTTTCAATACTCCTGAATACAAATACAATTTGGGTGTCAATGGAAGAGATATTGATATCCGATTGGGAAAATCAGAGCTGAATGGACTAGGTTACAGCATCAACTGGAAGTGGCAGGAAGGGTTTAATTTTGAAGGCTCTCCGCAATTTACCGGCTTTGTTCCTTCCTACGGAATGCTTGATGCCCAAGTGAACAAGACCTTTATTGAAGATAAGTTAACCGTAAAGCTAGGGGCCAGCAATTTGCTCGACAATCGGGTCATTCAGGTTTATGGCGGACCACGTGTTGGAAGGCTTGCCTATGTTTCCATTCTCTTTGATTTTGCCAGATAGTTGATTTTTAGTGGTTTAGATTGAAATAAAACCTTTTGACTTTTACTTTTTTTATACCTTTATTGTACTTCTATTTAACCGATTAATTATGAACAAAAAACTACTTTCAACATTTGCGTTGGGAGCAGCGTTGATTACCGCTGGTAATCTGAATGCTCAAACCCGCTACATGGATGAAGTTTTCAGCGATGTTTCAAAAACAAGCAACATCGTTTACGACTCCAATTATGCAATCAATATCCTGTACGGTAACGTTCCAGGTCTTCCTCCAATTTTTAAAGAAGGTTTGAAATGTGATGTTTACACTCCGGTTGGAGATACCGAAACTAAACGTCCTTTGATTATTTTAGCCCACACCGGAAGCTATCTTCCAGCTGTTGTTAACAAGCAAACTACCGGAAATAAAAACGATAGTGCTATTGTTGGTTTGGCTAACCGTTTCGCTAAAATGGGTTATGTAGTTGTTGCCATGAACTATCGTTTGGGTTGGAATCCACAAACAACTGTTCAGGAGCAAGCCACTGAGCAATTAATCAAGGCTACTTACCGCGGTCTTCAGGATGCACGTAACTGTATCCGTTTCTTCCGAAGCAATGCTTCAACCTACGGTATAGATACTTCTAAAATCGTTCTTGGTGGCCAAGGAACAGGTGGATACATTTCACTTGCCTTCGGTTCAGTTAGCACACGTGAGGATATCGAAACTAACCTGAAGTTTTTACGTGGCGATGCTTCACCAATGGTGAGCGTTGATACATTGGGTGATTGGACAGGTGTTGGCGGAGCTGCTCCATTTAACGATCCTGCTGATGCTTCAGTTGCTTCAAATGCTCACATGACCTTCAACTACGGTGGTGCTATGGGCGATACCGCCTGGATGAAAGCTACCAGCCTTCCGGTAGTTAGTATGCACACAACCCGCGATCCTTTTGCTCCTTACAAAACCGGTAATGTTATTGTGCCTACAACAGGTGTAACCGTTATCCCTAATGCTTCAGGTGCTTACGACGTGGTTCGTAAAGCCAATGCTCTTGGTATCAATAATAAATTGAATAAATACTACTACCTTGATCCGATTTCATCACGCGCTGATGAAGTGAATCCGGATGAGAACAACGTGTTTGGTTTCGAAACTTCATTCCCATTTGAAGGTTCACCTTGGGAATGGTGGAGTCGTCCAATCATGCAAGCAACTCCTGCTGTACCTTATGCCGGTTCTCCAAACATGGCTCCTCTTTTTGGAATGATCCCTGCCAATGGTCGTGAAGCTGATTCACTTTCAATGCTTACCAATCCTTTCATGTCTGCTGGTCGCGGTAACACTTACCTGGATACTATCGCGAATTATATCGCTCCGCGTATTGCAGTTCAGTTTGATCTTACCGGTGACTACACCTTGAATGCCTTTAACTTGCTTTCACCTGCTACCGGTACTTCAGTTGATATTTTCCAAAACTCAACAGATTTCGTGGTTGCTAAGTGGGAAAAAGCGAGTACAGCAGAAGGCGTTGAAAATGTTTGGGTGCTTGATTTAGCTTCTGGTAACTTTGAAGATCCACTTCTTGAAGTTCCGGTTGGTGACCAAGATTCGGTAGTGTTTACACAAACTCAGGTTTGGGATTTATTAACTCAATTGGGTCTTGGTGTTGACCAAACTGCTAATTTGAAATGGACAGTTGGAGCCCTGAATGCACGTTTCGGTCGTGAAGCCAATAGCGCCTTCAATATCAACCTTACCAAGCGTCAGCCTGTAGGTTTGAAAGATGCTGATTACAGCCGCTTCCTGAACCTGTATCCAAACCCTGCTAGCAGCAATATCCGTGTTAGCTTAGAGGTTTCAAATCCTGCAACTGAAGCAACTATCATTGATTTGTTAGGCCGTCAGGTTCGTCGTGTTGAAAATATGGGTTCTAACCAGTTCGATATCAACTTGAACGGACTTGGTGCTGGTGTTTACTTCATGAACGTTAAAACTCAGAACGGAAGCACAGCTTCACGTAAATTCATCGTACAATAATTTTTCTGATAAATAGTTTCAAAGGCCGCAATCGTGAGATTGCGGCCTTTGTTTTTGTGAGTAAGCCTGAGGCCGTTTCATGTGCCTTGGTTACAGCTGTACTCCAACAGTCCTGTGAACTGCATACCTTTTCTCTTTTTCCAATTTTCCTTATTTTAGGCTTGATAAAATCCTTTAATCTTGCAGTATGATTAGCTTTCACCTTGAATTACTCGCCCAAACACGTGTCAATTTTCTCAACCTGATTGAAGGGCTTTCTCTTGAGCAGATTTGCACTGTTCCTGAGGGAAGAACTAACAATATTCTCTGGAATTTAGGTCATGTGGTGGTAACCCAGCAAATCCTGTGTTATAAATTGTCTGGATTGCCCATGAATCTTCCAGTTGAGCTTATTGAGAAGTACAGAAAAGGCTCAAATGGACAGCTTACAGCAACTGCTGATGAACTTGCCTTGTTGAAACAAGCTGCACTTTCTTTGGTAGAGAAAACTAAAATGGATTATATCGAAGGCATTTTCAAGCATTTTGAAGAATATCCAACCAGTTACGGTATTAAGCTGCATCACATCGAAGAAGCACTTACTTTTAACAATACGCACGAAGGTGTTCATTTTGGATTGGCAATGGCCATTGCCAAGCAATTAAGTTAAGTTCATGCTAAGACTGGGCTGGGTAATTGGCCTTAGCATGTGCATCCGCTTATTGCATGAACTTGCCCATGCCCTCGTTGCTCGTGCTGTTTTTGGGTACTGGCTTCCGCAAAATCTAACCCATTGGCAGTCTCCTGAATCAGCAACAGCAACCCAGCAAGCACTGGTTTATGCTGCAGGACCAGGATTAATGTTGGGTGTTCAGCTTATAATCTTAATTCTGTACCTAATCAAAAAGAGGGATTTTGCTTTGCTCTTTTTACTTGCTGCAAATCCTCTTCCCGTGGTTGTTGCTACATTCCAAAAGGGCGGTGATGTATGGCATGTCATCCGTTTGCTGGATGGAGGATATGCTTATCTTTTATTAATTTATCCCTTGTTGGCTGCATTAAGCCTCGCCTTTTGCTGCTTATTGCCTGCAAGCAATTGGTACCCTGAGAAGCCCCATGCAAGCTGGTTGATTGCCGCATTAGGTCTGAATTGGTTAATTGAAGCAATTGTTTTCAGTTAGCAACCACCTTCAACCCAACTCAAAGAAAAATGACTATTGCCGCTGGTTAACGAATTCTATCTGCACTACGCACCAATTCTTCATCGCGTTTAATCAACATAATGGAGCGAAGATTCAGGTACAAGGTGAAGAAAAGAATCGATAAGCCGATGATAGACAAAAGACGCATATTCTCGCTTTGAAAATCGCCAATGTAAAGCATAGCTTTTACCAAGAATGCAACTACCAAAGCAACCAAAACGCCCATGTTTATCCAGGCAAATTTTATCTGTTTTTTCCTGTCCTTAAACATGCCAATTACAAAGGAACTCAGACCAATGGCAATGGAAGTAAGAATGATTAGGCCAATTTGCAATTTGCTTTCAACAAGAACGCCTTTTTCAAACTTGTTGAAATAAAATAAGTTGAGTTTGTATTGAAGTCCGGTTCCATCTTTTACTACGGGCATATAATCAATGATTTCCATGGTGCACAGTAGTACCAGAATTACCACAATCATTCCCAAATAAACCGTTTGTAAGCGCTGAATCATAGCTTTATTTTTTGCGCAATATACACCTAGTTTTTATTCTCACCGAATCAGAACAATTTGCTGATTGGTGCCATTGAAGCTAAAGCTGCTTCCCGCCACAAGTCCTTCCAAAGCCCTACCAATGGGCGATTGTCCGGATACGAGGTGGACTTTTCGGCCTCCACTTTCAACAGTTCCTAAGCCCACACTGAGAAAATACACCTGAGCTTCTGTAAATACCAAGGCGCCGGCTCCTGCACTTTCTCTTAAATCGGTTTTTATTTGGCGTAAGCTTTCCAATTCCCGCTTGGCCAAGGCCAATTGGCGGGCATTCATGTCACGCTCCAATTGTCCCATAGCGCGGGCTGTTTCATACTTATCGCCAGCGCTGCTTTTCTCTTCATTGTTTGCAGATTCCTGTGCCGATTTCATGGCCTTTTCTGCAACACGAATCCGCTCTTCCAGTGCCTGTGCTGCCAATTGCAGCAAATCTTCTTTCCAGGCTAATGCATCATTTACTTCCACTTCACAAACATCCGTAATTTTTGGGGATTACAGGTCTTTTTTCAGCAATAAACTGTTTCCAAAAACCTTCTTCAGCTTCTCAACCTTGGGTGCAACAACAAACTTGCAATAGGGTTGATCCGAATTTTGGTTGTAGTAGTTTTGATGGTAGTCTTCTGCCGGATAGTAATTGGTGAATGCAGTGATTTCGGTAACAATCGGATTCGCAAACACATGCTCCGCATCCAGTTTGTTTTTCACTTGTGTGGCGGTGTTTTTTTGCGCCTCATTTAAGTAGAAAATGGCTGAACGATACTGGGTGCCAATATCATTTCCCTGACGGTTGAGTGTAGTTGGGTCGTGGGTTTGAAAAAACACGGAAAGCAAGGTTTCAAAGCTTACTTTGTTGGGGTCGAAAATAATGCGGCATACTTCGGCATGACCCGTTGTTCCTTCGCAAACTTCACGGTACGGTGGATTTTTTACATGACCTCCTGCATATCCGCTTTCCACTTTTACTACGCCTTCTATCCGCTGAAATACAGCCTCTACACACCAGAAGCATCCTGCTCCAAAAATGGCTGTGTCGGTTTGTTGTAATGTATCCATAGTTGGTGTTGGTTGTTGCTGATTCACATTTTCGCTGCCTTTGCCAAAGCTACAGGCTAAAAAGACTCCTAGGAAAATAAAAATCAAGTTTCTCATAGCAATTAGACAGCCTAAATTAAAAAATGTTTCCCAGTGATATTGATTTTCACGAGCTTCTCTAAAAAGTCAGTTGCAAATAAGCCAGTCTTTTGCACCTTTGTTTCTATGAAACAAGTTATCGGTGCGTTGGTACTTATCAGCCTGTCATTCTCGCTTTCTGCTCAGGTTTTTAATTCGGCTAACCTCGATACCAGCGATATTCAGGTGGATGGAAAATTGAGCATACATGGTTTTGTGGATGCCTATTATACTTATAGTTTTAACGAGCCTAAATCAGCAAGCATTCCCTATCAGGTGAGTTCAAACCGACACAATGAAATCAATATCAACTTGGCTTATGTTGATTTTCGTTATAGCTCATCCAGAATACGGGCATCTTTTGTGCCCGCATTTGGAACCTATAACAATGCAAATTATGCCAATGAGCCTAGCACATTAAAAAATCTGCTTGAAGCAAACGCAGGAGTTTGCCTTTCAACAAAGCGAAGAATCTGGATGGATGTAGGTGTGCTAACTTCCCCTATTACCAACGAATCTCCGGTGAGCAAAGACCAATTCCTTTATTCAAGGTCCCTTGCTGCCGAATATTCACCTTATTTTGTTACCGGTGCTCGTTTAATTGTACCGGTAAGCGATAAGCTCAATATCAATACGTTTTTGCTCAATGGTTGGCAGCAAACCCAAAGCTCAAATGCCGATAAATCTCTTGCTGTTCAGTTTGAATTTAGACCCAATAATCAGCATTTAATTAACCTGAATTTTTACACAGGCAACGCGCACAATAATCCTTCAGCACTTTACAGGCAGCGCACGTTTGTAGATGTGTATTGGATTCGAGAATCCTTATCTAAGAAGCTGAGTTATTCGGTAAATGCGTATTTGGGCCGGCAAGAAATTCATGGCAGTTCGGGCGCTGATTTTCTTCATTGGTACACCCTCAATGCTCAATTGCGTTATTGGTTTAAAAAAGCACATGGACTAGGCGCAAGGATTGAATACTTCAACGACCCCAAAGAGGTTGTAGCTGTTTCTGTTGGTCCCGATAAGGGTTTGCGTTGTTCAGGTTTTACCCTGGCATACAATTACCAGTTTCTTCAAAACAGCATGGTTCGTTTGGATGCCCGTTATTACCATGCCCGCGATGCCAGCTTTACCGACTATCAAGGGAATGGTTCTACTTCTTCCTTCCTGCTTGGTGGAAACTTTTCGGTTTGGTTTTAGCGAATTAATCAATCCCATGAATTGCTTTTATTCTGATAGCAGATGCATTCAAGAAGGGATTTTCTGATGGCTTTGGCAATGGTTCAATTCGGGTTGATTGGATTTAGCAAATTTTCAATTTCCAGAATTTGAATAAGTGCTTTCAAATTTTTCCAGGCGAGCAATTTGGAAAGGAAGCGGAATTTGCGTGAGGGATGGAAGTGGATACCCGCCGTAGCTTTGGCCTTGGTAGATGCGGCAACTTGGCGGCGACCGAAGGAAGCCCGGCAAGTTGCCTTGCAGCTACCGGCCATAAGCTGCGGGGAGTAGCAACGGACAGCCCGCCCCCATCAAACGCCTTCGGTGTTTGATGGGGGCACGCCCAAATTTCAAGAGGTACTTTTTTTTGTTTACAGCTTGTCCAAGTTTTGAAGCAAGCCCTCTGCATGGCTCAGTATTTTTTGCTTTTCATTTGTATCCATTTTATTCAGCAATTGATACATCATTCCAATACGTGGGTTTTTCTCCAATAAGGCACGATTACGTTCGTAAAAATGCCAATACAAACTATTGAATGGACAAGCTTTTGCTCCTGTTTTTAGTTTTTTATCGTAGTGGCAATGCCCACAATAATCACTCATTTTGTCGATGTAGTTCGCAGTTGAAACATAGGGCTTGGTGCCTAAAAAACCACCATCGGCAAACTGACTCATGCCGCGTGTATTGGGCATTTCTACCCATTCAATTGCATCAATGTAAATCCCGAGGTACCAGGCATCAACAGCAGTTGGATGGATGCCTGCAAGAAGCGCAAAATTTCCTGTCACCATCAGGCGTTGAATATGATGCGCATACGCGTTGTTCAAACTCCCTTTGATGCATTCTTTCAAGCAATGCATCTTGGTTTCACCTGTCCAATACCAGGTGGGCAGCTCGCGAGTTTGTCCAAAGAAATTACTTTCTCCATACTCGGGCATCTTCCACCAATAAATGCCGCGAACAAATTCTCGCCACCCCAAAATTTGTCGAATAAATCCTTCTGTCCCTGCTAATGAATAAACAGCCGGCGAGCGTTGATGTGCTTCCTCTGCGGCCTTAATGACTTCCATAGGATGCAACAGTTTTACATTCAATGCAAACGAGAGGCGCGAATGAAACAGAAAGTCGTTTCCTGTTTTCATGGCATCCTGATAAGTGCCAAAATAGGGGAGTCCATGTTGAATAAAGTCCTGTAAGACTTGTAAAGCTTGCTCCCTGTCGAGGGGCCAGAACGCCGTATCCTCAGGCATCTCACCAAAATAGTTGAGGTCTGCTTTTACCATGTCTTCTTTAACCTGGCTTAGTTTATTCCGTGGTTGATTGTGTGCTGGCAATGCTTCCTTGCCTTTATAAGGCTTGCGGTTTTCGGCATCGTAATTCCATTTTCCACCTTTGGGTTTATCCGGCGCATCCATGAGAATCCCATAGCGCTTTCGCATGCCTCTGTAAAAGCTTTCCATAAGCACCTGTTTTTTGTTTGCAAATTGCTCCTCCAGGTCTTTTCGGCTGCTTAAGAAATGCTCGGTATCCACTGCGTAAACCGGCACGTCCAGGCTCTTTTCCAACGCCTTTAATTCTTCATCCAAACGGTATTCATCCGGAAGCTGGTATTCAAATTTACTTGCACTGTAGAAGTTGATGAGCCAGGCAATATTGGTGCTTAACTTTTGTTGATTCTCTTCGTCATTTATATGCACGTAATGTACCCGATGCCCGTGGCTTTTTAAGTGTGAAGCAAAGCGACGCATGGCTTCAAAAAAGCAGGCAATCTTTTGCTGATGGTGAAGCACATAATCGGTTTCCTGCTTCATTTCCATCAGCACATAAACCACATCCGGGTTTACTTCTTTGTACCAACTGTGCGACTGATTCAACTGGTCGCCCAGAATCAACCTTAAACTTATTCCCATGGCAATGCTTGGGTGGCTTGGTCAGGCTTGGCATAGGCAAAGCGCTCCAGTTTTTGCAATGCATAATAGCTGTCAAGTCCGCAAACTCCGGCAGATTCCATTTTTTCTAAATCAGGGAGCATTGAAGTATTCCATGCTGCTTCATTTTTAATGCGTACCTCCTGAATAGAGCCAATCAATAAAATAGTTTGATTGATTTCAAGCACGATTTCCTGCTCAAATTTTAACCCGATTTGCAGATCTGATTCTTCCACATAGGGCGCCTTGCAGTGCTCACTGTATTCAGCATGCAATCCACAGGCTTCAAATTCAGATGTCGTATAGCGTGCACTGGTTTGATGGGCTTGTGCAATCCAGGAGGTTTTTACCTGGTTTATGGTAAACCAACCTGTTTGCTTCAGGTTGGCGTAGGTGTGGCGCTCCACAGTTGCCGGTCTTAGTAAAATACCCATCAGGGCCGGGTTGGCACCCAAATGCATCACCGAGTTGAAGATGGCCAGATTGGTTTTTCCACTCTCGGTTTGTGTTCCAATTACATGGGCAGGTTGTATGCCCGATAAGGCATTGATAAATCCGGCACGCAGCCGCTGTTCCATACCCTGTATGGCTTCTGCATTCCAGGTTTTCATTAGCGTAAACTACTTATTCCTCCATCTACTTTTATTACCTGCCCGCTCACCCAATTGCTTTCCAAAAGCCATTTGGCGGCAGAGGCTAGTTCATGTGCCGTTCCCAATTGTTTCAGTGGATGGCGTTCATTGGCTCCTTGTATTTTTTGTTCCGTATTCAATAGCTTTTCGGCCAAAGGGGTTTGTGTTAACGATGGGGCAATGGCATTCACCCGAATCTTGGGGGCAAACTCAGCAGCCATACTTCTGCAAAGGCCTTCAACTGCACCTTTTGATGCAGCAATTGAAGCATGAAAGGCCATGCCTGTTTGTACAGCAACGGTACTAAACAAAACAATAGATGCCTGTTGGGCTTGTTGCAACAAGGGCAAGTATTGTTTTATCAAGGCAACTGCTCCCAGAAAATTAATTCGGAAGTCCGACAAATAGTCTTCTTCTTTCAAGCTGCGAAAAGGTTTAAGCACAATGCTTCCCGGACAATATACTAGTCCATCCAAAGCGCCATCAAGCGCAGGAAATGTGAGTTCTGTGGTGGTAAAATCTATTGGATAATGGATGTAGTTTGATTGCCCCTCCAAGGGTCCGGGCTGTCGGTTTAAACCAATCACTTTGTGGCCTTCAGCAAGCAACTTCGATGCCAATTCAAGACCAATTCCCGAGGATGCCCCGGCAATAACATACTGCTTCATGTAGAACTTAACCTCGCCCTATTGGGAAAAGTTTTGCAGAATAATTTTTACACAAGGAAACGCAATGCTGCACAAACAATTTGTTGTTCATGGGGTTCAACAGGGCCTATGTGGGCGTGGCCTTGTTGGGCAAAAAAGGGTGCCGAAAAGTAAAATTCATGCAGCCCAACCAGGCCGGGTCATCCGCAATACTCCCCAGGCGGCGTGTATGCGTGGCTGTAGCAACTGTGGCGGGCTTCTTGGGTCGCCGCCAGAGTTGCACATCCAAGCTACACCCCACCTGCGGGGTATTCACTCCTGCCCCTCACGCAGTGCCGTTTCAGATGTTCATGCTGTTAAATGGCGACCTACTGTATTCCGTATTTCGGGTAGTCTTTAGAAAGAAAATGAACTCCAATTTCAAGTCAAAAAAGTGATTTGAAAAGTTAAAGCAATAATTCATCTATCTCACTGCTTTCTTGCATCCTTCCTTCAGAATTCAATAAACGCCCTAATGCAAAGGCCTCTTTTTAATCATTCCACCTCGTGTGTCTTTGATGGGGTATTGAATTACGAAAGCCTGCATGTCGATTTTCTCTACCTCCAGAATCAAATTCGATACTTCCAATCGTGTTACAACACAGAATAAGATCTTACGGTCGGGTAGGGCTTCTCCGCGTGTACCATAACCTCCATCCGAGCGGAAAACGGTAACACCTCGTCCCAATTGGTTGGTGATAGTGCTCTTGATATCAGGTGCTAAATCAGAAATAATCATTACCCCAATGTATTCTTCAATACCATTGATGATAAAATCTACTGTTTTGGAGGCGGATAGATAGGTTAACATGGAATACATCGCCGTTTCAAGACTTACCAATATTGCGGCTACCCCAAACAATACTACATTAAAAACAGCAATAAAGTCGCCGACTGTCAGGCTTGATTTGCGGCTTACCAAAATGGCCATTACCTCTGTTCCGTCAATCACTGCACCTCCCCGAATGGTTAATCCAATTCCTGCGCCCAAAAAGAATCCTCCAAATACCGCAATCAGCAATTTGTCGCTGGTTACCATAGGAAATTCAAGGTAATGCACCAATACCGCAAGTGTTAAAATGGCCAATGCACTTTTAATGGCAAATGCCCAGGAGAATTGTTTTCCTCCCATCAAAATAAAGGGAAGGTTTACACAGATGATGAGCAAGGATAGGTCGAAGCCGGTCATGATTTCAGTGAGCAGTGAAACTCCCATGGCACCACCATCCAGAAAATTATTGGGTAACAAGAATCCTTTCAAACCAATGGCGGCCATGCTAACCCCAAATCCGATGAAGAAGAAATCCTTTAGTCCTCTTATGAGAATAAGGCGCTTTACTACTTCGTTCCCCTTCTCTCCAAAGAAGTGAAACAAATACGATACAAGTCCTGCCATGTTCACAACTTACAATTTTTTGTCAGACTTGCCAAGGACGACCGGCACTTATTACCTTTTAATTACGCTCCACAGTTGTTAACCAGCATGCTATAGCCGCTTTTACAAGCTCTATTTTTTTCAGCCAATCCTCCCGGTCTTTGATGCTTATCATCCTTCTTCCATCTGCATGCTTGCCTTCCAGTCCTTGAATATGCTGTTCTAATCGTACACCATGAATAAATATCAGGTGCATCTTCTTAGGGTTTGCCAAATGGAAAACAACAATATCCCGTTTGTATTCCTTCGCATCAAAGGGTTGAATAGGGCCGTTATATACCAATGCAGGAGAATTCCACCTTACCTGCAATTCAATTTCATCGGAAAGACTCAGCATGTAGGCAATCATTTCTTGAACCAAAATTTCTCTGCCGCTATTTGCTGAATCCGAAATTGTTTCTTTTTGAATTTGTTTACCACGAGTTTCAGGTATGCTCTTGAATTGAAGTCCGGCTTCCAGCATTTGCTGCTGGAGTTGGTTTAAGGCAGTTTTTCCTATTCCATGTAGTTTGGATAAGTCGTGCAAGGACCATTGCGAAAGCGCTTCAAGACTGTTTATTTGTGCGGCAATCAATGCACGTTGTGCAGGTGAGGCAAGTGATTGCATAAAGCCTTCTTTGGCTTTGTTTTCACTTGCGCAAATTGGACAAGTTGGACACTTGGAACTTTTGCTGTAGCGGTGCCCATTTGGACAAACTTGTTCGTGTTTAGGCATGGTCAAACATACGTTATTTGATTTGGGTTTGGTTCAAGTTTCCTGCGTTCAATATGAGCCATTGTTGTTGTTTTCAATACGAATGAGTTAGATGTAGCTGGGGTATAAAATTCTTATTCACCCAAATAAGAGATTGGAGAAAGATTAATAATTAAGCTCCTCAGCATTTCTTTGGTTTCATCTTCATTCATCAACGATTCTAAAGTATAAATTAGTTCTTCTTGTCTTGGTTGACCAAATGTTAACCTGTAATTCCCAAGCACTGATTTAATATAGTTTAATTTATCAAAATCTTTGCTATACTCATAAATTGGGATAATGGTTTTAATGTTTTGGTCATTATTTCCCTTCAGATGCCAAAATGGGATTAAATCACATTTATCTTTAGGCTTATGCGCTTCAGCGATACCAAACAATTCTCCCCAAATGTTTGAAGATTTTACAATGCAATTGTTGGCATATTTTTCAGCAATAATTCTTCGGATATTTAAGCCTTTGAATCGTTTTATCCTTCCTTCCCGCTGTTCAAGGTCAATTGGGTTTGATGGCAAATTCCAATGAATCAACTTACTGCAGTAGTAGTGAAAATCTAAACCTTCCTGACCAATAGAGGTAGAAGTTAAAACAAAAGGACGGAAAGGGGAGTTAAAAGCTTCTCTAACCTTAATTTGTCTTGCACCATTTTTTAATTCTGAGGCAGAACCCAAACCAAAAGGTATTGCATAGTGTGTTCGAATATTGAAACCCTTATTTGACTTTGCATTTCCGAGGGACTCAATACTTTTTACTTCAACAGCACCTGGGTTGACTGTAAGTACCTCTCTGATAAAATCAGCGCATGAACTCGCATTGTCTTTCCCACTTGAATCTTTTAGCTGGTACACAAATTCATCTAGCATCGATTGTATATTACCAGCAACACAATACGCTAACACATTTTGATGATAATTATTACTCGTTTCAAACTCATTAACAACTGCAATGCTTTCAGCTTTATTAAACAGAGTAATAAAAGCCATACCTACAGAGAATGCGGACCTTGCTTTGGGAGTTTTATCTTCATGATATGTTTTAGTGAATGAGCGGTAGATACAATTTGCCGGCGATCCTAAACACTGCTCTGCAAGTCTATCACACAAGTTGTCTAGTTGCTTGGTATTAAGTCTGGAAATGTTAGGAGTGTAATCCTTACTCATTATGCACTTCCTAAGTTCCTCAAAATGGCTTTCTTTTCCTCCATTTCCATTTTCTCGTTTTTCATCATCTGCATCAAATTCGCTGGTTCCTCGATCATAACCTTCGTTAATCCATAGTAACAAATCTGAGTCTGCTTCATGTTTATCAAGAAAAAGAGTCCCATACCATTCCCATTTCTGGTAATCTCCCGTATGAGATCCTACAGACATGATATTCAGTTCCAGCAATCGCTTTTTAATTTTCCCCGCTATTTCAGATTTAATTTCACCCAGGGTTTTCTTTTCTGCCACATTTAATGCAGGATCATAAACTTTAGAAAGGAAAACTGATGGGTAAGCAAGCATCAGGTTATTCATACCCGTCAATTTACCATCCGAGTTTTTAAATGTTAACAGCGGATAAGGGTAACGTTTTTTATCGTTGTACCGATAGTTACTATCCTTATGTTTAGCCAGATATTTTCCCACGCTTAGCCTTTCGGCTTCATATGAAACTAATGCCGAGACCATTCTAGGAACCATTTTCCAGGCAGAAAAGATGAGCGTTTTTGAAAAGCGTTCAGCGTTTACATAAGGCCCCTTAACTACATTGTAATAAGGAATGCTTGGAGGAACCCATAAAAGTTGCCAGCCTTTGTTACGCACTGTTTCGTCATAAAGCATACGAAGTTTTGCATTGGGTTCGGTGCTTTTATTAGCATCCCTTTCGGGCAATAAAGCCTTATACTCTTTAACTCTGTCCAAAGGCACCCATGCTCTTTTGGCTTTTCTTGCAGCAACTTTTACTGCGTTATTGGTGTCGTATTCTTCCTGCAACACCTTCATGTGCTCATAATCTTGTAAAAATGAAAAAGGAAAAGGTGATGATTTAACATACTCTACGGGAACTGGCAATTTTCTGCCTGTGTTTTTATTTATTGCCTTTACAATTTCATCGGTTGATAAAAAATCAATAATGTCCTCCCGATTAATTTGCATCGCTATCACAGATTTGTCTACCTCACTTGCTGAACTGCTTTCAACCAAGCTGCGCTCAGTTCTGGCCATACAATTTCTATATTTTTTTTCTATTCCATTCTTGGCCTTACTAAGTTTATCAACAATCTCAGGCGAATTTTCAAAATGACGAATGAGTTTAAAAAATTCTTTGTTTTCCTGATCTAATTCAGACCAGAAGCTACCATCCTTTTCTTTTTCTTGTAAAAGAAATTCTAAAACCTTTCTAAATTCAATGTAATGGGACTCACCACCCATTTCTTCCTGTTTAGTTGTGTATGCTTTAAATGGAGTTGCAGAAAGCATAATTACCTTAGCATCAGGTTTAGAAAACACCGCCTTGGCTATAAACGTACCAGGGTCATCATCTTCATTGGTAGTTTGAATTAAATTACTATAACGCTGAAACTCATCAAGGACGAATAAATCTGCTTGTAAAAATTCTTTACATACAAGCGAAAGCCTAAATCGTAACTCTGCGACCAATTTAAAGTGCATTGGACTAAAATCTGTAAGGAGTGACCCCGTATAATTGCCATCTTTATCCAATGCAAAAAAACTTCTGTTTTGTTTTCTTTCTTCAATTATTTGCAATAAAATTTTCCAAAGAGATGTTTCGTCAGTAATTTCATAATGCTTATAAATCTTATTAAACTTATTTTTATCTAAAGGCAATTTCAACTCTCGCTTAAAAGCTGAATAAATTTTGGATCTTATCTTTCTATACCCATACTCTTCATTGTTGCCGTATTGAAGTACATGACTGATTTCCCTATGCCAATTACGTGGAGATTTTCCGCCCCGTAAAAACCATTTTAAGGCAATGTGTCGATGCTGGAATTCTGGAAAAGAAGATAAAATCCTGAATAATAATATCCGCTCGTCCGCCCTTCCCAAATTTCCATTATCAAAAGATGTAGCAGGTGTTAATGCCTTGATGTGTAAACCGTATTTGTTTTTTTTGACTTTCTCTTCATAAGCTAAAGCTGTTATTCTGTCGTCTTCTAGGGAGTAATCAATTACATTGTCATAATCAGTATCATCATCACCGGTTTTGCGAACATAAGACAACTTATCAAGGTTTTGTTTGGCTAATGCCTGGTTAGAACAGATATAGATAACATTGAACATGCTATTTGTACCCTGATTTGCTTGCACTAACCGTGCAATAATGCCTTTTGCTACTATGGTTTTACCCAAGCCAACTTCATCGGCAACTAAAAAACGTTTCTGGCCATTTAACAATTTGGCTACTGCCACTTCCACTGTTTTCCGCTGGAAGTCTTTGAGTTGATTCATCGCATTATTTACCTGTTCATCAATTATCATTCGGTATAATTTCTTTAAACGTTTGTATCATTTTTTTGAAATTGTCTTCAATTAGCAGATTTCCTTTTGCATCTGTTTCATCGGCTAGCATTTCTACTACTTTAATTGCTCTTAAAAGAGACTGCACATCCCTACTGGCTGCTACCAATAATTTTTCATACAAAGGAAATTGCTCCTGCCAACTTTTTATGGTGTAGGTGCTTTTTCCATTTCCTCCATCCTCTGTTAAGTCAATTAATCGTTCCACTTGTTCTTTACCCAGCAGAAAACTTAAGTACTTCATTAACTTTTCCCAATCGCCTACCAATGAACTGAATATTTTCTTCATTCTTCCTTCAGGAAAATCAATATCCAGTTTTAAAACCAACGTTTTCAGTACGGCTGAACCTTCTTTGATGGTAAATAAAAAATAGGGGGTTAGCCGATGCATTTCATAATCTTCAAAAAATAATTCCTGTAGTTTGTCGGTCGTTTTTATTTCTTGCATAGCCGCTTTCATTCCCGATAAGGGTTGCACATATACCTTCCAGCTATTTGGTTTAACTATTTTTGCTTGAGGTATATGAAGCTGGTATCTGTACAGATATTGTTCATTTTCTTTAGCACTTGCATTTATGTGCAGCTTTGAAATATCAAAAATCGTTTGGCGCAGGTCCTTTTCTAGTTGCTCGGCCTCGGAGTTATTCGCCTGAATTCTTTTTTCATAATGAACAAATATTCCCTGACTTTTTTGGTCCGACTCTGTAAGTTGTTCCAGCAATTTCTTAGGACTAGCCAAACTTTTTTCAGAGCCGCTAATGGCGGTTAGAAATTCTATATTCCTGTCAGACATTGCCGGGTTTGTGCAATTAGCAGATCCTATATACCAGCTTATTTGTTTGCCAAATCTGGAAACGTAAAGCTTAGCATGCATGTTATTTCCTTTGCTAAACTCTTCTTTTTCGTCTTCGTCTATTTGTGAGTCAGCCAGGTCTTTTATTGTATCGTTCTCTTCGGCCATGGCCACATCTTCTTCAAGCAATGGATTAAACTGGTATAGTTCATCTACTGTTTCTTCTATCGACATGGGCAGCTTATCCAATTCATAAGCGGAACTTAACACTGTTAAAGATTTTGTTTTGGCTGCTAATGCTTTAATGCTTTCTATATGTAAAAAAGGAGAAATAACGAGTATTTCTGATGCTTTAAAATCCGGCATTATTAAAGGATGTAATCGTCCGTTACCAATGGGGAAAAATTGAACCCTGTCCTGTCCGGGCTGTAGTTCAAAGTTTATTGAAAGGATTTCAGCTATTAAATCCTTTTTAATTTTCTTTTTAGCTTTTGAATCCAGGAATTTTATAAAGTCCTGCAGAGGTCGATTATCTTCCACAATCATCTTTTCTACTATACCTTCCAGCACGATGGCTATATCCCAATCCGAGCTTTTTGAAAGATTTCGACTGGTACAAATAAAGCGATAACGAGGCTTTTCCTTTTTATTTATCGACACATATCTAATCAACCAAATTTTTGGGTGGAACGACTGACTGTATTCATCCATTTGCACCTGTTCAATGTTGTCTCCCCAAAACTCCAGAATGTTATGATAAAACCATGGTGCCGATATTTTGCCCCGCTGACAAAACAGTTGTACCTTTTGCGGCACTTCGGTTAAGGCAGTAAGCAATTCGTTACTGCATGTCTTTTCAATATTCAAGTCTTCACCAAAAAAAAGTGATACTGGCAAAAACATGATTGCTTCCAGGTCTAGGGAATAGCTGGTGCCTATGGCGTAATCCAGTTCGTAGCCTTCAATAGGGCGCAACGCATGACCAAAATTTATTCTGTTGTTTTTAGGATGCAGCATGCAGTTTATTGTGGATGTTTAATATCATTAAAAATGGTTTTAGCATTATAAAATCGGTACTGAAACAAACTTAAACCTAAGCGTTTGTGCAATGTAACATCTGTATTTGCCGATCCAGGCTTGCCCAGTCTTGATTTTTTGCCTTTGGCGGAATATTCCCGCCGTTTTATCAGTTCTTTCATTTGCTGCGCGGGCAGTGCTGCCTTATTCGATTCGCTTATCAACTTCCACCAGGTATCTAAAAAAACTTCGGTATTCATCCTTTTATACTTTGTAAACTTGTATACCTCAGCGGGGGAGAAGTTAGCATAGTCAATCATGTTGTTTTGCAAATTCTTTCTCCAATCCAGCCACTCCGTTTCAAAGCTGTTATCATAATCGTTTGGGAAGATATGCAGCTGCAGCAGATGATTGTAAAGAAGGTGTATGCCTTCCATTAATAAGGCAAAATCATGCGACAGTATCAGCAAATCTTTTACTTCTTTATTTAAATCGTATTCGAGACTGACCGCAACAAACTGTTGGAAATTTTCTGAAACAGAGAAGGCTTCACCCAGCTCTTCGCTTTGAAGTAATACCGGGAGTAAAGAAGCCGGGTGCCGGGTGCTGACTTGTACGATTTGTGAATGAAAAAAATCCGCTTCATCTGCTGTTAATTCAATGCTTAACTCACTAAACCAATTATTATTTACCGGAACATTTATGTGCAACACTTCTTCATACGTACTATCTAAATCATCTTCTTCATCCGGTGTTTTTGCTTTTTCCAAAGCATGTTGCGCAGACAGATTACGTAAATATTGATCAAGACTTAATTGCTTATCGTTCATAAAGCCATAGACCTGTAATCCGTTCCAGTAAATTTCTGAAGGATTACGCTTGATGTATTGGTTTTTGCTTAAGGTTACGCCAATTATACCAAGGCCTTCCTGACGATTGTACATTTCACGCAGGTAGTTTTTGATACTATGCTCTTGTTCTTTTAAAAACTGTCGGGCAGTTGTGCGTCTTTTTTCTTTAAGGGACAGTTTTTGGTATTCCCGCAAAATGAAAGGAATAATGAAAAAATATTTTGCCCTTGTTTGGATGGTAGAAATACCTGGAAAGAGTTGATTGGCCAGAGCATCACGCAAATAACCTACACCCAATTCATCCAATTGTCCTTCGGGCCTTATTATCGCAAGCAACTGTTGTGCCTTTTTTCGATCTTTATTGCTAAAATCTATCCAGCCTATTTCTGCCATTGTTTTAATATGTTTTTTCCTTTTCTCCCCAGTAATCAAATCAGGCAACTTGTTACTTCACAATTCTGTTTTGGAGCGGTTTTGATTGAGTTAAAAGTTAGGATAATCGTATGTACAAAACAAATTGTATTTCCCAATATGTGTTTCAGATTTTTAGTCTAAGACATTGAGTATAGATGCATTTGAAGGTTGCCACATAATTAGGCACGCTAATGAATGGGTTAATATTTATGTCCAAGATTCATAATGCTTTAGAAATCCTCTCGTTCGTTATTGTTTTGAAAATTTGGTTTCTATCCACTTAAATATCTTACTCTTCCCGATGTAGGTTTTAAGGTGCCAATTTGGAACCTTAAAGCTTTTCATTCTGATTCGGTTAGTTGAAAAGCAAAAGCTTCAGGGAATCTCAATTGATTTCTTTTTACAGCTCTGTTAATGAACTTGGTTTCTGTTTCATAAAGTATTGCCAAATCGCTATCAAGCATCACTTGAACGCCTCTCACACTAAAGATTTTATTTTGAATTGTGTCTAATTGTGTGGGTTCCATAATTTTTCTAAAGCCAAGTTAATTATTGAAAGACGTTTTTTTGTTTTTTAGTTCGCCATCTTATTCCTAGATAAAAAGTTCAATCATTTAAACTAACTTTTTACAGTTGAACCGCTATCTTGGTTGAAATGAAAAAGCTTAACTGTGCTTCTTTGCTTCTTCTGTTGCTCCTTTCGGTTGCGGCTTCGGCTTACGAAATCAAAGTAATGAGCTTCAATATCCGATACGATAATCCGGGTGATGCTGCCAATCGCTGGGATCTGCGCAAGCTTACACTTTGTAAACAGATTCAGGAGCAGAATCCGGATTTTATTGGACTCCAAGAGGTTTTAAAACACCAGCTTCAGTTTGTCGATTCTTTTCTCATGCATTACACAGCAATTGGAAAAGGTCGGGATGATGGAAACGACAAGGGTGAATTTGCTCCCATCCTCTTTCGAAAGGATCGCTTCTATTTGCTTCAACAAGGGCAGTTCTGGCTCAG
This sequence comes from Bacteroidia bacterium, assembly GCA_023151275.1. Lineage (GTDB taxonomy): Bacteria > Bacteroidota > Bacteroidia > UKL13-3 > UKL13-3 > CAISCU01. The sequence continues at coordinate 23,552 of JAKLJI010000014.1, read as the reverse complement.
CACAAATCCCGATTCCATTGGCAAAGCATGGGATGCGGCTTTGCCCCGCATTTGTACCTGGGTAAAGCTTAAGGAATATAAAACAGGTAAAATCTATTGGGTGTTCAATACCCATTTCGACCATTTGGGGGTTCAGGCACGGGAAAAAAGTGCCGCTTTATTGGTTCAGCAAATTCGCAATTTGTGCAGCAGATCAGATGAGCTTATCCTTACCGGTGATTTTAATATGGAATCAAATGCCCCGGGAATTGAACTGCTTTCTGGTGAACTGAACAATGCTGCAAAAGTGAATCCCAATTGGGACAAGCTGGGTACATTCAACGCTTTCCGGGAAGACCTTGCTCCTGTAGGGCCCATCGATTATATTTTTTACCAGTCTGTTGCGCTTAAGCCAATCAATTACCAGGTTATAACAACAAAGGCTTCTACTCATTTTGCTTCCGACCATTATGCCATTGTTGTAACATTCACAAAAAAGGAAGGTCAGAAATGATCGTGATTTTGGCTCCATTTCTCTTTAACAGCAGACCTGAATCAGATAAATCAAGAGTGCCTATTTCAACTTAAATCTATCATTTTCGTAGAAAGCTAACCTTATGAAAACACTTATTCCTGTTTTTTTAAAATTATGTTTGGTTCTGGTATCCGGACTTGTTTTGTTCCCGGCATGCGAACAAGGTCAGGGAAATCAAGTCATGCTTTCTTCGGAAGACTTATCTGAAATTGGCGTTTTGCGTCTGGATGCTGCTGCCGATTTGGAAATTATTCAGGCCCCAAAGGTTAGAATTGAACTGTTTGATCAAAATGGTCATGAGGAAGAGATTGTATGGAACCACCGGGGAGATGAACTCCTGATTTATTCCACGGAGAAAGTAAGCTTTGGGTTTCGCAAAACACCCCAGATAAAATTGTACACACCCGTACTTCCGCAGCGAATTGATTTGGAAGGAAGTGGCGAAATTACAAGTAGCAATACCTGGCAAAGTGAGTCGCTTAGTGTGAGCTTAGGAGGCTCTGGGAATGTTGAATTGAAAGGGTCTGCCAAAGAAGTAAGTGCCGATTTAATTGGAAGCGGGAAGATCGAACTTAAGGACTTTAAAGCAGAAGTTGCGGATGCTGATTTAAGTGGAAGTGGTATGATTGAAATGCAGGCTAACAAACACTTAAAGGCCATTTTGAGTGGCTCAGGTGTTATTCGATACAAGGGAAATCCTGAGTTGGTAAAAGAGGAAAGTGGTTCTGGAACCATCAGCCAAATAGATTAGTTAGTCAACCCTCAAAAAGGGTCTAGAAGTAGTGTTTATGCACCTTTTGTGGGAAAAGATAGTGAAATAGTTTGCAAGGAAAGCAAGAATTTGTATAAAAACCTTGCAAACTAATAGGAAAAAAAAGGAGCTGTAACAAACCAATTAAGTTTTTTACTGCCAGGACTAGCAGAACAATTGGATCCTCGGCATGGCTTGTATCAATTGGCCCTTCAGATAAATTGGGAGTTTTTCGATAAAGAGTTTTCGGCTTTTTACAGTGATAGTTTTGGTAGACCGGCAAAACCAATCCGATTGATGGTATCATTGCTAATTTTAAAGCATCTAAGAAATCTAAGTGATGAGAGCGTTGTTGAACAATGGAGCGAAAATTGTTATTACCAATTTTTCAGTGGACAGAAAGAATTTTCTCCAAAATTTCCATGTTCAGCGACAGAATTAGTAATGTTCAGAAACCGAATTGGGAGTGAAGGAATTGAGAAGATTTTACTTGAATCAATAAGAATTAATGGTAAAGATTCCGAGGAGCAAGAAATAATCGGAGATACAACAGTTCAAGAGAAAAATATTACCTATCCAGTAGATACTAAACTTCATCAAAAGATTATTAGAAAATGTTGGCAAATAATTGATGAAAAGGGATTCGAAGTTCGGCAAAGTTATCGACGCGTAGTTGCAAAATTGCGCTATCAATTAAGAGGAAGAAACCACCCCAAACATGCAGTAAAGGCAAGGCGAGCGGAGCGAAAAATCAAAACGATTGCGGGAAGACTAGTAAGAGAGTTAAAGCGGCTCTTGTCACCAAATGATTATCACCAAAGTTCATTGGAAATTTTTCAGAAAGTTATTAATCAAAAAAGAACGGATAAAAATAAGATTTACTCACTACATGAATTAGATGTGAATTGTATTAGTAAAGGAAAAGATCACAAAAAATACGAGTTTGGAAATAAGGTTTCAATATTAAGGACGAAAACAACAGGAGTAATTGTAGGTGCAATAAGTTTTGATAAAAATATTTACGATGGAAATACTCTGGATGAAGCGTTAAATCAGTACCAAAAATTGATTGGAAAAGAACCTCGGAAAATAATTCTTGATTTAGGATACCGGGGCCGATCAAAAATAAATTCAACAGAAATAGTAACTCCAGACAAGTTTAAAAGGACAAAAATAAGTCAATACCAAAGGAGGAAGCATCAAAAAGACATGAAACGACGAAGTAGCATAGAGCCAGTAATAGGTCACTTAAAGCAAGATCATCGGGTTGGAAGAAACTACTTGAAGGGACTTAGGGGAGACCAAATAAACATCCTTTTAGCAGCTGCAGCCTACAACTTCAAGCGGTTCATCCGCTTGAAGGGGTGGTTTATTGACTTCTCGAATTTTCTGTCTACCTTGGAGATGATTCTATGCTGGTTTATGTATCCTAATAGAATTCAATTTGCTCAAGAAAGCCAAAATTGACTTTTTGAGGGACGACTACTTAGAATTACTAACCAATAATTTTACTTGGCCAGCATCAACCATATCGGAACTATATAAACGCAGGTGGAGCATCGAATCATTTTTCAAGGAGATAAAAACACATCTGAAAATCAAATCATTCATTGGAACAAGCATGAGTGCTGTGTTGATACAGATTTGGACAGCACGTATTACACTATTGCTATTAAAGACACTTTAAATGGAGGCAAAGCACCCTTGGCACCTCTCAAACTTGATATCATTTATCCACTTGAATCTATTTGTGAAAATTGACCTTAAAAAATGGCTTGATAAACCCTTTTTAGATGATGATGAAATTGATAAATTGGATTTACGACTAACCCTATTTTAAATTAAGGGGGGATTATTTTCTAAACGTGCTTTCTTTGATGTCGAAACCCGCATCAAATCGGGATTCCATTTTCTGTTTCCGAACGTTTTGGACGGGTGTGAGTAGAACTGAATAAATCTGTTGATAATTTCACAAGAAGGTCCGTTTTTTGAACTACTGAATGAAAATTACCAGAAACCCTTTCAAAATCATTTACATCCTTTGGTTGCTAATAACCGTTACGGGTATATTTTTTCTGATTTATCCGCTTGTAAGGTATGCATTGGCTAAACCTGAAAGATATCCTCTCGGTCATAAATTGCGGGTATTCTGGGGAAAGGCCCTTTTGTTTTTTGGTTTGGTCCGATTGAAGACGGAGTTTGAGCAACCGGTCGATCCCAAGGGCGTATATATCATCACCCCCAATCACAGTTCTTATATCGATATCGCAACCATAACAACCGGTTTGGATATGCTTGATTTTAGCTTTATGGCCAAAGCCGAACTGTTAAATATTCCACTTTTTGGGATTTGGTTCAAAACCATTGACATTGCAGTTGACCGCAAAAATGCCCGCAAGGCAGCTGAGGCATACATCAAAGCAACCCGTTTTTTTAGTTCAGGTCGCTCCCTGGTAATTTTCCCCGAAGGAACCATTGGACCGCAAATCCCAAAACTCTTGCGCTTTAAAGATGGTCCATTTAAACTTGCTGTCGAAAAGCAGGTAGATATTTTGCCGGTGACAATCATCGACAACTACAAGATTTTCAATGATACCGGTGTTATTTCAGGAAGACCCGGAAAGGTTTACCAATATATTCATGCCCCTATTTCTACCAAAGGGATGACACAAGAGGATGTAGAGGGTTTGAAGAACAAAGTGTATCAGATAATTGAAGCTAAATTGAAGGAATATGGAAATTAACGACGAGACGATTGATCGCCTGTCAGATCTTGCAAAGCTAGATTTTGAAGGGGAAGAGAAGGAAGCAATAAAGAAGGATTTAAATCGCATCCTGACTTACTTTGAAAAGTTAAACACAGTCAATACGGATGGAGTTGAGCCTCTTATCTTCATGTCGGATAATGTAAACTTACTTCGAGAAGATGAAGCTCATGTAAGCATTACCAAGGCAGATGCACTTAAAAATGCACCCTCAAAGGATTCCGATTATTTCAGAGTTCCTAAATTCATGGATAAATAATGGCTGACGAGGTACTGGAAATTCGCGGCATTGGAAGATCCTATGCCATAGGAAATGAAGTTGTTCAAGCACTTCGTAGCGTAGATCTCAGTATCAAAAAGGGCGAGTATGTTGCCTTGATGGGTCCTTCTGGTTCCGGAAAATCAACCCTAATGAATATTCTGGGTTGTTTGGATACGCCGACAAAAGGCGAATACCTGTTGAATGGAACCAATGTAAGCCACATGACAGATAATGAACTGGCTGAAATAAGGAACAAGGAAATTGGTTTTATCTTCCAAACCTTTAATCTATTGGCCAGAAATACTTCATTGGACAATGTGGCCTTGCCGCTGGTTTATGCAGGTGTTTCTAAGAAAGAAAGGCTGGAGCGGGCCCAAAAAGCTTTAATGAGTGTAGGCTTGGGCGATAGGATGGACCATAAACCCAATGAACTTTCGGGTGGTCAAAGGCAACGTGTGGCCATTGCCAGAGCCCTTGTTAATAACCCTGCCATTATTTTAGCAGATGAACCAACCGGAAATTTGGATACCAAAACCTCCCATGAAATTATGGACCTCCTGGAAGAAATTCATCAAAAGGGAAACACAGTAATTGTTGTTACTCACGAAGAAGATATCGCCAAAAGAGCCAAGCGTATTGTGCGGTTGCGCGATGGTTTGGTGGAAACCGATACCCTTAGTTGATTAGAATTAAACCTAAGGTTTGAATTAGTTCAGGAAACCTTCAAAATAGAAACAGTTTTTAAATTGGTCTTTCAGATGAATAGGGGAATTGAAAATTCCATATACTGATGATCCACTTCCACTCATGGAAGCATAGATTGCGCCGGATGAATAGAGCGCTTCTTTGATTTCTGCAAGTTCTGGAGCAAATGCGAAAACACTGGGCTCAAAATCGTTCGTTAGTTCACCTTTCCAATGATGTACGCCGGCTTCAACAAGCTGTTTTAAGTTCTCGGGATTGATTTCTCCTCTGCGACTTACCCTCGAAAATGCCTGTGCCGTTGAAACGTGTATTTCAGGTTTAATCAACACAAACCAAAAGCCTTTTAATTGCACCTGAACGGGACTGAAAATTTCTCCTCTTCCTTGGGCAAATACAGCCTGATTGGAAATAAAGAAAGGACAATCGCTTCCCAGTTCCAGCGCCAGGTTTTCCAATTCTTGCTGAGGAATATCCAACGAGAAGAGTTTGTTCAATAACTTTAAGGCAAATGCTCCGTCCGAAGAACCACCTCCCAAACCTGCGCCTGTTGGAATGTTTTTGAGAAGTGCGGCGTTTACGCCGGGGATTCCATATTTCTTCTGAATTAGCTTAAAGGCTTTTGTTACCAAATTTGAAGTAGTATCCCCTTCAACCTGAATTCCAAAATTGCTGAGCTGAATGGTGTCACTTGTTGGATTAACAATCATTTCAAGCGAATCAGACAATGGAATGGGATAGAAAATGGTTTCTAAGTTGTGATAACCGTCCTCTCTTTTGTTGAGAATATGGAGGCCCAGGTTAATTTTAGCATTTGGAAATACCAACATATCAAATAAGCTTTCCGCGTTTCAATAAAAAGGGATAGAGAACCTGGTCGAAATCACTGCCTAAGAAGGCATTCACCAATTCAACTTTGTATTGCAAACAACTTACCTCAAGTTCATTTCTGAATTTATTCATTTCATGGAGATAAGCTTCTTGGATTGCATTGGGTTGAACCTTCACACGTTCGCCGGTTTCAGAGTCGATAAAGACATAAGGACGATTGCTGAAATCAAATTCGGCCTCTGATTTTTTATCGCCTACATGAAACAAAATAACCTCATGTTTTTTGAAGCGCAAGTGCTGTAAGGCTTGCTGAATGCTGGAATCTCCGCTTTGGTAAAAGTCTGAAAAAACTACTACCAGAGATCTTTTATGCAAGGCTTCGGCCAACAAATGCAGGTTCTCTGCGATGTTGCTGGATTTGGATGCTTGTTTGTTGGCAAGCATTTCTTCCATTTGTTGCCAAAGGTAACGTATATGTACCGAGTTGCTTTTGGCTGGGGTATGAACGCGAAGTCCATCATCAATTATGCTTAAACCCGCAGCATCTCTTTGCCTTTTGAGTAGCTGGATAATGCTGGCAGCAGCAATCACCGAAAAGCGCAATTTGCTAAGGTCTTGTTCAGGATAATACATCGAAGCTGATGCATCAATCACAACCTGACAGCGCAAATTAGTTTCTTCTTCAAAACGTTTAACGAACAATTTGTCTGTTCTTCCATATAGTTTCCAGTCAATATGGCGCGTGCTTTCTCCGGTATTGTACAATCGGTGTTCGGCAAATTCAACAGAAAAGCCATGGTATGGACTTTTGTGCATACCAGTAATGAATCCTTCCACCACTTGATTGGCAAGGAATTCGAGATTAGGGATTTGAATCAGGTCTTCCTGACTAAGCCTGAACATGTGAGCAGATAAAAAAGAAGCGGTGGCCAAAGGCCACCGCCAATTAATTACATTTGAGCGTCGAGCTTACCTGCAAGGATATGCTTTGGAACTGCACCTACTTGTTTGTCTACAAGTTGGCCTCCTTTAAATACCAACAAAGAAGGGATACTCATGATGCCATAATTCATGGCAACCTGCGGGTTGAAATCCACATTGAGTTTACCAATTACCGCTTTGCCTTCGTATTCTTTCGCCAATTCTTCTACAATTGGTCCTACCATGCGGCATGGACCACACCATTCAGCCCAAAAATCTACCAACACGGGCTTGTCTGATTTCAGCACCACTTCCTCGAAGTTGCTGTCTGTTATTTCTAGTGCCATATTATTATTTGGTTCAGTGTTTTATTTACGCAAGATATATGCCAACCCTTTAAAATACCATTGTGTCAGTTTAGTCGGGGTTCAAGTCCCATTAATTCAAGCTCTTTTATCACTTCGTTGTTCGGATTCACCCTGAGTTTGGTTGACATGACCCGCAATCCTTGGTTTTCCAAGTGGTCAATTAAATCAAAATAAACATTGCAATTGCCGGGTTTGTTTGAACCCAAGGAAACAAAATAATCCAAAAGTTCGCGATTCATTTTCTCCAATTCTACTTTAACCGTTAGTTTATTGAAGTACTTCTCCCTAACCTCCGATAGCATTTCAATGCCTTGAATTTTTACTTCAAAGTCGTCTTCTTTTTGCCACCTGTTCTGCACCTTTCCTCGAATAAAAAGGAAGTAACCCACTTCCATGTATTTTCGATTGTCGAGGTAATCGTTGTTAAACAAAGCAAACTGGAAGGTGCCTGAAAGGTCTTCAATGGTAAGACTGCCATAATTTTTTCCCATTTTAGAAACCCGGTGTTCAGCTGCAGTTACCATCCCCACAATTTTGATATCCTTGTTTTTTAGAGGCGCGAGCTCTTTTAAATCACTTAATGAATGTGTTACGAGTTTGTCAATTTCAATTTTGTAAGGGTCGAGTGGATGCCCGCTTAGATACATACCAATCATTTCTTTTTCCAGTTTCAACTGGTACATAAGTCCCCAGGTTTCGCAAACTGGGATAGGGGGTTCAGGAATAACCACACCACTGCTTTCACCAAATAAACTCATACTTCCTGATGAGGCATTGGTTTGAACGGAGTTGCCATAGCGAATGGCGCGTTCAATCAAGTTAATTCCATCCTGTCCAAGATGAAAATACTGGGCACGATGCACTTCTTTAAAACAATCAAATCCTCCTGCATAGGCCAGGGCTTCCAGTGTTTTTTTGTTGACAGCCCTTAAATTAACCCGCTTGGTCAAATCAAAAATGGAAGTAAAGGGCCCTCCTTTGCTGCGTTCTTCCAAGATAGATTCCACAGCACCTTCTCCTACACCTTTTATGGCGCTCAATCCAAAGCGAATGATCCCATCCTTGTTAACCGAAAAGTTCATGAGCGATTCATTCACATCAGGACCAAGAACATTCAATCCCATGCTTTTGCATTCCTCCATGAAGAAGGCAACATCTTCAATATTTCCGCTTGAATTGCCTAAAACCGCAGCCATATACTCAGCAGGATAATGTGTTTTTAAGTAGGCGGTATGAAAGGCAACATAGGCATAACAAGTCGAATGCGATTTGTTGAAGGCATATTGGGCAAAGGCTTCCCAGTCGGTCCAAATTTTTTCAAGTTTATCGCTCGGATGACCTTTTGCAGCGGCCCCTTCCATAAACTTGCCTTTCATTTTGTCCAGGGTTTTCTTGTCTTTTTTACCCATGGCTTTACGCAGCACATCGGCATCCCCTTTGGTAAATCCAGCTAATTTTTGGGAAAGCAACATTACCTGTTCTTGATACACCGTAACCCCATAAGTATCTTTTAGGTATTCTTCCATTTCCGGAAGGTCATAGGTAATTGGTTCCTGACCGTGTTTCCGTTTGATGAAAGTAGGAATATAGGCCAAGGGTCCCGGTCTGAACAAGGCATTCATGGCAATCAAATCCGAGAATTGGTCGGGCTTCAGATCCTTGAGGTATTTTTGCATACCCGCACTTTCAAATTGAAAAATGCCGTTTGTTTCGCCGCGTTGAAATAAACCATATGTAGTTTGATCATCCAATGGAATCTCATCAAGCACAATTTCTACTCCATGATTGGCTTTGATAAAAAGCAATGCATTTTTCAAAATGGTTAAGTTCTTCAAGCCAAGAAAGTCCATTTTAATAACGCCGGCATCTTCAATTACCTTGCCCTCGTATTGGGTAACCACCAGATCTGAATCTTTTGCAACCGCAACGGGTACGATTTCCATAAGGTCCTTGGGTGCAATAATCAAACCTGCCGCATGGACCCCTGTTCCCCGCACCGAACCTTCTAGTTTTTCGGCTTCTTTTAATACTTTGGCCTTAAGGTCTGTGCCATTGTAAATCTCTCGAATCTTGGTAATATTCGCCAATTCATCGCTATCAAGCCCTTCTTTGTCTTTTAAACTTTTGTCGCCATCCATGGGAGCATGCAAAACCCGTTCTAGACTAATACCCGGCTTTGAAGGTACAAGTCCAGCCAAAGCATTTGATTCTGGTAAAGGAAGGTCCAATACCCTGGCAACGTCTTTGATACTGGATTTGGCGGCCATGGTACCATAGGTAACAATTTGTGCAACCTGGTTTCTACCGTATTTGTTGATTACATAATCAATTACTTTTTGTCGTCCCAGATCATCAAAGTCCGTATCAATATCGGGCATTGATTTACGGTCCGGATTCAAAAAACGTTCGAACAGCAAATCGTATTTGATGGGGTCGATATTGGTAATGCCGATGCAATAGGCAACCGCAGAGCCGGCGGCAGAACCACGACCAGGTCCCACAAATACACCTAAATCACGACCCGCTTTGATAAAGTCGGCTACAATCAAAAAGTATCCTGCAAATCCCATGGTTTTAATGGTATGCAGTTCAAAGTTTAATCGCTCTTCAACGTCAGGAGTAATTTCTTTGTACCGTTCCTTGGCACCTGTAAATGTTAGGTGATGGAGGTAATCATCCTGACTGGTGAAATTGGCAGGTATCTCGTAATTCGGTAATAAAATATCCCGTTTCAGATTCAGCGTTTCAATCTTGTCAACAATGGCATTGGTATTGTCAATGGCCTGAGGAATGTCTTTAAAAAGCTCAGACATTTCCGCGGTGGTTTTGAAGTAGAACTGATCATTGGCAAAGGCAAAGCGCTTGCCTTTTACATTCACATCATCGTCTGAGAAATCTTTGAGGGTAGGGGTGCTTTGTTTTTCGTTGGTATTGATACAAAGTAAAATATCATGTGCGTTGGCATCTTGTTGGTCAACATAATGGGAGTCGTTGGAGGCAATAATGGGCACATTGTATTTCTGGGCAAACTTCAATAACACTTCATTCACCTTGTTTTGGTCTGGAATATCGTGACGCTGTAACTCGATGTAGTAATCCTCACCAAACAAATCAAGCCACCATTTAAACTCTTTTTCACCTTCTTCTTCACCTTTTCTTAGAATAACACGAGGAACAGAAGCACCCAAACAACAGGTTGTTGCGATTAATCCGGTATGGTATTTCTCAACAAGTTCTTTGTCGATACGCGGGTATTTCCCATACATGCCTTCCGTATATCCAAGTGAGCAAAGTTTAATCAGATTCTGATAACCCTCAGCATTCTTTGCAAGTAGCAACTGGTGGAAACGTTGGTCTTTATCATCTTTAGTAAAGCTTCGTTTGTGGCGATTGGCAACCAGGTAAAATTCACATCCTACAATGGGTTTTACTTTTAAAGTACCATCATCATGTTTGTGCTTGTAGGCTTCTGCTACAAATTCAAAAGCACCAAACATATTGCCATGGTCTGTAATGGCAATGGCTGGCATATTGTCTTGGATGGCTTTTTTGTAGAGAGAGCCAATTTCAGCGGCACCGTCAAGCAGGGAAAATTGTGTATGTACGTGTAAGTGAGAGAATTTCATTCGTTGTGTTCAGATTTTCTGAATCTACGAATTTAGGTTAGACCAAAGGCTTTCGGGCTGATGTTGAAAAATGAAAGCCGTTTCAGTTTTAAAGGGCCTTGAGCAGGTGTACAACTTCCTGCATGTTTTGTTGCATCATACAGTTAAAATGCTTTTTGGGACAAGCATTGAAGCCAATTTTTGAACAAGGACGGCAACTTAAACCCTTGACTTCAAGTTGATAATTTGGTATTTGCTGTGCACCATAATAAGGATACATCCCCAATTCAGGAATGGTATTCCCCCAAAAGCTGATAATGGGTTTCTTCAATGCAGCTGCAATATGCATCAATCCGGTATCGTTGCTCAATACTGCTTTTGCACGTTCAACCACCGCTGCACTTTGGTTGAGGTTTAACTTTCCGCAAAGATTCAATACTCTTTCTTTACAATGAGCTTCAAGTTGAGCTCCTTCTTCTAAATCTTCGGGGCCACCCAAAAGAACAAACTGTTGAGCACTTGATTCAAGTACCTGTTTGATTTTAGTAATCGGCAATTGCTTGGTTTTGTGCTGCCCTCCAAGTGCCCATGCGAAGAAAGATTCGGGCAGATTGAATTTTTCAAGTGATTGCCTTGCTTCATTCGGGATAAAATAATCTAAGCCCAAGCCATCGTTTTTTAATCCAAAGCTCTCCAAGGTTTCTAGGTATCTATCAACAATATGAACCTTTGGGAGAACCTCTTGCTTGAGGCTAACAGCTTGCATTTTTTCAATGTTCAATTTGTTGAAACTGAATTCGGAAGTTTGAAGAACTGCCTTAATAATTCGGGTTCTTAGGTTGTTGTGAAGATCAATTACGTAATCAAACCCAAGTTGTTTAAGTTCTCTTGCTTTTTGAGCGGGTGATTTATCCAACAAGTGTAATTGGTCTATATAGGGATTGTTCTCTAGGAAAACTGCGTAAGAGGCTTTTGAAAGCAAATGAACCTCAGCTCCTAATTGGAGTTTTAGTGCCCTGATAACGGGTGTACAAAGTACAATATCACCGATGGAGGAAAAGCGGATAACTAGAATTTTTAGGGCACTCATTTGATGCGTGCAAGATACCAAACCCAATCAAATTGCCTATAATCGTGCACATGAAAAATGGGCAGCTTACTGATATTGGGAATGGAATTCAAATTTGGAGCACGGATGAAGGAGAAGGGGATAAAACACTCGTTTTTGTGCATGGACTTGCCAATTACCATGGGGTTTGGCTGAAAAATACCCAAGAACTAAAAAATCATTTTCGTTGCATTTGCATTGATTTACCGGGCAATGGATTGAGTAGCAAAGCTGAAGATCGTCCCTATTCTTTGGTATTTTATGCCGAATGTGTTTACCGTTTTATGCTTGCCAAAGGAATAGAGAATCCGGTTTTGGTTGGGCATAGTATGGGCGGTCAAATTGGTTTAATGCTTGCTTTAAGGTATCCGGGATTTTTGTCCTCCTTGGTATTGGTTGCGCCTAGTGGGCTAGAATACTTTACACCTACCGAGCGGGTTTGGATGAAGCAATTGATGAGCCTTGGTTCCTGGATAAACAATGATTTGGGTTATTTGCGTTCAGCCATTCTGCAAAGCTTTTATCAAAAAGCAGAAGAACAGGCAGCGCCCATTTTGGAAGATTTAACACGTCTTTTTGCTCAGCACGAAGGTTTTCATTGGGGCAAGATGGTTCGGGCAAATATTAATGCGATGCTTGATGAGCCGGTGCATCCATTCTTAAATCAATTGCAGGTTCCGGTATTGGTACTTTTTGGTTTGGAGGATAAGCTAATCCCCAATAAATTGGTTCATCCTGGTTTGAGCATCCCTGAAATTCTCCGTCAAGCAGATGCAATGATTCCAAACTGTAAAACTAGTTCAATTGAAATGGCTGGTCACTTTGTGCAATGGGAAAAGGCACATCAGGTAAATCAAAGTATTTTCGAATTTTTAAAGCGGGATTAAACTTCTTCCTTCTTTAAAACCATAACAGGAATCGAACATTTCATTACCATTTTCTCGCTAATGGAACCGGTAAGCAAGTTGTCGAACCAACCATGATTGCTTCTAAACATAGCCAGGATTTGGGTGTTTCCCGGATTGAGTGCCTGCGCCAATTGTTCATCTAAACTTTTCTCAAGAATACCTTTCTTGATGCTTAATCGAATATTTCTGTATTGATGGGCCTCGATGTACTTTTCTGCATCAAGCATCATTTTTTCGCTTTCAGCACCTGCATAATCAAAATAAAATATCTCAAGTACCGATTGAAAAACCTTTGAAAAAGGAACTAAAATATTCAGCTCTGTATCCAAATTTTTTAGGTCGGATGCATAAACGATATGGTAAATAGGAGAGAACCGGTAATTGGATGGTATTGCAATTACCGGTTGCTTTGCGCGCGCAATCAGATTGGAAGCATTACTGCCCAATAGGTATTTTTTCCAACCGCTGGCACCATGTGTTCCAAGTATAATTAAATCTGCTTTTACCTCATCCGCTGCGGCACAAATTCCATCATCAACTCGATTTGAAAAATTAACCACAGCCCTTGGGCTTCTTATGCTTGGAAAATTCTCCAGTTCTGCTTGATTTTTGAAGGATTCTATAAGCAGGTTTTCTTCATCAAGCTCATCAGAATAATAATTTTCGTAGGGGATTTCTGAAATGGGCATCACTTCAGGAATCGCATGATAAAGTACCAACTCACTTCCGGTTTGTGCAGCAAATTCAACCGCATAGCGCAATGCATTTTTTGCTTCAGGTGAGTAATCCGTTGGGACCAAAATGGTAAGCATAGGCAAGAAATTTAGCTCTCCTAATATAAAAAAATCAGAAATTAAAACAAACCTGCCGCATCAGCCCTTCGTTCTTCTTCTTCAAAGTAGCTGTCAATTTTTAGCTCCTTGCTATCAGCAGCCCTAGTGGCTAATTGGTCGCAACGTTCGTTTTCAGGATGTCCGGCATGGCCCTTTATCCATTGAAAACGTACCTGATGTTTTCGAAATACCTTAAGGAATCTCATCCACAAATCAGGATTTTTTTTACCAGCAAAGCCTTTCTTTTCCCAACCAAAAACCCATTTCAGCATCACCGAATCGCAGACGTATTTGCTATCCGTGAAGATTTCAACTTCTGCATTTTCTGCCTTAATGCTTTCCAAACCTACAATAACAGCTAGCAACTCCATTCGATTATTTGTGGTTCTTCTGTATCCATCACTTAACTCCTTGTAGTGCGGACCACTTTTTAAGATAACCCCATAACCTCCATTTCCCGGGTTTCCTCGGGCTGAACCATCTGTGTAAATCGTAATTTTCAAGGCCGCTAATTTAGGCAGCTCAAGGCTAGCAACAAACTTCAATCTGCAAAGTAATTTTAATTTTCATTTTTTGTTTGAAAGAGGTTTTGCGGCATTTCTCCTTACCTTCGCGTTGCTTTTTTTAATGGCACTTGCCATGATTCAGTATTTTAAAAGTTCATACAATAGGCTTGAGGAACTCAATGGCCCTGAGAAGGACTGCTGGATTAATGTGGTTAGTCCAACCGGCAAGGAAATTCAAGAACTCTCTTCACGTTTGTTAATCCCAAGTGAGGTTCTGAATGATCCACTCGACCCGGACGAAAATGCCCGTGTTGAAAGTCATAAAAATTGCATGTTGATTGTAAGTCGTATTCCTGTTGAAAATCAAGAAGGGGAGGATTTGGCTTATACAACCATTGCAATGGGTATCATTCTCAAACGCGATATGATAATTACGGTGAGCAGCAGGCCTACCGAAGTTATTCAGGGATTCAAGGACAATAAAAACCGGAATTTTTATACCTCCTTACGTGAAAGATTTGTGATGCAATTGTTCTTCAAAACCTCTGTACTTTACTTGAAGTACCTGAAGAGCATCAACAACAAAGCAAATGATATCGAACGAACACTACACCGTTCAACTCGTAACCGGGAGCTTCTTGAATTGTTGTATCTGGAGAAAAGTCTGGTTTATTTTAGTACATCTCTCAAGGCTAATGAATTGATGATGCAACGTTTGCAGCGCCTTAATCTTCCCGATAATGTAAAGGAACGTGAGAAGGAATTGATTGAGGATGTGAATATCGAAACTCGACAAGCCATTGAAATGGCAAATATTTACAGCAATATCCTAGGGAATATGATGGGAGCTCACTCTTCCATCATTTCAAATAACCTCAATATTACCATCCGCTTTCTTACTTCAGTAACTATTATATTATCCTTGCCCATTTTGGTTGCAAGTATTTACGGAATGAATGTTGAATTGCCCTTCCAGCACAGTGCTTATGCCTTTTGGATTGTAGTTGTAATGGCCGTAAGTTTATCGGTATTTGGAGTACTCTATTTCAGGAAGAAAAACCTGTTTTAAACCGTAATAGGTATTTGCCTTTTTTACTGCCCTTTAGGCCTGTGAAATTGATTTTAAATTCAGTTACCCTCACCCACGCTAAAGGTGCATAAAACTTTACTCGACAAACGGCCAATTTCTTTGGCAATTTGGCCTTCATAAAGAAGTTCATCCATTAATTAAAGTTCAATTTCCCCGGCTTCGAGGGCTTTGTCGAGGTCGATCCAAATCAGTGTTAATTCAAAGGCTGTATAACAAATCACCACGCGCTTGGTCCCATCAGGTGTGTCAAATTCCTGGAGACTCGCAATCTTATAGCTTCTACCACCCATACTGCAGGGTAAGCGTTTAGCATCAATGCTGGTATTTTTTTCAAAAAAGGCTTCCATCAAGCCTTCTCCGGTGGCTTTCTTAACTTTTGATTTATCGTATGCCGCATTGCGGGCATAGATATCAATACCCGTAAATTCAGATTTCCCCTTGGGGCAAGCTTTTATTTTCAAGCTTCCACCTACAACTAGATTCACACGTTCTTCAACAGCTGTTTTTTGGGCTGATGCCAATATGCAGGTACTGAAAACCAAGAGAAGCATTGCAATTGTACGTTTCATGATTCTTCTTTTTTTATGAGTTCACCATCCTTGTATTCCTCTGTCCGAATTAGCAAACCTTCGCGGTTATAATACTTCCAGGTCCCCGTTTTTTTGTCGCGGGAATAATAGCCGCTGGCTTGAAGTTTACCATTGGTGAAGTAAAGCGTATAAGGTCCATTTTTAATAGCAACCGATTTATGAACCATCTCATCCGGATTCTCTTCACTTCTGCCAAAACGGTATTCAAGCACATAATGAAAAATTTCCTTGATGCGGGTTTTGGCTTCATCATAATAGGTTTTGCCTAAACCGTCTTCCTTTCCTATATCTTGTGAGTTCGCAAGAAATGGAAAAGCTAAAACAATGAGTATGAACCATGCTTTTTTCATAGGTAACTTGGTTAGTTTGGTTTGCCCCAATTGCTGAGTTCTTCCTGGCTATACAAATCTGGGAAAAATACACGAAGTTGAAAACGTGGAGGAAGGTATTTTTGCCAATTTGTACCGCCTGTGGCAGCAATATCTGCCGGACTTTTCTGCAAATACCGTACCGCAGATTTGTAATGCATCAAAGGCCATTGAATATTTACAGATTTGTCGAATTCTTTCAGGGCCTCCTTCAATTCAGATTTTTGTTGTTCAGATTCAGGCAGTGAGAGATAGAGCTTCCAAAGGTTGTTATCTTCACTTTCCTTAGCCAATCTGAGCAATTCAAATGCATATTTTTCTTCAAATTGAGTAAGGGTAAGGGTTTTCTTACCGGATGAAAGTTCGGTGGCCCCTGATTTCCAGTAAATCTTCTCGAACTGTTGCTCTAGTCCTGCTGATTTTAAGTCTTCCCGAACAGTATGTGAAACCAAATTTGAAATAGGTGTAGCACAAATTTCAATCATACGGTATTGGGCTGATTGAAATCCGGAAGCAGGCAAAAGACTCATTCTGAATTTGAGAAACTGAGCCGGCTCCATACCGTCAATCATGATTTCAAAAGAATGAATCAGGTTTTTGAAATAGGAGTTCATGCGCTTCAGTCGAGCAACAAAAAATTCGGCATTCAACTCATTCTTTTTCGCCTTGAGTTGATTGATTTCGTGAAGGGTTAATTTGAAATACAGTTCCGTAATTTGATGATACATGATGAAGATTTGTTCATCCGGAATATCTGTCTTGGGCTTTTGAAGACTTAACAGCGTATCAATCTGAATATAATCCCAATAGCTGGTGTATTCTTGGTAAATTAAACCTTCCAGATAGGCTTTAAAATCTTGTCCGTTTTTGTCGTACTTGGTTTTTAGCTTAGCAACCAGTTCAATTACTTCCGGGTCAATCAAGTGTTCGCTCATCCTTTAGAAAATTAAAACGGACTTTTCAAATCGCTTAACAGTGGCAATACTTGGTCTTTTTCTGAAACAATAGGATCTTGTGTTTGCCATTGAATTCCGAGGGCTGGGTCATTCCAGAATAATCCACCTTCACTTGCCTTATCGTAAAGGTTGGTACATTTGTATAGGAAAATGGTATTGTCTTCAAGTGTTTCAAAACCATGAGCAAAACCGGGTGGTATCCAAAACATGATTTGGTTTTCAGCACTGATTTCAACGCAAGCAGATTGACCATAGGTAGGTGAACCCTTGCGTATATCAACCACCACATCCATAACTTTTCCTTGAGTTACCCGAACTAATTTTCCTTGTGCAAAGGGTGGTGCCTGAAAATGCAGACCTCTAACAGCCCCTTTTTGCGATAAACTTTGATTGTCCTGCACAAATCGGGCATCAATTCCGGCTTCTATAAAACTTTTTTCATTGTAGCTTTCAAAAAAATATCCCCTGGGATCTTTGAAAATTTTGGGTTCAATAATCAAAGGTCCCTCAATTGGTAGCTTAGTGATTTTCATTTCTTCAGATTTAGGGCAATTATAAAGATTTTGAAATGGAAGTTTTGATTTGTTCACCGACATATTTCCCACGCGTTTGCAATTCAGGGCGCAAGGACTTATTTTGTTCCCGAATACATGAATCAACCCACTACCAAAACAAACCTTTTGATTACTGTAGCCGCTCTTGGCTATTTTGTTGATATTTATGATTTGATCGTTTTCAATGTGGTAAAGAATGCTAGTCTTACTGATTTAGGAATTAGCGGGAAAGCTTTGAAAGAGGCCGAAATCAGGTTGTTCAATTTGCAAATGGCCGGCATGCTTTTGGGTGGAATTCTTTGGGGAATTTTAGGCGATAAGCGGGGTAGAGTTAGTGTTTTGTTTGGTTCAATTTTTCTGTATTCGGCTGCCAATATTGTGAATGCATTTGTTACAGATACCTTTCAATATGGCATTACCCGATTCATTGCCGGAATTGGCTTGGCTGGCGAATTAGGGGCCGGTATTACGCTTGTGGCAGAAAACATGGAGCGGGAAAAACGAGGTTATGGTACCATGATTATCGTAACATTTGGGGCATTGGGTGCAGTTGTTGCAGGTTTAATTGGAAAGGCATTCAGCTGGCAGGTAACTTATATTGTTGGTGGCTGCATGGGGTTGGCTTTGCTGCTTATGCGCGCAGGTGCCTACGAAAGTGGGATGTACACGCGCTTAAAAGAACAAGACCAAATCAAAAGGGGCAATATGCTTTCTTTGTTTACCAAGCGTCAATTGTTGTTCAAGTATGTTGCCTGTATTCTGATTGGCTTACCCATCTGGTTCACCATTGGTGTTTTAGTTAACCTGTCGAATCGTTTTGGCGAGTTCTTTGGTTTGACCGAATCTGTGAATGTAGCCGATTCGGTGATGTTTGCCTATTTAGGCCTCTCTACTGGCGATTTAATTAGTGGCTTGTTGAGTCAATGGCTGAGAAGCAGGAAAAAGGTTGTTCTTATTTATTTGGTATTAACTTTTGTATTGTTTTTAGTTTACCTCTTCAATACCCAGGTTAGTATTCCTTATTTTAAGTTCATGGCTTTTGCTTTGGGCTTTGCTACCGGTTATTGGGCCTTGTTTGTTACCATTGCCTCCGAACAATTTGGTACCAATATTCGCAGCACGGTTACCAATACAGTGCCCAATTTTGTACGAGGTGCAGTGGTTCCAATTACCTTAAGCTTTGCTGCTTTGAGCGAACAAATGCCTATTACCAATGCCGCTTTGGTCGTAGGAATGGTCTGTCTCATTCTTGCATTTATCTCAACCTTGTTTATCAAAGAGAGTTTCAGCAAGGATTTAAATTATTTTGAAATCGACTAAGTCCTTCCACTTAAGTTTTCGATTTGAAATAACTCGTGTGCAAATTTTCAATTGCCTTTTCATCCAATCGATAAACTGTCCATCCCTTCATGGCAACTGCACCAAGACTTTCGTAAAAATCAATGGCTGGTTTATTCCAGTTTAAAACACTCCATTCCAATCTTCCACAATTGCGCTCCTTGGCAATTTTTACCAACTCAAGTAAAAGCTTTTTCCCATAGCCTTTTGCGCGAAAATGAGGTTCAATAAATAAATCCTCCAGGTAAATTCCTGGTCTTGAAACAAAGGTGCTGTAGTTGTGAAAGAACAATGCGAATCCAACAGGTGTGTTTCCTTCAAAGCCAAGCAAGCATTCGGCAAAAGCCTTCTCCCCAAATAGGTATTCAGCAATTTTCTCTTCGCTCGCTTCTACTTGGTCACTCAACTTTTCATAAGCCGCAATCCCTTCAATAAATCTAAGAATGAGTTGGCAGTCATCCTGGGTGGCAAAGCGAATTGAGAAGTTATTCGTTTCCATTTACCTCACCTTTTACAAATAGCCCTTTGATGATTTTTTCAGTTGGTGATTCTTTACCATCGCGGTTTGGAACCATGAGGCGTAGCTCAATTTCCCAGCCTTTGTTGGTTTTTCGTCCTTTCATAAATCCGGCCTTTACCTGCCTTGTACCAGAGTCGCGGCAGAAACAACTTTTGCTGAATACGATATTGTATTTGCTCAAATCACCGGTTACACGAAAACTTTTCCCGGATTGAGGAGGAATTTCAAGCAGTAGGTATTCGGTGTATTCATCGTCTGCTATCATTTCAGACTCCTTGGCCCTGAACTGGTATTTGAATACCCAGTTTTTTCCCGATTCAACAGTCACCGGAAGGTATCCATTGTCCGGTTCCGAAATCTTGATTTTTTTATTTGCCTCAAAAATGAAAATCTTTTTTTCAGGATTGAATTTGATGCCTTCATCTTGAAAAGAAAGGATTGGCAATAAGAGCATTGCCATCAGAATTTGGTTAACAAGATTTTTCATGTCATTATGATTTTCAATTATCATGCCTTTTTACTTGAATTAGTTGCCTAATTTTATTAGGTCTGATTATCAGTATTTTAAAGTGGGGGCTCGACGCGTCGAAATCCAAAAACCACTTCATCTTCAAGTATTCCTAGCTTACTAATAGTTCCTTTTAGCTCATATTCAAACTTAAATCCAGCTTTAATTAATACCTGTTGGGAGGGTTTATTTCTTCCCATAGTTCGGGCAAAAACACGTTCAATGTTCGGGTTTGCAAATGCAATGGCTAGCATTTCAGGAATGAGTTGGCTAATGATGCCTTTACCCCAATATGCTTCTCCTAACCAATAACCCAATTCAACACTGGGATGAAAAATATCGGATAAGGGATGTAAGCCAATTCCACCAATAGCTTTTCCTTCACAGTCAATGCAAAAAATCCGACCTTTACCATCTTCATTTGCAAAATTGATAAATTTCAAACCGGCCTCCTCAGTATAGGGGCTTGGAAATGAATCGCTCATGTTTTGGGCGATCTTGGGATTGTTGCCGTGAAAAATCAAATCAGGCAAATCATCAGCTTTCCAAAATCGAAGTGAATAGGGGCTTAGCATCCGGTAGGAACATTAATTTCCAAAAGGAATCTACGTGTATTTTCACCCTTTTTAGCTTCAATTCGAATGAGGTATTTAGTAGTTAATATTTCATGCGGAACCTGACTCAATTCAACTGTTGGTTCCAGAACAGATGCCATGTCTTCTCCACAGGTAGCCTTTGCCGCAGCTTTTAGCTTAGCAAAATCTAATTCCTGAAAAGGGAGGTCATTCTCTTCTTTGAAGGTAGTTAGTCTGAATTTCTGACTCAAAACATAGGGTAACAAATACCAGCTGCTTTGGTAAACAAGAATAGGGTCGGGCTCACATTGCTTTCCATCAATGGAAATAAAAAAATGCATCTCTTCCTGTTGTTCAATTTTTAAGTCATCGTATCCATTTTGTGCAATTGAAAATTCAATGTCAAGAGGATTTGTTCCCATTTCAACTTCCAAAGAAATCAGACTATCCTGGTTGTTATTTTCAGATTCGATGAGTTGAATTCCGGGACTCATATTGAGTTCCAATTCGCCTAAAACAAGTTTTTGGCCAATTGCCTCTTGGATAGTTGAAGTTTCTTCAACCAGGGTACTGTCTTTCTCATTATCTTGTTCAAGTTCCTGACTACCCGCGCAGGCTATCATGTTTAAAAACAATAAACCGACAAGGGTTCGACTTGTCCATGTTGAAAAGGCTTTCATTTCCATCAAATTTGTGGAAAGGAAGTAATAATTTCAAAAATAAAAAAGTGTATCGCCAATTGTCGGCCATGTAATTCAGGAAACCTTTTGAGGAGTTAAGACTTCAAGGAAGTTTATTCATTAATAGCAGAATAGTCAACTGAAAGAGGTTGATGAGGGTGCCAATTTCACCTGTTTTTTCCCAAACTGGCAGCCAAACTTTCCTTGTTACTTCGACTCACAGGAATCAATTGGCCGGCTACTTTTACATGGGTGCCATCAAATTCAGAAACAAGTTTTTTATTGATGATAAATGATCTGTGGACCTGAATAAAATTTTTCTCAGATAGCTGTTCATAGATAGCCTGCAAAGTTTGGCGAATAACCAATCTTTCATCATTAATCAGATTGAGCTCCAGGTAATTTTTGAAAGCTTGAATGAATACAATTTCTGAAGTAGCTAATTTTCGGAAATTTGAGTTTACCTTCACTACTAGGTTGCCAAAGTGATTTGGTAATTCTTCAGCGGCTTGATGGTAATTGAGCAAAGCAACTTCAATTGCAGAGAAAATATCAGCCTGTTTAAAGGGTTTAACCAAATAACCCGAAGGCCTAGATTCTGCTGCACGGCGAATGGTAGGTCCATCGCTGTATGCAGTTAAGTAAAGAAACGGAATTTTATAGCGGCTGTTCAATTGGTGACCTAGCCAAATGCCATCATATTCACCTTTGATGTTGATGTCCAACAATACCAGGTCTATTTTTTCTTTTTCGAGAACTTGAATTGCTTCTAGTGCATTAATGGCATCTCCTGCAACTTCATAACCCGATTGTTTAAGGTACAAACGAATTAAATCAAGTGTTATGAATTCGTCTTCAACAACTAAAACTCTTTTTAGATTCATGGTTTCAAGCACAAAGAAAACAAGCAGGTACTTATTGCAAAATCGGAGGGATGAGATGCTTGGATTTAGGGATGAAATGCATATCCATGAATTAATTCTTAATGAAAAACCTGAAAAAGCTTCCCTGCTGTGGCAGGTTTCCAAATTCAAAACGCGCATCCAATTGCCTGGATAAACCTTTCAATAAATCAATTCCGATATTGGTTTTGGGTGGGCTTTGGTCAATTGAATTCAAGCCAATTCCATTGTCGTTAATTTCAAGTTGAAACCCGGAAGGAGTTTGGATTAGTATTATCTGAATTTTTCCATTGATTTGATTGGGAAATGCATGTTTGAAACAATTGGTTATGCATTCGTTTAGAATTAAACCAATAGGAATTGCTTTATCGATATTAACCTCAATAGGATCAATTTCGGTTTCAATATCAATTCCTGTTTTGTGGTTGAAGGATTGCCGAATCTGAAGACTAAGAAGCTCAATGTAGTTTTTTAGTCCAATGCTATTTAAATTGCTGGATTGGTAAATGTTTTGATGGACCAATGCCATGGATATGATTCGGTCCTGACCTTCCCTGAATAAAGATTTCGCTTTAGGGTCAGAGGTTTTTGATGCTTGCTTTTCGAGAAGTCCGGTAATTATTTGAAAATTGTTTTTTACCCGGTGATGGACTTCCTTGAGTAAAGTTTCCTTTTCGGCAAGCGAAGTTTCAAGGCTGATTTTTTGATTTAGAATAATTGAATTGTCATTTGAAATTCTTTTGTAAATGATATCACATGCGTCCAAAACGTTAAGAATAGAAAATAGGAACCCTTGCCTGACGTTGATTTCAGGCCTCTGAACCATAGATTTTATAAACAATCCCCCCTTGAAAATTAAAAAAGGGATAATTGGGGTGATATTTCCTCCATTTCTTTATCCGTTAGAAACGGCTTATCTAGCCACTTTTTCAGATCACACTTCGTAAATAGGTTAGTTCGTATCAAATTTACCAGATTGGATAGGTTCCATTTGAAAACTGCCCTTCTCTGAAGGCTCTTTAAGAGCAGCATAGTGATAAGTGCTGTCCAAATCTGTATCAATACTGCATTTAAGCTTGTTCCTATGAATGACTTGATTTTTCAGCTCTTTGAAAAAGGATTCAATATACCAGCGACGTTTATACAGCTCTGCAATGGTTTCTGCTGTCCAACTAAAATTGTTGGTCAATAGCTCGAGTTGAACATTATTAACTTCATCCCAAACTTGAACCATTCTTAGTTTTTTCGGATACTTATCATAGGTAGTATCTTTTTGTAGTTCCACCTCCCAGTCGCCTTGAATACTGTCGCTTAAATCTGCCCCTAACTTGATACGCCCTTTGATCATATCCATTTTGATATTTTCCTTTCCCCTTACCACGAAGAAAACACCAGCT
>JAKLJI010000013.1:57065-111222 GCA_023151275.1 Bacteroidia bacterium | reverse complement strand
ATAAAAAGAAAAGGCCACTTGTAACCTACAAGTGGCCTTTTCTTTAATGTGTCAATTGGCTGGTAAGGTAACTCATTCATTTAGAATTGCTCATTCCTTCCAGCTGTTTCTGCATGGCAAAAAGCTCGTCTCTTAAACGAGCTGCTTCCATAAATTCCATATCTTTTGCAGCCTGTAACATTCTTTTTTTCGTTTCCTCCAATGACTTTTCCAATTGCTCTTTGCTCATGTATTTTACTAATGGATCAGCTGCAATACTTGGTTCTTCCGGTTCAATATAGGCATGTGTTTCTGAACCGGTTCTAGCATCGGCAACTGAAGTTTGGCGAAGTATTTCGTCTTTGCTTTTTCGAACGGTCCTTGGAGTAATTCCATGCTTTTTGTTGTAGGCCATTTGAATATCCCGGCGACGATTCGTTTCCTCAATTGTTTTTTGCATAGAATCTGTAACCGTATCTGCATACATGATTACTTTTCCATTTTCATTTCTTGCAGCGCGACCAATCGTTTGGGTAAGTGAACGGTCGTTTCTCAAGAATCCTTCTTTATCTGCATCCATAATTGCAACCAAGCTTACTTCCGGTAAGTCCAATCCTTCACGCAATAAGTTCACCCCAACCAATACATCAAATTTGCCAAGCCTTAAATCTCTTAAGATTTCAACTCGGTCAAGTGTTTTTACTTCGGAATGGATGTATCTGCATTTGATATTTACACGAGTGAGGTATTTGCTTAATTCCTCAGCCATCCTTTTGGTAAGCGTAGTGACAAGAATCCTATCGCCCATTTGAATTCGCTCTTCTATTTCACCTAAGAGGTCATCTACCTGATTCAAGCAAGGTCTTACTTCAATAGTGGGATCTAAGAGGCCGGTTGGTCGAATGATTTGTTCAACAATTACGCCTTCCGATTCGCGGATTTCATATTCAGCTGGAGTAGCACTCACATAAACTACCTGATTTACCATTTGCTCAAACTCGCTGAAAATTAAAGGCCGATTATCTAATGCTGATGGCAATCGGAAACCAAAATCAACCAGGTTTTCTTTCCGGCTTCTATCGCCTCCATACATGCCTCGCAATTGAGGCATCGTAACATGGCTTTCATCAATGATTAATAAAAAGTCTTTAGGGAAATAATCAAGCAAGCAGAATGGACGGTCACCGGGTTTGCGTTGGTCCATGTACCTGCTGTAGTTCTCAATGCCATTGCAATAGCCCAACTCGCGAATCATTTCAAGGTCAAAGTTTGTGCGTTCTTCCAGGCGTTTTGCTTCCAGAAATTTGCCAATTGATTTAAAATAGTCAACCTGTTTAACCAAGTCGTCTTGAATTTCTCGGATAGCGCGATTTAATTGGTCTTTCGGTGTAACATAAATGTTTGCTGGAAAGATTGCAATATGATCCACTTCCTCTTGTTTTCTACCACTGATTGGATCTATTACCGCTAAGGTTTCAATTTCATTCCCAAAGAATGAAATGCGAAAAGCAAAGTCTGCATACGCAGGGTATACGTCAACAATATCCCCTTTTACCCGAAAGTTTCCACGTTGGAAATCTGCTGTTGTTCTGCTGTACAAGGAATCAACCAATGAATACAGCAAGGTGTTTCTTGATAAGGTTTGACCTTTTTGAACTCGAATAATTGAGTTCTCATAATCTTTGGGATTACCAGCACCAAAGATGCAACTTACAGAAGCCATCACCACAATATCTCTTCGTCCCGAGAGTAGAGAGGATGTTGTTTTTAAACGAAGCTTTTCAATTTCATCGTTTATCTGAAGGTCTTTTTCGATGTAAGTATTCGTTGTTGGTATGAATGCTTCCGGTTGATAGTAATCATAATACGAAACAAAATACTCTACTGCATTTTCTGGAAAGAACTGCTTGAATTCACCATACAATTGAGCAACCAATGTTTTGTTATGGCTAATGATGAGGGTAGGTTTATTTACTTGTTGAATAACATTGGCCATTGTAAATGTTTTACCCGATCCTGTAACACCAAGCAATACCTGTGCGCGCTCACCTTTATTGATTCCATCAACCAATGAACGAATGGCCTGAGGTTGATCACCGGTAGGTTCAAACTCCGATTCAAGTTTAAATTCCATGCTTAATCGATTAGTTCTTTTCGTAGAATATCCATCGCCATCAATGCTGTTCTAAGTATGGTGCGTTCCCTATTGTCGCCCATGTTGAACACCTTTGCAAAGGATTTGGTTTCAGAAGCGAATCCTATCCAAACGGTTCCTACTGGTTTAGCATCAGTGCCTCCATCCGGACCTGCAATTCCTGAAGTTGATAAGCCATAATCAGCACCGGTTTTTTTGCGAATGGCTTGTGCCATTTCTAAAACACAAGCTTCACTAACAGCTCCATGTTCTTTCAATGTAGTTGATGAAACATGAAGTTCGTTTTGTTTGATTGAATTGTGGTAAGCAATAACAGACCCAAGGAAGTAAGCTGAACTTCCAGGTGAAAGTGTGATTTGATGTGCAAGGAATCCTCCTGTGCAGCTTTCAGCAGTTGCGAGTGTTTTTCCTTTTGCTTTAAGGAGTTTGCCAATGGTTTCTGATAAGCTTACTTCGCCCTCTGCGTAGATGTATTCGCTTATTTCATTATATACCTTAGCTATGATTTCATTAAGGCTTTCTTTCAAGAGTATCTCATCATTTCCATAAGCACTAAAGCGAAGTCTTACACTTCCAACAGCTGGCAAGTAAGCCAGTTTAATGTTTGATGGAAGTTGGTTTTCTATGTGTTCAATTTTCTTTGCAAGAAAGCTTTCTCCAATGGAACAGGTTTGAAGCGTTCTGTGAATGATTGCAGGAAACGAGAATCTGCTTTTTAGCTTGGGAATTACTTCTTCGCTAAATATTGTTTTCATCTCAAATGGAACACCTGGCATACTGATGTAGATGGTGTTGTTTTGATCAAACCACATACCTGGTGCTGTGCCTGAGCGATTCCACAAGACATCAGCAATTGCTGGTAACATGGCTTGTTGATTGTTGCTTTCAAGCATGGGTAAGTTTCGTTTGGTAAAGATCTCTTTCACGAATGAAAGCACGTCTTGATTGAGTACTAAATGTGTATTGAAAAATCTACATAAGGTATGCTTGGTTATATCATCACGTGTTGGCCCAAGTCCACCCGTCATGATGATAATTGAACTTCTGTTTGAAGCTAGTTTTAGTGTATCAAGTATAGCTTGTTCATCATCAGAAACAGCAGTTTTATAATGGACATGAATACCCAAAGCATTTAGCTCCTGGCCCAGCCACGCTGAGTTTGTATCGATTACTTGACCCAGTAATAGTTCATCTCCAATGGTTATGATTTCAGCTTTCATGAATGGTAATATTTCCTTGCAAACTTAACCTAATCATTAGAATAGATTGATGAATAACATAAATATTACCTAGTCAGTTAAAGTGATTGTCTTTCTTACTTTCATGAATTTAATCACATGTAGTTTATGACTATGTTTCATGGAAAGCCTTGTAAATACAAAGGCCTTCATTTGTTGCTTGTAGTTATCAACAGTGTAAGTGCTTATTTTTTTTTCTTGATAGACAGCAGGTACTTGAAAATCTTCAAGCGCCTTCTAACTTTGTTATCGTAATCAATCAAATTTTTATAAGTATGGCAACAACCAAAAAAACTAAAAAAGCCGCTGCACCAAGCAAGGCTGCTGCTCCAAAGAAAGCTGCTGCCAAGAAAGCTGCAACTAAAAAAGCTGCTACAAAGAAGGCTGCTCCTAAAAAAGCTGCTGCTAAGAAGGCTGCAACTAAGAAAGCTGCTACAAAGAAAGCTGCTCCTAAAAAAGCCGCTGCTAAGAAAGCCGCTACCAAAAAAGCTGCAACTAAGAAGGCTGCTCCAAAGAAAGCTGCTGCTAAGAAAGCCGCTACTAAAAAAGCTGCAACCAAGAAAGCCGCTAAATAAATCAGCTTTCTCCAAAAGAATTAAAGGCCGTGAGTATTCATGGCCTTTTTCATTCTAATCACTATCTTCTTTTAAAATTATACGATGAGAAGTCTGAGGATTTGTCTTTTTCTTTTAGGTGTTTTATTCCTTGTTCAGGCATGCAAAGTTAAACGTTGTCCAAGTGTAGAAGACCAGGAAAGAAGAGGTCGAGCAAGGGTTGATAAGCATGGCCTAATCAAGAAATAAAGTATGCTTAACTTTCTATGGTTTGATACAAGCGAGATAAAATATGATGTGCATGTTTTATCGTATTCACCGGTTGAACCTGCATTGATAGAATAGTGCCGGTTTGTTTCAGACGGAGAAGATTTGGTTGTTGTTGGATATAGGTTATAATGCGTTCAAACTTTTCTGATTGATAATAGAACTGCTTGCTTTCAGGTGGGAAGTAAGCTGCCATTTTACCGGCCTTTAGCACCATGCGTTCAAAGCCTATCTTCTTGCCTAACTCACGCACACGAATCAAGTCAAATAAATCAAGTACCTGTGTAGGTAGTTCTCCAAACCTGTCTCTTAGTTCTTCTCCGAATTTTTCAAGTTGTTCTTCAGTAGAAAGTGTAGATAAGGTATTGTACAAGCTTAATCGTTCCCCTATGTTTCGTACATACTGGTCAGGTATGAGTGCTTCAAAATCCGATTCAAGATTGCAATCCCTCGACTCAAGTCGTTGAAGAGTACTATCCTCCTTAAACAACTCTGCAAATTCATCTTCTTTCAGTTCATGAATGGCTTCATCTAAAATCTTGTGATACATTTCAAATCCAATTTCAGCGATGAAACCGCTTTGTTCGCCACCAAGTAAATTACCTGCCCCACGAATGTCCAAATCGCGCATGGCAACATTAAAGCCACTTCCCAGTTCGCTAAATTCTTCAATGGCCTGAAGCCTTCTTCTTGCATCATTGGTTAAGGTTGTCATACCCGGAACTAACAGGTAACAAAAGGCCTTTTTATTGCTCCTTCCAACACGACCACGCATCTGGTGAAGGTCGCTCAAACCAAACATGTGCGCGTTGTTGATGATAATGGTATTGGCATTTGGAATATCGAGTCCGGCTTCAATAATGGTTGTTGCTACAAGGACATCGTATTCTCCTTCAATGAAGCGAATCATCACATCTTCTAACTTTTCACCTTCCAATTGACCATGGGCTACACCAACTTTAATACCAGGGCAAATGCGTGCAAGTAAATCTGCAATTTCATAAATATCCTTTACGCGGTGATGGACAAAAAACACTTGTCCCCCTCGCTCAATTTCTTGCATCAATGCTTCGCGAATTAGCTCTTCGTTGAAGTTGTGCAATTCTGTTGTTACAGGCTGCCTGTTGGGTGGAGGAGTATTGATTACTGATAAGTCGCGCGCACCCATTAGGGAGAAATGCAAGGTTCTTGGAATTGGAGTTGCCGTTAAGGTGAGCGTATCAACATTTGTTTTTAGGCCTTTGAGTTTTTCTTTGGCTGCTACACCAAACTTTTGTTCCTCATCTATAATTAGCAGACCCAAATCTTTGAATTTTATTTCTTTTCCAAGTATTTTATGTGTGCCTATTAGCAAATCAACTTTTCCATCGGCAACCTTTTTCAATACTTCTTTTTGCTCAGCTGCTGATTTGAATCGATTGACATAATCCACTTGACAAGGAAAGTCTTTCAATCTATCACGAAAGGTTCTATAATGTTGATTGGCTAAAATGGTTGTTGGTACAAGAACTGCCACCTGCTTGCTATCGGCAATTGCCTTAAAGGCTGCCCGAATGGCAATCTCCGTTTTGCCAAATCCTACATCACCGCAAACCAACCTGTCCATGGGATGCGGACTTTCCATATCCTTTTTTACATCTATTGTGGCTTTGCTTTGGTCTGGAGTATCTTCATACATGAAAGATGCTTCCAGTTCTACTTGCATGTAGGAATCAGGTGAGAAGGGGTGGCCTGATTGTGATTTTCTTTTGGCATACAGCTTAATGAGGTCTCGTGCAATATCTTTTACCTTCTTCTTGGTGTTTGATTTTAATTTCTCCCAGGCATCGCTGCCCAATTTGTTCATCCTGGGTTCGGTTCCTTCTTTGCCTACATATTTTGAAATCTTGTGTAGTGAGTTAATGCTCACATAAAGCAGGTCGTTGTTCTTATAAACTAACCTTACAGCTTCTTGAACATGGCCATTGATTTCCAACTTTTCAAGTCCTGCAAACTTCCCAATTCCATGATCGATATGGGTTACAAAGTCTCCTGGTTTAAGTTCCTTAAGCTCTTTTAAGGTTATTAGTTTATTGTTGCTGAATCCACTTTTGACTTTGCCCTTGTAGAATCTGTCGAATACCTGATGTTCGGTATAACAGGCCAGTTTAATATCACGAAACAGAAAGCCATTGCTAATGCCATGATAAATAGGAGTAAATTTAACATCCTTGTCCAGGTCTTCAAAAATGGTGTACAAGCGTTCTATTTGCCGTGAACTCTCGCTGAAGATTAAATTGGAATAGCCATTATTTGTGTTTTCCTTCAGGTTTTCACATAGCATTCTGAAATTTTTGTGGAACAAGGGTTGCGGAGCTACTTGAAAGGCAATTGAAGCATCAATTTGTTTAAAATGTTTACGGGTTCCAAATTCAACAATCCGATACTTGTAAATCTGTTTTTGCCAAGACTCCAAATTCATCCAAAGTTCATCTGGATTTTTCTCCTTTAGTTCATGATCATGGTTTTCCGAAAACCATTTTTCAGCTTTTTCAAATCCGGATTTTAATTGCTCTCTGGCCAGGTTAAGGTCATCAAACCAAAAAATGGTATCCTCCGGAAGGTAATGAAACAACTCCTCCTGCTTATTCTTATTTTTTTGAACATCGGGGATGATAAAAAAGCGGTCTACCTTTTTTACCGACAACTGATCTACAGGATTAAATGTGCGTATGGATTCAATTTCGTCTCCAACCAATTCAATACGATAAGGTTGTTCGTTGCTAAATGAAAATACATCAATGATGCCACCGCGAATGGAATAGGTTCCTGCTTCATAAACAAAGTCCTCCCGTTCAAAATGATGCTCATTTAAAAATTCAATGAAGAAATCCATGTCAAGCTGGGCCCCTTTTCGCAATTCAAACGTATTGCTTTCCAATTCAGATTCACTGATAACCCATTCTGCAATAGCTTCAGGAGTGGTTACAACCAATTCCGGATTGTTGTTACGTTGTTTTAATCGGTTCAAAATTTCAGCACGTTCAAGCACTCGGTGGTTTTCTAGGCTTGAAGGATTGAAAGACCTTTTAAAAGAAGCGGGCAACATCAGGATGGTTTTGCCTTCGAGAAGATTGTTCAAATCTGAATAGAAGTATGCTGCATCATCCGGATTACTCAACACAAAAACAGCACATTGGGCTTGTACACTCCAACTGCTTGCCGCAAGGACAGCAGCTGATGAACCTACCAGTCCATTCAGATGGATTCTGGCTTGATTTTTTCGTTGACTTGCAAGGAAATCCTGAAAGTGTTCTAAATCCTGAATATGGCTGAATAACTCCTGAATCTTCATTAACTTTTTAAACGCAATAAGCCCATTCTGGTTTGAATGGGCTTTGCAAAAGTAATATTATTAATACTAGGATTTGGCTAAGCAACGTATTGCCTGAATAATTTGAAAGCGCTTAACAAGAAGGCTAACCAATAACCATACATCAGGTCATAGGGGTCTTGAAGAAAAACCATGGAAGCTAGACTTAAGGGCATTAACCACAAAAGTGTTTTATGAAATTTGTCGGTATGAACTGTCTTAAATCCAAGTATTAAGTTGATTATAGCACTCAAAAGCCAAATTGTTACAGGGGGAAATCCCACTAAATCATATCCCCGCCAAATTCCCTTTTCCATTGTTATGTGCTCAAACCATTTCAACATTGCAGGTTTCACAGATTCCTCCTCCATTTTGGTTTGAATTTCAACCAATCTATCCTTTATGGAATCAATTTGAGTTTTATTCAACACATCTTGTTCTAGGCGAATGTTCAATCGTTCTTTTTCTTGTTCGAGGGAATAGGTAGGTGTATTGCAACTCGTATTCAAAAAAGGTAAGAGCAGGCAAAGTAATATTCCAATATTTAATATATGTCTCATAGTTTAGTCTTCAGCTTAAGACTTTTCCTGGCATAATTCAATCAAAACGCCATTGGTTGATTTGGGGTGTAAAAAAACAATGCGTTTATTGTCGGCACCATCCTTGGGCACCTCTTGAATAAATTGAAATCCTTCTTGTTTTAGCCGTTCTATTTCTGCCTCAATGTTTTCTACAGCAAAGGCAATATGATGGATTCCTTCACCTCTTTTTTCTATGAATTTAGCAATTGGACTTTCAGGGTTACTCGCTTCAAGCAATTCGATTTTGTTGGGTCCTGTTTGGAAGAATATGGTCTTCACACCTTCACTAACAACCTCTTCTTCCTTGTAGGGTGGGGTATTGAAAAGTTTGCTAAAAAGTTCTTTGGAGATAGCTGCGTTTTTTACTGCAATTCCGATATGTTCTATTTTATCAAGCATAAGTTATTCGTCATCCGAATGTAAGGCGAAAGTTACGATATAGTTTTCTAATCGTGAATAATGAATATCAAGGAGTACATCAATTCCGGGATTTGTTATTTTTCCCAATAAAATTCCGGAATCATCGGCAAGGAAAGGATGGATATGCAAGTTTTCTTTAAAGTCCATGGATTTTCTGCCGTATACTTTGTAAAGGGTTTCTTTTGCAGACCAAATTAATGTATTCACGAAGGTTTCGTCTTGGTGAAATGCAATTAATTGTTCAGCTTCATTTAAAAATTTATGACTCACCCGATTTACTCTAGGGTCAATTTTTTCGATATCAATACCTGTTTCTGCATGTCGGCTAACTAAAATTCCTGCAAATTCAAATGAATGCGTTATGCTAATAAACCATGGTTCTCCGTTGATGTATAACGTAGGTTTATTGTATCTGTCTTTTTGGACTCTTACATGTTTTCCCGGAAACATGGCGCTTAAGCATAACCGAGATGCAAACCAATGGATTCCCACATTTTCAGCTGCATTTGTTGGCCTGCTGTTATCATCCACCCGATCTCCTAATAGCTGAGTAAGTTCCTTTTTTGATTCGTTTATTTTCCAAATTGCAAGTTTGGAGCCCGCAGGCAGCTCTTGTATTGAATGTAAAGGCATAGCGCTGTGAATATAAGGATTGGTTTTATTTTAAGCTTGTCAGCTTTACATTTGATGCCAATGAAAATTGAATCAGTATTTCGTTATCAGGGACATAAAGATGCATTGTTTGCGCTTGGGGTTCATCCTCAAACCGGCCATATTTGGAGTGGTGGTGGTGATGGGTTTATTGTAGAGTGGATTCCAATGCAAACTGATGGACAGCTTATTAGTAAATTGCCAAGACCAGTTTATTCTTTTCATTCGGATTCTCAAACTAAACAGTTGCTAGCAGGAACCGCTTCCGGAAATCTCCATTTGATTGATTTGATTGAAAAGAAAGAACTTAGAAATATTGAAGGACATACTTTAGGATTGTTTGATATCAAGCAAACTGGGGATTTACTTTTAACAGCAGGTGGGGATGGAAGGATAAATACCTGGGATATTACCAATTTTTCATTACTCCAAAGTTGGGCCGCTTCAGATAAAGCTTGTAGAGTCATGGCCATAAACAAAGAGGGAAACCTTTTTGCCGCAGGCTACAGTGACAATTTTATTCGACTGTTTAAAATTGAATCCGGACGATTGTTGCAAATCCATGAATGGGAGGCTCATACAAATTCTGTTTTTGCACTCGCGTTCAATCCAATAACAGGTGAACTGTGGAGTGGGGGAAGAGATGCCATGCTCAAAGTGTGGAATACAAACTACGAATTGCTTGCTGATATTCCGGCTCACAATTACCACATCAACGCAATTTCTTTCAGTCCAGATGGAGCTTTGGCTGCCACTGTGAGTATGGATAAAACGCTGAAAATTTGGGAATCAAAAAGTCAGAAATTATTAAAAGTTGCAGACCGTTTCAAAATGGATGCACATACCAATTCCGTGAATAAAGTAGTTTGGTTAAATAATGAGGAATTGGTTAGTGCTGGTGATGACCGACTTCTTTTTCATTGGAAGATCTCCTGAAATTCAGGAAATTTCACAATAAATAGTTACAAGTTTCCGGTTCTTCCTCCATCAACAGGAACATTAATTCCGTTGATATATGCTGCATATTCAGAAGCTAAAAAGCTTACTGCGTAGGCAATTTCTTCCGGCTTAGCAAAACGATTAAGTGGAATTTCCTCTAGCATTTCATGACTTACATCTTCTGGACTTGTATTGGTTTTCATGGCTTTACCCTCAATAATTTGAGTTAACCTATCTGTTGCAGTAGCACCAGGCAATACATTATTTACAGTAATACCATGTGGTCCCAGTTCATTGGCCAAGGTCTTTGCCCAATTGCCTACAGCCGCACGGATGGTATTGCTAACCCCTAAGCCTTTTAAAGGTAACTTAACTGATGTTGAGATGATATTGATGATTCTTCCATAACCGGAATGCCTCATCCCATCCGCCAATTGTTGAACCAAGATATGACTGCTCAGCAAATGGGAGTTGAAGGCCATAAGAAACTCTTCTTCTCTCGCTTTTAATAGGGGTCCAGGACTTGGTCCACCACTGTTATTAACCAAAATATGGTAAACCTGTGGGGCATTCACTTTTTCTTGAATCGCAGCTTTTACGGCCTCTGGCTTTGAAAAATCAGCCACTAAAAAATCATGCTTCTGTCCGTTTTCTGCAGAGAGGTCTTTTACTACCTTTTCTAAGATATCCCGATTCCTAGCCATTAGAGTTACCTGAGCTCCGCACGCGGCCAATTGTTTGGCAATTGCAAACCCGATTCCTTTAGTACTACCACATACCAATGCGTTCTTACCCTGTAAATTTATTTCCATACCTGTTTTTACTTATTCATTAGCTAGACCAGCTGTCCTAGTAAGCAGTTTGAGATTTTTTTTGAATTTTGATAAACCAGTTTCACCTCAAAAGCTCCGCTCGCAATATTAGGAATATCTGTTTATACCATTGCAAATTTGCTTGTTGGAACAATAAAGTTTAGTAGGCTTACATTCAAGTCTGTTTTCTTAATGCTTTGTTAGAGAAGTAGGGTCAAGCTTTGTTTTTTGAACGGAATCCAAAATCTCCAATTGGAGAAGTAAATTCAAAAGGCCTATTTTGCGGAGTGGAGTTTCTTAAACCTCAGGTTTTATATGGATTGTTGGCGCTGGGAATACCAGTCATTATCCATTTATTCAATTTCAGAAGACCTAAAAAGCTTGTTTTCCCGGATATCCGATTTATAAAACGGGTTGTAGAGCAAAATAAAAAACAAAGGCAGGTTAAGCATTTGCTTTTGCTCTTGGTTCGAATGCTGTTTTTTTTCTTCCTGATTGCAGCCTTCGCGCAACCATTTTTACCTGCAGATTCAAAAAAAGAAACCAGGGCGTCTGAAGTAAAAATTTACCTGGATAATAGTTTTTCTATGCTTGGTCAGGGTAAAACCGCTACCTTGTTTGAAGAGGCGAAAAATCGAGCTCGAATGATTGCTGCTAAAGCACCAAAAGGAACACAGTTCTCGCTAATTTCTAATCACACATCAAGCTCATCTTCAAGGTCAATTGACTACAATGGCCTTTTAAAACAACTAGATGATTTGCAAATTGGCCCCTTTTCATCAGATGCTTCAGCCATTTATTCAAAGATGGCCGGAGGGCCGGGCGTAGAATGTTGGTGGATTACCGATGGTCAGAAGTCTCATTTGCAACTTGAAAAACTAAGCTTGGATTCTGCCCAAGCCAATAAAATGGTTTTACTTCAAGCCGAAAAAAAATCAAATTGCTGGATTGATACGGTTTGGATGGATGCTCCTTTTGCACGAAAGGGACAGGAGCTTACGTTTTTTGTTCGTATTAAAGGCTCGGGCAATTCAAAATTGACGAATTTCCCAATTCAGTTTTATGTGGATGGCATTCAAAAGGGACTCCGAAACACCAGTCTGAATGCGGATGGAACTGTTACCGAGAAATTCACCTACATGCCTATCAATGGTGATGCTCAGCGCATTTTGTTCAAGATTCAGGATTTTCCAATCTCTTTTGATGATACTTGGTACGCCAGTCTTCAAGCCATTGAATCAGCAAAAGTCCTTCAGGTTTTTGATACAAAACCAGAACCAGCAATCGAGCGGGTATTTTCAACAGAGCCTGGTGTTCAATTGGAAAAGAAACAAGTATTAAGCCTAAATCCTTCGCAAATTCAGGAACAACAATTGATTATTTTGGATGGGGTATCTGGTTTATCTGCAGGATTACTTGCATCGCTTTCAAGTTACCTGGAAGAAGGTGGCGTTATTTTTCAAATTCCCGACATGTCGAATTTGCAAAAGGCATCTTCAATCTGGTTGTTCGATTCCAAATTAAATCAGAATTTGGAAGGTATTAACAAGGCGGTTCCAGTGAATAAAATTGAGCTGTCTGATGGCTTATTCAAAGGTGTTTTCACGAGTTTACCTGAAAATCTACAATACCCTTTAGCAAGCAATTACTTAAGGCTTTCAAGAAATAACTTATTTGGATATTCAACCATACTGGGCCTAAGCGATAATAGTCCATTTTTGATGAAGAAGCGCGTTGGAAAAGGTGTTTTGTATTTAATGACATCGGATTTGAAAACAGAGAATTCAAACCTTGCTTCCCATTCGTTTTTTGTGCCATTAATGTTGCAAATGCCCTTTCAAATTCGTCGGGTAATGCCCCTAAGTTGGACTCTTGGGAAACGCAATTTTATTGAGCCTCTTTCTGAAAGGCCCAAAGGAATTGTTAAGCTGATTTCGGAAAAGACTCAAGTAGCAGCCGGAGTTGAATCCCGAAATGGGAAATGGGGATTTGCGCTGTCTCCGGAAATTCAAAAAGCGGGTTGGTATGCAATTCAGGTTGATGGGTCAAAAATTGTCGGACAATTAGGACTCAACTTTCCACGTTCCGAATCGGAGTTGAAGTTTTATGAGGAATCAGATTTTGCCCAAAAAGGGTTTGACTTGTTTTCTAGTGATGAAGCCGCTTTTTCCAATGAACTGGCGAGTTCAGCTACTGGAAAACCCTTGTGGAAATGGTCGCTTCTTCTCGCAATCTTATTTTTAGGTATTGAATTTCTGTTGTTGAAACGATTGAAGGATTAAGCTTGTGTTAACAATGCTCGGATTTCTAAGCGCTTTGTGCTAGATTTGCGCAACTTGTCCGGTTTATGAATTTACTTATCCTGAATGCCAAGGTTTCTGATAACCGCTCCGCATTCCACAATAAACTATGTGATATTCTTATTCAAGATGGAATTATCAAGGATATTCAATCTTCCGGAAAGAATTTTTTTGCGCCTATTCAATCGAAAATTGAGGTTTATGATGCGGCAAAAGGGTTGCTTTCTCCAGTTTTTGTTGATTTAAGGGCTGATTTTGCTGAACCTGGAAATGAAGATAGGGAAACACTTGAATCTGGTTCTAATGCAGCAATTCGCGGTGGATTTGGATACGTGGGCCTTTTACCAAGCGCGGTTCCTGCTCCCATCTCAAGAGCCGGAATTTCAGCGTTAATGGCAAGTCAAAACAAACTGCCAATTACAATTTTGCCTTATGGATGCATAAGCATTGATCGGGAAGGAAAGGAGTTGGCTGAATTGTTTGATATGTTCCAAGCGGGTGCCGCTGCATTTACTGATGCAGACCAACCTGTTCATCATGCTGGACTTCTTTTGCGAGCCTTAATGTATTCAAACATCTTTAAAGGCTTGGTTATGTCGAGACCTGAAGAAGAGAGTTTAAGTAAAGGCGGCAAAATGCACGAAGGAGAAGTTAGCACTTTTCTCGGCATGAAAGGATTTCCTGCACTCTCAGAAGAAATTAGGTTGCAGCGAGATTTAGAACTTGCTAAATATGCAGGATCTGCCATTCATTTTAGCTGCATTAGCACCAAAGGTTCGGTTGATTTAATTCGAAAGGCAAAAAAAGCAGGATTGAAAGTAAGCTGCGATGTTGCCATTGCCAATTTAGCTTTTACAGATGAGCAATTGATAGGCTATGATTCTAATTTCAAAGTACTTCCACCATTGCGCTCCAAAAATCACCAGAAAGCGCTTTGGGAAGCAGTTGCCGATGGAACCATTGATGCTATTGTTAGCAACCATAAGCCGAGAACCGTTGAAGAGAAAGTGCTTGAATTTGATTACGCATTGCATGGAATGAGTACTTTGGAAACAGTTCTTCCATTACTCATTCAATCAAAACCTGCAAACATTGAATGGGACAGTATTTTACCTGCGATTAGTTGGCGGGCTTTAGCTGTTTTGAATAGGGATTTGCCAGCTTTGGCTGTTGGTCAAAAACCAGAGTTCACCATTTACAGTCATAACGACAATTGGAAATACCAAAATCCGCTTTCAAAATCCCGAAATTCTCCCCTGTTAGGGAAAGACCTGAAAGGAAAAGTGAGAGCGGTAGTGTTAAAAAATAAGATACAACAAATCAATTAAAACCTATGAAAAGACCATTAAGTCAGGATGAAATTCCTGTATACGAAGCAACCGAAGTGTTACTTACAAGCTATGCTTCACGGATAAATAAACCATCTCCTTTTGAGGCCGTGTGGGAGGTAATTGGTGATTCATCAGGAGAATTTCTTGATCGGGTTGAAGGGCTTGATGCCTGTTTAGCCCAAAATCCGGACTTTCAGGAGTTGGAAGAGGTCTTGTTTGATTTGCTACTGGTAAAGTTTTTGTCAACAGAAAATAGGCCGGATGACTATTTCGATACTCCGGAATGGGAACAAATTGAAAACAAAACCATCGACAGAGGAACAGAATTGCTCAACCTGTTTTTATACATCAGTGAGTCTATTGATACCGATGTGGATATTAGTTTAGATGATTTTCTACAGGAGTTTCTATTGATTGAGGAAACTGAATTCCAGGACGAACTTCGGATTTATGAAAGCTTTATTGTGAATGAAGATATCTTGGACGCAGAAATCTCTGATTTGAAGGAAATTCAGGAAGGTATTCAAGAAGACAATCCAATCAAAAGTCTATTTGTTCCAATGGTGCTGTTTTTCCAAGTTGCCGAAGAAATTGAACCGGAGCTGGGAAATTCCCTTACACCATTTGAAGATGCCGTTTACCATTCTGTACTCGCATTTTATGGGGAATAAGTTTATACTTGTTAAAACTTAATACAATGGATATCGAGCACAAAACAACCAAAGGTCAGGTAGTAATCAAGTTTGCCATTATTTACGCATTGGTAAGTATTGGCATTTCTCTTGTTTTTTACATCATGGATATCAACCAAAGTGGTTGGTTAGCAGCCCTTCCTTCTCTGGTTTTAACTACAGCCATTTTGTTTTTTGGCCTGAATTCACGTAAGAATGATACTTTAGGTGGATATATGAGTTACAGCCAAGGACTAGGAACCGGTATGCTAATTGTATTAGCAGGTTCATTGGTTGCATCCTTGTACCAGTATGTATTTTTAACCTTTATTGATCCAGAGTTTGTAGAAAAGGCGCTCAACCTTGCCAAGGAAGAGATGTTGAAGAAAGAAATGTCGGAAGACCAAATTGAGCAAGCCATTAGTATGAGTCGGAAAATGATGAAACCCTGGGTAATGTCACTCATTGGTTTATTTGGAAGCCTCTTTTTTGGTTTGATTATTAATCTAATTCTTGCAGCAGTTACTAAAAAAGAAGATCCAAATCGTTTTTATTCAAATTTGCAATCCTAATCCATGAGTTCTCCTCTCCATCCTGATATCTCAGTAGTAGTCCCTTTTTTAAATGAAGAAGAATCGCTTCCAGAGCTAGTCTCTTGGGTAGAAAGGGTGATGAATGAAAATAAGTTTTCGTATGAAATACTGCTGATTGATGACGGAAGTACGGATAACTCCTGGAAATTGGTGGAGGAAATTACAAGGAAGAATAGTTCGGTTAAGGGAATAAAATTCCGCAGGAATTATGGAAAATCCGCAGCATTGAATGTTGGATTTCATTCAACCAATGGTAATGTAGTAATTACAATGGATGCCGATATGCAGGATAGTCCTGATGAAATTCCTGAACTATACCGGATGATTACCCAGGAAGGATATGATTTGGTTAGCGGTTGGAAGAAAAAACGCTACGATCCCATCAGCAAAACCATTCCGACCAAGTTTTTTAACGCGGCAACACGAAAGATTTCGGGCATTCAGTTGCACGATTTCAATTGTGGCCTTAAGGCTTACCGCTCAGAAGTAGTGAAGTCCATTGAGGTTTATAATGAAATGCACAGGTACATTCCTGTAATTGCCAAATGGGCAGGCTTCCGAAAAATTGGGGAGAAGGTGGTTCAGCACAGAGCCAGAAAATATGGTTCAACTAAGTTTGGTGGATTATCCAGATTTATCAATGGTTTTTTGGATTTACTAACCATTTTCTTCGTTTCAAAATTTGGAAAACGACCCATGCATTTTTTTGGTGTGTTGGGAACCTTGATGTTTATTTTTGGCTTTTTAGTTAGCTTTTACATTGTAGGTGAGAAACTTTGGTTTGTTTACATGGAAGCCAGTCTCCCTGATGGCTATAAATCAAGAGATATTACCAGTCAGCCCCTCTTTTTTATCTCCTTAGTATCCGTAATTATTGGAGTACAGTTGTTTTTGGCAGGTTTTATTGGTGAAATGATTTCAAGAAATGCCACAGAACGCAATGTTTATGGCATAACAAAAAAAATAGGTCTTGACTAAAAAGGGGAAAGTTCTAATCGTTGGTCCAGGTTGGCCTTTAAGAGGAGGCTTGGCAACTTTTGATGAACGCTTATGCCGCGAGTTCCAAGAACAAGGCTATGGGTGTGAGATTTTAAGTTTTAGCTTGCAATATCCTTCCTTATTGTTCCCGGGAAAAACTCAATACTCGGAATCACCCCCTCCGGAAGGAGTAACTATACACGCTGATTTGAATTCAATCAATCCAATCAATTGGATTAAGGTTGGCTTGAAATTTAGAAAAAATGGCTACAATTTAGTGGTGTTTAGGTATTGGATGAGTTTTATGGGTCCCGCTTATGGAACCCTTGCTCGCATCTTTACACAGGCCGGAATTACCTGTTTAGCCATAACAGACAATATTGTGCCTCACGAGAAAAAGTTCTTCGACAAACCCTTTACTTCCTATTTTTTAAGGCCCATTCAAGGTTACCTTTCCATGTCTGAGGAGGTTTTGGGGCAGATTCGAGCATTACAACCTTTGAAGCCTTCAACCTATGTCCCTCATCCCATGTACGATATGTTTGGTCCCGCCATCGAAAAGCAAAAGGCCATTCAGGAGTTGGGACTAGATGCGGGTTACCGGTATCTGCTTTTTTTTGGATTTATCCGGAAGTACAAAGGTTTGGAATTGTTGCTTGAAAGTCTCGCCCAAAGCAATTGGAAGGCTTTGAAATTGAAGCTTATTATCGCAGGAGAATTTTATGAAGACTCAAAGCCTTATCTTCAAAAAATCAAGGATTTAGGGCTTGAAGAGGCTGTGGTTCTAAACACAGATTTTATTCCAAATGAAAGGGTATCTTACTTTTTTTCTGCCTCTGAATTGGTTATTCAAACTTATTTATCTGCCACACAAAGCGGGGTAACACAGATTGCCTATTATTATGAAAAACCAATGTTGGTTACCCGGGTAGGTGGGTTGGCCGAACTGGTCCCACATAATGTGGCAGGTTTAGTTTGCGGAGTAAACGCGCAGGAAATTGCCTCCGAAATAAATCGTTTTTTTACGGAGAATCTCGAGAATACGCTGCTTTCAGGCATTCGTGAAAATAAAAAGCGGTTTACATGGCAATATTTATGCGGTGAATTAATTGGTCTTGGAAAAAGTAATTCAAGCAAATAATTGAATTTTAAAATAAATGTTCTACTTTCGCGGTCCCTGAAATAAACCTCAGGAGACTCAAGGAAAGGAGGTGCACAATTATGATCCAGATTAACGTTAAAGAAAACGAATCTTTAGACAAAGCGCTAAAGAAGTTTAAAAAGAAGTACGAGAAAACAGGAGTTGTTAAGGAACTTAGGTCCCGTCAACAATTTACCAAGCCTTGTATTGTAAAACGTCAACAAAAGATCCGTGCCGCCTACAAGCTTTTCCTTCAGCAACAGGCCAGCAACTAATTTGTTATGATTACAGGAAAGCCGCTCTTGAATTGGAGCGGCTTTTTTTATTTTACTTTAGCCTGATTTTCTGAATAGAAACCACCAGCTGCGAATTATCAGTTGGAATATTCGTGAAATCGCTTAATTTAGTTCAGGGATTAGCTATGGAACTCAATGCCGCTTTTGGACAATTTTTAACTTTGCTGAAGTTTGAACGAAAGTACTCGGAGCATACCTTAAATGCTTATGAGTCTGACTTCTCAGCCTTTCAGGAGTTCTTACGAGAATCATTTTCCCTAAGCACTTTAAGCGATTTAAAATCAACCCATATCCGTTCCTGGATTGCCCACCTGATGGATTCAAAACTCAATTCCCGTTCTGTACTCAGGAAGATTTCGGCTTTGCGTTCTTTTTACAAGTTTGCTTTGCGCGAGGGGATAGTAGAAATCAACCCCATGCTAAAGATTACAGGTCCAAAAGTAGCAAAACGATTACCTGTATTTGTTGAGGAAAAACCCATGCAGGAGTTGTTGGATAAACCTGTAGAAGCCGGTTTTGAGCCTGCGCTGAAAAAGCTGGTCATTTCCTTGTTGTATGGCAGTGGAATTCGCTTATCTGAATTGTTAGGGTTGAAGGAGGCTGATATCGACACCTACAATAGCCGGATAAAAGTGTTTGGAAAGCGTAAAAAAGAGCGAATTGTGCCTGTAAATCGCGAGGTCCTTGAGGATATTGCTAATTTTAGGGCAGAAAAACTAGGGGCCGGATTGTTTAGTTCAGGCCTATTGTGCAACCAAGAAGGTAACGAGTTGAACCCGCGGAAAATCTATCAGATGGTAAAGGATGAGTTAGGAAGTGTGAGTACCTTGGAAAAAAGGAGCCCACATGTATTGCGCCACAGTTATGCTACCCACCTTTTAAACAAAGGGGCAGATTTGAATGCTATTAAGGAATTGTTGGGACATGCAAATTTATCAGCCACCCAAGTTTATACGCACAACAGTATTACACGATTAAAAGAGGTTTATAAAAATAAACATCCGAGAGCTTAAATCCTGCCAAAACATGAACCCAACCGGGCAAGACCATTCAGGCAGGTAATGGTTGAGCCTAAATAAATATCAGAATTATGCAAGTTGACATTCAATCAATCCATTTCAAAGCAGATCAAAAGTTGCTTGAATTTGTTGAACAGAAAGTAAAGAAAACCGAGACTTTTGCTGAAAATGTCCGTAGCGCCGATGTTTATCTCAAACTGG
This sequence comes from Bacteroidia bacterium, assembly GCA_023151275.1. Lineage (GTDB taxonomy): Bacteria > Bacteroidota > Bacteroidia > UKL13-3 > UKL13-3 > CAISCU01. The sequence continues at coordinate 91,744 of JAKLJI010000013.1, read as the reverse complement.
AAAAAGACCAAGGAGGAGAAAACAAAGTTGTGGAGATTAAGCTAAATCTGAATGGTAATCCAATTTTTGCCAAAGAGCAATCTACTACTTTTGAAGCAGCAACCGATTTGGTATTAGATAAATTGGTATCTCAGGTAAAACGATACAAAGAGAAGTTGCAAGCAAAGACCAACTAATCTAAGAAAATAAAAAAGGAAGGGGAGGCATATGACCTCCCTTTTCATTTTTTTTACTTGTATCTGAGAAATTTAGAGAAATGAAGGAGGGGAGAATTAGCATTAACCTCAAAAATAATTACCTTCGCACCCGCTGTTACGCTTCCAACGTCTTTAACAGAAAAAAAATTGCTTCCATTATTGCAAATGTCCTGTAAAGCGCTACATTTGCAGTCCTTTTCCGAAAGAGAAGGGCTTCAAAAGTAAAAGTTCTTTGCAGGTTTGGTTGAGCATCCACCCAAAAAAAGGGGTCATGCAAGGCATAGTTTAGTATCGATGCCACTTTAGCTCAGCTGGTAGAGCAACTGATTTGTAATCAGTAGGTCGCTGGTTCGATTCCGGCAAGTGGCTCCAGTATTGCTGACGATGTTCAACACAAACTGAAAGACGTTGTTCTTTAAAATCGGGGAGATACCAAAGTGGCCAACTGGGACGGACTGTAAATCCGTTGTCTTACGACTTCAAAGGTTCGAATCCTTTTCTCCCCACCATCAGTTCAGGTAAACTGAAAAGCAAAGCGTAACAGCAATCCTTTTAAATTACCGTATTGCGGGAGTAGCTCAGTTGGTAGAGCGACAGCCTTCCAAGCTGTAGGTCGCGGGTTCGAGCCTCGTCTCCCGCTCAGAAATGAGCATAACTCCGAAAGGGGTTATGCTTGTTTTGCGAGATTCCGTAAAGAACGAAGTTCTGAGCGAAATTAAGCCGTTGTAGCTCAGTGGTAGAGCACTTCCTTGGTAAGGAAGAGGTCGGCAGTTCAATCCTGCTCAACGGCTCTGGAAGTGAAGTTGATAAGTGAGCTTGTTCGGAGGAACAAACTGAAATTAAAAACATAAACAATTAAACAAAATGGCTAAAGAAAAATTTGACCGTAGTAAACCGCACGTAAACATCGGTACTATCGGTCACGTAGACCACGGTAAAACTACTTTGACAGCTGCAATCACCAAAGTTCTTGCTGATGCAGGTTTGTCTGAAGCTCGTTCTTTTGATTCAATCGACTCTGCTCCTGAAGAAAAAGAGCGTGGTATTACTATTAACACTGCTCACGTTGAGTACCAAACTGCTAACCGTCACTACGCTCACGTAGATTGTCCTGGTCACGCCGACTATGTTAAAAACATGGTAACTGGTGCTGCTCAAATGGACGGTGCTATTCTTGTAGTAGCTTCTACAGACGGACCAATGCCACAAACTCGTGAGCACATCCTTCTTGCTCGTCAGGTAGGTGTTCCTCGTATCGTTGTGTTCATGAACAAAGTTGACATGGTTGACGATCCAGAATTGTTGGAAATCGTTGAAATGGAAATCCGTGATTTGTTGAGCAAATACGAATTCCCTGGTGACGAAATTCCAATTATCCAAGGTTCTGCTTTGGGTGGATTGAACGGAGACGCTAAATGGGTTGAGAAAATTATGGAATTGATGGCAGCTGTTGATAGCTACATCCCAGTTCCTCCTCGCGCAGTAGATCTTCCTTTCTTGATGCCAATCGAAGACGTATTCTCAATCACTGGTCGTGGTACTGTTGCTACAGGTCGTATTGAGCGTGGTGTAATCAACTCTTCTGAAGAGGTTGATATCATCGGTCTTGGTGCTGAGAAATTGAAGTCAGTAGTAACCGGAGTAGAAATGTTCCGTAAACTTCTTGACCGTGGTGAAGCTGGTGACAACGTAGGTTTGTTGCTTCGTGGTATCGACAAAAACCAAATCCGTCGTGGTATGGTAATTTGCAAACCAGGTTCAGTAACTCCTCACACCAAGTTCAAAGCTGAAATCTACGTTCTTTCAAAAGACGAAGGTGGACGTCACACTCCTTTCTTCAACAAATACCGTCCACAGTTCTACTTCCGTACAACTGACGTAACAGGTGAGGTTATCCTTCCTGAAGGTGTTGAGATGATTATGCCTGGTGATAACATCACTATCACTGTACAATTGATCGCTCCAATTGCGATGGAGAAAAACCTCCGTTTCGCTATCCGTGAAGGTGGTCGTACAGTAGGTGCTGGTCAGGTAACTGAAATCCTAGACTAATATCCATTTGACATTCAAGTGTTGGCTAGGAAGCTAGCCAACACTTGGTGTCTAATAGAGTTAATAAAATCAGGACTTTACGTTTGAAGTCCAACAAAAACAAACAAACGGGCATAGTTCAATGGTAGAATTGTGGTCTCCAAAACCTCCGATCTAGGTTCGAATCCTGGTGCCCGTGCAAGCTGATAAAGCAATGAACAAATTATCTGAATACATAAAAGCCTCTTACGATGAGCTAATGAACAAAGTTTCATGGCCCAGCTGGGAAGATCTTCAGGAGAGTACCATTATTGTAATGATTGCCTCCCTGATCATTGCCTTGGTTATTTACGTAATTGACTTAGCAAGTAGTGGAGCTTTAGGCTTCTTTTATCAGATTTTTCAAAATCAGTAGAAAATCGGTAGAATCAAATGTCTGAACAACAAACAGATCAATTCAAGTGGTATGTGGTGAGAGCCATTACCGGTCAGGAGAAGAAGGTGAAGGCCCAAATCGAGGTTGAACTCGAGCGTGCCGGTTTGCTTGCTCAGGTGCCTCAAATTCTGATTCCTACTGAAAAGATTTATCAGGTAAAGAACGGAAAAAAAACCTCTAAGGAGAAAGCTTACCTACCGGGTTATATTTTGATTCATGCAGATGTTTCAGGTGAAGTGGGTCATATCATTGATTCGGTTAATGGTGTGGTTGGTTTCCTTGGTGGAAAAGCTACTCCAACTCCGCTGAGAATTTCTGAAGTGAACCGGATTTTGGGTAATGTTGACGACATCAGCGAACAGGGCGAAACCTTGCTTGAGCCTTACATTGTTGGCGAGAGCGTGAAAGTTATCGATGGTCCTTTCAGTGGATTTAGCGGTGTCATCGAAGAGGTAATGGATGATAAAAAGAAATTGAAGGTTATGGTAAAAATCTTCGGAAGAAGAACACCATTGGAACTCAATTTCGTACAAGTAGAGAAAGAAAGTTAAAAATGAGTATATCCGCCTTGGGCGGAAAAATTAAAGGTTATGGCTAAAGAACTAACAGGTTTTATTAAACTACAGGTTAAGGGCGGTGCTGCAAATCCTGCTCCTCCAATCGGTCCAGCTTTGGGTTCGAAAGGTGTGAACATTATGGAGTTTTGCAAGCAGTTCAATGCTCGTACTCAGGACAAGGCTGGCAAAATTTTGCCGGTGGTAATTTCAGTTTACAGTGACAAATCTTTTGATTTCGTAATCAAAACTCCTCCTGTAGCTGCACAGTTAATTGAAGCCGCAAAGATTCAGAAAGGATCAGCAGAACCCAATCGTAAAAAAATTGGTAGCGTATCCTGGGAACAGATTCGCAAGATTGCAGAGGATAAAATTGTTGACATGAATTGCTTCAAAGTTGAATCAGCTATGAAAATGGTTGCAGGAAGCGCACGCAGCATGGGCCTAACAGTTACCGGCGAAAATCCTTTCACAAACTAAAATTAACAGGAAATGGCAAGGATAAGTAAGAAAAGAAAAGAGGTTCTGAAAAAAGTTGACGGCAATAAGTCCTATACTTTAACAGAAGCATCAAAATTGGTTAAGGAAATTTCTTACACAAAGTTCGATTCATCAGTTGATATTGATGTTCGTCTAGGTGTAGATCCAAAGAAAGCCAATCAAATGGTTCGTGGAGTAGTAGCTCTTCCACACGGTACAGGTAAGACTTTAAAAGTTCTTGCGTTGGTACCTGCCGATAAAGAAGCAGAAGCTAAAGAAGCGGGTGCTGATTTTGTGGGATTGGATGAGTATATTCAAAAAATTGAGCAAGGTTGGACTGATATTGATATCATTATCACTATGCCTGCTGTTATGGCTAAGTTGGGTAAGCTTGGTAAAATCCTTGGACCACGCAACTTAATGCCTAATCCTAAGAGTGGTACCGTTACTCAAGAAGTAGGTAAAACTGTTAAAGAAGTAAAAGCTGGTAAAATCGATTTCAAAGTTGATAAAGAAGGTATCATCCACACTTCAATTGGTAAATCGAGCTTTGCACCTGAAAAATTGTATGAAAATGCAGTTGAGTTAATTCAGAGCATCGCCAAATTGAAACCATCATCAGCTAAAGGCACTTATTTTAGAAGTATTCACATCAGCAGTACAATGAGCCCAGGTATTACTGTTGACACGAAGTCTGTACCTGGCATTTAATTGAGAAGCGATGAATAGGGAAGAAAAATCAGCATTAATAGATTCGCTTGCGGAGAAGTTTGGTCAATACAAGAATATCTACATTACAGATATTGCATCCTTGAATGCAGAGCAAACCAGCAAGTTGAGAAGAGAGCTATTCAAAAATGGTATCGTTATGCAAGTTGCAAAAAACACCATGATTGAAAAAGCATTTGAAAAATCAGGTCGTGACTTTGGTGGACTAGTTGACACATTGAAAGGCAATTCAGCCCTGATGTTTTGTGAAGACATGAAAGCACCTGCTAAAGTTATCAAAGATTTTCGCAAGAAAGGTGAAATTCCTCGTTTGAAAGGTGCAGCAATTGATGCTGATATCTTCATCGGTGACAGTTCACTAGAAGCTCTTGTAAATCTTAAAACTAAAAATGAGCTTATCGGAGAAATCATTGGTATGCTTCAATCACCAGCTCAAAATGTTATTAGTGCCCTTCAATCGGGCGGAAATACCATCGCCGGTGTAGTAAAAACATTATCGGAGCGTCCGGAATAATAAAAAAATCAATCACAGAAACAATAACAATTTAATCTTAGAAAAATGGCAGATTTAAAAGCGTTCGCAGAACAGTTAGTTAACTTGACAGTAAAAGAAGTTAACGAGTTAGCTAAAATTTTGAAAGACGAGTACGGTATTGAGCCTGCTGCTGCTGCAGTAGCCGTTGCAGCTCCTGCTGCTGCCGGTGCCGGTGAAGCCGCTGCTGAAAAAACATCTTTTGATGTTATCCTGAAAAGTGCTGGTGCAAACAAACTTAACGTTGTAAAAATCGTTAAAGACCTTACCGGCTTAGGATTGAAAGAAGCTAAAGAATTAGTAGATGGTGCTCCAAAGCCAGTTAAAGAAGGCGTTGATAAAGCCACTGCTGAAGATTTGAAAGCCAAGCTTACTGAAGCCGGAGCTGAAGTTGAGCTTAAGTAATTTGAACTCAGTTCATTAGCGTCTGTGACCCCGGCGGAGCCGTGGGTCACATTCCTGTTTATGGAAATCGAAGATTCGGTAACCTTTAATTCTAATTAAACATTGGCCAATATTAATAATACGACAGGAGAAAGAATCAGTTTCGCTTCTGTCAAACCTGTAATTGATTATCCTGATTTTCTCGATGTTCAATTGCAGTCGTTCAGGGAGTTTTTCCAGTTGGATACTACTTCAGAAAGTCGCACCAATGAGGGACTTTTTAAAGTATTTCTGGAGAACTTTCCGATAACGGATACAAGGAACATTTTCGTCCTTGAATTTTTGGATTATTTCGTAGATCCACCTCGCTACTCCATTGATGAGTGCATTGAACGTGGTTTGACCTATTCAGTTCCACTGAAGGCCAAGTTGCGTCTTTCTTGTAATGATCCTGAGCACGAGGATTTCAAAACAATTGTACAGGATGTGTATTTGGGTACTATTCCGTACATGACTCCTCGCGGTACTTTTGTTATTAATGGTGCTGAAAGGATAATTGTAAGTCAACTTCACCGTTCACCAGGTGTATTCTTTGGTCAAAGCTACCATACCAACGGAACCAAACTTTATTCTGCCAGGGTAATTCCATTTAAAGGTAGCTGGATTGAATTCGCAACAGACGTAAACAACGTCATGTATGCGTATATCGACCGTAAGAAAAAGTTCCCTGTTACTACTTTGTTGCGTGCCATTGGTTACGAAACGGATAAAGAAATTTTGAACCTGTTCGACCTTGCTGAAGAAGTTAAAGTTAGCAAGGCCGGATTAAAGCGCGTTTTAGGACGTAAGCTGGCTGCAAGGGTTCTGAGAACTTGGGTTGAAGATTTCGTAGATGAAGATACCGGTGAGGTAGTTTCCATCGAAAGAAATGAAGTAATCATTGAGCGTGATACGATTCTTGAAGATGATCATATTGATTTGATTGTTGAAGCTGAGGTTAAAACAATCCTACTTCACAAGAATGAATCCAGCCACAATGATTTTGCTATCATTTTGAACACCCTTCAAAAAGATACTGCAAACTCCGGAAAAGAAGCTCACGAGCATATCTATCGTCAGTTGAGAAATGCTGATCCACCGGATGAAGAAACAGCACGTGGTGTTATTGAGAAGTTGTTCTTCTCAGACAAACGTTATGATTTGGGAGATGTAGGTCGTTACAGGATTAACAGAAAGCTTAACAAAAACGAACCGTTGAGCAATCGTGTTTTATCTAAAGACGATATCGTATCTATCATTAAATATTTGATTGAGCTTTCAAACTCCCGCGCTGACGTGGATGATATTGACCACTTGTCAAATCGTCGTGTTAGAACCGTTGGAGAGCAATTGTATGCTCAATTTGGTGTTGGTTTGGCTCGTATGGCTCGTACCATTCGTGAGCGTATGAATATTCGCGATAACGAGGTGTTTACTCCAACTGATTTGATTAATGCTAAGACTTTGTCTTCCGTTATCAATTCGTTTTTTGGAACCAACCAGTTATCGCAGTTCATGGACCAAACAAATCCATTGGCTGAGATTACCCACAAGCGCCGTATGTCGGCCCTGGGTCCAGGTGGTTTGAGTCGTGACCGCGCAGGTTTTGAGGTGCGTGACGTTCACTATACTCACTATGGACGTTTGTGTACCATTGAAACACCGGAAGGTCCAAACATTGGTTTGATTTCTTCACTGTGTGTTCATGCTAAAATTAACAGCATGGGATTCATTGAAACTCCTTACCTGAAGGTAACCAATGGTAAGGTTGATGTGAATGATCCTGTTACCTATTTAAGTGCGGAAGACGAGGACGGTAAAGTAATTGCCCAGTCGAATGCCCGTTACGACGAACATGGTAATTTTGCTGAAACAAGAATTAAAGCTCGCTACGAAGGTGACTTCCCGATGGTAGAAGCTGAGAAGTTGGAGTTTATGGATATTGCTCCAAACCAGATTGTATCCATTGCAGCTTCTTTGATTCCGTTCCTTGAACACAATGACGCGAACCGTGCGCTGATGGGATCGAACATGCAACGTCAGGCTGTTCCTTTGTTGCGTCCTGAGGCTCCTGTTGTAGGAACCGGACTGGAAGGTCGTGTTGCTAAAGACTCAAGAACACTTTTGGTTGCTGAAGGAAACGGAACCGTTGAGTATGTTGATGCCAACGAAATCAGAATTCGCTACGAGCAAACTGAAAATGACCGTTTGGTGAGTTTCGGTACAGATACCAAATCGTATAAACTCATTAAATTCCGTCGTACCAACCAAAATACCTGTATCAACTTGAAGCCTATTGTTCGCAAAGGGCAGAAAGTTGAAAAAGGAACTGTATTGTGCGAAGGATATGCAACCCAAGGAGGAGAACTTGCATTGGGTCGTAACTTGCAAGTAGCCTTCATGCCTTGGCAAGGTTTCAACTTTGAGGATGCGATTGTAATCAGTGAAAAAGTAGTTAAAGAAGATATCTTTACTTCTATTCACATTACTGAGTACGAACTTGAAGTTAGGGATACCAAGCGTGGTGAAGAGGAGTTGACCAATGATATTCCAAACGTAAGTGAGGATGCAACCAAAAATCTGGATGAAAACGGTTTAATCCGCATTGGATGTGAGGTTGGCGAAGGCGATATTCTGATTGGTAAAATTACACCAAAAGGAGAAACTGAACCTTCACCTGAAGAGAAGTTATTGCGTGCCATCTTTGGTGACAAAGCAGGTGACGTTAAAGACGCTTCTTTGAAAGCAATTCCTTCAACCAGCGGTGTTGTTATTGACAAGAAATTGTTTGCTCGCGCTAAGAAAGAGAAAACAGCTAAGGCCGATGACAAAACCAAGTTGGCCCGTTTGAAAGACGAGCACGAGAAGAACCTGAAAGACATCAAGGATATCCTGGTAGACAAATTGTTTACTGTACTTTCAGGCAAAACCTCTGCAGGTATTATCAACGTGTACAATGAGGAGCTGATTGCTAAAGGATCGAAGTTTAGTCAGAAAAACCTGGCAGACATAGATTACTCCAATGTAAATGCTACCAATTGGACCACAGATCCTGAGAAAAATGAATTGGTTCGTTCAATCCTTACCAATTACAAAAACAGATACAACCAGGAAGTTGCCGACTACAGAAGAAAAGAGTACGCCATTTCAGTAGGTGATGAATTACCAACAGGAATTCTGAAGCTTGCTAAAGTGTATTTGGCGAACAAACGTAAGCTGAAAGTGGGTGATAAGATGGCAGGACGTCACGGTAACAAGGGTATTGTTGCCCGTATTGTACGTGAAGAAGACCTTCCATTTATGGAGAACGGTAAACCAGTTGATATTGTGTTGAACCCATTGGGTGTACCTTCACGTATGAACTTGGGACAGATTTACGAAACTGTTCTTGGATGGGCTGCAAAAGAGCTTGGTGTTAAATTTGCAACTCCAATTTTTGATGGAGCCAGCGATGACCAAGTGCTTGAGTTTACCCGTAAAGCAGGTATTCCTGATTGGGGTAAAACTTACCTAAACGATGGATTGACCGGTATGCGTTTTGATCAGCCTGTAACTGTAGGTGTAATCTACATGATTAAACTGGGTCACATGGTTGATGATAAGATGCACGCACGTTCTATCGGACCATACTCCTTGATTACGCAACAGCCATTGGGAGGTAAAGCCCAGTTTGGTGGTCAGCGTTTTGGTGAGATGGAAGTTTGGGCGCTGGAGGCATTTGGTGCAGCCAATATTCTTCAGGAAATCCTGACCATTAAATCAGATGATATTGTTGGAAGAGCGAAGACTTACGAGGCTATTGTGAAAGGGGATAACCTACCACAAGCCGGATTGCCTGAGTCGTTCAACGTATTGGTTCATGAGTTACGCGGATTGGGATTAGATATCACATTGGAATAATAAAAAATGAGCCCGGGGCAACCCGGGCTTTACAAATAGCAGCATTATGTCTTTGAAAAAAGAGCAAAAAATAAAAGCAAATTTCACCAAAATTCGCATTGGACTTGCCTCACCAGAGAGCATTCTTCAGCGTTCATTTGGAGAAGTAACCAAACCGGAAACAATTAACTACCGTTCCTTTAAACCGGAAATGGGTGGATTGTTCTGCGAGCGCATTTTTGGTCCTATGAAGGATTACGAATGTCATTGCGGAAAGTACAAGCGCATTCGTTATAAAGGAATTGTTTGTGACCGTTGCGGTGTTGAAGTTACTGAGAAAAAAGTGCGTCGCGAACGCATGGGCCATATCAACCTGGTTGTTCCAGTTGCACATATCTGGTATTTCCGTTCATTGCCAAATAAAATTGGTTACCTGTTGGGTATTCCTTCCAAGAAGCTCGACATGGTTGTTTACTACGAAAGATACGTAGTATGTCAACCAGGAATTAAGGCAGCTGATGGTGTTGGCAACTTAGATTTAATTACTGAAGAAGAATATCTGGATATTTTGGATTCACTTCCAAAAGATAACCAGCACCTGGATGACAATGATCCGAATAAGTTCATTGCTAAAATGGGTGGAGATGCGCTTTGGTTCTTACTATCGCGCATCAACCTTGATAACCTGAGTTACGATTTGCGTAACAAAGCCAATACTGAAACTTCACAACAACGTAAAAACGAAGCTTTGAAACGGTTGAAAGTTGTTGAAGGATTTAGAAATGCTCAGGTTCATGGCGAAAACCGTCCTGAATGGATGGTTGTGAAAATTCTTCCTGTAATTCCACCGGAATTGCGTCCACTCGTTCCATTAGAAGGCGGTCGTTTTGCGACTTCCGACTTGAACGATTTGTACAGAAGGGTAATTATCCGTAACAACCGTCTTAAGCGCCTGATTGAGATCAAAGCTCCTGAAGTAATTTTACGTAACGAAAAGCGTATGTTACAAGAAGCTGTTGACTCTTTGTTTGACAATACTCGCCGTGTAAGTGCTGTAAAAACTGAAGGTAACAGACCCTTGAAATCTTTAAGCGATATGCTCAAAGGTAAACAAGGTCGCTTCCGTCAGAACTTGCTTGGTAAACGTGTTGACTACTCGGGTCGTTCGGTAATTGTGGTGGGACCAAACCTGAAACTGCACGAATGCGGTATTCCTAAGAATATGGCAGCCGAGCTGTTTAAGCCATTCATTATCCGTAAGCTTCTTGAAAGAGGCATCGTAAAAACGGTTAAATCTGCCAAGAAACTCGTTGACCGCAAAGAGGCAGTAGTTTGGGATATTCTTGAAAATATTTTGAAAGGACATCCTGTTCTTCTGAACCGGGCCCCAACACTTCACAGATTGGGTATTCAGGCTTTCCAACCTAAATTGGTAGAAGGAAAAGCAATTCAACTTCACCCATTGGTTTGTACCGGTTTTAACGCCGACTTTGACGGTGACCAGATGGCGGTTCACGTACCGCTTGGAAACGCAGCAATTCTGGAAGCCCAGATGCTGATGCTGGCACCACACAATATCCTGAACCCTGCCAACGGAGCGCCTATTACGGTTCCATCTCAGGACATGGTTCTTGGTTTGTACTACATTACCAAAGGCCGTAAATCAGTTGAAGGACATGAAATCAAAGGTGAAGGACTCGTATTCTATTCGGCTGAAGAAGCAATTATTGCTTACAACGAAGGAAGAGTTGCCTTGCACGCCTTGGTTAAATGCCGTGTAAAAGTGAAAGAAAACGGTGAACTTGTTTCCCGTTTGATTGATACCACAATGGGTCGTATTTTGTTCAATCAGGTTGTACCTGAGGAGCACGGATACATCAACGAATTGTTGACCAAGAAATCATTGCGTGATATCATTGGTAACATGTACAAAGAGGTTGGACAAGACCGTTGTGCCATGTTCCTAGACGATATCAAGTACCTTGGTTTCCAATACGCTTTCCGTGGTGGACTATCGTTTAACTTATCGTATGTAAATATCCCTTCTGAAAAAGATACCTTTATCAAACAAGCGCAAGCTGAGGTTGATGAAATTTGGGATAACTACAACAACGGTTTCATTACCAATAACGAACGTTATAACCAGGTAATTGACATCTGGACACGTATCAACTCTCGTCTTGCCGATACCTTACTTCGTCAGTTGAAAGACGACCAGCAAGGATTCAATCCAATTTACATGATGTTGGATTCTGGTGCGAGGGGTTCTAAAGAGCAGATTCGTCAGCTTGGTGGTATGAGGGGTCTGATGGCAAAACCACAGAAAAACCTAAGTGGTGGTACCGGTGAGATTATCGAGAACCCAATTCTTTCAAACTTTAAAGAAGGGCTTTCGGTTATCGAATACTTTATCTCAACCCACGGTGCTCGTAAGGGTCTTGCGGATACGGCTTTGAAAACAGCTGACGCAGGTTACCTCACTCGTCGTTTGCATGACGTAGCTCAAGACGTTGTAGTAAGTGAAGAAGATTGCGGAACACTTCGCGGAATTCCAATTTCTGCATTGAAAGACAATGAAGAGGTTGTAGAAACACTTTACGAACGTATTTTGGGACGTACCAGTTTGCACGATATCTACAATCCATTAACAGGAGAGTTGATTTGCAAATCGGGTGCTGATATTACAGAAGAGATTGCAAGTGTTATTGAAGAATCACCAATTGAAACGGTTGAAATCCGTTCTGCGCTGACTTGTGAAACCCGTTATGGAGTTTGTACCAAGTGTTACGGACGCAGTATGGCAACTGGCCGTGGCTCACAAAAAGGTGATGCTGTAGGTGTAATTGCCGCACAGTCGATTGGTGAACCAGGAACACAGCTTACACTTCGTACCTTCCACGTGGGTGGTACTGCATCAAACATTGCATCTGAATCTCAAATGCAAGCTAAATTTGGTGGTATTCTTGAGTTTGAAGAAATCAGAACAACTGAGCTTGGAACTGAAGATGGAGTAGTAACTGTAGTATTGGGACGTCAGGGTGAGGTTAGGATTTTGGATGAGAAAACCAGAAATCCAATCATTACTGTGAACATTCCTTACGGTGCACACTTGATGGTTAAGCCTGGTCAGAAAATTGAAAAAGGACAACCTATTTGTACCTGGGACCCATACAACGCGGTTATTATTTCTGAATTCTCCGGTAAAGCTAGCTTCTTGAACATCATTGAGAACGTTACCTTTAAAGAGGAAAGTGATGAGCAAACCGGTCACAAAGAAAAAGTGATTGTTGAGAGTCGTGATAAAACGAAGATTCCTTCGATTGTTATTGCTGATTCAAAAGCAGGCACTGAAAAAGAATACAACTTACCAGTAGGAGCTCACATCGTAATTGAAGAAGGCCATACTGTTAAAGCCGGTGAAATTCTTGTGAAGATTCCACGTGTTGTTGGAAAAACCCGAGACATTACCGGTGGTTTGCCACGTGTAACTGAATTGTTTGAAGCACGTAACCCATCTAACCCGGCTATTGTTACCGAGATTGATGGTGTTGTAAGCTTTGGTGGCATTAAGCGTGGTAACCGTGAAATTATGATTACCTCGAAAGACGGTGAGCAGAAGAAATACCTGGTTCCACTTTCTAAGCATATCTTGGTTCAGGAGAACGACTTCGTAAAAGCAGGTTCTCCACTTTCAGACGGATCTATCAGTCCACAAGATATTTTGCGTATTGAGGGACCATTGGCCGTTCAGCGTTATATTTTGAACGGAATTATGGAAGTTTACCGTTTGCAGGGTGTAAAAATCAACGACAAGCACGTAGAAACCATCATTCGTCAGATGATGAAGCATGTTGAAGTTGTTGATCCGGGTGATACCACCTTCCTGGAAGGCGAAACTGTTGACCGTTGGGATTTCAAGGAAATGAACGACTGGATTTTTGATAAGAAAGTTGTTACAGATCCGGGAGATTCTCCAAATGTGAAAGCCGGACAGATTATCAGTGTAAGGAAATTACGTGATGAGAATTCTCAATTGAGACGTAAGGACCAGAAGCTGGTTGAAGTGAGGGACGCAAACCCTGCAACAGCTACTCAGATTATTATGGGTATTACCAAAGCTTCTTTGGGTACACATAGCTTCATGAGTGCTGCATCGTTCCAGGAAACTACCAAAGTGTTGAATGAAGCTGCGATTTCCGGTAAGGTTGACACCATGTTAGGCCTGAAAGAGAACGTAATCGTAGGTCATTTGATTCCTGCCGGTACTGGAAGCAGGGACTTTGAAAAACTGATTGTAGGTTCTAAAGAAGAATTTGCTGCGCTGATGGCTTCGAAAGAAGATTAATCAAGCCTTTAGATTCTAGTATAAACAAGGGGTTGTGCCAAAGCACAATCCCTTGTTTTGTTTTGGGGTGGGGGGAATTAACAGCGCCACTTGAGATTTTAGGAAGAAGATGCCGCGATTTTACATGGACCTTTAGGTAAGAATTAAGTTAATTGACACACACTTTGGGATGGTGTCGGATGGGGTCAGCTTGGGCTAATATTGTCCGTAAATACTTATTCCTCCTCCAAAATATTGATGTTTTAAATGTTCATATACTAAGTTTGTTTTTAAGTCAATGTCGTCTGTTTGATAAGTCGGGTAGGGCAAGGTTTCAAACAAAGTCTTGCTTACGGTATTGAAAACGGCTGCTGCTGTTACCGATTTGTCTGACCATTGTTCAACTTTCAATTTGTCTTTTTTCAGTTCTTCAAGTAGTTCAATGGATATTTTCTTGATTTCGTTTTTCTCTTTTTCCTCTAACTTCTTTCCGTGTCTAAGAATGTCGAAAATTGCTTTTTGCTCGTCTGTCAGACCTTCTCGCTTGGTGTCGGCTTCTTCTTCTGAATAGGAGTTTACGAGTTCAATCAATTTTCTGAAGGTCTCCTTGATTACAACCTCGTCTTTGCCTCTGTTGTATTCTTCAATAATTTCCTGATAGCGTTTGTAATAGTCAACTGTCAATGGGTTGCGTTCTACCATTTGTTTCAGTTGCTTTTCAATTTTGTCTTTTAGAGATTGAACTGCTGCATTTTTATTCTTTGTCTTTAGGAAATATTGCTCCAACAAGCCAAAGTCTAGACCGCTTAGGTCAATGATTTTACCTTCGTTGTGGCTTGGTTCGGCAACCATATTTTCTATGGATTCGTCCACCACATTTTGAATTTTACGCATTATGTCTGCTACATCAGCACTTTCAATATTGTCTTCAATAGCGGAGTAGATTACATCAATGGCGTTCTTGCTTGGTGCATACAGGTTTAGCACTTTGTCGGGCTGAAGTGCTTTGTATTTTTTGAAAACTTCTCTCGCCAAAACCTGAAATTTGCGTTTGGTTTCGTCATTGGTATAAACAGCATTCACCCCCTTTTCCATTGCCGCCAATTTGTGTAAGCCGTCAGCATTGAAGAGTTCCTGCAAATCAAAATTTACTTCGTCTTTCAAAAATGTTTCAGTCGCTTCTAATGCTTCTTCCAATTGTTTGATGAGTTCTTCTTTCGGTTTTACGGGTGGTTCGGGTTTTTCTCCACCGCCACTTCCACCTTCTTCACCGCCTGAACCGTAAATGGCCAAAGCATCCAATAAGGCAGTGTAAGTTTCAATATAATCAACTATTAAACCGTTGTTTTTGCCTTCGCTGATTCGGTTGGCTCTTGCGATGGCTTGCATTAGTGTATGCGACTTCAAAGGCTTGTCTAAATACAAAGTAGAAAGGGTAGGAACATCGAAACCTGTAATCCACATTGCACAAACTATTACAAAACGGAAAGGGTCGTCTTCATCTTTAAACCTTGTTTCAAGGTCTTGGGTGTTCATTTTCTCCCGATGTGGCTCAATGTCCAAATCCCATTTCTGAAACTTCTGAATTTCGTTTTGTTCCGAACTGACCACCACACAAATCTCTGTTTCCTTTATCCATTGTAGTTCTCGACTTTTCTCCAATAATTCCTGATCGCCATATTTCCCTTTAGCAACCTCTTTTTCCAATTGTTCAACGGTCTGCTTCCAATGATGTGTGATTAAATCATACATTTTTACGGCAGTGAGTTTATCCAATGCGATAAACATTCCTTTGCCTTTGTAACCTCTGTTGCAGAAATGCCAAACAGCATCTTTGGCAATATCATTTAACCTTTTCTTAGCAGTAAGTATTGGATATTCTCTTGCAATCAACTTTTCAATTTTACTTCGTTCATCGCTTTCCAATTCTTCCTTTTCTAAAAGTGTTCGGATGTTATCATTGATTTTTGGATTATCTAGCTTTAAATAGTTACCTCGGTTTTCGTAAAACAAGGGAACAGTTGCACCATCATCCACACTTCGTTTAAAATCGTATCGGGAAACATAATCACCGAAAATCCGTTTTGTGATTTCATCGTCTTTGAAAAGAGGAGTTCCTGTAAAGCCAATAAATGAAGCATTTGGCAAGGCATTACGCAAGTTCATTGCTAAATTTCCGCCTTGTGTTCGGTGTGCTTCGTCTGAAATGACAATGATATTATCTCGCTTGGTTATTTCTTCTTCAAAGTTGAATTTGTGAATGAGTGTAAACAAATAGCGATGTTCTGAACTAAGTAATTCTCGTAAATGCTTTCCACTATTGGCTTTCAATGAATCTTTTGCACCTGCTTTTACTTGAGGTACTGCACCTACCCCGCTAAACGTGCCATAAATCTGTGTATCTAATTCGTTTCTATCTGTTACAATCAGGAAAGTGTAACTACCTGTAAACTTGTGATGGATTTTTTGACAGAAGAAAACCATTGAATAGGATTTTCCGCTTCCTTGTGTATGCCAAAACACACCGAGTTTTTGCTTTTCTTCTAAACTGATTTTGCCAAGTTTGTAAAGTTGCTCTTTGTGCTGAATGTTTTCAATGGCTTTGTTAACGCCAATAAACTGATGGTTTCGGGCAATAAGTTTTACCACTTTGCCTAAAGAGTTATCAAAGAGAATAAAGTTCTCGAATAAATCTAAAAAGCGTTTTTTCTCGCAAACACCTACAATAATTCTATCTAAGGCAACTATCCCTTCGTCCTCCTCTGTAATGCGTTTCCATTCGTGAAAATGCTGATACTTGCCTGTAACGCTACCAATGCGGCTTCCAATGCCATTACTAAGCATTACGAATGCGTTGTAATAAAAGAGTTTGGGAATTACGTCTTTGTAATCGGTAAAATTATCGTTGTATGCGTTTTCTAATTTGCGGTGGGCAGCTTTTAATTCAATAAACAGTAGCGGAATACCATTTACAAAACCGATTATATCGGGTCTGCGTTCACGGTTGCTTTTGCCCTGAATCCACAATTGGCGAACGGCTAAGAAGTTGTTGTTGTTTGCGTTGTCAAAATCAAAAACTTTGAGTGTTTTGTTTTTTACCTGTTCGCCTTTTTCGTTGATAAAGTCAACAGGTATTCCGTTTCTTAAAAGTTGATGTTTCTCAAAATTGATTTCAGCTAATGACTTTGTAATACTTTCTTCAATCAGTTTTTCATACGCTTGATTGTAGGCTTGTTCGGGCAAATTGGGATTGAACTGTTTTAGCTTCTCGAAGAATATCTTTTTTAGCACTACTTCTTTTTTGTTCAGTCTCCCCAAAGTGCTGCCTTCGCCAAAGCCTTCTTTGTTGTAAGCCAATAGCGTGTCCCAGCCCAATTGATTATAAAATATATCAATGGCGGTTTGTTCAATGAGCTTGTCTTCTGAGTATTCCCAAGTCATACTATCCGAATAAAGTTGGAGCTTCTAAATTAGTACTGGTATATTTTACGGGCTTTCCTGCAATCGTTTTTACATTCGGATTCTTCTTTAAGAAACTGCTTAATTTCCTGCTCTCCCAATCTAATTTCAAGCCAAGCAAAATTTCTTTTGAGGTAAATGTTCCTTTTTTTAAAAATTCCAAGATGTCTTTCTCAATGGTAATTTTTCCGTTTTCATACTTAGTGTCTGGGTCATTCAATACGGGTTCGGATGTTGCTTCAATTAACTCAGAAGAAGAAATAATTTTTGAATCAACTGTATCGCCGTCCATGTTTATTGCCAATGCACCTAATTCAACCAGTTTCAAATTTGCATTCTTCTCTTTGGGCTCGGGTAAACGAACAAATATTTTTCGACCTCTTTTTAATCCATCCATTGCTCCTTCCCAGGTGCCACCCTTACTATCTGATTCTGCTACAAAAATTTCTTTGGCCAAACCATAAATATAGACGTTTCTTGCCATTGCCAAACCCACATCCCAACCGGCATTTGGGAAAAATGTACTCAATACTAAAACATCACCGTTCACAATTGGCTCATAATATTTTTTGAATCCGGACTGGAAGGTTAATATACCCTGCGGCAAAACAATGATGCTTTTACCATTGGCTTCTATAGTGCTGTCTAGTGCTTGTTTGTCAACTCCTTTTGCAAAGCCACTTACTACAACTTTATTTTCTTTTACACTTTTCTTTGCCACATGGTCAGTAAACAATAATGCTTTATCACCGGCCTTTCTGGAACCTACAATTGCTACCGCATCTTCCTGTAATAAACCTTTTCTGCCTTTGATGTAAAGAACAGGAGGTGAACTTTTAATTTTCAAGTTCTCTTTTAAAACCACAGGATAATCGGGAGAATTAATCGGGATGATTTGAAAGCCTTCATTTTGCAATTGTTCTGCAATAAAAGCTAACCTCGGCATATCGGATTTAACATACTCCAAATCTGCCAGTTCTTTGTCTGTAAAGGCAAATAGTTCTTTCCATCCTTTTTTGTCTAAGGAAAAGAAATCGGCCCACGACATTTTATTCTCGTGAATGATTTGAATGATAAAGCGATTTGTACGTTCAATAGACCACTTGGGCAAATGCGATACAGCAATCCAGTATGTTTTATCAATATATTCGTTCATTCGTATTTTGTTTAAATGTCGCCTCCAACGGTTCTTGCAATTACAAGCGGTGCAATGGTGGTAGCTCCTAGGGTTGTCAAATAGTGTCCAATCTCCTTGATGGTATAGCCGCTATCAAAGATGTCATCAATCAGTAAAATACTTTTTCCTGAAATTTCCTCAGGTTTTTGATACGCAAACTTACCGTGAACATTGTCCTTTTTGGAAATGCCGCTTTGAAACATTTTTTGTGGTGATGTAGCGGATGTTTTTACCAGTTTATGCGATATCGGGATATTCAGTGTTCGGGAAATTTTCTCTGCAAAGTTCTTAACCAACTCTCCTGATTCCGTTGGCGGAACATAAAGTATCCTGTCAAATTTCTTGTTTCCATAATACTTCCTGAAAGCTTTGAGTGTTATGCTAAGGAGCCAATCTGGAAAATCTCCACCTCCTTCGTATTTTGAGTGTCGAAGTGCTGCTCCCACGTTGGAAACACCATAATAGGATGCCGCTACACCATTTACGATATTGCTGCGTTGTGTTTCCACTTCCAATACAGGGAAAAAGGTTTCCCTGAAATCCTGCAATTTCTTTTTCATGGCTTCTGTTGGTACAATACGCATATGTAGTCGAGCATCATTATCGCAAACGCCACAAGCTCCCAGCCTTTCATCACCCAGATAATTACACAGGTACTGCATCCTACATTTGGAAGTAGCTGTGTATTCAAGCATTTTTTCCAATTCCTGATGCTGAGCATTCCTTAATAGTTCAAATGCCGAAAAATCAAAAGCAGGGGCATCAGGGTTGAAGAAGTATTTTTTGCTATTGCCTATTAATTGCTCATTGACAATCTTTTGGTCAATCAGGTCAGCAAGGATAACCCCGACCTGCGTTTGTTTCAGATTGGTTTCTTTGATGATTTCGTTCCTGCCAAGCAATGCTTTTTTAATTACGGCAATTACCTTTTCATACTTTGATAAAGCCGGTTTGCTTCCTTCAATAAATGCTTTAGGTAAATCGGCATCTGCTTGTGGATTGTACAAAAGAATGGCAAAAGCCAAATTTCCATCACGTCCGGCACGCCCAATTTCTTGGTAATAATGAATAGGTGATGGCGGTATTTGGGTATGAATGATAAACCGAATATCGGGTTTGTCTATTCCCATTCCCAAGGCATTGGTAGAAACCACGCAATCGTATTTGTTATTGATGAAGTCTGATTCTACACGCATCCGACTTTCTGCATCCAGACGACCACTGTAAGCTGCCGAATTAAATTTCAGGAATTGTAACCAGTTAGAGAAAATATCTGTGTTGGCTTGTGTTCCGGTATAGACTATTCCTGTTTTTTTTAGTTTTGGTAAATATTCAGCCAGCCAGAAGAACTTTTCATCCTCGCTTTCCACATGCACCACAAATAAGCGGATATTCGAACGCATCAATTGCCCACGAATGGGAATCAAGTCTGTACCCACTTGTTCAATAATGTCTTCCTGTACTCTTGGTGTGGCTGTGGCAGTAGTCGCCAACACAGGAAAATTCTTTGGTAATAAACGAACAAGGTTTACAATCCTTCGGTAATTAGGACGGAAACTTTGACCCCACATAGAAATACAATGGGCTTCATCAATCACCACCATAGCAATCTTCATTTCCCTTGCTGCTGTTATCCAAGCAGCATTCTCCATGCGTTCAGGGGCAATGTAAAGAATATCTAACTGGTTCTTCTGGGCTTTGGCTATTATGGCGGCATTTTCATCAGCTTCCTGATTGGAGTTGATGGCTGCGGCACGAATGCCCTTGTCCTGCATGCTTCTTACTTGGTCTCGCATCAGAGCAATCAGCGGAGAAAATACGATCGTTACGCCTTCTAACTGGGTAGCAGGAAACTGAAAGCAAAGTGACTTACCAAAACCGGTTTTCTCAATAAACAACACACGTCTGCCATGCAACAGATTTTCAATTACTTGCCATTGCAAATCGTGAAATTGTCTGAAACCAAACAGTTTTTGGAGTTGTATTTCTGCTTGTTGTCTTGTCATCTATTCATATTTCTTTTTAAGTCCTTCCAATCGTTCTATTTCTTTTAATCCAAATTTGCCTTGTTGACAGATATAGTCAATAGTTACTTGCTGCAATTCAGAAGGAACGAAACCATCATTTTCAATGGCATTGTTAATTCCAATAATCAGTTCACGTTGTTTGTCAACGTATTCTTTTAGTTCGTTAATTCTGTTGTCAATTTCTTGTTTCATAATCTTTGTTTTATAATAAATAGTCTAAAAAACTTAAAAAGACAGATTTTCAGAAAAAATATCTTTTACACTTCTATTTGCCCATTCTTTAGTTTAATCTTTTCTTCTTTTGCCACTCATTTCTTCAATCTCTCCCTCAACACCTTCAAATCCTCCAATTTATTTCTTATTAGCTTTTTACCCTTTGTGTGTTCAAATTCCGAATAATCCAACTCAATAAGTTTAATGCCAAATTGGGGCAAAACATCTCGTCTTCTTTGGTCCTAAATTCTTCTTTGTTCACCTCTGCCAACTCCACTTACTGTTTGTCTTTTATCAAATAGTTTCACCTCTTCGGTGTGTTGTCTTTCCTTGAATTCAATCACCAAATTTAAAGAAGGATAGTAGGCGTCAACTGGCAACTTAGCCCCTGAATCACCCCTAAGAAAATCAAATCGGTGCTGCCGAAAAGCCATTTGCTTTAATATCTCATCACACAAATCAATCACATAACTTTCATCACTATTGCTTCTGGAATTATTTGTTGTAGATGTTTTTTTTGTAGGCACTACCCCAACTTTTTGCGCTTCTTTTTTTACTGGTAATGGCTGACCACCAATAATTTTTGCAACACTCAAAAATTGCTCAACAGTGTAGCCATCTCTAAAACCATAATCACTGGCATAAAAACCAAGCTTACGAATTTTATCCCTGATGCCTTTTTGCTTTGTGGTAGAGGCTTTGAGTTTTTCTTTAATCAACCGAATAATCTCTTCGGCTTCAGATTTTGTAAATGCCAGTTTGCTTTTCATAGTTGCTTGATTTAAGGATTAATCCAATTTTTCACTTTAAAAATCCGCCCGTCCAACCTCCCCTTGAAACCTTCAAATGCATCATCATTAATCAGTATGTAGCTGAGATTTTTTTCTTTCCATTTGGTTGTTGTTTTATAGAGCTTTCCTTTCAAAAAACTGGGTGCCACATTAAATGCCTCTCCTTCCATCTCTTCATCACCAATTTTTATGCTAAAATCTCCTTTACCGCTGATATGCGTAGTACCTAACCTAAGGGTGAATCGAGGCTCATTCAACTTTTTTTCTTGCGTCAACTGTATTAAGCCATTAATAATTACCAAATCAGATGCAATTCTATTGGCAGCTTCGAAGAGGGTGATGTTTTTGTAAGGACCAATTGATTCTTGATTGCTCTCATCTTTACGCTTCAAATATCCTATCATCTTGCTGTAGTGCCCCGTGGGAGGTATAGGAAATTTATTTCTTTCCAGAAGCATAAAGTATTCGCACTTTAGCTCTTTCAAGTCTGAGAAATCAATATCTTCCAGCTTGCTATGTAAAAGAAAAATAACTTTTGCCATAATTACACTTCTAGTTGCCCATTCATCAATTGTCTGAACTATGATTTGTTTGATTTTTGGGATTCAGGTGATTTATATTTCTTGTTTGTGAGGAGTTGAAAATTCAAACTTGTCTCACCAAAATTGATGAGCAATCCAATTTCCAAATTATACGCCTCAAGGTAATTAATGGCCTGAGCAAAATGAACATCTTCCAATTTCGTGATAGCCTTCAACTCCACCGAAATAACTCCTTCCACCAAAAAATCTACCCTTCTTGTTCCTATTTGTTCTTCTCTGTAAAAGATAGGCATTTCAAACTCTCTGCTAAATTTAATACCAGCCAATCCCATTTCAATTGCAAGGGCACGTTGATAAATAACTTCTTGAAAGCCATTACCCAAAGTTTTATGAACGGTTATAGCACAGCCAATGATCTTGGATGTCAATTCAGAATATTTATACTGCTCATTTATCATATCAATCATTTAATCACAGAAATCACCGTTCAGACTTCTATTTCCCCACTCATCAACCTCGGCAACAATATATCCCGTGCCTCCCGGAGTTTGGTGTTTTGTAATCGAAAGATTTGAATTAGATTAAAAATCTTATCTGCTTCTTCTTGGTATTCTTGCATTACCTTTTCGCTTGGTAATTTAATTACTTGCTCTTTCAGGAATTTAAAATGTCTCGCATAGTGATAGTTTGATAGATTACAACTTATTAATTCAAAATATAGGTAGGCAACAGAAAGACTTGAGTTTTCAGGCTTAACTAATTGAGTACCGTCAGCACCACAAGCAAATGGGAAATTTATATATTTCAATATTCTTGTATGGTCGCCAAAAACAATCATTGGCACATCCTCATAAACGGCATCTTTTTCATTTGTGTAGCCACCAATAAAATCTGTGCTTTGGTCAATAATTGGAATATCTCCTTTTTCTTTATAATCAGATTTTGGTATTTTGAATTTTCTTTTTACCGTCTGGATTAGGTTTTCCAATTTGTCTTCAACTTCCATCTTCTCCTCCCTAACAATCTGCTTATACCTCAAAAACGCCTTCTCCTCCAACAACTTTATCCGCTTCAAATTATTCTCTATCAAATCATCATAAGCCGATAAAATGGAAGCGATGCGGCGTTGGGTGGGGAGATGCTTTACAACTTTAACTTCAATGCTAGAGAAGGATGATTTAGAAACATTCTCTCTTCCAGAAGATGTGCCTGAATCTAAACCTTTAACCTTATCAAGATTATTTTTCAGTAGATAAAATACGAAGTCAGCATCATAGTTTTCATTTGGAATAACAGCGTTCACCGCCTGGTTTATAAAACAATCTGTAATTGCCTGTGTGATTTTCTTCCCAATGCTTCCAATCGTTACAACGCAAGTTGCTCCTTTCGGGATTAATGATTTTCTATATTTCTCAAAACCAAGTTCTGAATAGCACTCCTCTGGATGCGGAGTGAATCGCCTATCAATTTCTATATCTGTTGGCTTAATAAATGGGATAAAGTCACCATACAACTCGGGATTTTTCCTTGGAGGGGTATTGCCAGTTACCACTTCGCCTAGTTGGCCTATTTCAACTTTCTCCCACCTCATATCGCCAACGCTTTATAGTTTTCTGAAATGGTTTTTGCCAAGGCAATAGCTTCTTGGTTCAATCCTTGCAACTCTATATGTATTTCGTTCAGGCGTTCTTCGTAGTCAAAATCTTCATCGGTAGTGGTGTCAACGCCTACATACCTGCCAGGGCTTAAGCTCCAGTCTTTAGCTTCTATTTCTTTTTGAGTTACAACCTTGCACAGTCCTTCCACATCGGTATAAACGCCACCGGGGAAACGACTTGTAAGCCAATGGGCTTGTTTGTAAAAATATTCGGTTTCGTGCAGCAATCCTGGTTCCTCCTCTTCGGGGTTGCCGCTCAGTTGTTGTTGCAGGGCTTTAAGAGGCGCAATGCATTGCGCCTGTACATCCAATGCTTTCCAATCTTTGTTTTTGCTCAGTTGGTATTCTTTGGCGGCTGTGCTTATGGCATCCAGTAATTGTTTAATGAGTTTGTCTTGCGGTTTGCGTAAGGCTTTTGTCTGAGCCGTGATTTCTGTGATTAACTGATTGCCTTGATTTTTCTTTACGGTTTCAATCAATTGGTTTTGTAAGTCAAAAATGATTTTAGATTCATTTTGTAATTCACTCCATTCGGGCATAATCTTGTCTATCCCCAAATCTTGCGAATCTTGTTTTAGACGGAATTTGCTAAGTGTTTCAAAAACCTTTTGCAATTGCTTTTGCAATTCGGTGGTGGCTTCGGCTGTTTCTATGGATAATTCCGTAGCTGTTTGCAAATAGTTTTTTACTGTGCTTTCAAATTTCTGGGCATTGCCTCTATACAAGTTTACTATGCAAATCAGGTTTTGCAGTTGCTCGGGGCTAAAGTCGTTTACCTTGCTGGTTACTTTGCGGTAAATTTTTCGGGCATCCAACATCAGCACTTTATCTTTTTTAGCTTCGTCTTTTTCTTTGGCACGGTCAAAAAACCACAAGGTGCAAGGCAATGAACGGGTATAGAAAAAGTTGTTGCCAATCGCCATCATCACATCTACCGCTCCTGTTTTTACCAGCTTCTCCCGAATGTCCTTTTCGCTGTGTCCTGCATCGCTTGCAGACGAAGCCATTACAAAACCTGCTCTGCCTGTTGGTTTCAGGTAATTGTAGAAATACTGAATCCACAAATAGTTGGCGTTGTCGTTTTTCGGCAGGTTTACTTTGCCGTCCAATATCAGGCGTGGGTCTTTCTTTACAGCATCTTTGGCTTTGTCCACTCCGTCCACATTAAATGGAGGATTTGCCATTACAAAGTCAGCTCTGCCTACAAGATTGTGTTTGTCTTCGTAAAACGTATTGCCTTCAAAAATTTTTCCTTCCAGTCCGTGAACGGTAAGGTTCATCTTGGCCAATTTGGTATTGAGTTCGGCTTTCTCCTGTCCGTAAAAAGTAACTTTTTCTGCGGGTTTCAGTCCTTCGCTCTCTATGAAATAGCCCGTTTGCACAAACATACCTGCACTGCCGCAGGCAGGGTCAAACACAATGCCGTGGTCGGGTTCAATCACGTTGACAATGGTTTGCACCAAACTCATAGGCGTAAAAAACTCTCCACCTTCCTGTGCTCCTGTCATTGCAAATTTGTTGAGGAAGTATTCGTAAATCTTCCCGAACAAATCGCCTTCGGCTTTTTGCAATACTTCTTTATTGAAAATGCGGAGCAGTTCCCGCAACAGGTCTTTGCTAAACATGGAAAAGTTCTTCGGCAATACACCTTTGAGGTTCTCATATTCCTCCTCAATCAGTTTCATTGCGTTGTCAATCGCTTCGCCAGTGTCGACACTTTCGGGCAATGAAACCAGATAGTCAAACTGGGACTTTTCGGGAAGGAACATGGCATTACGTTCCTCAAAATCTTTTTTAGTCACAGGTCGTCTGCCCCGTTGCGGATGCACGGGCAAATCCTTTTCAACTTCAATTTTTACTTTTTGAAAACGGTTATAGGCGTGTCGTAAGAATATCAGTCCCAACACCGGCATTGAGTATTCCGAAGCAGTCAGTTTACTGTTTGCCCTAAGTTGGTCTGCTGCTCTCCACAGTTCTGCTTCTAATTTTCTAAGTTGTTTTCCTTGCATTTATTCTTTCAATGTCTTGTTGATAGGTCAAATTTATAATTCTTATCGGTGCGTTGGCAAAAATTGGCTCTTTTGGGGTTTGCGAAGGGGTAAATTGCGCACTTGGTAAAACAAAATATGCGGTTTGTGCGGTTGGCTAAAAGCCCATATATTCAATTTGGTTACAATGCGCAATTCATTTGAAACCTAAAGTACTTCTTCTTTGCAGTATTTCAAATCTTCATTCCGCTTTTTTGCTACGCTTAATAGTTCACTCCGCTTGGTATGTTGCCAATCGTCTTTAAAACTCTTGAAAACGGATGCTGGATTTATTTCTTTAATTATCTCTGGGCTATTTCTTCTTGGTTTTGATTTTTTGTTCCAAGGCACTCAATTCATTGAGGTCTTGTTCATCCGCTTGTGTGGCTTCTGTTTTTTTTCTGTTACTGTCAAACAGATCATACACTTTTTCGATCAAGGCTTCCATTTGAGCATTGCTTATGCTGCCTTTGTGTGTGAGCAAGGGTTTGTCGTTGAGGTTAATAATCTTGTCTACATTTTCTCGCCAAAAATCCATCGTGATGTTTTGGCGATTTTTTGCCCGTAGTTCGGCAGTTTCTAAGAATACGACAATAAAGCGGTTGAGACTGTCAATTTCATCTTCAGTAAGGTAGTTCTTGGCTATGTAAATGTCTTGTTTTCTTACAACTGTTCCATTCCAACTTGTCAATGCCATATTGGGTTCTAAGGCATTGGCTCGGCTCACCACAATTTCGGCTGCTGTTTTACCGGTGATGGCAAAGAGTAACTTGTTTTGTGTTTCAGCAAAAAACATTTGCGTGGCTTTGTCGGTAGCGTCATAATCGCTACTCAATGCGAACAGATCTCTTACCTTTTGATAAAATCGTTTTTCAGATGCCCGAATATCGCGGATTCTATTCAGGAGTTCATCGAAGTAATCTGGTCTGCCGTCAGGGTTTTTCAAGCGTTCATCATCCATCACAAACCCCTTTACGATATATTCTTTCAGATTGAGGTTGGCCCATTGCCTGAATTGTGTACCACGTTTACTGCGCACCCTGAATCCAATGGCAAGAATCATTTCGAGACTATAGAACACTACGTCATAATTTTTGCCATCTGTGGCAGTTGTAAAGTAATTCTTTACAACTGAATTTTTATCTAACTCATTATCTTCCAGTATGCTTTTAATGTGTTGGCCAATATTTTGTTTAGAGGTGTCAAAAAGTTCCGCCAATTGGTTTTGGTTCATCCATACAGAACCATCTTTGGCATAAAGCGAAACGGCAGCTTTACCGTCTGCTGTGTTGTATATGATGATTTTGTTTTCTTCCATGTTCATGAAATATGCTCTCTCTATTAATAAGTTCTTTTATCTTTTTTGCGTTGCTTTATAATGTCACAAAGTTGTAGCGTTTTGACAAAAACAATTCGCAATCTTCAACATAAAATATGTGGGTATACCGAGAGAATAGCAAGTTTGATTATTTTTAAATTTGTTTCAGGCAAGCGTTATAAAATCTATCAAAGGAAGCAAATGGCTGCAACTAGAATTAGGGGTTTGGAAAATGGTGTATAAATCTTTACGCTTCATAATCCTGGTAATCTTCTAGTCCATTAAAATCATGGTTCAAGACTTTTTCTTCTTAGTGCCTTTCAATACTTTCTTTTCATCACCATCCAATTTGCGTTGCAATTTTTTCACATCTTCCGCTGCTGGCAGATTTTCGGGTATGATACCTCTTTTGGTGAGCATATCTCTTACAGCCAAATTGTTGTCAATGTGCTCTTTTTCAATTTTGCTTTGTCCTTTCAGGTCTTTACTCTGGACATTCAAGCCCGTCATTTCTGCCGCCAAATCCTTTGCTTTTATGCTAATGGTAGGCAGGAAATCAGCCACAGGTCGGCTATCAGGCACACCCATTTTTCGTTTCAACATTTGCGTATTCAGGCGAAATAATGCTTGGTCGCCCTTGCTACGGATGATTGCAAACCCCTGATTATCCACACCTCTTTCATACAAGATGCCAGAAAGTTGTTTTTCAGTTTGGCTAAGTTTCTCTCTTGCCTTAACCCGTTCAAATTCTAAAAGTCGTTGTTCCACCAACTCAGCCCTGCGGGTTTGCACGGCAAAGTAGTTTTGTGCAAAGGCAATTTCCTGCTTTCGGCTATCGCCATTTTGTGCTATCAAGTAGCAGGCATAGCGAGTTAAAAGAATGTCATCTATTTCTTTTTCAGCTCCTTTTGGCATTGGTATCGTTTTCCTGACGTCAGGAAAATGATAATCCACTTCCTCACCCGCATTTTTGCAGGCATCTTTGGCTTTTTGGATCACTTTTTCAAAGTTTTCCCACTTACTGTAACCCAGTAAATCTTGCAATTCACGGGCACTCCAACATTCTACGCCTTCCAGTTCGGCTGCTGCTGATTCAAATTGGGCAAAAAGTGCTTTTATTTCTTCTGATTTCATGTTTCTGAGTTATGAATGATGAGTATAGAATTATTAGATTATTGTTTTGTGGTGAGAATAATGAAGCGAATGATTTTGAGTATTTCCTTTGCATCGTTGTTCATGCTGCAAAATTCTGATTCGTTCATCAAACCAGTTTCTTTCAAAAGCTCCAACCAATAAATGGTTTCATCACATTCTTTCTGAGCTATTGCAAGTTTATGAATGCACGTAGGCCGGTTGTTTTATTCCCGAATCAGCTACAGCTTTTCTGAAAATTTGTTGAATACTACTGCGGGCTGAGAAAGGGCAGCATTCTGCTCTTTCAATAAGCGAGCGCATTGGCTTATACTCGTTCAAGTAAGTTGTCAATGGGGTAGTCATCTTATTCGCTAATATAGGAATTCGGTCCTTTTTTCTTTTCCCGATTTGAAAACTATTTCCTTTCTCTCGGTAAGAATGTGGTTCTTTCTCAATTGCAAGTTCTCGTTCAGGAGAAGGCCTGCCGAGGAAACGTTTTCGTTCAGAAAGTCATTTCGATTGAATTGCACATTTCGTTCACGATTTTGTTCTGCTGCAATTTTGAGATTCTAGAATCAAAGAACATTGGAAACGCCTTGCTCCATTCAAAATTAGGGTCCGTTTTTGTTAACTAGTTGTTCCTCAAAAAGTCTTTATTTACGTTTTGAATTTCTCATTCAGATTTTAACTCGTCTTAAAAATATCGATATCCATTTAGTTACTTATTGATGACATTTAACTTCTGAGGTGTTTAGTTTTTTTCTGCTGTAACTTTTGTAGCCAAAAGTCACCAAAAGCTTTTCCTGTTGGAGGTGCCTGCTTTCCCTACAGGCCAACCTCGGTCAAAATCCCTCCCTGCCTTTTTTCCGCACGTGCGGAACAGTCCTGCCCGCGGATTTTGCCCGCACGCACTGCCAACAGGAAAGTTCCGTCACACAACTTAAGGGAAGTTTCCTTTTTTAAATTCTGGAATTCTATATCGGTTAACTCACTTTTTTCCAATCAATAATAGGATCCGTTTTTGTTAAGTAATTTGCAAGGTTTTTTGTTAATCGATTGATTTCCTTGCAAACTAGTGGTATTACTTTTTGACCTAAGAAAATGAAATTCAGTTGCTCGAAGACTTTTTGAGGGTAGACTAACTAGTTTGTAAGTTTTTTTGTATTCCCTTGATTTCTTTTTAAACTGCTTGTGACTTTTTTTACTTCACAAAATGCCTTTCAGTTGATAGGGTAATGTTTGAAGATGGACTTGTTATTGGCACAGAATTGCAAGGGATTTTGTTTTTGCTTGCCACTTAAGTTCTTGGTGGAATTTGGGCCAGGGACAGGAGCGGCAGCCCTGATGCTAAACTAGCCAATGCCTGTGCAGGAAAAAAAGCGACCAGCGGAAGCTCTTTTTTGCGCTACAGGCATGGTTAGTTTAGGGAAGGCTAAAGCGGATGGCCCGGCTGCCTTGCTGCACGGAAATGGGATTGGGTAGGATTTGGTTTGCAAGGCAGGGACCCCAGCTATTGAATGGCGATTTGTTGCATGAGGCGGTGAAATTCTTCTTTGCGATCCTGGGCTACGGGTATGTTGATTTGTTTATCGATGATGACAGTTCCTCCGTCGGCTTTGATGAAATCGCTTACTTTTCTGAGGTTGATTAAGTAGGATTTGTGGCATCGGAAAAAGTTGCCGAATACGCTGAGGTTTTCTTCGTAGAAGCCCAGGTTTTTGCTGGATAGAATACCGTCTGAGCCGGAATAGATGATTTTGGTATAGGCTCCTTCCGCCTTCATGTATAGCACGTGTTCAACGGGAATATAATGAATACTGCTTGCGGTTGAAACGGCCAGGACCTTCGGCCTTTCGGGCATCAAGTTCGATTTCAGCACCTGGAGGTATTGCTTATCGTCGTTTGATTTTTGGAACTTTTCGATGGCCGAGGCGAGTTCTTTACGGTCGATTGGTTTGAGCAGGTAATCTATGGCCGAAAGTTTGAAGGCTTGCAGCGCATATTGGTTATAAGCCGTGGTGAAAATTATTTTGAAATTGAGTTCATCTTCATCAAAAAAATCTACCAGTTCAAGTCCGTTGTGGCCAGGCAATTCAATATCCAGGAAGATGAGTTTGGGCTGATTTCGTTTGATGGCGCGGATTCCCGAAGGCAAATCATCGCAAAGCGCGAGTACTTCAATTTCGGGGTGATAGGTTTCGAGCATGCCTTTAAGCAGGTTTTGCGCCATGGATTCATCGTCGATAATGATAGCAGAAGTTTTCATTGGAATAAGGGGATTCTAAGAATAACGGTTGTTCCTAAGGCGGCGCCAGAGGGATTTGTTTTGTCGATGTATTCCACCAGTACTTTTTTGTTTAGTCCACGATTGAGAATTTGCAGTCTTTTTTCGTTGGCCATGGTAGAGAAGCTTTGGTGTCGATTTTGTTTGATTTGATTGAGTTCGCCTGCTTTTTTTCGACCGATTCCATTGTCGTCAACACGCACTTCCAGGAATTGGTCTTTTTCGGTAATTGAAACGATTAGTTTCCGTCCATTTTTGAGATGCATTAAGCCGTGTTTGATGGCATTTTCAACATAAGGCTGAATAATCATGGATGGAATTTTTATCATTTCAGTATCCCGAACATCGCAGGTTAATGAAAAATCAAATTGGTCGGTGAAGCGCATTTTTTCGAGGTCGAGGTACATGCGGAGCGATTCCAATTCATTTTCGAGACTTACCGATTCCTTGTCTGAAAAATCGAGAATCATGCGTGTCAATTTTGAAAATTTATTGAGGTAGTCGATTGCGTTTTCGGGGTCCTTTTGGAAGATATAGGCTTGAATGGTATTGAGTGCATTGTAGAAAAAATGCGGATTCATTTGAGCCCGGATGGAGGAGAGTCGGGAATGGTTTAATTCCTTTTCGAGGATGAGTTTTTCGGTAGAAAGTTTGTTCTTGAATTCGATGGACTTCAGTCGTTTGAAGTAAAACCAGCTAATGAGGCCAATTCCGGCAAGGGCGCAGCCTAGAATGAACCAGAGTTCGCGCCAGAAGGGTTGTTCAATGGAAAAATACACTGCTTCATTGGTCCAAATTTTGGAACCTGTTTTGAAGGTAATTTGATAGTCGCCCGGGTTAAGTGCTTCAAGGTGAATATTTCGGGCCTCGTTTTCGATGTAGTTCCAATTGCTTTGGTTGATTTTATAGGCGATGCCATCC
This sequence comes from Bacteroidia bacterium, assembly GCA_023151275.1. Lineage (GTDB taxonomy): Bacteria > Bacteroidota > Bacteroidia > UKL13-3 > UKL13-3 > CAISCU01. The sequence continues at coordinate 60,609 of JAKLJI010000013.1, read as the reverse complement.
TCGTTTGGACCAATTCCCGGGAACCAGTAAAAGTGAATATCGAGGCTGTTTTTATTCCAGGGTAGCCTTATGGGTTGTTTCGGGGTAAAGTTTTTTTGGTTCCCATTTAGCCCATACACATGAAAACGGCCCGGTCGTGCCGGTTCTTTATTTGAAAGGTTTTTAACAAGCCAGCCCTGGTTGGTAAGCATATAGAGTTCTTCATTGCTTGCAAAAGCATCAAGCAATTGAAGACCGAAATGGTTGAGGTTAACTTCAGCTAATACGTTGTGGGTTTCTTTTTCGAGATAAAGGCAAGCAACGGGGTCGATTAAAACTACTCCTTTTGGGCCTAATTTGATTGCTGTATAAGAGGTGTTTTTACGAATCTGGCTGATTTTAAATGTTTGGGCATCCAAAGGTTCAATAAGCAGGAGTTCTCCTTTTTGACTAAGTCCCCAAATCTCATTGTTGTCTTGCAAAAGGGTTTGAAGAAATAGGCCGTTTTTTCTGAATTTAAGTTCTCCTTTTTGTTTGGGGCTATGTATGAATAAGCCCCTGTTGCTCGCAATAAATGCAAGATTGAGGGAGTTGAGCGCACTTACCGCACGGACACGAATATTGCTTTGCAAGCCACTGTGGTTGAGAAAATCAATTGAAGCGCTTTGCTCGTATAGTGCGTTCCAATTGGAGCCAGGTGCTGAATTTGGAGGGACTGGATTTTTAAGTAAGTAGGCATTGTTGCTAGTACCAATTAGATAAAAATGGTCGTCGATTTTACAAATGTCCTTTTGTGAATAGGCATTTTGAGAAAGGGTCTTTTTACTGGGAATATGGTAAATACTGGAGTGCTTTGCACTTAGGAAAAGCAGTTGATTTTGTTCATCCAGTTTAATCGAGATAAAGGGTAGGGAATCCGGGTCTTGGTAGATTTGTTCGAGCAGCTGAAGCTGTGGGTTGAATAGATACACTTGCCCTTGAGCACCGGCTCCCAGAAAGCCCTTTTGCGTAGGGATAATTTTCTGAAGTTGCAGGTAAGGAGGGTTGAAGATTAATTGTTTTGAAGGGTCTGGAATGGCGAGTAAACCTTTGTTTTGTGTGCCAAGCCAAATGGAGCCTGATGCATCTTTTAACAAAGAGAGTATGCTGGTACCAGGAAGCCAGTGTTCTTTTTCCTGCCACAATTTACCATCGAAATCGAATACAAATACGCCATCGGTAGTAAGAAGAAAAAGTCTGTTGTTTTCAACCGTTATTCTATTTATCAGCCCCTTTTTTAGACTGTTAGGAATTGCGGTGATTCGGTTATTTTTTGCTTCATAGATTTTTCCTGTTTCATTGTTCTTAGGACAGAAAAAGATTGAACTCGGGGTGGCGTGAATGCGCAGAGGAGCGTTAATGGAAGGCGTTATGATCTTTTTGAGCGAAGGGGAGGATTCATTGTTGAGTAAGAGAATTTGGTTGTAATCTGCGAAAACCAAGGTGGAATCTTTTGTGCTTACATCGCTAATTAACTCGTCGTTTAACTTTAAAAAATGGCTAGGTTTAAGTTGGGATAAGTCGTAAGCAAGCAAAGCTTTTTTTCGGTGGATGTAAACAAACTTCCGGTTCATGGCAATGGCGTAGAAGCCAGAAGGTTGTTGATTTGGGATGGTTTTCAGGCTATCGTTTTCGACATAGAAGAGGTAGCCATCAAAATTCTCGTACCAAATTCTACCCTTTGCATCTTGTCTTAGGCTAGCCCCGGCTAAGGAGTTTTGGAAATCGGAGCGGAACGGTTTGAATTGTTTACCATCGAATCTGAAAATGCCTTTTTCTGTGGCGAGCCATATAAAGCCTTGTTTGTCTTGGAGTAGGTCGTAGATGGTTTGGTCCGGAAGACCATTTAATTTGGAATAGGTAATTGCAAGAGGAGTAACCTTTATGGGATTTCCAGGAGCTTGAGAATGGGCAGAATTTGTCCAGAACACACTAAGTATGACACCTAAGCAGTGAATGCTTGCAATTATATTTTTGGTGATAAGCATTGAAAAAGCAGGGGAAATTAGACCAATAGCTGCTAAGATACCGGATTGGATTAATGAATCGGTACTTTGAGTTAAGGAAAGGGCAGGTTAGGGCAGGAACGCGTTCATTTTAATAAATAGTGAATTTGGAAATTGGTCCGGGTAATGGATGTTTCAACCGTCATTGGCTTTGGTTTTTGGTTGATTATTTACCTACAGGTTGTATTAATAAAGAATTTGCTAATTCTGATTTTCTGTTTCGTGGATTTGGGAGTTCCTCATGTGAAACAAGACTTTGGTTAAATGAGGATGTTGTCTTGTAAAGTATAGCCCAAATCATTTGCTCGCTACTCAAAATTTGCAGGAAAACTAATTGGAATGAGAAGTGCAATTTTTAGTTTAGTCTGTTGTTTTCTATGGATAGGGGTCAAGGCTCAAGGGCAGGGGAAACTAATTAACCTGGGAACAGAAGCTGAGCCTGTTTCTATTCAGGTTCAGTCATCTACAGTCGGGGTGCTTGATTGTGAAGGCGGATTGAAAGGTTTTGGCTTTCGGAATTGCAAAGAAATTCTTGCAGCATTTTCATTACCTGAAAGGTGGATCATACAAGTGCAAGGGCGAAAGTTGTTGGTAGGGAAGTTACCTTTGGGTGGCAAATTCGCATCAGGGATGTTTTTGATTCCTGCTGAATTAGCGAGTTCACTTGTTAAGTGCACATGTCAGAATCAGGTTCTTTACAGTATCCAGGGGCTTGATTGTGAAAGTGGATGTAAGGCGTTAAACAAGGATACTTCCATTCAAGCTGCAAATGGTGCCGGCACAAGGAGCGCCATTCCAAGTACGCGGAATAAGCCGGGATTGCGCAGGGAAGGAGTTCCGCAACCTGAACCGTATGAAACTACTGAAATAAATGGACAGCAAACGGGAGCAGAACGTGCAGATACCAATTCGGTGAATGGACTAAGAGTCCCGCCATCCATTCGAGGAGTGGTGATAGATAAAAAATTATTCAGGAAAGATAAAAAGGGGTTTGTTCAGCCTGTTTCAAGTCCAGGGAATGCAAGCGGAGTTGCTGGCTTGGGAGAAGACCTCACTGATACCCTGGTACAAGAAGGCAACGGCGCCGGCAACCGCAGCGCCATTCCAAGTACCCGCAATAAACCGGGCTTAAGAAGTGATGCTCCTCCAACGCCGGGTAAAGAGCAAAGCACATCTGCACAAGGCCAAACAAGTGGACAGGAAAAAGGGATTTCCAATCAATCCAATCAAAATAAACCCAGAGCAGAAGTAAAGACTTTGGGAGATTTAGTAAGTTATCGAACAGGAGTTGATTCTTCCCAAGATACAATACAAGCAAAACCATCCTTTATAGGTCTGGAGCAAGAAGGAATTCATACAAGTACTTACAATAGCAAGCAGAATAATCCCAAGCCTAAACAAGAGACTACAACCTTGGGAGAGATATCTGCCTTGGCGGCATTGAAAACAGGACAGACGGGTTCCGCCAAGGATACCTCACAAGTTGAGGTTTCCGCTAAAGGTGGAGGAAAAGGAGGCAA
>JAKLJI010000013.1:0-56965 GCA_023151275.1 Bacteroidia bacterium | reverse complement strand
AAAACAGGACAGACGGGTTCCGCCAAGGATACCTCACAAGTTGAGGTTTCCGCTAAAGGTGGAGGAAAAGGAGGCAATGGCGGAAATTCCAAGCCTAAACAAGAGACAACAACTTTAGGAGAGATATCTGCCTTGGCGGCATTGAAAACCTCAACAAATACACCAGTAGAGGCTTATTTGGAAATGCAGGCGAATCAAAGACAGGTTGATTTTGATGAGTCGTTTAAAGCTTTGGTTTCAGCATCAAAGCGAAAAGCAATTGTACCTGCTTATCTGGTAAAGCCAAATGATCCATTATTTTATACTACCGCCCTTTGGTCGCGCATAAGGCAAGGGAATGATACCTGTTTTGTGGCAAGTAAATTTACGGCGAAGGAACTCGTTCAAGTTGGATTGATTTATGTACATGTACAATTTTTAGCTCCTTCCGGATTACCCGTAAATGAAGTTTGTATTCCTGTTAAATTGCCTGCAAGCTCAGCACTTCAGCCTACTTCATCTGTTTTAGGTCTGGCACTCGATGTGCAAAAAGCAGTACTCAATTCCGATGAGTTGAAAGGACAGCAAATCGGAACAAAACTTTTTGTCTCTGAGCGGCCCAAGCCCTACTCACTCATTATGCCCTACCTCACCGAAGATATTGGGTTGTTTATGGTATCAACCGAATCGGGAGTTGTTTTGAGTTTTTCCGAGGTTCCCATGGCAGAGTCTCTGCAGCAGCTGGTTCTTGAGGGATTCAAGCAAAGTTTAACGCTAAAAAAGTAATGTGATGAAAAGATTCATTTTAAGTATACTTCTTACACTAGGAATTCAAGCCTTGTATGGCCAATTATCGGTTCAGGTAATTGTACCTCCATTGCCTTCCAGGGTATCAGAATTGTTTGACCAATCCGATAGAATTCAACTTATTGTTACCAATACCAGTTCTAGTGAACAGCGCTTTAGGGCAAGCGGTAAGGTTGGAATTGATGATGCTGTTATTGCATCCATCCTTCCATCTCAAAGTCCGGTTGAAATAATTGGTCCCGGCCAGGTTAGGACTTACAATCTGAATGACCTTGCCGTTTTTCAAAACAGCATCGATTATCAAAGTCCGGTTGTAATCAATATACTTCGCTCGGGTTACTTGCCTGCAGGTTATCTCAATTGGTGCTTTACACTTCATCAAGCAGATAATTCATCTATTATTCTCTGCCAGGAGCAATGCAGAGGAGCGCGAACTACCACCTATCAAGCCCCTGTTGCTTTGTTTCCGGATAATGGCGCAGTATTACCAGCTACAGGTTTAAGCATGTTTCGTTGGAGTCCGGTAACTCCTGTTTACCCCGGGGCATTGCGTTATGAATTGAGTGTGTTTGAGATTCAACCCGGACAAGAACCCATTCAAGCCCTGCGTGTAAATCAACCTTTGTGGCAAAACAGTGTGCCTTCAACACAGCTTAACTGGCCGGTTGAGGTCCCACGTGAGCCAGGACAATACGTCTGGATTGTACGTGCATTTGACAATGCAGGAAATTTGGTTGGGTCAGGTGAAACCAGCACAGAGCCAAGAATTTTTTCTATTCCATCAACCCAGGTTGCCAATGGAGTGAATCAACAAACGCGGGTTCCGGAGTTGCCATTTGTTCAGATGCAATTAAAGCCCAAAGGGAGTTCGCAGGTGGTTCAAACCTTGATTTTACCAAGCAATAACATGGAAGCTATTCAAGAATTGTTTAATCAATGTGATCAGAAAAACAGGTTTGATATTGACCTCAAGGCCGTGCCATTGGTTACGCAGGTAAATCCGGATAAAGCGCAACCTGTTTTGAATGGCAAAGGCGACTTGATTCTGGTTGCTAACGCCAATGGTCCCGTTTTAAGTTTTAAGAACAATGCCTCCAATTCAGATTGGATTGGGCTGAACTCGGGAGCCATGTTTATTTGGCGCGACTCCTTTGCAAAAAGCGCTAAAGGAGGTAAGTCGACAAGCCGCGATAGAGTAAGGCGTTTGGTTGATGCCTGCAAGGGCTTACAAAGTTTCCTGGTATTTAATTAATCCATTTCCTTGTGATGCGCTTTTGGTTGTTATGTTGTGCTTTGTTGATTTCGGTTTGTGGAACTGCGCAAGCCAAAAAGAATCCCTTTCGGGTAGATGGGTCGATTGGCGTTTCGCACGATTATTATTCTTTAACCGGAAATGGAATAGACCATTTGAAGAACAGAAGACCTGAGCATGTGACCCGTTTTCAAGTGTACACACGATTTTCAAAAGGGAAAATTTCTTTGCCATTTGAAATTAGCTTCAATACCCAAAGTGCAGGTGTTACTAGTTCCTTGGACGGATATTCAAGCCAGTTTTCCAGTTTATCACAACTAAAAACTGGCGATGATATGTTGCGCTTTGTAAGTAACCCTGTGAATCGAATTGGATTTACTCCGGTACTCGGAAAGTTTCGATTTAGACTAGGAACATCAACGCCTTATTTTTCGGAATTGGTTCAGGGTAGTATATCTGTTTTTGGTGCAGGTGTTGATTATAATGGCAAGCGAATGTTTGCCAGTGTAGGGTATGGAATTAGTCAGGCCGGCTTTGCCCGAGATACCCTCAAAGGTCTGGCTGGTGCCTATCGAAAAGAGCAGCTTTCATTCCGTTTGGGAATTGGGAGAACCGATGCTTCTTTTTTTGCACTGAATGCACTCGTCGGAAATGATTCACCTGTTAAAGGACTTCTCCCTGATTCAACCGTAAAGCCTGAGCAGGGAATAGCATTATCGGCACAATGGAGAATTCAATTTGGGAGGTATTTCTTTTGGGAAAGTGAGGCTGCCGCAAGTTTGTACACAGATAATACTTTGGGCATTCCATTTAAAGCTTCGGATATTGGGCTACCAGCATTGCCAGAAGAACTAAAATTAAGTACTTCCAGCAGGGCAGATTTGGCTGGTAATGGAGCAGTTGGATTTGAATTGAAAGGATTCAGGCTGGCAGCAAAAGCATTGTATGTTGGAGCAGGTTATAAGTCGCTTGGCTACCCATTTTTGCAATCAGACCGAATGGAATTTACCATAAGTCCAAGGTTGAATTTGCTACGTGGCGATTTGCAAGTTTCGGGTTCATTTGGTCAGCGAGTAAATAACCTCAGCGGTACCAAAGCCGCACCTATGGAGCAACTTATTGTTCAATCCAATGTTTCCATTCGATTTTGCGATTGGTTTTCATTTAGCGGAGGATATGGAAATTTTGGAACGCGAAGCGGAATTTTGAATGATAGTTTCCGCATCGAACAAGTTGCACAGAATTTTCAGGTATCTCCTTTATTCAACTTTACAGGCAAAAAAGCAGTGCATACCTTGTTGTTTTCTTACAATCGGGATGATTTTGCGGATTTGAATGTGTTGAGCGGAAAAGTAGGTAACAATCAAAGTGAGATTTACCTTGCCTCTTGGAATAGAACTAGTTTGAGTGGGATTGTGAATTATGGATTAGCCTACAATCGATTTAAGTTTACCTCTGGTTTTGCGAATCTTTTCAACCAAAGTTTATCGGTGAATTCAAGCCTCCGTCTTTTCAAAAAACGACTTCAACTTAGCACATCAGTGGGCAGAATGGCTAATTTGGCTAATCCAAATCAAACCGAAGACCAACAGTGGGTGTTAAATGCGGGTATAGATTACCGAAGCAGAACCGGATTTGGAATTGGGTTGCGCTGGACCAACAATAACTATTTATATGGCTCAGCACGACCAGATTCACGCTTCAATGAAAATACACTTCGTGTAAGTAGTTCATGGCAATTTTAGAGAGCGCTTGAAAAGCCCTTTATTTGCGGCATGATTCACTTAACCGAATACGCTCATGCTGCAGGCTGTGGTTGTAAAATTGCTCCAGCAGTTTTAAAGTCGATTTTAAAAGAGATTGAACCCGGGCTTGATTTTCCATCTTTATTGGTTGGAAATAGCACCAATGATGATGCAGCAGTTTGGGAGATTGGAAATGGGCTTTCGCTGATTAATACGGTGGATTTTTTTATGCCCATTGTTGACGATGCCTTTGATTTTGGGAGAATAGCGGCTGCAAATGCCATAAGTGATATTTATGCCATGGGAGGGAAACCTCATTTTGCCAATGCTATTCTTGGTTGGCCGGTTGAGCAATTGCCAGCCAATCTTGCTGCACAAGTGCTTAACGGGGCGAGAACCATTTGCGAGTTGGCAGGAATTCCGCTTGCAGGTGGGCATAGTGTTGATGCAAAAGAACCTTTTTTTGGATTGTCGGTTACCGGTTCGGTTTTATCCGAACATATCAAACGAAACAATACAGGAGGAGTGGGTGATGTTTTGTTTTTAACCAAACCTTTAGGGACAGGAATTATTAGTACCGGGGTAAAAAGAAAGCTGGCTTCGGCTCAACTACTTCAAGCAGCCATTTCAAGCATGGTAAAATTGAATAGCTTAGGAGAGCAGTTGGCTTCAATGCCGGAAGTAACAGCAATTACCGATATTACAGGCTTTGGCTTTTTGGGTCATTTGATAGAAATGGCTGAATCGAGCGGAGTTAGCGCCAGTATTGATGTGAAAGCGATTCAGGCCATAGAAGGAATTGATGAATTGTTGAGCCAGAATTGTGTACCGGATAATACGTACCGCAATTGGAATGCCATAGAGCAACAAGTAGATGGCATGATGGACATGCGTAGCTTTCAATTGTTGAATGATCCGCAAACATCCGGAGGTTTATTGATTGCGGTTCGAGAAGAAGCTGCGCCCGCGTTTTCTTTGTTATTGGAAGAGCAAGGTTTAGGCGCCTTTAAAGTTCCGGTTGGTAGGCTTGTACCTTCAAGTGAAAAATTGGTTCAACTGAAAATGGATTGACGGATAGGTAAATTGATAATAGGAAAAATCTAGGGTTGTTGTCATACGTTTTGTGTGCTGTATAAAGCAAACAAAATGAAACGTATGATTTATGCAGGCTCACTGAGTCTGTTTCTGTTTTCTTGTGGAGAGGCGAACCACAAGAACACAGCAAATGCTGAATTTTTAAATTCAGAAGCACCGGTCCCACTTTCTGATTCATTGGATGCCTTGGGTGCTAATCCAATCACTTTCCAGGATTCACGAACGGATTTGGTTAAACAAGCAAACCTGAAACTTGAAGTTGACAATGTTTCGAAGGCAGTTGATGAACTTGAAAACAAAACAATGAGTTTGGGTGGGTTTATCCAACAATCAAATCAACGCAGCAACGTGCTAAGCGAAGAAGAATTTCCATATTCTTCCGATTCATCTACCCGGGTAAGAACGATTCAATCATCGGCGAATTTGCATTTGAGAATTCCTTCAGAGCACTTGGCTGTTTTTTTGCATGGCTTGGATTCCTTACAATTAAAGGTTGTGGAACGTTCGTTGGAGGCCAATAGTGTAAGTCTTGATTTGTTGGAAGCCAGATTAGAACAGCAACGACTTGAATCTTACAATGGCCAGTTGATAAAAACCGTCCAACCCAAACAACAGACCAAAGCCGGAGATGCAATTCAGACGCAAGAAGTGTTGATGGAAAGAACCCGATTGGCAGATTGGTATCGGTTGGAGCAATTGCGTATTCAAGATAAAATCAGGTATGCCGATTTGCATATTGATGTGCTTCAACCGGCGTTTGTTGAACACGTAAAGATTGCAAATATTGCATTTAGGGAATCGCCCAAAATGCCGCTGGTAAATGAGTTGAAGGCGGCATTCCTGGATGGGTTTACATGGATTGAGAAACTCGCAATTGTACTGGTTCGGATGTGGAGTTTGTTGGTGTTATTTTTAATTGGTTTTTGGGCTTACAAAAAATGGAAGCCACTTACAGGATTTAGAAGCTAATTCATACAACGGCTCCGATTGTTTTCGGGGCCGTTTTGGTTTAATTTCCCCATCCATAAAAATGACAACCGATAAAAAACTATTTACATCAGACCAAATAAGGGCTTGGGATACCTATACCATTGCCCATGAACCCATTTCCTCCAAGGATTTGATGTATAGAGCTGCATCCTCGGCAATCCCCGCAATTTTGAAAGAGTGGGAGCTTGGGTTTTACAGTCAGGTATGCGTGGTTTGTGGAAACGGAAACAATGGAGGGGATGGTTTTGTAATTGCATCCCTATTGAGAGCCAAGGGGATTCCGGTTAGGGTATTTAAACCGGAAGGAGAATTGAGTAAGGATGCTCTTTTTTATGCAGAGGCCCTGAGGGCTGAAAATTGTGAAATTGAATCCTTTGATAAATTTTCTGTCCAAAATCAACACGTATTACTTATTGATGCGCTATTTGGAACAGGTTTGAATAGACCTATCCAACCTGACTCTGAAGCCTGGAAATGGATACAAGTTATGAATGCCTGTCAGGCTAGGTTGGTAAGCCTAGATCTGCCATCGGGATTACCGGCAGAGCCCACACTTTTTTTGCCAACTCCCGATGCAGTGGTTCAGGCCGATATCACACTTACATTTCAGGTGCCTAAATTGAGTTTTTTGTTTGAAGAATGGGGTAGGTTTGTTGGAAATTTTCAACTACTCAACATTGGCTTAAGCAAAGATTTTGAGCAAATTGAATCCAGCCCTTTTTCTTACCAATCTTATTCAACCGGCATTGGCCTCAGGCAGATTAAATCGGTGTTTAGTCACAAACGTAGTTTTGGACATACGGGTGTTTTTGCAGGGACTAAAGGAATGCAGGGAGCGGCGATGTTAGCAGCTTCCGCGGCTTTACATTCGGGTTCGGGATTGGTAACCATGCATACAGCACCAGAAAATTTCAATTTGTTTCATGCTTGGCAACCAGAGCTTTTATTGAATGGTAGCAAATTTGAGCATGAAGAAGATATACAATCCTTGCTAAGTTGTTATTCTGCTCTTGTTGTAGGCTGTGGCTTGGGTACGGATAAACAAACCATGAACCAGATTCAGGTACTGCTAGGCTCGCTCAACATACCCGCAGTGTTTGACGCTGATGCCATTACGTTATTGGCTCGACTTATTCAAATCAACCCGGAAATACGCTTGCCATCTCATTTGGTGCTTACTCCTCATCCTGGTGAAATGCAGCGTCTTTTGGGGAATGTAAAAATGAACAGCTACAAACAGCTGGATGAAGCCCGGCGCTTTGCGGAGAAGCACCAGGTTTATGTGATTTTAAAAGGTGCCTTCACGCGAATTATAATGCCTGATGGACAGGTTTGTTTTCAATTGAGTTCAAATCCTATGCTATCCAGCGCAGGCACTGGTGATGTATTGGCAGGATTGGTAGGCGGTTTAATGGCCCAAGGAATTGAGATTGAAACAGCTTGTAAAATGGGTGTTGCCATTCATGCAGAAGCCGCCAAAAGAATAGTTAATTCCGGAAAACGAAGTCTTGTGGCTAGCGATTTATTAAAAGAAATTCCCTATTTGGTTTGAGGGTTTTGAATCCGTTGGAAAATTTCAATTCGCGCAAGTCCTTGTTCTCGTTCAAACACCCGTTGAAACTGATTGAACTGGGTTGAATCAGGAATCAAATTGAATTTCTCCCAGCTTGTCTGTACCAAGAACTTGTCTTCAGCATCAATTGGAAGGCCATGAACATTTGAAAATGCGAAATTGAATTGCTTTGGCAAGTATCCTTGTCCAGGGTCTCTTAATGCGGTTTGAATAAGGAAGGGTGCCATAATTCCATCGTTTTGATTGGCTTTTCCGGTAAGGAAGCCAAGTGCTTCTTTTTGAAGAGAAATAGCATCCAGTCCGCCTTTTGAAACATCATCAATTTTTGTTTTTGGAATTGGAAAAAATGCATTTCCAAGCAAGGCAAGTCCCAGGAAAATTGAAATGATTTTTTGATTTGTGAATTGTGTAGAAATCTGAAAAAGTCCAATTGCTACAATCGGGAACAGCAGCATCAGGTATCTTTCTGTGAAAAAATTAAGCGAAGAAAAAACAAGATATGCGCAGGATGTTAAAATCAAGCTAAGTGAAAAGTATTCATTTTCCTGCGATTCTTTACCTGCAAGTTGAAATAAGCGAGTAATTAAAATTCCAGCAATTGAAGCCAGTAACAAATAGCTTAGCCAATCGGTATGAACACTTTCTTCAATAAGGTTTCGGTAGAGAAAGATTAGCACAATTAGAAAGAGTCCAATCCGCATTCCACCTTTGTTTTTAATAAGGTAGCTGCTGCTTAAACCCAGAAATAATAAGGTAAAAATCCATCTGTTTTGTTCCCATAAGATAAAGCGCAAAGCTACTCGAAGCTTGTAGGCAAATTGCCAGGAATCTAATTCAATCATGCCTTGGTGGAGGGGGTACAGCCACCAACCATGTTGTAGTTTTTGAATCAAAAAGAAAACAAAAAGACTCATGAATCCACCAACAAATGCAAGTAATAAGCCTAGGTTTTTTCTTGAATTGGCTCTCAGTGTTGCCAGAATTTGAGCTAAGAATAGTGCTAAAGCAATAGGTATAAATGATTCTTTGCTTAACAAACCAAGGCTTAGGAATAAAAATACGAACCAGGATTTTTTTTCTTTGAATGCCCAGAGTAAGCCCGTGACCCATATTCCAAGCATAATTTCAGGGAGAACCATGATGCCCTGGATGCGAAAAACCTCCTGAGCAAAAAGATAACCGGCGGATAAAATCAAAGCTATCCAGGCATTGCCTTGCAATTTGAGAAATGCAAACAGTAAAATAACACTCGTTAAGGATAGGCTTATCGCGAAGGAATGCATGGCCATTGGTGAATTTCCAAACAGTTGAATCCAACTGCTTCCCAGAAAATGGAATAAAAGAGGATGGCCTCTTGAAAGAGAAGGGTCGAGGCTTGATGGCAATAATCCAGGTCCCGATTCGGCCATGGTTCTCAAGGCTGGTGCGTACACCCATGCTTCATCCCAAAAAAAAGGCGAGTTTAATCTGTCTGATTGATAGCCTATGAAAAGAAGACATGCCGCAAACACTACCAGCCAGGGTGACCAGTCCCAATTAAGTTTGCTCTTGATGGAAGACATCGGACAAAAATAAGAATGACCGTTTGAATTCCTAACGATTAATCCGTAGGGTTTATTTTGGAATTGGAAGTAAGAAGCATAAGGCTGTTATTTGTTAATCTTGATTATTTATCTTACTAATTCATGGATATGCTGATTCGTTGTATAAAAAGGTTGTTTTTTCTTTCTTTAATTGGGATTGCTTGCCAGGCACCAAAGCAGAAAGGAGATGCAGAAAAGGGGCTTACTTATGATGATATGCCGCCAACAATTCAAGCTTTATATAACAATTCGAGGGGCGGTGATTCTGCCTACAGTGCTGAAGCTGGGGCTCTTTACCTGAAGTACTTGAAGGAGGGACAGCGAGATTCGGCTTTGTTTTGTTTGATAGCATTCAATGAAGTATTGGATCAGAATTACATTTACGATAGTCTGGTTATGTTTTGGTCCAAAGAGCATCTGGCAAAAGGTTTAGGGACAAAAGAAAATCAGCATGAGCTTCTCAAGTTGGGGTATTACATTGGAAGTATGTATTACACCATTGAAAACTCCGACTCAACGTTTTATTGGTTGAATTATACATTAAATCATCCCTCTGCATTACCACGAACCAAGGTAAGGTGTAGAACCATGCTTGCAAATACTTACGCAAATTTAAATAAAATGGATTCTTCCATTGCCTTGAAACAAGCCAATTTAGACTATTATTTACGTTTAAAAGATACTGTTAATATCTGTGTGAGTTCAAATAATCTGGCCAATGATTTCAGGTATATTTTTGCCTATAATCTGGCTTTAGAATACATAGAGAACGGTTTACGCCTGGCTACGATCAAAAAAGATACATTTTTAGAGATCATGTTGCGGCATAATCTGGGTTTGGTTTATGCGGAGGATGAGGATTCAGTTGGAGATATGACTGCAAATGTTCATCGCATTAATTTTCTGATGGATCATTACTCCAGAAAAAACCTGAATATGGAATATTCGCAGGCAATTTCGAATATTCAATTCTATGGGATTCGCAGGGAATTGGATTCGATGGAAATCTGGATGAACCGGTTTAAAGCAATTTGTGAAATACAACAAGGTTCATCAATTACCAAGTATCAAACCTATTCTGCTATGCTGGCAAATTTCAGAAACAAGCCGCTTACGAATACAGGTTTTTTAAAAGAGAATGCATTCAACTCACGCGAAATGAAGGAGTATAAGGAGGCTATATCTTGCTACAATGTTTTGTTTAAATCGGCAAAAAATTCAGGTCAACTAAACCTTGCATTAGCCTACCAGGATACCTTGGATGATTTGCATGAACTTTTATACCGGGAGAACTTTAATGGAAAGATTTATGAGATGGAGGTCAAGTATAAAACCAAGTTAAGGGAGCAGGAACTTTTGCTGAAGGACGAGGAATTGTTATCGAGAAACAGGACCCTCATATTATTGGCAGCTTTGTTGGTTATACTTGTTTTGTTATTTGTAAAATACTGAGGAAGAACGCATGCGGATTGCCAGGGACTTGCATGATAGTGTGGGCCATGAATTGCTGAATTTGAAGAGCCTGATTGCAAACAATTCTGAAAAGGGAGTTGGACAAGTGGAAGCTATTTTAAAAGAGGTTCGTGAAATAAGCAGAAACTTGTTTCCTGCCATGTTTGAGGAAGTTGGGCTTACCTTGAGCATTATTCAGTTAACTGATACCATTCAAAAGTCAGACCAATTTTATGTTTCCACAGAAATGGATTATCCGAAAGGAATATTGCCCATGAAATGGGAACTGAATATCTATCGGATTATTCAAGAGTCATTGAGTAATACACTTAAATATGCAGAGGCAAAATCTGCCAAGATTGACCTGGTCCATGAGGGGCAGTATGTCAATCTCTCCATTCAGGATAATGGGAAAGGGTTCAATCTGCAACAAGTTACTGCATCGGGTAGGGCATTCGGTTTAATGAGTATCCGTCAACGGTGCAATGCAATGGGCGCTCAACTCCATATCGAATCAGGGGATAGTGGTACACGAATTGAAATTAGGGTACCTGTTCCAAATCAGGGTTAACCCTGATAGTTGCTGTCAGAAACTAAAAGTAAGTTTGATTCATTAAAAATGTGCAAATCAAACATGGATAATCTTCACCTGTCCGATTACCTGAAATTTCTTCAATCCGAACTCAAATGGATTTCCAATGAATACAATCGGAAAGTGCAGATGGATCAGCAATTAGAACTGAACCTGAATCAATCGTTTAGCTGGTTGAGAGGTTATGCCCAATCGGCATCCATTTTGGAAAAAGGGCTCGAGCTAAGCGTGATTGAGTTAATCAATAAGCTCAAGGAAAATTTCAATTTTCAGGTGTATGCCCAATTGAATTTAGGAAGTAGTAAACCCGATTTCAGATTGATTTTAGTGAGTTATCAATTTGTTGAACGTGTGTTGAATGAGTTGGTTTCTTGTGCTGCTTATCAGGATGCTGATTTGTTTATGAATCAGGTTGGAAATGCCTTATCTGTTCGTATTGTTGGGCGGAAACAGCCGGATAAATCGGAGTATAATCCAATGTCTGATTCGGCCCAGTTTCAGAAAGGTCTCGAGAGATTAGCCAAGGAAATTGGAGCAAATTTTTACTTTGAAAATGCACAAACCGAGACGTTTTTTATTTTAGATTAAAGAAAGAAAATGCACAGTGTAATTGTAGCGGATGACCATCCGATAACCTTATTAGGGACAGAAGCTTTTTTGAGAACCTTAAATTTCAAAGTAATTGGTTCTTTTCATAACGGAGTAAGTTGTTTGAATGGTATAGTTACATTAAATCCGGATCTTGCAATTGTGGATGTAAGTATGCCTGGAATAAGTGGTCTCGAAATTGTTGAAAATATTAAATCTAAGCATTTGCGGACCCGGGTAATATTACTCACCATGCACAGGGAGCTGTCTGTGGTATTGTCTGCTCGCGAAAAAGGATGCGATGGTTATGTATTAAAGGATAATGCTCAATTGGAGCTTCCTACCTGCATTGAAAAAG
This sequence comes from Bacteroidia bacterium, assembly GCA_023151275.1. Classification (GTDB taxonomy): domain Bacteria; phylum Bacteroidota; class Bacteroidia; order UKL13-3; family UKL13-3; genus CAISCU01. The sequence continues at coordinate 44,951 of JAKLJI010000013.1, read as the reverse complement.
TTTTACAGGGTGCTAAATACTTAAGTCCTGAATTGGAAGGGAGTTTGGTTTATGATTCTATCCCGGATAAAGATTGGATGAAGCAGTTAACCCAAACAGAAATAAAGGTATTGGAGCTTGTTGCCGCTTTTAAAACAAACAAAGAAATTTCTGAATTTCTCTTCATTGCCGAGAAAACTGTGGAATCGCATAAGCGAAGTATCTGTGAAAAGTTGAAGCTTCCTAAAGGAAAAAATGTGTTGCTTAAGTGGGCTTCGGTGAATATGAATAAAGCGGATTAATTAACTCAAATAGAATTTTCCTCCTTTTTCTGCTACCAATCCAAAAGGTTCATTTGCAACGATTAAGCAGCCGTCCAAATCTGCGTAATCACTAAGGGCAGCCGCGTAAAATGCAGAGCTAATACCAAGGGTACTTTCTATCATGCAACCTGTCATGGTCATAAAACCTCTCGCTTTGGCCTCCTGTAAAATGGAAATTCCATTTTGGTAAGAACCTGCTTTCATCAATTTCATGTTCACTCCATGGAATCCTTTTTCAAGCATTTCCCAATCCGGATTGTCGAGTAAGCTTTCATCAGCCATTAGTGGAACCGTGCTTTTCCTTTTGAGCCATTGGTAAGCATCTTGTTCAGCCGCAGGCATCGGTTGTTCAAGAAATTCAACCCGAATTCCATCCAATAAATGGGTGAACTCGAGCACTTGTTGCGGGTCCGTCCAGGCTTCATTTCCGTCGATAATTAGGTTTTGCGTGCTAAAAGCGGCAATTCGTTTTATCGCCTCCAAAGGTTCTTCAGCATTCACCTTTACTTTCAGGTAATTGAACCGTTGAAGGTTGTACTCCTGATAAAAGTTTTCCAATTCATCGGCTTCCATAATTGGAAATGTATAGCAAGAATTGATTTCTTTTTTTTCCGGGATGCCTAAATAGCTGGGCGTTGAAACCTTATTTTTCGAGGCCATACAATGTACCCAGGCCGAATTAATTCCAAAACGCAAGGCATTGGGTAAATTCAGGCTCGATAAAATTTCATTCAGTTGAGAATCGGATTTTATCAGGTGTTTATTGGGGTAATTCAAGAAACTTTTGAACCCTTCCTGAATCCGTTCAGTAGTTTCTTGGTACCGAATATTCGGTGCAACTTCCCCCAAGCCTTCATAGCGGTCAATCCGGCATCTTACCAAAAAATTATGCTTCAACTCGCTGGAATTTCGTGAAATTTTCCAGGTGTATTTTAACTCAAGTGGTAACGTTTCCAAAATCCAATCCATGGTTTCAATTTAATGGAAAGGAATGAAAACAAAAATCTATTGAGAAGATTTTGGATAATATCTGTTGATTTGAATCGCTGGTTCAATCTCAGTTCCAACTAGTATGTGGTAAACAAGTTGTTTGCTTACATAAGGGGCAAGCATGATTCCACGTGTTCCCAAGCCATTGAATGCAAACAAGTTTTTGAAAATAGGATGTGCGCCAATTATTGGATATCGGTTTTTTGATGCGGGTCTGAATCCTGATAAATGTTCAAGTACTTCAAATGGAACCTGGAGTTGAGCTTCTACTTTTGAATACAATTCTTCGTAGCCGTCTTTGTCAGGCCCCAGCTCTTCCACATTCCAGCGGTAGGTTGAGCCAGCTTTAAAAATTCCATTACCAAGTGGTACCAGATAAACTCCTTTTTTCCATATAAAGGTATCGGGTAATTCATCGCATTTGAGCAGGAATACATCGCCTTTGGTTGGAATCAAAGGGACAAAATTGAACAGTGGATTTTGGGTTAATTTCCAACCTTCACAGCTAATTACCTGTTTGGCAAAATACCCATTTAGTTTAATCCCTTCTTCACTATGCTGAAAACTTGACCAATCTATTTGTTCTGTTTTTAACTGTTCCTGTTGAATGGCGTACTCCTTGAAGTCTTTCAGGAATTCATGGGTTTGAAGCCATCCTGTTGAGTTAATAATAAATGAGCCAAATTCATTTCGTATAGCTGGAAACTTTTGTTCGGTTGGACGAATATGTTTTTGAAAAAGCTCATCTTCTGCCTTTAAACTGAAATCATTTTGTTCCTTGATGTTTCCAAAACTTTGAAAAGTCTCCTTTTCAAACAAATAGTTCTTGCCTAAAAGTTCTCCAATTTCTGAGTACAAGGCTTTAGCTTCGAGAAACGTTTCTTCCCATTTCCAGGAAAGGGTCATGCGTTTACCCGAAATGGCATTGTACATGCCGGCAGCCACGGAACTTGATTGATAAGGTTCTGCTTCATCGAGAATAAGTACAGATTTTCCGGCCTTCATCAAGCGGTAAGCCATTACAGTTCCGGCAATCCCCTGGCCGATAATCAGGAAATCAAATTCTTTCATGGTTTACTCGCTCTAAGCATGTGTTTTTTTCGAGGTGGTCCTTGCAAGCGCTCTACATTAAAACCAACATTTCTAAGACTTCGTTTTACTTCTCCTTTGCTTGAATACGTAACCCAAACGGCCCCCGGATTTAAGGCTTGAAAGAGGTTTTCGAGAAGTTTTGCCTCCCACATTTCAGGTTGTTTATCAGGTCCAAATGCATCCATCAACACCAAATCAATGGTGGGAGTTGAGTTCCAATCAAAGCTCAAAAAATCGGCATTTATTTTTTTGAGTTGAAACCTAGAATGAATTGAGACCGCTTGGTTCCAAGGTGCTTGATGCAATTCATGAAAACCGGTTTCATCAAATCCTAATTGTTCAGGGTAGTTTAATGTGGCAGCGATTTCTGGTGAAATGGGAAATTTTTCAATGCTAGAAAAGTGAATTGAAAGGGAGAGGCTTTTGGCAAGTTCAGAAAATAGCCAGGCATTTAGTCCGCTTCCAAAACCTACTTCAAAAATATGGATGCTTTCTTTCTCCGGATAAAGACTTCGCCAATGGTTAAAACCTTTATCAATAAAAACATATCGACTTTCTTCAATGGCTCCATTTCTAGAATGGTAGGTTTCGTCCAGCTCCTTGATGTACAAGGTATGAGAGCCATCGGCTGTTAAATACAATTCCGGATTCACAGCTTATTTTACAAGTTCCAATTTAATATAAACCGGTAAGTGGTCCGAATAACCATTCAGGTATTTGTTCCCTGCAAAAGTACGCTTCGGATTTCCTTTATACTTTTCCTCGGTTTCCAGCATAAATTCAGCTTTGTGTATGCCAGCAGAACCTTTAAGGTACTTGAGTTTGGATTTTCCATCCAATAGGTTTTTGCTCAAAAGAATTTGGTCGAGCATGCCCCAATCGTTTTTGTATTTGTGACTACCAACTCCTTGGCTATGAAACAACCACATGGGATTATAAAACTGCCTTTCATCAACTTCGCCAATGGTTGATTTTCCTTCCAAAACCTCAGCCATACTGCGGTCAACCGGATGGTCGTTGAAATCGCCCATTAGGACAATGTTAATTTTTTTGTCCGATTTCAATAAGCTATCACAAATGGTTCTCAGCCGATTTGCAGCGGCAACTCGCTTAAATTCAGATTCTTTCTGACCTTCGCGTCGGCTTGGAAAATGGTTAACTGCCAAAACCAAACGCGCATTGTTTGAGAGTTTAACATCTGCAAGCAGGATATTTCGGGTTTTATCTCCTCCAATCAAATCCGGATCAATACCATACGCTCTGGCCTTGATGGATTTTACTGCTGATTTTCTATAAATTAATCCATTGTCAATTCCACGTTCATCCGGTCCTTCAAAGAAAATATAAGCATAAGCATCTTTGGTTTTAGCATTTAAGGTTTTAACCAAATCGGCCAAAACAACTTCAGTTTCTACCTCACACAAGCCTAAAAAATCGGGGCCATTACCTTGGTTCATATCCAAAATTACCGAGCTCATGTTGTTGAGCTTATTGAAATATTTTTCGGAATTCCATTTTAGCTTGGAATCCGGCAAGTATTCCTCATCCATTTTGTTTGGATTATCAAGGGTATCAAAAAGATTTTCTTGGTTGTAAAATGAAATGAAAACATTTTTACCTGTTTGGGCATTTAAATTGCTGAAGCCGTGTAAAGCCAAACCAATGCCAAGCAGGATTTTAAAGAGCAAGCCTTGTTTTATCATTGTAAAGCAGGTTTTTGACGTTGTTATTGGGGCGAACTTACATAAATTCCCCATCACTTGAATTTACAGATATCATGAATTCCCATCTTTTTACGCGCTATATCCCTCAAGAAAATGGAATGGAACCCTTTCAACGTTTGTTGAATTTGTTCCTGCAATTGATGCAATACACCAATGGAGATGTGGGTGAAGTGTTGGATTGGATGAATCAACTTGATAGGCAACATAAACTTACAGATGATGCTTATGGCATGGGAGATTTTATTCGCGATTTGAAAGACAAAGGTTATCTCCAAGAGAATCCAATCAACGGAGAGTTTAGTCCTTCAGCCAAAACCAATCAAACCATCCGGAAAAAGAGTCTGGATGAGATTTTTGGAAAGTTGAAGAAAAGTCCGCTTGGCAATCACAAGACAAGGCATACCGGAATTGGTGATGAAATGAATTCAGATACCCGTGCTTTTGTTTTTGGTGACCAGGTGGATCAAATAGATTTAACAGCCAGTTTGAGGAATGCCCAGGTAAATCATGGAACAGAACATTTTAATTTAACCGAGAACGATTTAGAAATTCGGGAACGTGATTTCAAAGCACAAACCAGCACGGTGTTAATGATTGATATTTCGCATAGCATGATTCTGTATGGCGAAGATCGGATTACTCCTGCCAAAAAAGTGGCTATGGCTCTCGCCGAAATGATTAAGGTTCGTTACCCTAAAGATACGCTCGATATTCTGGTATTCGGTAACGATGCCTGGCCCATAGAAATCAAAGATTTGCCTTATTTGCAAGTTGGTCCATACCATACCAATACCTACGCAGGACTTGAGCTTGCACTTGATATTTTGCGTAAAAGAAAGAATGCCAACAAGCAAATTTTTATGATTACCGATGGTAAGCCAACCTGTTTAAAAGAAGGGAATGGGTATTACCAAAACAGTTTTGGGCTCGATCGAAAAATCATCAATAAAACCCTTACCATGGCAGCCCAGGCACGCAGGCTCCGTATTCCAATAACTACATTCATGATTGCCTCAGACCCTTACCTGCAAAAGTTCGTAAGAGAGTTTACCGAGGTAAACCAAGGAAAAGCCTACTACAGCAATCTCAATGGATTAGGCGATTATATTTTTGAAGATTTTGAAAAGAACAGAAAGAAGCGCGTAAAATGACAACAAAACCAACCCTTAGCACACTGGGTCAATTAAAAAAATCGGGCTACAAGCCGCTCTCGGTAAAAGAGGAGATGAGAAAGAATTTGATTGATTCAATCCGAAACAAACAAAACCCTTTTCAAGGTATAGAAGGCTATGAATCAACGGTAATACCTCAGCTTCAAACAGCAGTGTTATCGCGTCACAACATCATTTTGTTGGGCTTGAGAGGTCAGGCAAAAACCAGATTAGCACGCCTAATGCTCAACCTGTTGGATGAATGGATTCCAGTGGTTCAAGGTTCTGAAATTAATGATGACCCATTACAACCCATATCTCGTTATGCACTTGATTTGATTGAGGAGAAAGGGGATAAAACACCCATCGAATGGCTTCATCGGAACGATAGATACACCGAGAAATTGGCTACTCCTGATGTGAGTATTTCGGATTTGGTTGGAGATGTAGACCCAATCAAAGCGGCATCTTTGAAATTGCATTACAACGACGAAAGGGTTATTCACTTTGGGTTGATTCCTCGAAGTCATCGCTGCATTTTTGTGATTAATGAATTGCCTGATTTGCAAGCCCGAATCCAGGTATCATTGTTTAATATTTTGCAGGAAGGCGACATGCAAATCCGTGGCTTCAAACTCAGATTGCCACTGGATGTTCAGTTTATTTTTACTGCAAATCCCGAAGATTATACCAATCGGGGAAGTATAGTAACACCATTAAAAGACAGGATTGATAGTCAAATTATCACGCATTATCCCAAGACCATCGAAATTGCGCAAAAGATCACCAGTCAGGAAGCCAAAATAACCGATGAGCAAAAGCTATCCATTGAGATGCCGGAGATTCTTCCTGTTCTCATCGAGCAAATTGCCATGGAAGCCAGGCAGAGTGAGCTGGTGGACCAAAAGAGTGGTGTGAGTGCGCGACTAACCATATCCGCTTATGAAAACCTGTATAGCTTTGCCGAGCGCCGTTTGTTGTTGAATGAAGAATCAAAAACCAGAGCGCGATTAACCGATTTGTTTGGAGCTATACCCAGCATTACCGGGAAGGTTGAATTGGTGTATGAAGGCGAACTCGAAGGTGCAGGGAATGTTGCCCTAAGTTTGATTGGAAAGGCCATACGAACAGTATTCACCGCTTATTTCCCCGATCCTGAAAAAGCCAAGAAATCAAAAAAGGCTAACCCGTATGCCGCAATTCTTAATTGGTTCAACGATGGAATGGATTTAAAACTGGGTTTTGAAAGCAAATTGCAGGACTATGAAGAGGCTCTATTCAAAGTAGAAGGCCTGAAAGAATTGGTGGCAGAGCGTTTTCCGGGATTAGGAAAGGAAGAGCAATTGGTATTTATGGAATTGGTGATTTATGGCTTGTCGGAGTTCAGTCAATTGAGCAGGCATTCAATTGCGGCGGGTATGGAATTCAAGGATTTAATGAGTGGAATGTTTTCAATGAATAACGATGAAGGATTTAAGTTAGGAGAAGAGTAAATAGTTGTTTATCTTGATACCTTATGAAAACAAAGAAAGAGATAGTTGAAGATTGGCTACCCAGATACACAGGTAGGCCTTTGGAGGAATTTGGAGAGTATATTTTATTGACGAATTTCATCAATTATGTAGAGATGTTTGCCAGCCGGTTTGGGGTTGAAATCATGGGGAAAGACAAGCCCATGCAAACTGCCACAGCCGAAAATATCACGATCATTAACTTTGGTATGGGCAGTGCCATGGCTGCAACTTGCATGGATTTGTTGTCGGCAGTTTCTCCCAAAGCAGCACTTTTTTTGGGCAAATGTGGCGGGTTGAAAAAGAATACCAAACTGGGTGATTTGATTTTGCCCATCGCGGCCATTCGAGGGGAAGGAACCAGCAATGATTATATCATGGAAGAAATCCCTGCATTGCCATCCTTCCGTCTTCAAAAAGCTGTTTCTGCTGCCATTGTGTCGCATGAAATGGATTATTGGACAGGCACAGTTTATACCACCAATCGTCGTGTTTGGGAGCACGATGAACAGTTTAAAGAGTACTTGCGCAAAACCAGAGCCATGGGTATTGATATGGAAACTGCAACCATTTTTATTGTTGGCTTTGTAAACCAAATCCCAAAAGGTGCGCTCTTGTTAGTGAGCGATAATCCAATGACGCCGGAAGGTGTTAAAACTTCAAAAAGTGATAAGAAGGTTACTGAGAAATTTGTTACCAAACACTTGGAAATTGGCATTGATGCCCTTATTGAATTGCGCGATTCAGGCGAGTCTGTTAAACACTTGAGGTTTGAGTAGAACTTTGGTTTTTCCTAGCCTCAAGTTACAATTTACTAATCATACCTTTTATCAAAGCCGTCATGCGCGGCTCTGCAATTCCTGCTGCGTTAATTACGTCTTGAAGACTTGTTTCTTGAATGCGATTTGGAACGCCTAAGTCTGTAATAACTGAAATCGCAAAAACAGGAACTCCCATGTGGCGTGCCACTATATTTTCGGGAACTGTGCTCATGCCAACTGCATCTGCCCCAATTACCCGGAGGTATTTGTACTCGGCTTTGGTTTCCAAGGTTGGACCCTGAACTGCCGCATATACACCTTTCTGAAGTTTTAGTTGTTGTTCCTTGGCTACCTCAAATGCCAATTTAATAAGTGATTCGTCATAGGCATCACTCATGTCTGGAAAGCGTGGTCCTAAAGTGGGTTCATTTTTTCCACGAAGAGGATGGTCTGGTAAAAGGTTGATATGATCGTCCAATACCATCAAGTCGCTAATTTCATAGCTAGGGTTTAATCCACCTGAAGCATTGCTGATGAAAAGTTGTTTGATGCCGAGTTGAATCATAACTCTTACCGGAAAAGTTACTTCCTGCAAGGAATAGCCTTCATAGTAGTGAAAGCGTCCTTGCATCACAATAACTTCTTTGCCGGCAAGGGTTCCCAGAATTAATCTTCCTTTATGACTTTCTACCGTGCTAACCGGGAAATTCGGAATCTCGGGATAATCAATGCTATGTCTGATTTCAATTTCGTTTACAAGTGCACCCAAACCAGTTCCTAGAATGATGCCGGTTTGAGGCGGAGTTGTACAGAATGGTTTAAGGAATTCTGTAGCTTGGTTTAGTTTGGTCAACATAGGTTTTTACAGTTTGATTGAAAAGTATTGCATCCTCTGGATTGAATTCAACTTCAACCGGAAGGACATACAAAGGGGTATTTATTAGCAAATCCCTGTATTCAGGTAATAGCAGTTTGCTTAAATCTTTTTCGGTGGTAAGCAAAAAGGCATCATCCCCCAAAGATTTTATCTCGTCTTGAAGAATTCGTAATTCGTCAACGCTAAAGAGATGATGGTCTTTGAATTTTCTGATTTTATACGAATTGAAATGATTGCTTAGGTAGTTTTCGATGCTGCTTGTATTCGCAATTCCGGCAAAGAAAACAGGGGTTGATTTCACTAATGGAGAATGATCAAGCCAATGGTAAATTTGGCCATACCTCAGGTGGCTGAAAAATACTTTTTGATGAGGGAATGGATTGATTTCACGAATGATGGTTTTACGCTCATCTAAGGATAAATTTTCCGGACATTTACTTACCACAATTAGGTCTGCGCGTTTGTAAGCTGATTTGTACTCGCGCAAGGTTCCCATTGGAGCCAAAAAATCTCGGGTAAAAAGCAAGCGGTATTCACTAAGTAAAATATTCAAGCCAGGCTTTACCGGACGGTGTTGAAAGCCATCATCCAAAAGCACTACTCCAGTTTCGGGAGCATCAAACAATAGATTTGGAATGCCCAAAACCCGGTTTTCAGAAACAGCAAGAGGTAGGTTGGGAAAACGTGATTTTATCTGACGGGGTTCGTCGCCAATTTGGGTTGCCGGGGTGTCGGGGTTGGCAAATAAATAACCACTAGTTTTCCGTCTGTATCCTCTGCTTAATACTGCAGGATTTTGGTCCCAAAGTAATTTAACCAGGTACTCAATATGAGGTGTTTTTCCTGTGCCTCCAAAAGAAAGATTGCCAACCGAAATTACCGGAATATCAAACCGTGTAACCCCAAAGAAAGCCTTATCGTAAAGGAAGTTCCTTGTTTTAAGAATGAGAAAAAACAAAAGAGCAAAAGGACTTAAGAGAATTTTGGCCAGCTTCAATGGGTTTTATTTTTAGCAATATTAACAATAACTCCTCAATAGGTTTCCTGATTCCTGTCAGTAGTATTTTTCAATGGAAGCTTATGAATTATTAAGCGGCTCGTAATTTGGCACTTGCGGACTTGAGCTGAATTTGTTACATTTGTAGATTACCCCTTAAATACAAATCTAAAAAAACACTGATGGTATTGATAAAAAGGATTGCTTTTCTGTTGGCTTTTTTACCCATGGGCGCGGCGTTTGCACAAGTTTTGCAAGACGGAACAGACCCTGAAACGATGGTGAAAATTGCCCAGATGGATTCCAGCATCTTCAAATTGAAGAACAAGCTGTATCCACCCATTGCAGAACCAGGTGATTTGAATATTTACGGTTACAATGAACAGGATATTCCTGTTTTTAGTGATAGTGCATACGCATACAGGTTAAGTTTGTTGGAGACAGAAATACCGCTTCAGTACAACCAGCATGTAAGAACCTTTATCGACTTTTATGCCAACAGAAGGCGTAAATTGGTGAGTCGTGTACTAACTACCTCAAGGTATTACTTTCCTATTTTTGAAGAGGTTTTTGATCGCGAGGGTATTCCTATGGAAATGAAATACCTGGCTGTGATTGAATCTGCCTTGAACCAGAATGCGGTTTCCCATGTTGGCGCAACCGGTATGTGGCAATTCATGGCTCCAACCGGACGTATTTACGGTTTAAGAACGGATCATTCGATTGATGAACGTCGCGATATCATTCGTTCAACAGAAGCCGCTGTAAGGTACTTCAAGAATTCATACCGCATTTACAAAGATTGGTTATTGGTTATTGCGTCCTACAATTGTGGTCCTGGCAATGTAAACAAAGCAATTCGACGTTCTGGAGGAAAGCGCACATTCTGGGAAATTATGCCTTACTTACCTAGAGAAACCAGAGGCTATGTTCCGGCATTTATTGCCGCTGCGTATGTGATGAACTATGCAGCGGAGCACAATATCTACCCCGAGCAGCAAGACATTCCTCAGCTCATGGATACAGTTTTGGTTGATAACCAAATGTCGATTGAACAGTTGGCGGTATCCCTTCAGGTTAGTCCGGCTGAAATTAGACAGTGGAATCCGGCTTTGAAAAAAGGTTATATTCCATTTTCAACCAACAAAGTGGTTTTGAATCTACCTTACCATTTGGCCTTGAAAGCAGCTGAACTCAATTCAGATTCTGAATTTAGAAACCGCAGCACTCAGGCTTTGATGGCCATAAATCAGTCGAACACCCCCGAGAAAGTTTCTTCCGCGAGAGCTACTACCTATGTGGTTCGAAAAGGGGATAATTTAAGCAGCATTGCCCGTAAACATCAGGTTACAGTGGCAGAGTTGAAAAAAGTAAATAAGGGTAAGATAAAAGGAAACCGTGTAAATAAAGGTTCACGTTTAACTATTCCTGCAAGCCGGGGTTAATTTTCCGGCAATGGAACCATGTTTTTTCTCCTGAAAGGCTTTTTCCCACGAAAAAGTAATCTTCCCCTCCATCTGCAATTTTGTATTGTTTTCTAAACTCATCTACACTGATTCCAATTTCACGGCATTTTACATGCGCCTTTTTGATTTGATTGGATTTCAAATACTGAATGAACTCATTTTTCTTAAAGATACCTTGATTTGCAAGGTGAAATGCCCTAAAAACGTGTTCATTTGAGCTTTGTAAATTAGGACCAATAAACCAAGTGCCATTTTGATTTTGGGGCTCAAAGCCCAGTTGCTTAGCGAATTGCATGGCAAATCCCGACTTAATTAGTGCAGGTCTGGCCTCAAAAAAACAAGTTTCAGTTGAACCCAACTCTTCAAAAATTTGAATGTCTTTAAGGGTTTCGGAGGAAATAGAAAACAAGACCTCACCTTGTTCATTCAATTCAAAAATTTCAACACTAGGTTTTCCCGAAAATTTCGGTTCAATGCAGCAGAGGATTTCTTTTACTTCATAATTTAGAGATACTACAGCAATTTTACTTAAGTAGCTGAGTTCGCGTTCACATGCTGTTAAATCAACCAAAGGTGAAAGCTTCAAGACAATTTTATCAGCTATTTCATGTAATTTTTTCTCCAATTCAAAGTAGTCGGGCTTGCCATTCGACTTCAGACTTACTCTTTTTTCAGCCTCTCTTCTGTCCGCATCGAGATAAACCAGGTCAATTCTCTCTGAAAAATTTTCCAGAAAAGCTTCAGCTGTTTGGGTAATTCTTGAAATGGAGGTGGAGCCTGTTTTTTTATTGTTTGCTATCACCAATTTATTCAGCATTTCATCCGGGTCAACTGAGGTAACTTGCGCTCCTGCCTTAGCAAAAGCCCAATCATCTATACCTAGGCCACCGCTTAAATCGAGAACAGTTTTGGCTGGAAACAGCTTGGATTTTAGAAGGGCAGACGCTTCACTACTGGCTTGTTCATAACTTTTGGAGCTAAACCAACAGAAATGTTGACAGTGGACAGGTAATTTGTAAATCGCTTTCTTATAAACTTTTAACTGGTCGGCTAGGAGGTTAGCATTTGAATTTTCATTACCTTTGTAGCTGAGTAGGAAGGTTTGAGGAGAAAGATGGCCGTTTTTAGACAAAAAGCCCTCCAGGTCGAATGTACTTAAAAACACTTCCATCGTTTCAGAAGTAATAAATTTAAGATCCATGAAAAAGATATTAGTTGGTGCCGCAGTAATCGCTTTGTTCAGTTTAAGTTCCTGCAAAGGAAGCTGCCCTAAATTTCACTTGAATTTGGGGAGTCTGACTAGCCTTTTAAAATAAAATTCAGCTCGATTTCCTGGCGGATATCCGGATGAATGCTCTTTGCTACAGGACAATTGAGCGCAGTTTGCTTCAGTAGTTTAATTTGCTCCGGCGAACAAGCGCTATGAAAAACCTGTAATTCACCTTTCAAGGCCACAATTCTACGTGGTCCAATTCCCATTACTTTGGTTAATTTTATACTGCTACCGCTTAGGTCGATTTGATGTTTTTCGGCTTCAATTCCCATAACAGTGAGCATGCAGGAGCCCAAAGCCGCAGCAACCAAGTCTGTAGGAGAAAACCTTTCGCCCTTGCCATTGTTGTCAATGGGTGCATCAGTTTCAATTTGAATTCCCGATCTTACATGGGTAGCATTGCAGCGCAAAGCGCCTTGATATATTAATTCTGTTGTGTACATTCGTTAGGTATTTAAGCGAAAATAAGCATTGAGACGCATTCTACTCCATATTCTCCTTGGTGTTTTAACACTTCCAACAGCTTGGGCTCAAAATGCACCCATTACTGAGCCTCAGTTGATGTACCTGCAACACTATCAGTTTGGGGTGAATCTCAACTCGTTTCGCATGGGTGGAGCACAGTTTAGGTATGGTTGGCACAAGACGGCGCGCGTTTTCAATCATTTTGAATCCGAATTATTGCGTTTGAAGCATCCCAAAGAAGTTAAACGAAGTGGATTTACGGAGCAACCTAGTCAATATTCTTTTGGTCGGTTGAATTTGGCCTTTTTTTTTAGGAATGGAATTGGCCAAACAATCACCATCACCGAGAGACCTTATAAGAATGCAATTGGTTTGAATTTTGTTTACACGGTTGGCTTAAGTACTGCTTTTTTAAAGCCGGTTTATTTGGATGTGTTTTACCCCTATGCCGATGGAACCCCAAATGGTTATTTAGTTTCTGAAAAATATGATCCGGTAAAGCATACCGATATATTCAGGATTTACGGGAATTCATCCATATTTGCAGGCGTTGGTGAAACCAAAGTAAAATTAGGTGCCTATGGCAGAGCCGGGCTTCAGGTAGAGTGGGGTCAATATCCCGACGAAACCAAAAGTTTAGAAGCCGGTGTAACAGTTGATAGTTTTTTAGATGGACTTCCATTAATGGCTAATCAACCTGCTGAAAAGCGCTACTTTGGTCTTTATCTGGCATTTAATTGGGGATATAAGAATTAATCATGATTGAATTACCTGTTCTTGGAGAGGAAAAAGTTAAAAAGCCATCTTGGCTTAAAGTAAAATTACCAACCGGTGAAAATTACCGTCGGGTAAGGCAACTGGTCGATCATTATAAACTTCATACCATTTGTGAAAGTGGCAATTGTCCAAATATGGGCGAATGTTGGGGAGAAGGAACCGCAACTTTTATGATTTTGGGTAATACCTGCACCAGGTCTTGCTCCTTTTGCGCGGTTGCTACAGGAAGAGCGCACAATTACGATTTGGAGGAACCAGAACGTGTTGCGCAGGCTGTGAAACTCATGAATGTTAAGCATGCTGTAATAACTTCAGTAAATCGAGATGAACTTCCGGATAAAGGTGCAAAAGTTTGGGCTGATACCATTCGTTTGATTAAGCAAGAAAGTCCGGGTACAACCATGGAAACCTTAATTCCCGATTTTCAAAGGCGTTGGGATTTGCTTTACCAAGTAATTGATGAAAAACCTGAGGTGGTTTCTCACAACATGGAGACGGTAAAACGTCTATACAGACGCGTTAGGCCTCAAGCCAAATATGAAAGAAGTCTCGAACAAATTAAACTTACCAAGGAGAGAGGGCGCAGAACAAAAAGTGGAATCATGCTTGGTTTGGGTGAAACTGAAGCCGAGGTTTTAGAAATAATGGATGATTTGGTGGCCCATGGTTGCGATGTGTTAACATTAGGTCAATACCTTCAACCCACCAAAATGCACCTGAATGTTGAGGAGTTTATTACACCTGAACAGTTTGACTATTACAAGGTTGCCGGACTTGAAAAAGGATTTAAGTACGTTGAATCCGGTGCTTTAGTAAGAAGTTCTTACCATGCAGAAAGGCATATTTAATCATAAAAAATTAAGGTATTTTTTCTCATATTTGTCTAGATGTCTAACCCGGAAACATTGTCTAACTTAAATTCAGCTCCTGTTGAGGTGTTGGTAGTGGACGATGATTCAATTACCATTTTCCTGGCAAAAAAAACGATTACTCTCAGTCATCCGGATTATCAGGTAAATTCATTTTTGGATGGTAGAAAAGCCATTGAATACCTGGGCATAAGGTCAACTGAACTTCCATTGATTATTTTGTTGGATATCAATATGCCCGAATATTCAGGATGGGATTTTTTAGAGGACTACGAAAAAAGAGGTTTTGGATTTAAAGTCTTTATGTTCACCTCTTCCATCGATCCTTTTGATCTGGCTAAATCCAAATCCTATCCTTCTGTAAAAGGGTTTATTTCAAAACCCTTGAATCGTGAAAAATTAGAAGAAATCTTTAAGGGCCTATAGGCTGGGTTGAAATCAATTATGGGAAAAGAGTTGAAGCTTTTTTCAGTGTTATTCACAGCACTGAAACTCGGTTTTTGGGCAGCCTTGCTCAATATTGCCTGGCTTTTTTTAGGCAAAGATCTATTGAGAATTTCTCATTTGCCAAAGGGCTTTCCTGTAGCTGTTGTGCTTTCAAGTATTTTGCCAATTCTATTCTCAGGATTTGTTTATTATCTCCTTGTAAGAGGATTTTCCAGAGGTTATTTGTTGTTTTTAATTTTAGGAATAGCCTTTTTGTTTTTCTCAAATTTTCCAGCATTTGAATCGGTATTACCGGATGGAACACCTGCACCAGCAAATTTTAGGTGGCTGGTTATTCCTATGCATTTAATTGCAGGTGGATTGCCCCTTTATTTTTTGCCCAAGTTGCATCCCTTTCAAAAGTCTTAATTTAAGGTTTTTACGGGGTTGAATCCCCATTCATGAATAGCGGAAGTAAGATGAAGAAAAACGTAATCATCCGGTTCTTGTTTCTATTGGTAATAAGTCTTTCAACTTTTCAAGTTATGTCGAAGCCAAAAATAATATATGTGTTTGATCCCATGTGCGGTTGGTGCTTTGGGTTTAGTGGTGTAATCCGAAATGCTGAGCAGCAGTTTGGAGATTCTCTTGATTTTGAAATCATCTCAGGTGGCATGGTAGTAGGTGAGCGGGAAGGACCAATTGGTGATTTTGCCGACTATATTTTATCTGCTTACGGCAGAGTTGAAAGCTATTCGGGTGTGAAATTTGGACAGCCCTATCTGGATCAACTCAAAGATAAAAGCTTATATACCTCATCGGTATTGCCCTCCATTGCACTTGAAGTAGTAAAGAGCATGGATAGTTCAAAAGCTATTGCTTTTGCATCCGAAATGCAGAAATTGCATTTTATTGGTGGGAAGAATCTTTCTGATTCAACTGTGTACAAAGAGCTTTTGCAAAAAATGGATTTGTCTGAATCCGTTTTCTATGCCGGTTTAGCTTCAGAAGATTTCAAGAAAAAGGCCTTTGAGGTATTTGAATCAGCCAAAAAGTTGGGCGTTTCTGGATACCCTGCTGTCTTGGCATTAATTCAAGGAAAATACTATTTGGTTTCTAATGGATTTGTTCCTGAAAATGAATTGTTTGAATTGCTTGAAAAGGTAAAGACCATTCAATAAGTCCAATCCTGAAAAGGATACTTTAACTCCAATTCTCTTCTCATCTTCTGCGTGTCTTCAATAAACTTCACCGCTGAATGGGCCTCTGGATGCAAAAAGCGGTGACTTTCCCTTTTCTGAAGCTGTTCAAGCTGTTGTATCATTTCACTTGTTTCAGGTTCAAACCAGGACTCTCTGAATTTGTGCAAAACGTAGTTGATTGCTTGCTGGGTTGGATGGGCAAAATCAGTTTCAAAAAATCGATAATCCCTTAATTCATCCAATACAATTTCATAGGATGGAAAGTAGTTGCAAGAAGGATAGCTGGCACACAATTGTTCGGTTGCCAACAACAGCGTAGATTTACTTAGGTTGTTTTCGTGAAACCCCTCTTTCAGGTATTTTACGGGACTTACCGTAAACACCACTTGAATACCTGGATTTATGCTGAATAATTTGTCCAAAACGCTTTTCCAGGCTGCAACAATATCAGCAACAGATAAACGGTAACTGCTAAAGTTGGAGGCCGCTTCTTTGTGGCAATTGGCTACGATGTAGTTTCTATGCACATGCTTCCAAGCCTTTGCTGTACCAAACGATACAATTAGAAATTTTGCGGATTTCAAAAACGCGAGGTCCTCTTGTTGAAGGCATTTTGTCCTTTCGAGAAGTCTTTCCTTTTGGGTATCGTAAACAGCCCCGTGATGGAACCGGGATAGGAAAATTCCATCCTCCTCAATCAAGTCATCAGCTTCTATTGGATTTTGCTCAAGTAAATCTCTGAAAGCATTTGCTATACTCAAGGGATTAAATAGAATGCCATTGGATAGCCCTCTGGCAGGGAATCGCCAGTTTTTTAATCCCTTAAATAGGTGCTCCGCAAAGCAAGAACCTGCCAGAAAAAATTGATCCCCTTTCCTCACCGGATACTGAGAAAAGGGGATTACAAATTCCGATTTGAATTGCATTACTTTATCAATTTTAAACCTCCTAACGAGGATTCATCACCCGGATTGGTAAGCAAGCAGCGGTTGAAAAGCAGTTTAGCCTCACGTGTGTTTCCGGCTAAATATTGGGCCCATGCTAATAGGTTTAAGCCATCGTAAGAAAAGGGATACAAATTGACAACCTTCTGCAGGTATGGAATTGCTTTTGGATATTCTTTCCGGTTGTAATAAATCAAGCCAATTCTGTAATTGATTAGGGTATTAGAGGGGTCAATTTTCAGGATTGCATGATACAAGTTCAATACTTCATCCCAATTTCCCAAAGCTGAATGAGGATAAACCAATCCAAATTTTGGTTCAATAGCGTAAGGCATTAAGTCAACTGCTTTTTTGTAATGTTTTATGGATTCAACATGCTGAGCGTTGAGGTAATACAACCAGCCAAGACGAAGGTTTATCTCATAGCTGTTTTCGTTTTGATGGGCTACAATTTCTTTAATTGCTTTTGGGTAGTCTCCATTTTTTTCATGGGCATAGGAGTTTTTGAATGCAGTTTCAAGACTGTTGGTTTGGGCAAATCCAGTTGCAGCAAATAGGCCAAGTAGGGCCAGCATTAAAATTGATTTTTTCATATGGTTTTTCTAATTAATGAATTCGGTAAGTGTATCCAACAATGAGGTTGCTGAAGGTGTATGGTCTTGTTGTTGTTTCTTCAATCAACGCTTCTTTTTTTTCTAGTTGAGATACCAAATAAATATCATGGTAAAAGGCGTACTTGTAGGTAAGAAGTAATGTTGATTTATCAATTGTCCGGTCGGGATTGTTGTTTAAAATATAGCCATCTTGCTCCCATACATTTGTGCTATTGGCACGTAAGTATTCCGCTTTTAGCCAACAGTTTTTAAAAAGTTTAACTGTGGTTGACGGACAAATAATGGGAGTAAGGCTTGCGTTTTGAACCTGCAAATGGTTCATGCATCTGAGGTTGAATAAATCATTGCCAAGTGGATACCAGGTAAGGGTAAGACCCCCTTGAATTTGTCTTAGTTTATTTAGGTTTCCAATGCCGGCACCTAAACTCCATTCCCAGTTGCCACTAGATTTTTGAATGCTAACTCCTGCCAATCCGGAAAATTCATTGAAAACTGAATCACTTTGGTTCAGTGCAACATTGGCTACCATTCCAGAGCCAAAGGCACTGACTTGCCAAGCAATGCCAGGCTTGATAGTTAAGTGCGAATACAGCTGATGTTGCCTGAAATTGAGGGTTAAGTTGTTTTGATAGGCAAGGGCATATCCGGCAAACAATGAAACAAAAGGGCCTAGCGCAACCTGCAAGCCCAATTGACCAAATACAGGATTCCCAATTGTATCGGTGAAGCTGCTTTGTTTCATTCCTGACTCCAGATAAACCTGTTGCATAAAACCGGTTTTTGCACCGGTAAAGGGTCTTGAATACAATTCAAGTTTTTCAATTCCTGCTGCCAATGCACAATCGCGAATCATTGATTTTGCTTCGTATGAGCCCGAGTTCATTTTTAAGGCTTTGTCGAACTGTTGAATAGCTTTCCTGAAGTTTCTTTTTCCCATGTAGGCAACTCCAAGTCGGTAGCGCAGGTAATAATAATCTATACCTTGCTTCAACGCACTTTTGCCTAGTTCAATTTGTTCGTCGTGTTTTGCATTCAGGTAATACTGATAGCTTGAATCTTCAATTGCTTGAGCTTGCAATTCAAATGAGAGAAGGAAGAAAAGTACAAGCTGAATTAAGCGTTTTCCGAGCATGTCGCCTCCAGTTTTTCTCGTTTGCTTTCAAATCGGAAGGCTACCAATTGCTTATTGAAGAATTCAAGTTCAAACTGGCTTGAAGAATGGAAAATGCCCAATCGAGTTGAACGCAATTCGCCTTTTAAAATGATCTTACTTTGGGTAATATCGTTGTCGTTAAACGCATAGTTGATACGGTACTCGGTTTTTAAGAACCTAAAGAAGGGGGCCACCCAATCTTGAAGAAAAAGTTCAGTTGGATTGAATAAACTGCTGATTTCAACTTCGTTTTTCAATTCCAAATCAGGATACCAGGATTGAAGTATTTGTTGACTGCACAAATGAAATTGAAAGAGAAGCGTATTTTTATTTCCGTAAAATGTTCTGGATTCAAATAATCCGTTTTTATTCTGGAAATAGAGTGTAGCATTGTTCTTGGCGTCGTGGAAATAGGTTTGATTGTAGGCATCTGTAAAGACTTCCCAAACCTCAAGTCCTTTCGATTTTGCTCCATTTTTGTTCCAAACTAATTTCTTTCCTGGGAGGAAATTCAAGGCTTCGGCAAGGGTTTGATTCGAAATTGGATTGCATACAAGCGCATTTTCTTCTGGAATGCCTTGGGTAACAAATTGAAAGCCCTTATCAACTTTAACCATAAAATTGCTTAAGGGAATGTTGAGTGTTTTTGAACCAATATAGGGAGTTGCTTGCAATTGAAAATGAAGATGAGGTTCGGGGGAGCGACCACTATTTCCAACCAAAGCCAGGGTTTGTCCTTTAGCAACCCATTCTCCTTCAGCTACCCTTATGCTACCCGATTTGAGGTGGCTTAATTTGCTGAACAAAGTAGGGCTGTGTTGAATAACAATAGTGTTCCCCCAATTTTGGCCAAGGTTCACTTTATTGATTTCATTGTCGTGAATGCCATCTACCACTTTCACAACTTGACCAAGTGCCGGAGCAACCACAGGAAGGCCGTAGCAGAAATAGTCCTCGGGAGAGAAACCCGGAAGACGATAGGTCCTGTTTTCGTCATCGGTTAAATCAAAATCCCAGGCATATTGCCAATCGTCTAAATGGGTAATTTTCCCGGCATGACCTTGCGAAATGCGCCAGGTTCCTACGATTGGCAGACTCAATTTTATAGCTTGTTCATTTCCGAATCTGCCCTTTTGATTGAGGTAACGGTATAAGTTTTTTTCTGGTGAAACCAGTTGGACCGGTGTTAGTAAGAGATGTTTGCTTTTGGTTCTGAAATACAAAAAGTATAAGAATAAAATAACTCCCGCATTGAATGGCAAAGACAGCAGTGGTAATCCAAATTTTGCAAGTACGCTTTCAGATGCAATTCCAATTAATGCAATCGCAGGGGTTAAAACAATGACAAGAAAGTAACTTGATGCGCTGGGAATTAGGAAAAATCCTCCAAGCGCAAGAGCCGTCAAAATAAAGTTAAAACCTATAAAGCCAAAGGTTAGGTCGTTCATGTCTGCACCCATCATTTGGTAAAATGCGTAGCCTGTAATAAATCCAATCAGCGATAAACTAAATGCAATGCGAGAATGTATAATCAAGGCCAAAGCTATTACCAAACCGGAAAGGGTACTGTATTGAAAAAGCACAGCACCAAGTGATTTTAAGTAGGAACTTACCCAAATGGGAAGAGGAAGATTTTCTAAAAACTGATAGGTAAACAATCCTCCCTCTCCGCTAATTCGAAGCACATGATTGAAAACAAAAATCTGGGTAGAATTGGGATCGAGATTACTGATATTGTCTGTTGAGAGCTTTAAAAGCCAGACGCTTAGAAGGAATGGAACGCTTAAATACGGAAGATTATGCTTGGCTAAAATGGCCTCTGTGTTCACTGTTAGAATGAGACTCAAAAAACTTCCAGCCAATAAAATTAAAGCCAAGTATTCGCTTAGGTTGTAGCTATGGCCCAGGAAAAGTCCGGTAAGCAAGCTGTTAAACGCCAGGCTACCATTTTCAATTTTCAAGTTGGGCAAATGAAATAACCAAGCCATGACATTTGTAATAAATGCCATGGCAAGGCCACATATTCCTGCAATGGGGTCAACAAAGGAAGCTAAGGCAATTAAGATTCCTGCCAACTGATTGTTGGAAAGAAACAACTGCGAATAGCTATTTGCGAGTCCCTTTGCAGGAATTTTTATGAACTCAGGAAGTTGAATCATAGATTAAAATCCGCAAGATAACCCGGCATTTCCTCGCGTTCGAGAATGTATTCCAGATTTTCCTTGTTTCGAATCAAGTGAGGTTTTCCTTGAAGGTCAATCATTACTACATTTGGTCGCATGGCAATAAACTGCATCCATTGGGTCATGTTGTAAGCACCTACGGTATGCACCACCACATTGTCTCCTTTTTTCATAGGTGGTAAAGTTACGCTTTCTCTTACCACATCAATGTTCATGCACAATGGACCATAAATTACGCCATCTTCGGTGTAATGGCTGAAATCCTGTGCCGGAGAAATTTTATGGTCGTACCAGAATGAAGTAAACAAAATATTTACGCCAAAATCCATGATGGTAGCTCTTCTTCCATCGCTTAGCCGTTTATTGGCAAGTACTGTTCCGCACAAGTAGCCAGCCTCATCTATTAAAGCTCTTCCGGTTTCAAGAATCAACAAAGGCAGTTCTTGTTTTGAAAATTCAGAATTCAACAAGGCGCTGCAAATGGCTTCTGCATAATCATCAAAGCTGGGGTTGCCAATGTTTCCTGGCAAATACGAGCCTTTGAGATTGTTCTTTGAAGCAAATCCTCCTCCTAAGTCGATATAGGTAATTTTTTTGTTGAACTTAAGATTGATATGGTGAGCCAAATCGGCAAGTTTTGTGGCCGCAATGGCATACGCATTTGCAGATAGCATGAAGGTTCCAATATGGCAATGCAATCCAACCAAATCCATTTGGTCATTCAGGATGATTTTGTTGATAGCGTCCCAAGCTTGACCATTTTCATAATTGAATCCAAAGCGGTCCCACATCGGATAAACACCGGTATCCATGTTTACACGAATAGCAACTCGTGGTCTTTTGTTGTGTTCGCGAGTAAGTTCAATCAAGCGGTACAATTCATCCAAATGGTCGATATGAATAAGCGAATTGTTGGTCATCGCTGCAATTAAATCCTCGTCGGTTTTATCCGGACCATTGAAGATAATTTTATTGCCTGGTACGCCATTCTTCAAGGCTTTGTGGTATTCAAAACCGGATACAACTTCAGCCCAAGAGCCTTCCTGATGAAAGACATTGCAAACTGCATTGATGTAATTTGTTTTGTATGACCATGCCATTTGAACCCTTGGGTAACGGTTATTGAATGCCCTTAAGCAATCTTTATAAGTTTGCCGAATGGTGCGTTCTGATATTGCAAACAAGGGAGACCCAAATTCTTCGATGAGGCTTTTCACAGAAGCACCATCAATATGAGTAACCGGGGTGTATTCGGTGCGAGTTCCGAATTTATTCATTGAGCCGGAATTCAATTTTTTAATTACCGGACGTTCGTATCTTAACTTTTCCATGTATGAATGCTTTATAATTCTCCTAATGTTGAAATTTGTTCAAATTCTTTTAAATCAATAACCATGTCGTAGGAATACCTGACAAACATTTTTCCTATTTCGTAACTTGGGAATGGTTGAACCTCCATTCCAAGAGCCATTTTTACCAAAGCTTCGGGGTGGTTTTGCCCACAGCCTTTCGCGAGGTAAACCCAAGCCGGAAATCTGGGATTGATTTCAAGTAGGTAATACTCGTTTTCTGAAGTTTTGATGAATTCTAGCTCCATGCCTCCTCTCCATTTGGAGGAAGCAATAACCTTGTTGGCAATTTCTACGAGTTCCTCATCATCCAATGAAATACCGGCCCAAGCCTTTCCTTTGTCGGTAATAAACAATTTTCGCATGGGAACCGCACCAATTGCAGTACCATTTCCATCACCAATGGCTGTTACATTTACTTCACTTCCAAATACATATTCCTGAATGATAATCGGAAGACCCCATTTGGCAACCAGTTTATTGAAATAGCTGGCAACTTGTTCCGGATTGTAAGCAATGTAAGCTTCATAGAATCTTCCTTTAACCACCATGGGATAAGAGAATTCATTTTGAAGACTTGGGATTTCAGATGTATTAAACATCATTTTTGAGAAAGGAACTTTTACGCCATGTTTTTTCCCAAACTCAAACAAATTGGCCTTGTGACGTTCGTCAAATTGCTCCTGAGTAGGGAGGAACATACGAATGCCCATTTCATTCAAAATTCGCGTTTCAAGATTCATGAAGTTTCCAAGTTCTGCATCAAAATTTGGAATGATTACCTGGATGTTTTCAACTTGATGAATATAGGATAAGCGCTCCATCAGGGCTTCTGTTCCAGCTGAAGGAAACGGAACCTGGTAGGACTTATCAACCAGGTCATGCATATACAATCCCGGTTCCAGCGCCTCGTAAGAAAGACCAATGATTCGGATATCGAATTCAGTGCTTTCTTTTAGAGCTCGAATAACTGGGATGCCAGGTCCCGGACTATCAATATTGTTTAACCCCGAGACGGCAACAACTAATTTGGTTTTTGTTTCCATAATCCGGGAATTATTCCTCGCCAATTTGAGAAGAAATCAATAGCTGGGTGAAATCATAATAATCCTTTTCAAATGTGCTTTCATCAATTTGATACCTATTCAAGATTTCGGTTCTGATTTCATCCTTGCTTTTTTCTTCCCGAAGCAGATTGATAATTTCAAATCCAATGGGGTTGGTGGAAAAGGAATCTCCACTAGTCGGATTGAAGATAAATCCGGACTCACTGATTGCGATATTCTTTTTAATTTTCATAATCGTGTTGCTAAAGGGTAAGTCAAATTTCAGGATTTGATTTTTTCTTCTGTTATAGGATTCGATTCGTTTCGTATAAAATTCAATAAAAAGAGGCCGCACTTGGATAAACTCCATTCAGAAAGGTTTAACCGATTAAACCTTTTGGTTATATTGAACTCTAATTTAGCATGAGAACATTCGTTTACCTGGTATTACTATTTCTGTTTTTAAATAAGGCAAATGGCCAAACCATTTATTTTCCGCCATTGACTGGCAATAATTGGGAAAGCATTTCTCCTGAACAATTGGGATGGAATACACTTGAACTGCAACGAACAGATAGTTTTGTTGAGGCCGCACAGTCAAAAGCTTTCCTGATTCTGAAAGACGGTAAACTTGTTTGGGAGAAGTATTATGGCTCCTTTACAAAGGACAGTATGTGGTATTGGGCCTCGGCGGGTAAATCCTTAAGTTCATTTGTTATGGGCTTAGCCGTTCAGAGTGGTTTTGTTCATCCCGATTCATCAAGCTCTTTCTATCTAGGAAAGGGCTTTACTTCTTTGCCCGATAGTGCAGAGCAGAAAATAAAAGTTCGACACCAATTGAGTATGAGCACTGGATTAAATGACAAGGTGCCTGACCCGGATTGCACATTGCCTGCTTGTTTGATATACGCAGCAGAGCCGGGCACGCGCTGGGCTTATCACAATGCTCCTTATTCTTTGCTTGAGCCGGTTATTGAAAAGGGCGTTGGTAAGAACATAAATGTTTTTATGCAGCAAAGCCTCAAATCAAAAACAGGAATGGATGGATTTTATTTTACAGCGCCTGGCAATTACAATCCGGTTTACTATTCCACACCCAGAGCTATGGCTCGTTTTGGTTTGTTGATGCTGAATAAAGGGAAATGGGAAAATACACCAGTATTAACCGATACCAATTGGTATAATAGGCTGGTTAATTCATCCCAAGAATTGAATCCTGCTTATGGCTATTTGTGGTGGTTGAATGGAAAGTCCTCGTATATGGTGCCCGGCTTGCAGGTGAATATTCCCGGATTTCTTTGTCCGGATGCCCCGGCAGATATGTATGCCGCCATGGGAAAGAACGGACAATTTTTATTCGTGGTTCCCTCTCAAAATTTGGTGATAGTAAGAATGGGAAATAATCCGGAAGATCAGGCTTTAGTGCCATTTTTATTGGCCAATCAAATTTGGACTTACCTTAAAAAGGCATTGCCAACCAGCAGCGTTTCTGAAGTAATGGACAGCAAAGTTAATCTATATCCCAACCCCTTTACAGATTGGATTGAATTAGAAACAAGTGAACCCATTTCTTGGGAGCTTTATAGCTTGCAAGCTGAGCCTGTAGCTTCTGGAAAGGGTAACCAAATTCAAACAAAAGACCTTAATCCCGGAACCTGGTTTGTTAGGTTGACAAAAGGAAATCAGACAACAGTTAAGAAAGTAGTAAAACTTGCCAATTGAATTGATTTGCTAGACTGGTTTTAGAACCAGGAATTCTTCTTTTTTCTGGAGGTGCTTCCTCCAATTCCAAGGGCTCCAAGAAGGGTTCTTGTAAGCACTTGGGTTGCTGTTCTGGCAACCTGTTTGGTAACAGGGCTGCTAAGAATTTCTTCCAGGGTAGATTTCTCATTTCGTTTAGCAGATGGACTGCTTTTCTCAATTTCTTCTTCTTCAACCATCTGTGCTTTTGCATTTAGCTTTTGATTCAGAATTTCGTAGGCACTTACCGAATCAATTTCGCGGTTGTATTCCGCTGCTAGTTTGGATGAATTAGTGATTTTTTCAAGTTCCTCGGGTTTAAGAATGTTCATTCTTGACTCTGGCGGGCTCATCAAACAGGCAACCAATGGAGTTGGAATTCCTTTTTCATTCAAACCGGTAATCAAAGCTTCTCCCATACCTAGGCTGGTAAGTGTTTCTTCTGGTTTAAACCACTTGGTTTCCGGGAAATTTTCGGCAGCCAATTTAATTCCTTTTCTATCGGCAGCGGTAAATGCCCTCAATGCATGTTGCACCTTTAAACCCAATTGCCCAAGTATTGAAGCTGGAATATCGGATGGACTTTGTGTAATAAAATAAATACCCACTCCTTTGGAGCGAATCAGCTTGATGATGGTTTCCATTTGTTCAAGCAAGGCACCTGTTGCGTCGTTGAAAATCAGATGGGCTTCATCAATAAACATGCAGAGTTTAGGTCTGTCCAAATCACCTTCTTCCGGAAGGGTGGCGTACAATTCAGCAAGCAAGCAAAGCATAAAAGTAGAAAACAATTTGGGTTTGTCTTGAAGGTCTGTAACGCGCAGCACACTAATCATCCCCATTCCGTTTTTATCTATGCGAATCAGGTCATTTACATCAAAGCTGGGTTCCCCAAAAAAATCATCTGCACCTTGTTGTTGCAGTTCAATTACTTTCCTCAGAATAGTGCCGGTACTTGAGGTTGAAATGGCTCCGTAATTTTTGGTTAATTCAGCCTTTCCTTCGTCGGAAACATATTGAAGTACCTTAATCAAATCTTTCAAATCAAGCAGAGGTAATTGCAAGTCATCGCAAAATTTGAAAATCATGCTCATCAATCCGGATTGCGTATCATTCAAACCCAGAATTTTGGAAATCAGAACCGGACCAAATTCGCTAACCGTCGCCTTTAAGCGAAGACCAGGTTGCTTGCTCAAGCTTAAAAATTCAACAGGAAAACCCTGGTTGGTATAATCCAAACCAATAAGATTTACTCGTTCCTGAACCTTTTCATTCATTTCTCCAGCTGCAGCAATTCCGCTTAAGTCCCCTTTAATGTCCATCAACAAACAAGGAACGGAGGCTTTGCTCAGTTGCTCTGCAATCAATTGCAACGATTTGGTTTTCCCCGTGCCGGTAGCTCCGGCAATTAATCCGTGTCGGTTTAAGGTTTTCAATGGAATTTTAACCTGTGCGCTTGAATGTGCCTGTCCGTTTAGCATGGCTGCACCCAAAAGAATGGAGTCACCTTTTGTTTGATATCCTTGTTGAATTTCCTGTATAAATTGCTCGCTCATGTTAAGTAAAATTAGAAGCTGCAATTAGGAGAAATTGAGGCTCAATTCAAAAGTTCATCCAAAGGAATTCTAGGTTTTTGCTCCATATTCTTGTAATCGCTTACACTAAAACCTGTAACCTGTTTGAATTGCGTGCTTAGGTATTGAACACTAGAATAACCCATTTGATACGAGATTTCACTCAGGGTCATTTCATTGTAGGCCAGAAGTTCTTTAACACGCTCAATTTTTACCAGTATGATATATTTCTCTAAAGTTTGTCCGGTGAATTCACTGAATAGTTTACTCAGGTAAGAATAAGGCTGACCAATTTTGTCGCTCAGGTAGTCGGAATTGCGGATGATGGTATTTAAGTTGTTACCGTAATAAATCATTTCCAATACCGCTACTTTTATTTGTTCAAGAATCTTTTCTTCCTTGTTCTTCACCAGTTTGAATCCTTCCTTTTCTAGGGCAAGTTTTAAGGATTCTGAAATTAAAGGATAGTTGGAACAGTCAAACTCAGCACTGCCCAAAGAAACACGAATTGCACTTACTTGGAAATCTAAAAGTATGCGTTCAACCGTACTTATGCATCTACGGCCTATCATGTCTTTGATTGAAAGTTGAACGCGCATTTAAATAATATTGGCGATTCAAATTAACAATTCCGGTTTGAATACCGAAAATACCTTGAAAGTTTTTAATTTAATCGAGTCTTGTTCAATTCGATTTCAGAAGATAGTTTTGATTAGCAGTTAGTTACCTTGGGGCTTTGGAAAGAAATCCACAGGAAACGAAATATTTGCGATTAGCAGGTATTTTCGAAAGAAAAATTATGCAAGAACCACAAGATAATCCAAACCAACTGAATATTGAATTGAGCGAAGAAATGGCCGAAGGTGTTTATTCCAATTTAGCCCTCATTACCCATTCCAATTCAGAATTTGTAATCGATTTTATTCGCGTTATGCCTGGTGTTCCTAAGGCTAAAGTGAAATCAAGAATCGTTTTAACACCTGATCATGCGAAGCGTTTGTTGCTGGCATTGCAGGAAAATGTTGCCAAGTTTGAAGCGCATAATGGTCATATTTCCTTGAACGAGCAAACTCCTCCATTCCCAATTAATTTTGGTGGGGGAATGGGCCAAGCTTAGGAATTTAAGCATAAAAAAAAGCGGGATTTCCCCGCTTTTTTTATGCCCTGATTTTTTATTCGATACCAAAACCATAATAGCCTTTTGAGCCATCCGGATTGATTCCTTCAACCAGAACCCCACCTTTTTTGCCTTCTAATGCGCTTTTCACCTCAGCACTGCTGGCTACTGGCGTTTTATCAATATGGGTAATCACAAAACCTTGAGGAACTCCTCGTTTTTTGAGAATGCTGTTTTCTCCAAGCTTCTTCAAACGAACGCCATTTGAAATTTTGAGCTTCAGGCGCTCCTCACGGGTGATGTTTTCGAACTCACAGCCTAAAACTTTATTGGATTCAATTTTTTCAGTTTTTACAACAGAGGTTTTTCCTTCTTTGTTTCTCAAGGTTACATTAAATTCCATGGGCTTGTTACTGCGTATTACAGAAACTTTTACCAGGTCGCCAGGGCTTTTCTTTCCCACCTTTTCTTGCAACTCACTTGAACTATTTACCTTCTCACCATCTATGGCAACAATCACGTCTTTGTCTTTGATACCAGCGGCATCTGCTGCGCTGTTTTCATTCACTTTTGCAATGAATACACCGCGCACTTCACTCAGCCCTTCTTTATCGGCTAAATCATTGGTTACATCCTGAATTTGAACGCCCAATAATCCACGTTGCACTTCACCGTATTTTTTAAGGTCGCCAACCACTTTTTTCATCAGATTCACAGGAATTGCAAACGAATATCCGGCGAATTGACCTGTTTCACTGGCTATAGCGGCATTGATTCCAATCAGTTTACCATCAGCACTAACCAGAGCACCGCCACTGTTTCCGGGGTTTACGGCAGCATCGGTTTGAATAAAAGCTTCAATCGCATATTGGGTTTCCGGATTCCTTGGGTCGCGCAATAAATTCAAACCTCTTCCTTTTGCGCTAACAATACCTGCTGTTACTGTTGATGTTAAGTTAAATGGATTTCCAACGGCAAGCACCCATTGGCCAACCTTTACTTCATCCGAGTTGCCTTCAACCGCAAATGGAAGGTTTTTTTCATCGATTTTTATCAATGCTAAATCTGTATTTCTGTCTTTGCCCAACAATTCGGCGGTGTATTCTCGTTTATCATTCAGGATAACTTTGATTTTTGTGGCACCATCAACAACGTGATTATTGGTTACGATATAGCCATCTGATGAAATTATCACACCAGAACCTGAGCCTGCGCGTGGTCCCGGATCAATTCGAAATCCAAAATCTCTAAAGAATCCATAAGGGTCTTGGCCGTTTTCTGAATTGGATGGTCCCTCCGTGGTTGTAATAATATGCACCACAGTCGGGGTAACCAATTCCGCCACCTGAACAAAGTCAGGACGGTCGATCCCATTGCTTAGGCTTGCATATTTAGCCAGGTAGTTTTGGGTGAATTCAGGGTCAGAACCTTTGTCCAGAAATCGG
This sequence comes from Bacteroidia bacterium, assembly GCA_023151275.1. GTDB lineage: Bacteria > Bacteroidota > Bacteroidia > UKL13-3 > UKL13-3 > CAISCU01. The sequence goes on along the minus strand of JAKLJI010000013.1, from coordinate 15,903 downwards.
GTAATTCCTACAGCAGCAAGGCCTCCAAGGCCTGCAACCAACAAGAGGGTCAGCACTTTTTTCATATTCTTCATTTTTCGTGTTCTTTGTTTCTCAAATTTCATTCCATGAACAAAATGTCAGTTTTGGGGTGAAAGTTTTTTCAGTTTCAAGGAGCTAAGCTGAAAAATAGTCACCGCAAAAACAGCATTTCAGGCCAGTTGTGGTAAAATATTCAACAATAATTCAAAACGATTAGGTCTAATCTTAAATTTTACCTTCAAATTGTTGAAATTTGCCATTCCTGTAAGCATATGCACCTTGATCCAGAGCGATACCAGTACTTTTTTGAGAAGTTTCTTCGTAATGAGATGAAGTCTCCGGAGCTGGAGGCTTTTCAAGCGCGGTTGCAACAGGATCCTGCTTTTTTTATAGAATTTGAGCGGTATAAATCAAACCGGGAAGAAATTCTGGCAAGGGAGCTCCAGGAGTATGAAACTCCAATCATTCCTCCTCGCAAACCTCAAAGTTGGGGCTGGCTCTATTTAATTGTATCGGTGCTTCTGTTGGTTTTGTTGGTTGATTATTACATCAACCAAAAATATGCAGATGAACTGGAATTGAACCGTAAATCGATTGCAGAAACCATCGGGATTATCCCCCGACAAGAGCCAGAACCCAGCCCTGAACCGGAAAAGCCCAAAAGAAAAGAACAGCGTAAGGAAAAACAGTCTGATACTTTGGTTTTGGATGAAGATTCTTTGTTTGCCATTGCCGAAATGGAATTGATAAAGGTAAGGGAAACTGATTTTCAGGCGAATGTTCAGGAGGATATTTTGCTTGCCGATAGTTTGTTTTCATCCATTGCTTTTGGGGTTTGGGAGGAGCGACTGCAATCCTTAAACATCAAATCAGATTCAATGCCTACAGATACGGCAGTTTTGAATCCTATACTGCGTGGATTATTCAAAAAATCAACCCCAAAAGCCAAAGGTTTATTTGTTGAATACTGGGTTTCTCCTGTACATTTTACCGGCTATCGCTACAATGGAAAGAAGCTAATTTTATATGGTGTAAAGCCTGAATTACCGCTGTTTTTCCTCTATTCCGATTTAGGTGCAACTCATGCCTTAATTACCCAACATTTTCTAATTCCGCTAATCAACGATCAGCAGTACCATAAACTCCCAATTCGGTGAACAAACTTTTTTACAAATACCAAGGAACAGGTAATGATTTTATCCTGTTTGATGACCGTGAAGGAAAATTTCCTGCCCGGGATAAAGCACTGATTGCTCGCCTATGCCACAGACGATTTGGTATTGGTGCTGATGGACTTATCCTCTTTCAAATTACAGCTGAAGGAATGCCTTACATGCAGTATTTCAATAGTGACGGTGCCGAAAGTACCATGTGTGGAAATGGAGGTCGTTGTTTTTCCCGCTTTCTAGTTGATTTAAAAGCAGCAGATAATAAACTCGAATTTTTAGCCATTGATGGTCCACACCAAGCCTTGGTCAAAGAAAATGCATTGGTAAGCCTTCAAATGAAGAATGTAGATGCAGTTGAAAAAGTTGACGAAAGAACTTTTGTGTTGAACACCGGCTCTCCGCATTATGTGAAATTTATTAATCAGCTAATAACTACCCTTGATGTAGTAGAAGCCGGAAGATCCATTCGCTATTCTGAACGATTTGCAGAGCAAGGAATCAATGTGAATTTTGTTCAAAAAATGGAGGATGGAAGTTTGGCGGTTAGAACCTATGAAAGGGGAGTAGAAGACGAGACCTATTCTTGTGGAACAGGTGTAACTGCCGCTGCTATTGCATTAAGTGAGCTCGAGCCGCGGGAATTTCCGCATCATGCGGTTCGGTTGGGAACACCAGGAGGAGCATTGCGCGTGAGTTACCAACGTGAAAATGGAGTGATTTCCGACGTTTGGTTAGAAGGGCCTGCGGTAATGGTGTTTCAGGGAGTGGTTGAATTGCCAGAGGGAGAATAAATGCCGCAGGTGAAAGCGGATTGCTAAAAATAGTAATTCTTCATTTTTTTTATTCGGAGTTTCACAAAGGCTCCTTATCTTAGCTACCTTAATGTAATTGTTTTTTGCTGGTAGTTAATACACAACCATTCGCTTTGGTGTTTACCCTAGTAGACCATCAACAACTTGGTTTACTTCTTGAGCCTCACGTAGTTCAGGTGAATGGGAAAGGTGCGTTTACCCTAACCCATCAGCGCGTATTTTCAAAAACGGCCGATTACTTTGCAAAGGGAATTACACCGCTTGAAATGGAGTTAATCAAAATATTGGATGAGATTGACGACAATTACCTATTCAAGCGTTTCAATACTGAAACCAAAAAGAAATTACGTACGACCGAATTTTTTGGCAAGTATTGTCCTCAACCCTTGTTGGAAGACCGCATAAAACCTTTTGTTCAGGAACGAATTAATAAGGTTTTGCAGCGATTACGTGGCGGAAATATTTACAAAACAGGGAACGACAACAATCCTACTTCCGTCAAAATTGAAGTAGCTACAGAACCCGGGAATGTGTGGTTTCATTTCAAAGAAAATCCCGAAGGCATACGCTATTACCCAACGATAAAATACCAAGGTCAGAAAATAGAGTTCATGTACAAAGGTGCTCAGGTGGTATGTTTAAATCCGGCCTGGTTATTGGTACAAAATAAGCTCATTGATTTCGATAAGAAGATTGATGGCAAAAAGCTTCAACCCTTTTTAAACAAACGGTATATTCAAATACCGCGCAATGCCGAGGAAACTTACTTGCAGAAGTTTGTTACCCAGTTGGTAGATAAATACGATGTAAAATCAGATTGCTTTGGTATCAATAATTTTCATCCGGATGGAAAAGCTTACCTGCAAATGGTTCACTTTTATGAGGATGAAATTGCGTTAAAATTAAGCTTTAAATACAACGAGATTGAGTTTGAATACGGCTCCGATGCCCAGGTTTTGTCAAAGCTAGCCAAGCAAGATGGACGCTATTATTTTACGCGTATTCATCGCAATCAAGCCGAAGAAGAGAAAAAGAAAGTAATACTTGAACAAATTGGATTGGGACATTCTGCCAAGGCCTTCTTTCATCTTCCGGATTTTAAACCTCAGAAAAAAACAGACAATCTTCTTGGTTCAGAATCGGTAAACAAATATGTGTTTCTTGATTGGTTGAATGAACATCATGCAGAACTGGAGCAAGCCGGGATTGAGGTTTCACAGGCTTCAGAAGCAAGTCGATATTTTATTGGGCCGCGTGAAATAAAAATTGAAGTAAAAGAGCGAAGAGATTGGTTTGATGTAACTGCCATTGTGAAATTTGGTGAATACACCTTTTCATTCCTGGCCTTGAGAGAGTACATCATGAAGGGCAAGCGGGAGTTTTTATTGCCCAATGGAATGATTGCTGTAATTCCCGAAGAATGGTTTGGCAATTTGAGCGGAATCCTTGAGTTTAGTGAGGGTGAAGAAGAGATAAAACTTGAAAAGCACCATGTGGGATTGCTTGAAGAAATAGCAAACAGCAATTCAAAATACCTAAAGCTTAGCGAGAAACTGCTCAAATTAAGAGACTATGGTCAGGTTCGCGAAATGGATTTGCCTGCGAATTTTAAAGGTGAACTTCGACCTTACCAAAAAGCAGGTTTTGATTGGTTTTACTTTTTAAAAGAAAACAAATTTGGCGGTTGTCTAGCCGATGATATGGGTTTAGGGAAAACCATTCAAACCCTCTCCCTTATTCAAAAAGAGAAAGAGCTCTTTGAAGAAAACAAAGGAGAAGTTCCTTTTGAACCACCACTTTGGGAAGAAAACAATCGCAAACCTGCCAAAGGCGAACCGGTTCAAATGAATTTATTTGACCAAGCACCTATTCAGGTTCAGGAAAAGGTAGATAATCGGGAACTCTTTGTGAGAAGTCAGGGCATTTCTCGCGAGTTGAAACCTACTAACCAAAAACGGGTTCAAGACCAAACCTTTATTCGTTGTTCTTTGATTGTGGTTCCCAATTCCTTGGTTTACAATTGGTACCAGGAAGCCATTCGTTTTACCCCCAGTTTACGTGTACTTGTTTATACCGGCATTGGCAGGTCAAAAAATACGCGACAATTCACCAATTTCGATTTGGTAATTTCTACCTATGGAACTGTACGTGTAGATGTAGATATACTCAAAGAATTCAGGTTTAATTACTTGATTCTGGACGAAAGTCAGGCTATCAAAAATCCCAATTCACAAAGCTCAAAAGCGGTGAAGATGTTGAAAGCATCCAATAAACTGGTGCTTACCGGAACCCCAATTGAGAACAGTGTTCAAGAACTTTGGTCGCAACTGAGTTTTATTAATCCCGGATTGTTGGGAAGTTTGAATACCTTCAATGAGCGCTTTGTTCAACCCATAGAAAAGTTGAAAGATCCTTACAAAATGCAGCAATTGAAGGCAATTATCAAACCCTTTATTCTGAGAAGAACCAAGGACCAGGTAGCAAAAGATTTGCCGGAGAAAATGGAGCAGTTGGTTTACTGCGATATGAGCGAAGAACAGAAGGAAGCTTACGAAAAGGTAAAATCGCATTACCGAAACGAAATTCTTCAGGTGATACGTGAAATGGGTTTAAATAAGTCTCAGTTTACCTTGTTGCAAGGCCTTACCAAATTGAGGCAAATTGCCAACCACCCTTTGTTGGTTAACCCCGATTTTACAGGTGAATGTGGTAAATTCAACGAGGTAACTTACATGGCAGAAACAGCCATTGCGGAAGGACATAAGGTGCTTATGTTTTCGCAATTTGTTTCACAACTCACCATTTACAGGAAATGGTTTGATGAACAGAAAATATCTTATTGCTACCTCGATGGCTCCATGAATTCGGAAGATCGCCAAAAAATGGTTTCCAAGTTTCAGAATGGAGATTATTCCTTCTTTTTGATTTCATTGAAAGCGGGTGGTTTTGGACTCAATTTAACCAAGGCTGATTATGTGTTTCTGATTGACCCTTGGTGGAATCCTGCGGTAGAAAGACAGGCCATTGACCGAGCACATCGTATTGGTCAGGATAAACCGGTATTTATTTATAAGTTTATTAGTAAAGATACTGTTGAAGAGAAAATTCTTCAATTGCAACAAAAGAAAAAAGAATTGGCCAATAGCCTTATTGAAACCGATGAAGCCGTATTCAAACACATCGATGTTGAAGAAATAATGCAGCTTTTGGAATAGGCATAGAGATTCTCAACAATTCAATTCAGTCTTTTCAAAAGAACTAGCAAACTTTACCGGGATAAAATTGGAGCGAAGAATCGGCTTGTATCAGGTAATTTATTGTATGCCGAGAAATGCACAAATTTGTGTAGTCTCCCGTATATGGAATTAAAAAGTAGGTAAACTTTCCAACTAGAAATTCCTGTTTAAGGAATACCTCAATAGCCAAAATTGTAATGAAAAGTAGGGTTAAGGAATTCCCTAAATTTTGAAAGAGTTGATCTGACTGTTTAAGATTTCAAAAGCTAATGAAAGCTAGGAATAACGATAGCTTAGAGCTATAAAAAACAAAAACCCGGAAGCATATCTTTCGACAGCGGCAGCCGGGAGTACATCACAAAGGTAAGTCTTAGTTTAATATTTGCAAGCAAAAACTAAAAAAAAATCATGACTTACGACGAGTTTGAAACATTGCTCTCTAGCACAAGATTAGAAAAATACCTGATGGCTGCTGGTGGTGATAAACGAAAAGCCCTTTTTTATTACCGTCTAAATATTCGCAGTTCTCAGGCTGTTTATGCCCGTTTATGTTTGTTTGAAGTGGTATTGCGAAATAAAATTGACCACCATTACCGGCAAAAGTTTTTGGAGTTGTATGGTGAAAGCGATTGGTTGGCATTCGCAGCCCAAAAAGGCGGACCGTTTGATCAAGACGCAACCCGCAAGTCGCAGCAAACCATTCGTTCATGCATGGCAAGCTTGGGAAAAAGGTATTCCCACAACAATTTACTGGCAAATTTGAGTTTTGGATTTTGGCGTTACCAATTTGCCTCTCGGGAGTTTCAAGCCATGGGCAGCAGCCTTCATACTATTTTTCCAAATAGACCTAAAGGAACAAACCATACCGTCCTGTTTCAACAATTAACCCTTATCAATTCCCTGCGTAACCGCATTGCCCATCATGAGCCAATTTGTTTTTCGAGGCAGCATGAACAAATCTCTTATGATTATCTCACAAGTCATTTGCAACAAGTGCTCGAATTGCTTCACTGGCTTGACATCCCGGCAGGTGCTATTTTTCAGGGTTTAAGCAATCCACCTGTTTCGCCGCTGGTCGGACGAAAAACCATTGCGCTTTATCAAGGATCGGCCTAAACTATACCTATTGTGCAAAGTTCTTTTGATGGGGAAGGAAAATCACTTTTAGGTACAAGTAATCCGTGTATCTTAGCCGAAATTTTTTTTGATTCATGGACAAACGCGAATTACTACTCCAAACGCGGGATAAAGCGTTGGAAGGGGGAGGCAAGGCCCGCATCGATTCACAACATAAAAAAGGAAAATTAACCGCCAGAGAACGTATTCATTTTCTTTTGGATGAAGGTTCATTTGAAGAAATCGGCGCATTTGTTCAGCACCGCTCCAAAGATTTTGGAATGGAAAACCAGCAGTTTTTAGGGGATGGTGTGGTTACCGGATATGGAACAGTAAATGGCCGTTTGGTTTACGTGTTTTCGCAAGACTTCACCATTTTTGGCGGTTCGCTTTCAGAGACACATGCCGAGAAAATTTGCAAAATAATGGACCTTGCCATGAAGAATGGCGCGCCGGTAATTGGCTTAAACGATTCAGGTGGTGCGCGTATTCAAGAGGGTGTAGTTTCCTTAGGTGGTTATGCGGATATCTTTTACCGTAATACACTTGCTTCCGGAGTAATTCCGCAACTATCTGCTATTATGGGTCCTTGTGCAGGTGGTGCCGTGTATAGCCCTGCAATTACCGATTATATTCTAATGGTAGAAAACACAAGCTATATGTTTGTTACCGGTCCCAATGTAGTAAAAACCGTTACCCATGAAGAGGTAAGCTCTGAAGATTTGGGTGGTGCTTCGGTGCATTCTGCTAAAAGTGGTGTGGCTCATTTTACCGCCGCTAATGAGGTTGAATGTATTCGCCAACTGAAAAGCCTTCTCAGTTATATTCCCCAGAATTGCGAAGAACAGGCTCCTTCCTTGCCTTACAATGGAGGCGAAGAAGAGCGTTCTGCGCTTGCCAATTTGGTTCCCGAAAATCCAAATCAACCTTACGATATCCGCGAAGTAATTGAACAAGTGGCCGATGAAGATAGCTTCTTCGAGGTCCATAAAAATTATGCAGAAAATATTGTTGTAGGTTTTGCGAGGCTAGCGGGTCGTTCCATTGGAATTGTTGCCAACCAACCTGCATTCCTTGCTGGAGTTTTGGATATCAATTCGTCCAAAAAAGCAGCTCGCTTCGTTCGTTTTTGCGATTCTTTCAATATTCCTTTGCTCGTGTTTGAAGATGTACCTGGTTTCTTGCCTGGTACCGACCAAGAATGGAATGCCATCATTACAAATGGCGCAAAATTGTTGTATGCATTTTGTGAAGCTACTGTTCCTCGTGTTACTGTTATTACCCGCAAAGCATATGGTGGAGCATACGATGTGATGAATTCCAAACACATCGGTGCCGATATGAACTTTGCTTGGCCAACTGCTGAAATTGCCGTAATGGGCGCAAAAGGTGCCGCTGAAATTATTTTCAAAAAAGAAATTGATTCAGCAGAGGATAAAGCCGCTGCGCTTGCTGCCAAAGAAAAAGAATATGGCGACTTGTTTGCCAATCCTTACCGAGCGGCTGAGCGTGGATTTATTGATGAAGTTATTCTGCCTGAAGAAACGCGCAGTAAATTAATCAAAGCCTTTAAAATGCTTGAAAACAAAGCTGTACGCCTGCCAAGGAAAAAGCATGGCAATATTCCTTTGTAGTTCCTGCTTTCTTATTTGAACATTTGGCATTAAACTTGTTGTGCTTCAAACCACAACAAGTTTTTTTATTCATGCGCAAACATCTTGTACTCTTTCTGATTGGTTTATTCTTCCTGACAGGCAAGGCTGTTTCATCCGAATTGAAGCCACATAGTACTATCAGTTCGGTTCAGATTTTTCAGTCTCAGGCAGTTGTTTCACGAATTTTTCAGGTCGATTTAAGTCCGGGAGTACATACGCTTATTCTTGATAATATTTCCTCCAATATCGACCCTCAAAGTTTGGAATGTGCGGTTAACGGAGTTGAACTACGCTCGGTTAAAACGCGTGTTGATTATTTAAGTCCCGACAACAAACCGGATTGGGTTACAAAATTGGAAGACTCCCTACGAATTGTTCATGAATACCTTGCAGATTATAAAGCGGACAAAGAAACTATCGTATATCAGAAAGACTTGTTGCTTGCAAACAAATCAATTGGTGGAAGTGCAGGCGTAAAGGCTGATGAATTGGAAGATGTCGTAAATCTGCTCGAACGAAAACTAAACAGTTTTAAAAACGATTGGTTCCGCCTTACCAGGCAAGAAGAAAAATGGAATGCAATTGCTGCGAAACTTGCTGCACAATTGGGTCAATGGCAATCTTCGCTTAAATCAGGAAATCATCAAATTGTTATTGAGGTAAAAACCAATCAAGCCCTGGCACGAATTCCTTTTGAAGTAAAATACAGAGTCAATCAGGTGAGCTGGACACCCGTTTACGATATACGTGTAAAAGATATCAATAGCCCGGTTCAGTTTTTCCTCAAAGCACGCATCCAACAACAAACCGGTGAAGATTGGAAGGAGGTTAAGTTGACCGTAAATACGGCAAACCCACTAAGTAAAGGTCAAATGCCAAATTTAAATCCGGCTTACCTTGAATACTACAATCCCAATTACAGGCAATTGAATGTAGTAAATGCTTACCGCGGCAATGTGTATAAGAAAAAGGCCGAAGATGATGCCGAGCAGGATAAACGTATTTCTTCATTTAAGTATGCTGAAATAAATGAGCAGATGACCCAAATTCAATTTGATTTGGCTCAGGTTCAAACCATTCTTTCTGGTGAAGCTGAGGTCACCGTTGATCTGGCAACATTAAGTTTGGCAGGCGAGTTTTATTATTCAGCAGTTCCGAAATTAGATAATCAAGCTTACCTCACAGTGAAAGTTCCGGCAGATGATTTGCTCAATCAAATCAAAGGCGATGCTCAGGTGTTTTTACAAGGTAATTTCACCGGTAATACTTTTGTTGGAAATACAGTGAATGATTCACTCCAGCTAAGTTTAGGTGCCGATTCGCGCATTGTTATCGAACGGGTAAAATTGCGCGAGTTCTCCAAACGCAACCTCCTTGGCAATTCAAAAATTGAACAAAGCAATTACGAAATTCGAGTTCGTAATACCCGAAAAGAAGCCATTCGCCTCATTCTCGAAGACCAAATTCCCATTAGCCGAAATGGCGATATTTCTGTAAAAGTTTTAAATACAGGAAATGCCAATTTTCAAGAAGATTCCGGTAAATTAACCTGGTCACTAAATGTGGCCGCATCCGAACAACAAAAGGTAAATTTCGGATTCGAATTAAAATACCCCGCCAATAAAACAATTAATCCTTATTAATATGAAATACCTAAGTACCTTATTCTTGATTTTGTTTTTTGCATCTAAACCAGCCTCGGCCCAACTTGATAAAATGGTAAAAACACTGGGCGCCTCAAACAACCAAGCACTTGCCAATGCACAAAAACAATTACTCACAAATTCTTTGGCCAATTTCGATAAATCATTGATTCAAAAATTCGGACTCGATGGCGCAAAAACGGAAGTGGTGGGAAATCTCCTGAAAATTAAAGTGGCCGATAAAGATTTTGCAAAAATGACAAACCTGCAAAAATCAAACCTGGCAAATAACATCAACGGATTATCAGGCGATATGCTCAAACAGCTAGGCGACAAGGTTTTAAATTCCCTTGGTTTAAGCAAAATTACCAATGTGGTTGTAGAGCTTGCATCCGGATTAGGGGCAAACAGCACCAAAATCCTCGAAAAGGTATTTCCTCGGAAATAAACGTAATTGATTTTTGGGCGTGCCCCGCAACATGCTTCCGTTTCCAATTGAAAATTGCGTTCAGCGGGGCCGTGCCCTTTGCTCCAACTCCGCGGCCCTTTTTGCCGGCCTTGCGCGGGCTGTGGTAGCTTCCTGTGGTCGCTTCCTCGCTCCGGCAATGCCTGGCCAAAAGTCCCTGCGTGGTTTCCGCTACGGTCCCTCACGCAGGCATTCAGCTGCTGGTTTTTTACTTCCCAAGCTTATCCAATTCAGGTGGATGGCTTGCTGCATCTTTCTAGCCCTTGCTTCATGTTCAAAGGAAAAAATACCTTCCTGCTCTCTTTCTCCCGGACTCTATTCTCTTGCTTCATTTCCAATAGGAGTAGCCATTGATTACTAAATTAATGGCTACATGTAAGACACAATTAAAATCTTGAACGAGTAATTCAATTCGTTAATTTTCACTTTTGAGGATAAACTAGATAGGTAAATGCTGAAATAATTCATTCAAATAATAAGAACAGGCCTTAGCTAGGAGTGGAGGAGGATAATTGTTCCAATTGCTGCATTACAGGAATGAACAAGTTTCCTTTTGCGCTCAAATGGTATTCAACATGCAAAGGTTTTAAACGAATTATTTTCCGTTCAAGTAGCCCTTCAGATTCCAATTCTTTCAACGCTGTTGCCAGGGATTGCTTGTTGCTACCTTCTAAACTGCGCAACAGCGAATTGAAGCGCAAAGGGCCTTCCATGGCCAACTTAAAAAGTTGTGGTTTCCATTTTCCAGAAAGCATTTTCAATAAACTTTCGGCAGGACAAGCTTTGTTTTCTTTTTCGTTTGGACTGGTCATGTTTTTTTGACTAATTGACTGAATGGTGTTTTGAATGCAACTTGCGCAAGTTAATCAGCAAAACGAACAATGGTACAAACATCCTTCACAGTTTACTTAAAACAAACCCGCATGCATTTGTTGCTATTGGTACTTGTTGGGTGCTTGTCTGCTTGTTCCTTTTTAACTCAATCAACTATGGAGAATACAAAGAATCCTTTATTATGTGACCCGGAAACTGGTGCCTGTGAGTTGCCTCAGGCCGATAGTGCAGAAAAGATTACGCTGGCAAAATTGGAAACAACCGCCGCGCAAATTACCTATTTCACAGACCCAATTTGTTCATCGTGTTGGGGCATTGAACCTCAATTGAGGCGCTTAAAACTGGAATTTGGGAATCAAATTCATATCGACTACCGCATGGGTGGTCTTCTTCCGGATTGGTCATACAATAGCGGTGGCATTAGCAAACCTTCGGATGTTTCAGCACATTGGGATGAAGTGAGTCCCTATTACGATATGCCCATTGATGGCAATATTTGGTTGGAAGATCCACTTTGGTCTTCGTATCCACCATCCATTGCTTTCAAAGCTGTTCAAATGCAAAGCCCGGAAAAGGCCGGTGCCTTTCTCCGGATAATCCGCGAAATGGTATTTCTTGAAAAGAAAAACATCTGCAAATGGGAGCATCTTTCGGCTGCAGCAAGTAGCTTGACCTTAAATGTTGAGCAATTGAAACTAGACATGGAAAGCCAGGCCAAAGCCCATTTTGAACAGGACTTGAAATTGGCAAGAACGAGTGGTGTTCGCGCGTTTCCTACCTTGTTTTTTGGGGAGGGAATAAATGCAAGCGTACTTGTTGGAGCAAGACCTTATGAACAAATGAAAAGTTTGCTACTCAAGCAATACCCCAAGTTGGAGGCCATGCCTTATTCAAAAGATTGGGACTATCTATTTACTAAGTTTCCAAGTCTTACCGCCCGCGAGTTTGCAGAAATAAGTGGCAAAGAAAGGAAGCAAGCTGAAGCTGAATTACAGCAACTCACTGCAGCCGGAAAATTGCAGGAATTCAAAACCCGAAACGGCTCCATTTGGAGGAAGAAATAACATTAGGAAGTAAGGTTTAACCTTTTGCCAGGGTTCTGGTTAGTTAGCAATACACTCAATTTTGAGATTTATCAAAAGGCAATAGGTGTCTGCAAATGGGCAACAAGGAAGCCCTTTCAAGTTTACTCAAGAATAACTAGCTTGCAGGGCTATGGGATTGAAATCGTTACTGGCAAAACCCTTTGCGGCACTTATTGCCTCAAAGGTAAAAAAAGAGGCAGCCAATGCACTCAAGGATCAGGAGAAATGGTTTTCCTACCTTGTTGTCCAAGGACGAAAAACCCGCTTTGGAAAGGAAAGTGGGTTTGAGAAAATCAATTCCTATTCCGATTGGAAAAACCAGGTGCCTGTTCGGGATTATGAAGCGCTTAAACCCTGGATTGATGCGGCTGTAGAAGGTGAATCGGATGTATTGTGGCCCGGGAGACCTTTGTATTGGGCCAAAACTTCGGGTACAACTTCAGGTGTGAAATACATTCCAATCACCAAAGAATCAATTCCTTTTCACATCAATTCAGCACGCAATGCCCTGCTATGCTATATCGCAGAAACGGGTAATTCGGCATTTGTGGATGGCAAATTGATATTTCTTTCCGGAAGTCCTGAAATGGATAAAAAACATGGCGTTTTTACGGGCAGATTAAGCGGCATTGTAAACCACCATGTGCCTCAGTATTTGCGCAGAAATCAATTGCCTTCCTATGCCACCAATTGCATGGAAGATTGGGAAGCTAAGGTGCGCAAAATTGTAGATGAAACCATCTCCGAGAATATGACACTCATTAGCGGCATTCCGCCCTGGGTGCAAATGTATTTTGATTTACTAAGCGAGCGCAGTGGGAAGTCGGTAGGGGAATTGTTTCCTAATTTTTCGGTATTTGTATATGGCGGCGTGAACTTTGAACCATACCGCGCCAGGATAGAGCAAAGCATAGGTCGCAAAATAAATACCATAGAAACCTATCCGGCATCGGAAGGCTTTATTGCTTACCAGGACAAACAAGCTGCAGACGGCTTGTTGCTTCTTACCAATAATGGTATATTTTATGAGTTTATTCCGGTTGATGAGTACTTCAACGAAAATCCAAGTCGGCTGCAATTGCATGAAGTGGAATTGAATAAAAATTATGCCTTGCTACTTAGTACCAATGCCGGCTTGTTTGGCTATTCCATTGGAGATACAGTGAAATTTGTTTCGCTCAAGCCTTACCGCATTTTGGTTACAGGACGCATCAAGCATTTTATTTCGGCCTTTGGCGAACATGTAATTGGGGAAGAGGTTGAATTTGCCTTGATGCAAGTTGCCAAAAAATACGGAGTTGAAGTCATTGAATTTACGGTTGCCCCGCAGGTAAATCCACCCGAAGGAGGCATGCCTTACCACGAATGGTTTGTGGAATTTGCAGAAGGAACAGTATTGCCCTCGGGGTTTGCAGAAGAAGTTGACCATGCCCTTCAGCAAAAGAACATTTATTATCAGGATTTGATTAGCGGTTCAGTTTTAAAACCTTTGGTATTGAGGCAAATGAAAAAAGGCAGTTTTATTGAGTTGATGAAATCCATGGGGAAATTGGGCGGTCAGAACAAAGTTCCCCGTTTGAGCAATGATAGAAAGTTAGCAGAAGCATTGAGCCGCATTTAATTCAAAAAGTCCGAGGAAAACCGTTCCAGAGACCAAGACAAATAAGCGCGTGTTTTTCTGCGACCCCTTCAGGGTCGAATGTATTCGCACAAATTATATTGCTATAAACCTTGAATCCCTTCGGGATTTGGTGGTGAATTTGAGAGCGATATTGAATTCACAATGACCCTGAAGGGGTCAAAAGTTTATAGTGAAAATAATGTGGATGAAAATACAAGACCCTGAAGGGGTCAAAGGTTTATAGGAAAACGGGGTTTATGATAATCTACGACCCTGAAGGGGTCGAACCGATATCGCTCAAATCTAGAATGTATAAACCTTGAATCCCTTCGGGATTTGGTGGTGAATTGAAAGCGATATTGAATTCACAATGACCCCGAAGGGGTCAAAGGTTTATAGGAAAACGGGGTTTATGAAAATCTACGACCCCTTCAGGGTCGAATGTATTCGCACAAATTATATTGCTATAAACCTTGAATCCCTTCGGGATTTGGTGGTGAATTTGAAAGCGATATTGAATTTTCGATGACCCTGAAGGGGTCAAAGGTTTATAGAAAAACCGTGTGTAAGATAATCCACGAACCTGAAGGGGTCGAACATTTTCCGCCCCAATCTAGAATGTATAAACCTTGAAACCCTTCGGGATTTGGTGGTGAATTGAAAGCGATATTGAATTCACAATGACCCCGAAGGGGTCAAAGGTTTATAGGAAAACGGGGTTTATGATAATCTACGACCCTGAAGGGGTCGAACATATTTCGCTCAAATCTAGAATCTATAGACCTTGAATCCCTTCGGGATTTGGTGGTGAATTTGAAAGCGATATTGAATTCACAATGACCCCGAAGGGGTCCAAGGTTTATAGAGAAAATAATGTGAATGTGAATCTGCGACCCTGAAGGGGTCGAATATATTTCAAAAAAAATCTTGAATCTATAAACCTTGAATTCCTTTGGGATTTGGTTGAAAATTTGGAGGCAAATTTGAATTTTCAACGACCCCGAAGGGGTCCAAGGTTTATAGAGAAAATAATGTGAATGCAAATCTGCGACCCTGAAGGGGTCGAAGGTTTATAGAAAAACCGTTTGTATGAAATCTGCGACCCTGAAGGGGTCGAACATACATCTTCCAAATCTAGAATCTATAAACCTAAAATCCCTTCGGGATTGGTTGGAGGAAATGAAAACGATTTTGAATTTTGTATGACACTGAAGGGGTCATAGATTTATTGAAAAACGGCGTTTTTGATTTTTTATTGAATCCAAAGTATGCCAATAAATGCGCTTAGATATTTAGTCCGTATTATTCATAAATTTCTTTTCGATGACCAATCGCAATTACATCAACCAAAAGGACATCATCAAGAATAGTATAGATAATGCGGTAATCGGCAACTCGAATACGGCATCCATCCCTGCCCTTTAGTTTTTTGTAACCAATAGGACGTGGATTTTCCGCAAGGCTGTAAATGGCTTCTTTGATTGTGGAATAATAGGGCTCATTGATTTTTTCAAGAGCCTTAAGGCTTGTTTCTTTAAGGTTATTTGATAGGCCATTACTCCGCTTTACGCTTTGCTTCAATCATTTTAAAAGCTTCATCAATAGGAATTGAAACCTCATTTGAATTTTGGGCTTCGTCATAAAGCTTTATTTCTTCTAACTCTTCCAGTTCTTCAATTATAGCTTTAAAATCTCCAATTGGCAGTACGACGGCAATTTTTTCGCCCTTTTTGTCGGTGATAAATTGTGGGTCGAGTGTGATCATAGTTTGATTGTTATGCGGTATTCTTTTACCTGTTTAAAAATAACACTATTCGTGTTGAATTCTAAATTTTTTTTGGTTTGGTTAATAAACACCATACAGGCAGAGATGCCAAGCAGTTGCATGAATTAAAACGAGGTTCAAGAAGTAAATTGTTCAGCGTTACATCGTTAAAATATCGGACTCCCTTGAAGGAACGAAAGCGTGAAAGATATTCTGCGACCCCTTCGGGGTCGAACATATATCGCTCAAATCTAGAATCTATAGACCTTGAATCCCTTCGGGATTTGGTGGTGAATTGAAAGCGATATTGAATTCACAATGACCCTGAAGGGGTCAAAGGTTTATAGGAAAACGGGGTTTATGATAATCTACGACCCCGAAGGGGTCGAACCGATATCGCCCCAATCTAGAATCTATAGACCTTGAATCCCTTCGGGATTTGGTGGTGAATTGAAAGCGATATTGAATTCACAATGACCC
>JAKLJI010000012.1:82263-112608 GCA_023151275.1 Bacteroidia bacterium | reverse complement strand
GTTTGTTTTTTTGTTGTAAATCAAACATACCGGATTATTCCGGAACCAACTCCTTTTTTTATGCCCTAATTTTTAAACGTCTTGGACGGATGTGATGCCATATATGTTATTGTGGTTGGCATCATACAACAAGTACATCACGTTTTTTTCAATATTGAAAAAGCCTTTGCTTGGGTGCCTGTACCTGATTTGGTTCATGCCACCCCGATAAAGCAAATCGCCGTACCGGTTAATTGTAAAGTAGGATACATCATCTCCGGATGCTGAGTATTTTTGGATGGTTAAGGCATTGGGATTGCTAACGTTTAACTTGAAAATGGAATAGCCGTTGCTTTGGAAACCATTGAATTTTGGGTAGTAGATATTACCAGATTCATCTTCATAAATGAGGTCTCCTTGCCTACCCGCAAAGTTGCCATCCTTAACCGCAGTTTCAATCAGGTTTTCTCCCTGAAATACGGCTCCATCTGATTTACGTACCAAAAAGGTTCTTATTCCTCCTGAAACTGTATTGTTTCCGAAGGGAATATCAAATGTAACCGTGAGGTAGTTGTTACTTAGGTTGCAGATGTTTACAGGTCGAATGGCATTGGTGATATCGTTTCCCCTTTCATCTTTACTAGTTACTTCAATCACCACAGAGTCATTCATAACCTTGAAGATTTGAGTGCCTGCACTTCCTTTTTTTAGTCCGGTAGGAGTGCCAATAAATAATGACTGCGCATCAACAATATCCATGTATTTTGGAATGGAGGAATTCTGAGATGAATCATTACCCCCTTTTTTGCATGCTCCACTCACTAAAACGAACAGGCTTAAGCCAATGATTCCTAGCTTTTTCATACCATGAGGGATTAACCCATCAAAGGTAGAATTTTCGGGTTTGAAGCACTTTTATTTTCAGCTGATTTTAGTTGGCTTTGATGAAGAGAAAAATTAATTAGTGTACTTTTTCATCATTGCCAATAGCCATTATAGGCGAGTGCAACCAATAAAAAAAGTCCAATAAATAGTAAAACAGTAAGTAGGAGTGATCCACCAATAATGATAGCGGCTATCGCTTCCCACTGTCCATCCTTGCTTTTGTTTTTCTTGTACCTATTAAATCCAATAACGCCCAAAATAATTGCCGGGAAGGCTAGTACGATAGACCCTGCAATAAGATAGCCCGAATAAATAAGCATCAAATCGACTAAAAATAGGAGTGAACTAAGTATTCCAAATCCTAAGCCCACATAAGCCTCATAATTGGTTCTTGGGCTTGGAGATTTTTGAAATTTTCTAGATTTTTTTTCTTGCTGCTTACTGGTTTCTTTTTTTGTTGCAATGCGCGCCTTTTGGTCCTGTTTTGGAGTGTTGAGTTTAGGAAGCAACTGTTCTTTTTCCTTATTGATTTGAAAGCTGGCTTCATTGGAAGCCAGAACCTGCATTTCAAGTTTATCCTCCTCATTACTTTTTACGGTTTCATTAGTAGGTTTACTTCTTTCAACAAGTTGTTTTTCTTTTACGCGCACTTTGCTTAAATGTCCGTAATGTTTATGCTGGCATGAAGCCCAAAAGAACAGTGAAACTATTAGAATGGATAATAAGTTGGTTTGGGTTTTCATAATGCTTTTTTAGGATTTACTAGCCAATTGAAGGAGCATGGCCAAGGCTTATTAGGGTTATTTAATTTTTCTGTCTTTTTACTACTATCCTAAGATAGTAATTAAGATTACAAACTACACTGCAAAGTATAAACATTCAACTTGCAGGTGCTAGTTGCGTCTTAAAATTTAAATCCAAAATTTATATTCATATCCAGCAAGGAGCCCGGGCTAAAGACAAAGCGAAATGTTTTTGAATCAATGGGGCCATTTTCATAAATCAAGTGAGCATATTTTAAACCTTTGATAAACTGAACAGTAAATCTTCCTGATTTGTTAAGATTTAGTTCTTGGCTCATTCCTGCACCAATTACCAGGTAATTACCATTGCTTTGATTGAACCTAATCGATGAACCCCAAAGACTCAAATTCCGTGTTTCTGATACAAATTCTCCATAGCCGGCTGATGCATAAAGGAAGAGTTCATCCACAATATGTTTTTGGTAGGTAAGTGTTACCTGTGTTCCGGTATTGTAACTTTCTTCCCACAAGGGAATAGCGCTGTGATAACGATGTAGCAAAATGGTAAGTAAGTAGCTGTCCCTCTTTTTGTCCTGGAAGCCAATTCGGATTCTGTTTTTACCAATCCATCCCAGAGGTTGATTGATATACAACACAAGTTTGGTCCTTGGTATGCTGTCCATCTTGAATGCTTTTTTTTCTTCACTTCGAGCAATTGAACCAAAGCCCATCAAGAGGATAAGTATGAAAGTTAATTTTTTCATGCATTTGTTTTTAATGATGCGAACTTCTCTTAGATATCCAGCAAGTAAAGAATGTCCACCTCAATTGCCATGGCAACTTTGTGCAAGGTTTCATAGCTTGATTTGGATGGATTTCGTTCAATTTGTCCGTAAGCAGATGCGCTTATACCACATTTTTTTGCTACTTCGGCTTGGGTTAATTTTCTAGTTATTCGAATCGAACGTATTCGTGTTGCCAGTTTGTAATTAATGGAATGCATGCTGATTGAGTTTTCCCGTTTTTGAATTGGAGAACAACAGGTAGAGAGGGTTTCTGAACCTGTTGTTTCCCTGCGATTAGAAAGAGTATCCAATGCCAAGTCCAATAGATAGGGTAGATAAATTCATATACTGGCCGCTACTTTCTTCAATGCTTCCATCCGAATTCTTTGTTGTAGATTTAAGTTCGGTTTCGGTTAACCAATAGTCAATTTGTGCGCTTAAACACCAGTTGTTTTTTACGTTGTACCTCAATCCGGAACCTAGAAGCAGTGAGCCGTATGTGCTTGGTTTACCCGATATGCTCCCGGTTTCATTAACTCCCATAAAATTTACGCTTAAATCAAAATCGGGACTTTTAACGGTTGAAAGACCAATCATAGCCTTATTTTCCCAGCTTAGTTTAGGGTTCAGCTGGATGATGCCATTTATTCCGGCCATATAGGTGAAGCTTTTCCAGGGCTTTGTTTTTAAGGTGAAGTCGATTGAAAAGGGGTTGCCTGAGGGATTCATAGCATCTCGAATAGCATCTTCATTCACAGGATTAGCTTGGTACCGTAGTAATCCGCATACTCCAATATGTTTGCTGAAGAGGTAGGAGCCAGACAGGTCGATTTGCATGCCGGCTTTGGCCAGTCCGGCAGTTGGATTGTTTTGACTTGTTGAAGCAAAATTCCCAAGGGGTAAACTTAATCCACTTGAAAGGCCAATAAATGATTTGTTTTGGGTAAATCCGTGAATTGCTCCAAACAGGATGGCGGATAAAATGATTCCTTTTTTCATTGTTTTAGGGGTTGAATTGTTGAAACAATTTTATCCCTGAATGCCGGAAAGCCTCTGGTGGGATTCAATTCCAACCCCTGGAAAGTTTTGCAAGTTTTCCTAGTTGTTCAGGCGGATTTGCAATTGATGCAAATTTTGAAAATAAAGAGGGACTGAATTCTTTGGTGACCCGGAAAACCTGAATTCAATTCGAGAAAATGCAAATGGAGGTCCTATTATTTTTTTGTTTTCAGACGTTCTGAAGTGGGATTCTTTAAAAAAATGCGTCGGTTCTTCTTCAAGAAAAACCGACGCAGGATTTGTAACTTAGACTAAGTTAATGATGCCTATGCCTTTTTAACGAATTCACTTTTCAAGGCCATGGCACCAAATTCAGGCACCTTGCAGTCAATGTTGTGGTCGCCTTCAACAAGACGAATATTGTTTACTTTGGTTCCTACTTTAATTGATTTTGAAAAACCTTTAACAGGAAGATCTTTGATAATGGTTACAGAATCTCCATCTTGTAAAATGGTTCCATTCGCGTCTTTTACAACCAATTTGTAGGGGTCTTCTTCAACTTCTTCCGGATTCCATTCATGGGCACATTCCGGACAAACCATCAGGTGGCCCATTGGATAGGTGTATTCACAACCACATTGAGGGCAGGGGATTACTTGTTCACTCATGGGGCGAAAAGTAAAGCTTTGGTGCAAGAAAAAAGATGATTTAGGTTGGTTGTAAAGAATTAGGCCTTGAAGCGAATGGAAAGTTTATGTTGAATTTCATCTAGCTTTTGTGCAGAAAGCGGAAGCTCTTTGTTGCCAATTTTGACAAGAGGTTTATCTCCCTTTTGAATTTTATCAACATAATCCAGGTTCACCAGGTAGGATTTATGACTTCTGAAGAATTGGTTTTGATTACTAAGTGTGTTTTCAAAGTATTTCAGATTTCTACTTGCTATTATTTCTTGACCATCCCGGCATAAAATACGGGTGTATGCTCCATCTCCTTCCAAAAAAAGTATGGAAGAAAGTTCAATTAGTTTTATTCCATCAAGTTGATAGATGGCTAAACGTTCATTAGTTTCAGGTTCGAAACGTTGTTTTAATTGTTTGTAGCGAATAAAATCCTTTTTGCTATTCGTAATAGAGCGGTTTACCGCTGCAGTCAATTCATCCGTGTCAACGGGTTTTAGTAAATAGTCAACTGCTTCAAGTCGAAATGCTTTAATTGCATATTCGCTGTATGCTGTCACAAAAATGATATCAAAGCAGCACTCTTCGTCTTCCAGAAAATCAAGAAGCTGAAGTCCGCTATATCCGGGCATTTCAATATCCAGAAATACCAAATCCGGTTTATACTTTCGGATGGCAGTTATACCTGAATGCAAGTTTTCACACAATGCAACTACTTCCACATCTGGACATAAATCTTTCAGCATGGCGTTGAGCAATTGCCTTGCTTTATTTTCATCATCAATAAGTATGGCTTTTACCATGGGCTCAAAGTTAGTATGCTTGTGTTCCAGATAAGCAATCAATTTACTAATTGCCAGATTGGCTTGAGCTAGTGCTTAGGATACTTAGTTTAACGACGGTTCCACTGGCATTTCCGGCAGCGTCTGTTTTGTCATGGTATAGAATGGCTAACTGATTTCCTGCATGTTTTTGAAGTAGTTCGAGTCGCTTTTGATTTGCTCCACTTGCAAAGGATTTATGCCGACTATTCTTTAAGCTGTTTAGTCTTGCAGATGCCGTTCTTCCAATGCCATTGTCTTCAATCTCTACATTTAACCAGGGCTTTTCATACGAAAATCGGATTTCAAGTTCGCGGTTGCCTTCTTTATGTAACAAGCCATGCTTGATTGCATTTTCAACATAAGGTTGGATTATCATGGAAGGGATTCGGATGCCGGAAAGCGAATCAATATTTTGAAAATGAAGCGTAAAGTTGAAAACTTCCTCGAATCGCATTTTTTCCAGTTCCAGGTAAAGGTTCAGGGCGTTCACTTCATCTTCCAGACTTACATTTTCCTCCTCACTCATCTCCAGAATTTTCCGGGTAAGACTTGAAAATTTCGACAAGAATCGAGTGGCATTTTGTTTGTCGTTTAAATAAATATAGGATTGGATGGAGTTTAGAGCATTGAATACAAAATGCGGATTCATTTGCGCTTTTATGGATGTCAACATCGACTGTTTCAAATTGCTTTCGAGCCTAAGGTTTTCTTCATGGAGTTTGTTTCTGATTCGTATTTGTCTCACCCGATAGGCATAAGTAATTACCAAGATCGAGCTTAAGATGAATAGCAACAGGGCATAAAACCACCAACGTTTCCAAACCGGTTCACCAATTTCAAATTCCACATAATGAACTGTAGACTCCTGTCCAGACTGCGTTTTGAGTTTTAGCGCAATTTGGTAATTGCCCGGACGAAGGGAGAAAAACTCCAGACTTCTGCGTCCCGGTGATAATAGGTTCCAGTCCCCACCATTTACGGAGTAAAGCAGTTGAACTGCATTTTGCAGGCCATACCATGGAAACTGAAACTGAATATGAATCGTATTTTGAAGGTAGTTAAGCTTGCTACCTTGTAAGGATATTGGTTTACCATTGGCAATAGCCTGTACAATTTCAATTTTGGGCAGCGTTTCCTCAATTTTATCTTTCAATGGAATTTTTAGCAAGCCATTTTCTGTAAGCAGAAATAAGGTGTTGTTTTTGATTTCAAAGCTTATTAGCTCATCGCCATTGCCGGGTATGTACACAGGAACCAACTTCCAACTTTTCTCACTTGTTTTGAATAGTCCTCTGTCGCTGAGTATGAATAGTTCTCTTCCAATCTGCTTACACTCGAGCAATTGGCTTCCTGATAGCATAAATAGATTTCTTGGGTTAACAAGGCCATTTCCCGTTTCAATCAACAAGCCTTTATTTGCTGTTAGTACCACAAGTTTATTGGAGTACATGAATAATCCGGTAGCAATCACACTTTTTGCAAGGTGTTTTAATTCATTTTCTTCTCCATTCTTATTCAGCTCAATAATACCTTTTGACGTTGCAATCAAAAAGCGGTCTCTTCCTGAATCGTAGCAAATGGCATTGTTACGAAGCGCCAAGGAGCTTGATTTAAACTGGAAGATTTCATGTGGACCTTGTTTGCTTAGTAAGTTGAGCAGAGGCTTCCAGCGTTCAAACTCCCTACTTCCATTGAAGATGATAAGTCCACTGGTACCGGTTGCTGCAAACGCAATTCCATCTTTGCCAATTGGAACCACATCTTTTACGGCTGCTGAAACACATACAAGTTTTTTCTTGCCTTCAAACACCCATAGTGCATCATTCATGGCAATTAGTCGGTTTTGTGTCTCAGAAAATTTGATTTTTCGAAAAGTGTTTGTTCCTTGAATTTGCATCAATTCTATTGGGTTATTTCCTTCCAATAGAAAAAGTTTTCCCTGTTTTCCTGCAACCAGGGGAATTTGGTTTTTGCCATACAGGGTTAGCCCTTTTGGAGATTGCCTCTCAAAATGCCAAATGCGTTTTTCCAGCGATTCCATTTCAAAAAATCCACCATCTGTACTGCTAATCCAATATCTTGAATTGGAATCACAATACACCGAAGAAATGCTATAATTGGGAAGAAGTCGAAAAGGAAACACAGCTTGAAATTCTTGATTCAGGAGAATACTTCCCGAGCTTGTATTTAGCCAGATTAAAGAATCATGGACTACATTGACTGATTGAAGCAAACTTCCATTGAGCGATTGTGGTAATTTTATCGCTTTAAAGTCTGGATAAACCCTATATATGAAATCGTGAGAAATGGGTTTAGGAAAAGTGTAAATGGCATTCTTGAGCACAAAAGAAAAGGTTCTTGCAAACTCCGGAGCTTTTTCAAGAAATGCCTTTCGTTCAATGACATTCCCATTTGAATAAGATACCAATTTATGATTGTTGAAAAAGTGAAGTTTGTTTTCAAATAGGAAACTAAAAATTAGGTAATCTTTAAGCGGAATTGAGTCTTGTTTAATTAGGTTGAGATTGGTTACCAACAGGTGTTTTTGGCCAAAGAAATATAAGCGACCTTGTAAGTCTGAAGATATGGGTGAATACAATCCGGGAGCATCCAAATTTTCTGCATAATGAAGTGAATCCTTCCAGAAATAAAAATGTTGTCCAATGAAGTTTTGGCACCAAATTCTTCCTGTGGCATCTTGTTGAACATCTGAAACAGCAATTCCATTCATGCCAGGATGAGTATAGGTTTGGAAGCTATTGCCATCGTATTTTACCAATCCTTGCTCAGTACCCAACCAGATATATCCTTTTTTGTCTTGGTTGATGGAATACACCTTGTTACTTGGGAGTCCGTTTGCCCGACTAATCTGCCTTGTAAAGGGCTGTTGGGCCTTGATGTTAAGGCTAGCCAGGATTAAAATGAGAATAAATCGTGTTCGGTGATTCACGCTACAAGTATATAAGATTTCACCACCTTGATTTTCCGCTTCGTCAAGCCAAACCCAGATTTGGTAAAGTGTTTTTTTTAACTCAAGCCAATCAAAAAACCTTTGCAGTGATATGATGACAAAGAAGTTTTTTAGTTTAAGCATTGCATTTGCCTGGATTGGTTTATGCTTTGCACAGGTGCCCACTTCCGGATTGGTGGCTTACTTTCCTTTTGATAAAGATTCAGTTTCAGATATCTCAGGAAATTCAAGGAACCTGGTTCCAACCTTAACTTCAGGGAATTATTCCCTCGTAAGTGAGGGTAAATTTGGCAAGGCTCTCAACACCTCTTTTCCTGCTAACAATTCGCATGCCTTGATGGGAACTCAAGCCCAGTTTCGATTTGAGTCATCCTTCAGTATTTCGGTTTGGGTAAAGGCAGGAACTCAGTTTCTTTCTTCCTATGCAGTTATTGCAGGTAATAGGAGAAACAAGGATTTTTCAATTTATAACAACTATGCCTTGTTGTTTAATGGAACAAGTTCCGAGCTTCAGTTTATTGTGGCAGATAATACAATTGGTACGAATGTAACTGCTGGTGATTTTTTGAATTGGTTACATGTTGTGGCTACATACGACCAAGGGACAGCAAGGCTTTATGTGGATGGTGAATTGCGCGCGGAAAGTTTTAATTTTCCAACACAGATTACCTATGGTACTGAAGAAGGAGGCTATTACCTCAATAAGTTCCAGTTGGGTAATTTCTCAGGAATAGGAAATCATTCTTTCCAACACCTGATAGATGAGGTTGCCATTTATGATAGAGCTCTTTCAAAGCGAGATGTATTGGCAATTTACCATGCCATGAATAATCGGATTGATGAGAAGGCCCCCTGGACCCTTAGCGACGTAAATGGAATGCCCATTGAAGCTACGGAATTCAGCGGCAAGGATAGTACAACACTGGCAACTGTTGCAAACAGCGAGAATTTTATCTGGGATCTAAAAACAAAAACCTTTTCACAGCTGGTTTATGGACAGAACAGCAAGCTGGCTGATGAAATAAAAATGGCTTCAAATGGAAATGTTGTTTTCCGCAAGGGTGCTTCTGTTTATTTTAAAAATCAGGGTGGAAACTTTATTTCTGTTCCTGAATTTAGAAGCAGTTCAATTGCAATCAATTCAACCGATATACTTTGTTCAGGAGCTAAGTTTGTGGGCTTATACCGACTAGAGAACAACAATTGGACTTTGTTAAACAATGATTTGGAAATTGCACGAATGGATCTTGCTGATGATGGAACCCTCGCTTTTGTAACACCGGGCGGAACACTTGGTTATTTGCGCTTTCCTTCTCTTGTTCCGGTTTTTGATTCCAATCAGGTTGCCAATGTAAAAAGCATTAGTGTGGTAGATTCGACTCTTATTTTTGCGGCAAGTTTTGATGGTGAGATTTATCGAATTGAACGAGGTCGTTGGACATTGGTTAGTGCAGAGCCTTCAGTTGATCGCCTACTTGCTTTGCAAGATGGTTCACTTTATGCGTTGATCAACAATTATGTTTACCGCTACAAAGATAATTTTACCAAAGGCTCTCAGCCAACAGCATTGCCAGGTGAATTGAAGCAGCATGAAATTTCTATGTTTCCAAACCCTGCCAGTGACCATTTTACAATTCAGTTGAATGCCCTTGAAAAGCCGAGTAAATTGAGTTTATGTTCGATGCAGGGAGTTGAAATAGAACTTTCAATTAGGCCAGATGGCCTGATAAGTTTAATGGGTGTTGAAGAAGGTTTGTATCTCTTGAAATTACAAACAGAGTCCGGAAAGGTATTCTGTAAAAAGCTACTTATCGCTAGATAATTAAACCTGGCTTTTTAGGAAAGGGTGGCAGAAATGCCGCCCTTTTTAGTAGTTACCAGGTTGAATTGAATCTATCACAGTAGCCACTTGAACAAATCAATTTTATAGGCAAGATCCATTTTAACTAAAGCCGAAAGAGTTTTTTGAGAAAAGTCAAAGGTTGATTCAGCACGCTGTTCGGAGGTTTGTAGAAACATTTACGAACTATGTATATCTTCATCGCAAAAGCATTCGCCACGCTTCTTAGTGCAGACTTTATTTCAGGACTTGTTCATTGGTGGGAGGATACCTATGGCAATCCACGTTGGCCAATTTTGGGAAAGTATATCGTTGAACCCAATTTGCTGCATCATACCAAACCCAGAGAGTTTTTGAAAGGCACGTATTGGACACGTAACAATACAGCGCTTATTTGTGCAGCTTTTTTAGTTGGAGTACCGGGAATTTTTGGATGGTTCAATTGGTTTTACACAGCTTGTATTTTAGTGGCATCTCAATCGAATGAAATCCATCGTAAAGCTCACCAAAGCGATGCAGAAAACGGTCCCTTGATTGCATTCCTTCAGAAATTAGGCCTCATGCAATCGCGAAGGCACCACGGTTGGCACCATGCCGCGCCTTATGATTGCCATTTTTGTATTATCACCAATTACCTGAATCCTGTTTTGGAGCGCATCCATTTTTTTCCTGTTTTGGAGTGGATAATTGAGAAGTTCTTCAGGATACAACCATTAAGGGCTAAGGAGGAAAGAGGAGGTAGGTAAATTAGTTTCCGCATAAAAAAGGCCGGGTATTTGTTCCCGGCCTTGATGTAGTTATTCGATTATTACATGTTTTGTAGTTATGGAATTTCCGTATTCGTCTTTACACAACAAGAGGTACAAGCCTGGACCGAAACCTTTCCATTCAATTGTGTTTTCATGCCGGGTGTCAAGTTGAAATGATTGCACATGACGTCCATCACTAGCTACGAGATCAATTTTTAATGTGCCTTGGTACGCACCTGCATCTATATGCACCAGGTCTTTGGCAGGATTTGGATAAATACTTAGCTTATTATTACTATGTGGTAAATCATTATCCAGTGCGGTA
This sequence comes from Bacteroidia bacterium, assembly GCA_023151275.1. Classification (GTDB taxonomy): domain Bacteria; phylum Bacteroidota; class Bacteroidia; order UKL13-3; family UKL13-3; genus CAISCU01. The sequence goes on along the minus strand of JAKLJI010000012.1, from coordinate 101,831 downwards.
GAAATTAGGTTTGAGGAATCTATTTCAACAAGGTAGGGTCGTAGGTTTTTCAAGAGTGCAATCTTGCCTGAGCTTTGCAGAAAGGCAATATCTACTTTTCCATCTCCATTAAAATCCCTTGCCCTGGTACTAACTATATGGTCTACCGGTGGAAGTATAGCTGAAACATCTTCAAATCGTGCATTACCACGATTCAGGTACAATTTGGGAACTTTACCATGTGTTGCAACCACAAAATCCATCCATCCGTCCTGATTGAAATCTCCAGATTCCATCCATTTAATCCAGGTATTGGAGCTCGCCCAAGATTGACTGAAATACTTGGTTGAATCACCAAAGCTTGAATTCCTTTTGTTAATTAAAACCTGAAGCGAACATGTTTGATAGTTCATTGGACTGAAAATAATATCCGGAAATCCGTCGTTGGTGAAATCGGATACCAATTGGCAAACAGAGCCCCAGCTAGTAGCTCCTGCTCGAACGGGTAGGCTAAATTTACCCTCTGTAAAATTTCCATTCCCATCATTGGCAAGAATTAGGTCATAGGGATTGTTTGTTCCGTCGTGTCCACCTAAAACCAAGTCGCAGTCGCCATCTTTGTCCATATCAACCAATCTACTTGAAATGTATTTTTTGTTTAGGTTAGTAAGACTGGCTGGTATTCGATTGTTAGCTCTTGTAAACTCTCCTTTTCCATTGTTGATTAAAAAATATGGGCCAACGGAGCCTTGTCCATAAATGTTGCATACATAAATATCCATATCTCCATCTTGGTCAATATCTCCTGCCGCACTATGGTGTGAGAAATCTCTAACAGAAGGAAGACTTGTTGCACCAACCTCCTGGAGCATGCCGCTATTGGTTTGGAGGTATAGTTTATTTTGTTCTCCTGGAAAGGGATTAACATCGGTTCCATGATCCGCAATAAATAGGTCTGACTTTCCATCACCATTAAAGTCTGCAACAGTAAAATCTCGCGGATGGACAGTGCTGTCTGAGCCTAAGATACTGCTAGTGTAATCAAATTGCATTCCACCCCTGTTAATGAATGGTTGTATTTTTTGGTAAGTTGCCGGATAGGTTGGTGGATAGGCTAACCAGGTAGCCATGAGGTCTGGGAGATTGTCATTATTAAAATCCATTGCAATTAGATCCTCAGGGGAAAAGATTTGAGCAGGAAGTTGAATTTGATTGAGCTCAAAATAGGGCGGCTCACTTGCAATCTTAACAGCAACAGGATCGTTCGCATCTGTTGTGGCTTTGATTCCTCGGATTAAGTTATTGTTGTTTCCGCTTCTATCAATCAAAACCTGACCGGTACTATCATTCAGATCCCAAAATGCAGCAAGTCCAGGTTCTCCAGAGGTAGGTTTGCCTTGTAGTCTGGTTTGAACTTGTGAGCTTGAAAGGGCCGTATTCCAAAATGCTACTTGCATAATTAAACCTTTCCAACCGCAACATTCCAGACTTCTTGCAGGGCTAAGTCCCGAGCCAATTCCAAACGACATGCCTGTTCCTTGTTTGGGTAATCCAGGACTTGAAGTTTGTCCTTTTAGTACTCCATTTACGTACAATTTCAGTTGACCATTTTCAAGAACTCCGGTTAAATGAGTCCATTCATTTAAAACTAAAGCAATAGGAGAACTGACTGTTTTATAGGATCCGCTTAAGCCTGTTGTTTGGACAAATTCCGGTTTAGTTCCACTTCCATCCATACCTAATGTGAAGTGCTGAAAGGGGTCTGAAGGGCGTTGATTAAATGATTTGCCGGCAATAACGGCGTATGGAGATGATGAACTCAATTTTACCCATGCTTCTAAACTGAATCCCGCGCCAGGATCAAACTTGGATGAGTCTTGAATAAGTAGCACGGCATCACCGTTAAATTGCTGTGCATACCTTTGAGCAGGCTGGGCCACAAGCTGCGCAATTGTTCCCAGTAAGATAATACAAAAGGATTGAAGAGCTTTCATAATGCAATTTTGAAATTATCCTTTGAATTCAACTAGAAAAATTATGCGAAGTCTGCCAACAAGACGGATTTCCAACTTTATTACAATTCCATTAAAATTGGTTTAAAGCTGCGGTTTTCGTTAAGGCTATTGGTTTTCGTTCACACACCGGTTTGTTTCAATTAATTTTAGTTAAATTTAACCTGAACAACTTTTTGTGTATCCTGTGCATGCTTGGAAATCCTAAATTTCTGTAACCCCTGAACTCTTTTCCACTGGTGAGATTTAGGGTTCCATCGACTTAGCTCTGTTTTTGGAATTCTTAATATAACTTCTTTTTGTTCGCCCGCTTTTAGGGTTACTTTTTCAAATTCAATCAAAGCTGTTTCTTTTATATCTTTTTCCCAATAAACTTGAACGGTTTCTTTAAGCGTAATTGATGACGTATTTCGTAGCTTGAAGCTTATGCGTAAGGTGTCAGCTTTCGTTTCCTGAATGAGCGTGTTCATTAACCATTCGCAATTGCCATAACTCAATCCAAATCCAAAAGGATATTTTTCCTTTTGCTTACGAAAGCGATAGGTTCTGGTCTCCATAGCGTAATCCTTGTAGGCAGGTAAATCCTCAAGGCTTTGGTAATAGGTAATGGGCAATCTTCCGGAAGGAGATTCTTTACCAAACAGGAGGTCGGCTAGTGCATTTCCACCTTGTTCACCCGGGTACCAAGCGAGCAGAATGGCATCGCATAAAGTGTCTATGGCTTGAAGGTTAATTGCCCCACCACCGGTTACTACCGCTATTAAGGGTTTGTTTCCAATTCCTTTTTTTAAGGCCGTGATGAATGCCACTTGTGCAGGTGCTAAATCGAGACTTGTTTTATCTCCTCCTACCTGAGCCAGAAAAGCATCACCTTCCTCACCCTCTGTAACCGGAGTATTGCCAATGCAGGCAATAGTAATATCGGCATTTGAAGCTGCCCAGATACCCCCAAAATGCAAGGTATCCGTTTCTCCGCAACCTTGGTCGGTTTCCATGCGAACACCCTTGGGCAAGGCAGCAGCAATACCTTCTGCAAAGCTTACGAGGTTTGAACTAATACCGTGGTAATTCGCAAGCAGCACTTCATTGTTTAATGCAGTGGGTCCAATAACCATGAGCGAATGAATGTTATTTACCCGCAAGGGCAGTATGCCATTGTTCTTTAACAAGACCATAGACTCAACGGCCATTTGTCGGCTAAGGCTTTTATGGTATTCATTGCTGATGCTATCTTCTCCAAAGGATGCATAAGGAATTTCATCCTGGCGATTGAATAGTCCTAATTTGAATCGGGTAGTTAACAGCGGCCTTAATGCAAGATCAATATCTTTCGGTGTTACATATCCTTTTTGAAGTGCAGCTTCCAACTCGCCCTGAAGCATGGTTGAACAATCGAGATTGACACCTGCTTTAAGTGCAGCTGCCGCAATTTTTGTTGCATCTTTTTCCAATTGGTGGCCGGAGCGAATATCTTCAAGGGCCCAGCAGTCGGTAAGTACATGTCCTTTAAATTTCCAGTCTTTTCTTATGATATCCTTCAGAAGTCCTTCATTGGTACAGCAAGGAGTTGAATTAATTCGGTTATAAGCGCACATGATGCTTTCAACATCGGCATCTACAAGTTTTTTAAAAGCGTATAGGTAACTTTCATGCAAATCTTTTTCGTTTACAATCGCATTAAAAGAGTGACGTTCTTTCTCAGGTCCGCTATGAACTGCTAAGTGCTTTGCACATGCAGCTACCTTTAATTGGTTTTTCATGCCGCCTTGCAATCCATTCACATAGGCTTTTCCCATTTGTCCTGTAAGAAATGGATCCTCCCCGTAGGTTTCCTGTCCTCTTCCCCAACGCGGATCTCTAAATAGGTTGATGGTGGGCGACCATAAACTAAGTCCCATATATCCTTGTCCCGGTAGTCGTTTAAATGCCAGGTTGAATTTTGCTCGTGCTTCGGTTGACACAGCATCTCCTACGGCTTCAAGTAGTTTTGGGTTGAAGCTTGCCGCCATTCCAATGGCTTGGGGGAATACTGTGGCCTGTCCGGCCCTGGCAACGCCATGTAAGCCCTCATTCCACCATGTGTATGCAGGGATATTCAAACGAGGAATGGCAGGACTTTGATAACCCAATAGACTTATTTTTTCACGAATAGTTAACTGCACTAAGAGTGAATCGATACGTTGTTCAAGAGGCAAGTGATTGTTCGTGAATGCCTGTTCCTGAGCCAATAGCTGTAGCGCCATCAATAGAAAACAGGAGGTGAGCATGTGATTCTTCATGGAAATGTGCTTAGGGCAATTTAGAGATAGCAACGTAAAATAGTCTATTTTTGGCTACTCACTTTAGAAAAGGTAACAAACCTGCCATGGAGATACTGATTATATTTTTACTTATTCTTTTAAACGGCCTTTTTTCCATGTCGGAAATTGCAATGGTTTCTGCCAAGAAATCTCGACTGGAGACAGATGCAAAACGGGGTGATAAGCTGGCCAGAAAGGCATTGAAACTTGGAGCAGAACCCGGCAAGTTTTTATCAACTGTCCAAATTGGAATTACCTTAATTGGGATATTAACCGGTATTTATTCCGGAGAGGAAATTCAGGATCATTTAAGCAGTTGGGTAAGTGGATTTCCTCAGGTTCAACCATATGCCAAAAGCATTGCAACCTTGGTAATATTAATAGGGTTAACCTATTTTTCTTTGGTGCTTGGAGAGTTATTGCCTAAGCGTATTGGAATGGCAATTCCTGAAAAAATATCCAAGGTATTTGCCTATCCTATGGATTTTCTTTCTAAAGTTACCGCACCTTTTATTTGGTTGCTTACCTTATCCAGTGATTTACTTCTAAAGATTCTTCCATTTCCTTCGAGCAGGGAAAACACGGTTACAGAAGAAGAAATCAAAGCCCTTGTTAAAGAAGGAAATGAGGGAGGAGTAGTTCAAGACATAGAACATGATATTGTAGAGCGGGTATTTAATTTGGGGGATAGGAAAGTCAGTTCACTAATGACCCACCGAAGTGAAGTTATTTTTCTAAAAACAGATGAAGACAGGGAGCGAATTATGGAACGGGTAATGGCAGAAATGCATGCCATTTATCCAGTATTGTCTGAACAAGGAGAACTTGCAGGAATGGTTCATCTCAAAGATATTTTCAGGCATTTTTTTGATGTTGATTTTAATTTGATGTCGATTGTAAAGGAACCTAATTACATTGTAGAGAACCTTTCTGCTTATGAAGCTTTGAAGGATTTTAAATCGAGACGCTTTCATCAAAGTTTTGTGATTGATGAGTTTGGCGATTTGCAAGGTATTGTAACCATGAATGACTTGCTTGAGGCTTTGGTTGGAGATGTTGACGACTTTCATGGAACTGATTTTCAATTTGTGCAACGAGAGGATGGAAGTTGGCTGGTTGATGGCCAGTTTCCTTTGGCAGAATTGTTGCACAAATTTGAAAAGGAGGAATTGCTTGCGGATTATCCTTTCAATACCTTGAGCGGATTAATTCTGGATATCATCCGGAAAATTCCGGTAAGTGGAGAAAAGTTGCAATGGCTAAACTATGAGCTTGAAATTATGGATATGGATGGCGTACGTATAGATAAGGTCCTTATCCGCGATATTGGGTCGAATTAAGTAATAATCAACTATGGGTTTGGTGTGAACATCAAGTGCTGCAAACTTCTTAATTCCTTCATTTGAACACCAAGAATTGGTGAAGTAAAAATTTGTGTTTCAAACTTTTTCATTCCTTCATGGGTAAAAAGAACAACAAGAATCAAGAATTGGATAAAGTAGAATTTCGAGCATCAAACTCCTTGATTGCCTTCATTCCTTCATGGTTTGAAATAACTTACCATAAAGGGATGAAGGTCATTAAGTAGAAGTAAATAATATTGTTTATTCCTGCATCAATTTCATGGTGGCCATTAGTGCTTTTCATAGGTTTGAAATTCTTCATGAAAGAATTCCAGACTTACACCAGCGGTTTTGAACATTTGCTCACTTTCACTGCCCGACTGGTATTTGCGTTGACAAACCACCCGCTTAATACCACAATTGATGATAAGCATGGCACAAACCCTGCAAGGTGTCATTCGGCAATACAGCGTTGCTCCATTTAGGGATACGCCGTTTTTTGCTGCCTGGCAAATGGCGTTCTGCTCTGCGTGCACAGTGCGCACACAATGCTCGGTAATGGAATCATCCTCATGAATCATTTTTTTCATTTGATGTCCAACTTCATCGCAGTGCGGAAGTCCAACCGGTGAACCGACATAACCTGTTACTAGCAATTGGTTATCTTTTGCAATTACACAGCCGCTTCTTCCTCTTCCACAGGTAGCCCTCTTGCTAATGGCTTCCATAACCTCCATGAAATATTCGTCCCAACTCGGCCTTATGTAGCTACCAGTTTCCATACCTTTTTATTTAACGGCAAATTAGTAAAATCAATTGAATGGCTCTGTTTGAGTTCATTAAAAAAGGGAAAAGAATCTAATTTCCTTTCCCTTTTTACCCGGTTAGTTTTCGAATCCTTTTCGAATAAAGTTCATGGCTTTTTCAAAGGCATCTTTTGCAAAATCCATTTTGTGGTTGGGATTGCTTGGATTGGCAAATGCATGGTCGGCTTCATAACTCAATACTTCTAAATTTTTGCTTGCATTTTTCATGTTGACTTTGAATTTATCTACGACTTGTTTGTTAATCCATTGATCTTGAGTTGGCCAAACAAATAGAACCGGAGCACGAAGTGTTTTCAGACGTTCCACATTTTCTTCTGGCATGCCATAATACATCACACAAGCCTTGGTTTGTTTATTGGCGGCCAAACTGCTTTGTAAGCTCCAGCCTCCTCCAAAGCACCAACCAATTGTAGCAATTTGAGCTTTAGGGCCTGCATAGTTTATGGCAGTTTGAATAATTTCTAGGGCTCGTTCTGCTTTTACCGATTGCATGTATTTTGCAGCAGAATCGCGCGTAGTTGCCACTTTATTGTCGTAAAGATCAAGTGCAATTACACGAACATCATTGCCAAGCGCTTCTTGGATTTTATCGGCTTCATGGCGTATGTAATCGTTAAGTCCCCACCATTCGTGGATTACAAAAACTACCTTTTTGGAGTTGCTGTTTGCTGAAACTTCGTAAACATGCACCTGATTTCCTGAAGCGGATTTAAGGTTGATATCTTTCCCTTTATGTTCATCCAAAGTATAAGGAAGTGGTTCTGTATGGCTATTCACAAAACCCCTGTCTTTGGTTAGACCGGCGAAGGCTGTTGGTGCTGCTGCTACTGCACAACAATTTTGTTGTGCCAGAAGAGGAATGCTGGAGAAAATCAAGCCCATGGCCAAGGCAAACGAGAATACTTGTTTCATAATTTAATAGCTAATGGTACTAGTTAAACCTCTATGGTTTGGAAGTGTTTTGATAAAAAAATGGCAACAATTGATCAAATCAACCATTGCCATTTAGAAGTTTTAGTAATTTTATCAGGCATTTGCAGCTTCGGCCATTTTCTGGCGCATCAGCAAATGAAGAAGTTCGTTCAATTTTCCTTTGAGTTCTGTGCGGTTAACAATGAAATCAATAAAGCCATGTTCGAGCAGGAATTCTGAGCTTTGAAAACCTTTTGGCAAATCTTTTCCAATGGTTTCTTTAATAACTCTTGGTCCGGCAAAGCCAATTAAGGCTTCGGGTTCTGCAATATTAACATCCCCCAACATGGCGAAGCTTGCGGTAACACCACCAGTCGTCGGGTCGGTGAGCAGGGAAATGTATGGAATTCCTTCTTTACCCAACAGGGCTAGTTTGGCAGAAGTTTTTGCCATTTGCATGAGCGAAAATGCAGCTTCCATCATACGCGCACCACCTGATTTGGAGATTATCAGTAATGGAATTCTGTTTTCGCGCGCATAATCAATAGCTCTGGCGATTTTCTCTCCAACAACACTACCCATACTTCCACCAATAAAGCCAAAATCCATACAAGCTACAACCAGGCGCATATCTTCATCCAATTTACCTGTTGCCACCTTCATGGCATCGTCGAGCCCTGTTTTATGTTGAGTTTCTTCCAGACGCTTAGCGTATTCTTTGGTGTCTTTAAATTTTAGTGGGTCAGTTGGACGAATGGTAGAAAACAGCTCTTCAAATTCGGTTCCAAAGAGGATTTCAAAATATTCATCTGATCCAATTTTATCATGGAAATTGCAGTGAGGGCATACATACTGGTTTTTTCCATGGTCTTCTTTGAGAAGGGTTTTCTTGCAGCGACTGCATTTGTGCCACAAGCCATCAGGCACTGATTTTTTCTCCGAGGTTAATGTTGTAATCCCCTCTTTAACACGTTTATACCAGCTCATTTTCCCTTGGGTTTTAATTTAAAATGGCGGTAAAACTAAGTTTTTTCGCTTGGAAAGGAAAGCCAAATTTTAACCACCCTGAATTGGAGAGTACTAGCTGGCTGAAAACAAAAAAGGGAGCAACTTTTGGTCACTCCCTTTTTTGCAAAATGAATAGGATTATGCGATGGTAATGCTATTATCCAAGTAAACGTCCTGAACAGTATTGAGAAGCTCAATACCTTCGTTCATTGGCTTTTGGAAGGCTTTGCGGCCAAGGATTAAGCCCTGACCACCAGCGCGTTTGTTAATAACTGCAGTTGTAACCGCCTCTGAAAGATCGGATGCTCCTTTGGATTCTCCACCTGAGTTGATTAATCCCTGACGACCCATGTAGCAATTTGCAACCTGGTAACGAGTTAGGTCAATTGGGTGATTTGAAGAAAGTTCGGTGTACACTTTATTGTGAGTTTTACCAAAGTTAAGCGCAGTATAACCACCGTTATTGGTAGGAAGTTTTTGCTTGATGATATCAGCCTGAATGGTTACACCCAAGTGATTCGCCTGAGCTGTAAGGTCTGCAGCGGTATGATAATCAACTCCATCCTTTTTGAATGCGCCATTGCGCAAGTAGCACCAAAGAATGGTAGCCATTCCCAATTCGTGGGCACGCTCAAATGCTGCTGCAACTTCCTGAATCTGACGGGTTGATTCATCAGAACCAAAATAAATTGTAGCACCTACTGCGGTTGCTCCCATGTTCCAGGCCTCTTCAACAGAGCCGAACATGATTTGGTCGAATTTGTTGGGATAAGAAAGGAATTCATTGTGGTTAATTTTCACAATGAAAGGAATTTTGTGAGCATATTTTCTTGAAACTGAAGCCAGAACGCCATATGTAGAAGCTACAGCATTACAACCGCCTTCAATAGCAAGTTTTACAATGTTTTCAGGATCAAAATAAATTGGATTTGGTGCGAAAGATGCACCTGCACTGTGTTCAATTCCCTGGTCAACCGGAAGGATAGAAAGGTAGCCTGTTCCCGCCAAGCGACCGTGGTTGTATAAGGCTGAAAGGCTTCTGAGAACCTGATTGCTGCGGTTGCCTCCGATAAAGGAACGGTCAACAAAATCTCCACCCGGTAGGGTAATAAGGTCTTTGCTTACAGTTTTACAGGTGTGATTAAGAAGTGAATCGGCATTGCTGCCAAGAAGTTCGGCTATTTTTGTCATATCACAGGTGTTAAATGATGGGGCAAACTTACACTTTTTTGCATAAGATTGAAGGCTAATTTTAATCAGTATCATTTAGTTAGACCAATTGAATATGGAAGCCTTACATCAACTCTTACTTAAAAAGATTGATAACCGCATTGATTTAGAGAAAGCCTGGGCTTTGAGGAAGCAGGTTTTTGTGATTGAACAGAACTGTCCGGAAGAGCTGGAATGGGAGTTTGAGGAAGAATCGGTCCATTTTATGGCATTGATAAACAACCAAGTTGTTGGTACAGCTCGATGGAGGAAAACCGAAAAAGGAATAAAATTGGAACGTTTTGCTGTTGACGCCAATTTTAGAGGAAAAGGAATTGCAACTGCTTTGATTCAAGCTGTACTTGCTGATTTACCCAATCAAAATGGTGATGTTTACCTTCATGCCCAAATACAAGCGGCAGGACTGTACAAGAAAAACGGATTTGTGGAGTATGGTGAGCATTTTGATGAGGCAGGAATTGAACATGTAAAAATGGTTTACAGACCTGTTTAGGTCATTATTACTTTTGAAACCGGAATACTAAAAATTAGTGGCCAAAAAGTTAAACTTGCCGTTAACATGAAACGCATACCAATTCTATTTTTCCTTTTTGTGTTTTTGGTTGATGCCAGTGGTCAGGGCTATGTTAGCCTGGGTTACCAAATTGGAAGCTTCAGCAGCGGCCTCAAAAACTTAAGGAATGAAGTTTACTACCTAAACCATGTAACATATCCCAATTTCTCTGAAAAGTTTGAAATGAGTAATTTCAACCATGGGGTTGAAATTGAGTTCGGGTACTTTGATAACAAATGGTACTATTTTGGAAATTGGAACAACAAGCACTTGGTGATTAGCGGAAGTGGTAAGAATCAAAATAATCAGGATACTGAGTTTAGCGTGAAAGTAAGGCATAACAACTTTGTGACTTTTGCAGTAGGTAGAAAATTGAAGCCATGGCTTGGAGTTGCGTTCGCTCCAGCAAATTTGGGCACACTTAAAGTGCTTAAGAAAAGCAATGATAATCCTGAGACAGATAAGTGGACCGATTTTTATCCCAATGTTACAAGGGGTGTTTTATCCCAATACACAACGCTAGGCGGCTCGTTGTATGTGGATGTTTTTTTGAAGCGTTTGCGATTGAGAGGTTCATATAGCTTTGATTATTTCAGACATGAAATCAATGTGGGACCAAGTTATGCTTACCCGCAGAATTCTGTAAATTTTGGAGCTGCATTTATTATAGGAGGGCGTTAACATGAAGAAGTTTTTTATTGTTGTACTTCTTGTATTTGCAAGTTTTGGCCAAGTAGCTGCCCAGCGCGCGGAACTTATGGTAGGCTTAGGTTTGCAGGGATTTCGCTCCGGCGGGTTTAATCGTTTTGTGAGTAGTTACGAAAATTATTATTCCAGCACAGTTGATGGGAGTTTTAGCAGTTTAGGACTTCCAGTTTGTTCAGAGATTGGTGTGAGTTATTACATTGAGCGGGATTCAAAAATTGGATTTGCTTTGTATTTTTCGCAGCAAACCCGAGGGTATGAAATTGGGTTCAAGTCGGGGGCGCGACGGGAAATTCATTACAATGTGTACACCCCTTTGGATTTTGGGCTAATTATTGGAAATCCAAAAAGTAAGTTAAGGGTAACCACTCGATTTGGTGTTATGGATGCCAGTATCGTAAGTTCCTATTTTTATAAAGACGGCAGCCAGAGTTTTAATAATGTTTCCCGCTTGAATGGCGTGTATACTTCATTCGGTTTCTTTTATAAAATGAACGCTGAGTATCGAGTTTGGAAGGGATTGCATTTGATGGCGGGTATTGGCGGAGGCTCTGGCAATAATGAGTTTCAGGATAAAAGCTGGGCGCGTGATTTTGCCTATGGCATGATTCTGTTTCCTACAGATTTGGAGGCCTATGAAAAAGCCGTAAATGCAGGAAATTCATACGACTATCCGGATGATGAGCGATTAAAGCCCTCTTATTTTCAATGGTATGCAGGTGCTACTTACCGGATTAATTTGTTTTGATATGAAAAGACTAGGTGTTTTAATAATTCTTTTACTAAGTTTAGTTTCTTGCAAGGAGCGGGTATTGCGCAATGCCCTTGCAGGACCAAAGGAAATACAGTCGTATTCTTGCCTTAAATCAGATGCCAATGGCAATTTCACTGTGGTGGTTGAAAAGGCCGATAAGCGTGGCAAAATGTTGCTTTGGGACAATGCCAGTGATGCATACAACGCCGTTACCTATTCACATCCCAAACTCCCCATTGGCTTTGAAGATGCTGGAGTAGGAGGAAACAGTACAACTCGCAAACCAATTGCCTGGTATGCCGATTGGGTAGAGAAGGAAACGATGACTTTCTTTACGGAAGAAGAGGGTAAGTTTACGGTGGAGCAAACTTATAAGTTAGACATGAAGGGCAAAAATCTGGTCCTTAGCACCATTTTCTTAGGGACAGGTGATACCTTGGTTAAAGAGGAATTTATGCTGGTTCCGATTGAGGAATAAGCCCTAAGAAAGACCGTGGGCTGACAAGTTGTTTGTTACAATACCGCTTTGACGAGTAACTATGTTGTTATCACTTTAGTCTTCAAGTATTAATGCTGTTTGAAGTTTTACCGGAATAAGCTTGTAATTAAACTATTGCAAGAAGAATGACCCAACTTTTCTGGAAGTTGCGTAGAATGTTAAAAAACAGCGACCAATTGCTTAAATAGCCCTAGCAACCACAATGTAAAATGATTCTCTATGAGAATTGTGATTGGCTAAGGCAAAGTCAACAAAAATATCGTTCAGTCTCCAAAGCTATAGCCAAAAGCCATCGCCATAGTTCCTAAATTTACATCTTAACCTTGCCATAGCCAAAAGCCTTGGCTATAGCTGGATTTCAAAAGCTATTCAACTATTGCGTGGTACATCCCTTTGATTTCGGCGGCAAATTTTTGTTCAATCACTTTGCGCTTAGCCTTTTGAGTTGGTGTTAATTCTCCCGCTTCCAAGCTGAAAGGACGACGTTTGATGATGTAATGTTTAACGCGTTCAAATTTGCCCAGCTCGTTGGCGTATTTGTGCATATCCTGATCAAGCCATTTGCGAACGGCTTCGTCGTTAATAAACTCATCAGGTTGATTGAAGAAATCGTCTTTAAAACCAAATTGCTCTTTCAATTCTTCTTTGGAGGGAACAACAATTGCAGTTAGGTATTCTTGTTTGTCGCCAATAAGGAAGATTTGTTCAACCCGGTTTGATTTGAGGTAGGTATTTTCAATTGGCGTTGGATAAACATTCTTACCGAATGAATTCACAAGGATGTTTTTGATGCGGTCGGTAATTTTGAGGTAACCTTTGTGGAATTTACCAACGTCTCCGGTATGCAGCCAACCTTCGGAATCGATTGCTTCAGCTGTTTGTTCTGGAAGGTTCCAATAGCCTTTCATAACATTTTGACCTCTTACAAGGATTTCTCCTTCAGGAGATTCAAAACGCGGGTCGAAGCTGGTATTGGTTTGGATGGTAATGATTTCTTTGGTATCCGGATTTTGAATGGCCACTTCGCATCCTTTACCAATTCTTCCAACAGTGCCAAATGTTGGACGATGTGGTTCGTTTACAGAAACAAGCGGAGAAGTTTCGGTAAGGCCGTAACCTTCGCAAACCAACACGCCAATGTTTCCGAAGAACTCACCTACGTGTTGTGGCATAGCTCCACCACCGGAAATCATTATTTTCATTTGGCCACCCAGTTTCTCTTTAATTTTTGAGAATACCAGTTTTTCTGCAATGGCAAGTTTTAGGTTTAAGAAGATTGAATTAGACCTATTCTCTTCACGGTTATGACGAGCGGTTTCACCTTGTTTAATGGCCCAATTGAATATTTTCAGGCTCAGACCACCTTTTTGAGTTACATTTTTACGTACACGTTCTTCAATGCGCTCAAGAAGGCGAGGCACTGTGAGAATAGCCATTGGTTTTACCTCAACAATATTGCTCGATAAGGATTCAAGACTTTGCGCAAATGCCATTTCCGTACCAATAATGGTTCCCAGATAATAGGTGGCTGTGCGTTCATACACGTGACAAAGCGGTAGAAAAGAAAGGAATCTAAACTCTTTACTTACAATGGGCATTAAATCAAGGCCCATTTCCACATTGGTAATAAAGTTATTGTGGGTAAGCATGGCACCTTTCGGCTTTCCGGTGGTTCCGGATGTATAAAGCAGGCAAGCCAAATCCTGGCGAGTTACCTGTTCAAGACGTTGCTCAATTTGATTTTTTAGTTCGGGATAGATTTGGGAACCGGCTTCAATCATTGAATTGTAGGTGATTGTATTAGGACCGGTATTTTCTGTTTCGAAGGCCGTAATTACCCATTCCAAAGTAGGGCAGTTAGCCTTTATCTTATTAATCTTTTTGAGGAGAAAGGGCGTTCCAACTAAAATGGCTTTTGAGCCAGAATCGTTGATGATGTATTCAACTTCCGACTCACTAAGCGTAGGATAGATAGAAACATTCACCAATCCAATTTGCATCAATGCCTGATCAAAACAGATGTATTCAGGACAATTTTCAATGATCAATGCAATATTGTCTTGGTGTTTGTATCCCTTACTCAGTAAAAATGCTGAAATTGCATTAACCTGTTCGAGGACATCTTTGTAGGTAATTCCCCGGTAAGTATCTTTTTTCTTTTCCAGCATATAGATGCTGTCTGGTGTTTTGATATTGCTTGCTGCATTGCGCAGGTAGTAGTGCAAAGAAGGAAACACCGGAATAGAAAGCATTGGATTACTCATAGTTAAGTTTTTTGTACTGCGAAGAACTGGCAATTAACAAAATCCAACCAATTAGTTGGTGCAATTGATGGTCAGATTTTTTTGCATTTTCAGCAAATTAGTCGATTAATGGCTTGAAAAAATGCAATTAGCGTATTGGGAAACGCATTTTATAATCAACCCGAACAGCGCCTTTGGAAATATTGAGCAGCTTATTCTTAAGGAGGCGCTTTTTGAGCTGAGATACATGATCAACAAACATTAATCCCTGACAATGGTCGAATTCGTGTTGAATTACCCGAGCGGCGAGGCCATCAAATTCTTCCTCAAACGTTTCAAATTTTTCGTTTTGGTAACGTATTTTGAGTTTGGAAAGGCGTTTTACATTTTCACGGATATGCGGAATGCTAAGGCATCCCTCTTCATATTCCCATTCCTCACCAGATTCTTCAAGAATTTCAGAATTGATAAAAACCTGTTTTCTGGCACTGGTTTTTTCGTCGTCAAAGGCACCGGTATCAATAATAAACAAATTAATGGAGCGGCCAACCTGCGGGGCTGCAAGCCCAACGCCATGGGCTTCGTACATGGTTTCCCACATATTGAAGATGAGAGCTTCTAGACCCGGATAGTCGGCGTCTACTTTGCTACCTTTTTTTCTAAGAACGGGATCTCCGTATGCAACAATTGGTAAAATCATTTTTTAGTTCAGGGATTTGATTCCATCCAGGTTTGAAGGATAAGTACAGCACTTAACTGGTCAACATTGGATTTGTTTTGGCGGTCTTTTTTCTTCAAGCCCATTTCAAGCAAACTTCGTTGGGCGATTTTGGAAGTAAAGCGTTCATCTACCCTATGAATAGGCTTGGTTGGGAACCTGTTAGCCAGCGAAGATACAAATTTTTCAACATGTACCGCGGATTCGGAATCGGAGCCATCAAGCCGAAGAGGTTTGCCAATTACGAATGCATCAACTTCCTCAGTTTTACAATAAGTTTCAAGCCAGGCAAGTGCATCCTTTGCATGCACCGTTGTTAAAGCTGAAGCAATTATCCGAGAGGGGTCTGTTGCTGCCAAACCCACTCGTTTGGTGCCGTAATCAATGGCGATTATTCTTCCCATTAGTTTATTGAT
Organism: Bacteroidia bacterium; assembly: GCA_023151275.1. GTDB lineage: Bacteria > Bacteroidota > Bacteroidia > UKL13-3 > UKL13-3 > CAISCU01. Next base: position 86,332 of record JAKLJI010000012.1, on the reverse strand, counting down.
TTGAGTACAATCCGGAAGGTTGTTCCTTTTCCGGGTTCAGAATGTCGGACATAAATTTGTCCTTTGTGGTATTCGTGTACAATACGTTTTACTAGCGATAAGCCCAACCCCCAGCCTCTTTTTTTGGTGGTAAACCCTGGTTTGAAAATGGTTTTGAATTTGGATTTTGGAATCCCTTTTCCGGTATCACTAATATCAACAAAAACATGTTCGTGATCGTGGTTGATTGAAATCGAAAGTTTGCCTTTCCCTTCCATGGCATCTACCGCATTCTTGCAAATATTCTCCAGAACCCAATCAAATAGCGGAATATTTACCATGGCCCAATTGCCTGGCTTTCCGATGTTAAGCTCGAAAATAACCTTACTCGAAATTCTATTTTTCAGGTAACCCAAAGAATGGTCGATAACCAAATCCAGGTTTTCTGCCTTGAGCACAGGTTCTGAGCCAATTTTTGAAAATCGTTCGGTAATTAATTCCAGCCTGCGTATATCATAATCTACCTCTTGTAAAATTTCTTCCTGATTTTCTTTTTCAGTTTCGCGCAGCAAATTAAGCCATTCCCGAAGCGATGAGATTGGAGTTCCAAGTTGATGGGCTGTTTCTTTACTCATACCCACCCAAACCTGGTTTTGCTCAGCTTTTCGGCTACTGCTCAATGCTAAGTAGCTCATGATTGCGAAGAATCCAATCAAACAAAGCTGAATGAATGGATAGGTTTTGAGCTCATTTAGCAGTTTGGAATTTTCGTAATACAGGTAGTTGTAGCGGTTATGAGCCTCATCATAGAGAATACGAATAGGCTCGTGCTCCTCTTTCATATTCGCCAATACCGAAGCTATGTAGGCTGTATCTTTTTCGCGCTTGGGGTCAAGATTTCGAGTGGTTACAACATTCCCTTCATCATCCACCAAAATGGTCGGAATTGTCTCATTGTCTTCAATGATGTTAAGTAAGAAGTTAATATCACCCTCAGACTTAATAAGTTGTTTGGTTGCATTGGCCCAAAGCTTAATTTTTTTATCTTCCTGCTGGGCAAGTGATTTAACCAGATGACGCGTGTACAGCAGCGAAATACCGCCAATTAAGGCAGCCGCACAAAGGATGAAAATCTTCCAGTATCGTTTCTGGTTGTAAGCCCGCATGTTGCTTTTGTGTTTATTTCTGCCTGCAATATCCAATATTTGTTGCGAAACGCGAATTGATGAAACTACGAATTGACTGGAATGGGAAAACTTATGAAGTTGACCGCAATGAGCCATTAGACCTTTCTATTCCCCTGCAAAGGGGGAAAGACAATCCCAATGCCTTTGGTATTCAATGGCCGGAGATTGAACCCTATCGCTCCGGGGATTGGATAGCCTCGGTAGATTTGGGAAGTCCGGTAAACTGCGAGAATATTTTTTTGAATCCACATGGAAACGGAACACATACCGAGTGTATTGGGCATATTAGTCCGGGAAGATTGACCATAAATCAACACTTGCAAGAATTTTTGCTGATGGCTCGCTTGGTTAGTTTACCTGTTGTGGAAGAATCAAGCCAAAACCGCTACTTAAGTGCAAAAGATTTACCCAATTTAGAAGGTGTTGAAGCTTTGATTATCAGAAGTCGTCCTAATAAGCTAGAAAAGAAATTGCAAAATTATTCAGGGGCATATCCAACTTATATAGAACCGGCTTTGTGCGAGCGATTAAGGCAGGCTGGTGTACGGCATGTTTTGGTTGATTTACCTTCTGTTGATCCTGAAAAAGATGATGGGAAAATGTTGGCCCATAAAGCTTTTTGGGCTTTTGAAGGAGATAGGCGTGAATTTGCCACAATCACCGAAATGATTTATGTTCCCGATGAGATTCAAGACGGTGATTACCTCCTTAATTTGCAGATTGCGCCTATTGAATCGGATGCAAGTCCTTCAAAGCCCGTAATTTATCGCTTAAAGGGGCTAGAATAAATAAGCTGGTCCAATAGGCTTTAGGACTTGCTAGAGCATGGTATTTTTCTATTTTTGCAACACTTAAAAAAAAATCAAACATCCATATGATGAGGAAAAGCACAGTTGTCTTAGGTTTATTGGGATCACTACTGGCTCTTGATAGCATGGCTCAGAAGGCTATCAAGAAACCTGCACCGGCAAAAAGTCAGGTTGAAGCAGGTAATCCCTATGTATTTACTTATGGTAACGATACGGTTTACAAAGCGGAGTTTCTTCGTCAATTGAACAAAAACCGCAAAGAAACCGGATTGCCGAGTGAGAAGGAATTAACGGATTACCTGAATTTGTATATTAATTTCAAATTGAAGGTAAAGGAAGCAGTAAAAATGCAGTTGGACACCAACCCTGCATTCAAGTCTGAACTTGCCGGTTACCGCAAGCAGCTTGCCGCACCTTACATGACCGACAAAAAGGTTACAGAAGGGTTGATGACAGAAGCTTATGAGCGCATGAAGACTGAGGTGAATGCTTCGCATATTCTGATTAACTTAAGTCAGAATGCTTCTCCGGAAGATACACTTGCAGCCTGGAACAGAATTATAGATTTGCGTAAGCGTGCATTAAAAGGGGAAAGCTTTGATAGCCTTGCATTGAAACATTCCGAAGATCCATCAGCAAAGAAAAATTTCGGAAAACTAGGATGGTTTACTGTATTCCAAATGGTTTATCCGTTTGAAAATGTGGCTTACCGCCTAAACAAAGGCGATATTTCGCAACCTTTCAGAACCCAGTTTGGCTACCATATTATGGTATTAAACGATAAGCGTGCTGCTCGCGGAGAAGTGAAAGTTCAGCATATTATGATTAGAACCAATTACGGGGCAGAGGTTGAATCGTTGAAGGATGCCCGCTTGCAAATTGATTCGATTTATCAGCGTTTGCAAAAAGGAGAGTCATTCGAAGAATTGGCTGAAAAGTATTCTCAGGATGAAGGCAGCAGAGGTAACAAAGGAAACATGAGTTGGATGGCCAGCTTAAGTGGTTATCCGGATAAGTTCAAGGATATCTGTTTTGGCTTGAAACCGGGAGAAACTGCTCAGCCTTTTCAGACCGATTTCGGATGGCATATTGTTCGCTATGTAGATAAGCGTCCATTGGGTGAATACAAAGATGTTCAGGATATTATCAAGAATAAAGTTACCCGCGATTCACGCTCTGAAGGTTCAAAAGCGGCGGTAATTGCACGCGTTAAGAAAGAAGAGCGTTTCAAAGTAAACGAGTTGGCTCTAAATGCATTTCTCTCAAAACTGGATAGCAATTTTGTAAAAGGAAATTGGAAATACGATAGCAGCAAAGTAGTAGACCAAACCCTGTTTACTATTGGAACTAGAAAGCATGGTGCACGCGAGTTTGCTTCTTACTTGGAGTTGAATCAAAAAGGAACAGGTAAAGGTAATCCGCAAGTATTGGGCAGAGCCCAATTCAATGATTGGGCAAGTGAGAAATGCCTTGCATATGAAGAAAGCGTTTTGGAGAAGAAGTATGAAGAATTTAGAAACGTTATGACCGAATACCACGATGGAATATTGTTGTTTGATTTAACCGACCGTATGGTTTGGGGCAAGGCATTAACGGATACAGCTGGTTTGGAAGAATACCATAGAACTCATCGCGGAAATTACATGTGGAAAGAGCGTTTGTTGTATCGCATTTATACTTGTATGGATGCAAAAACCAAGCAAGCAGCTGTTAAGTTGTTTAATGCTGGAAAGAATGAGAACGAGGTATTCGCCAAGTTGAACAAGAAGGTAACCGGTGCTATTAGCGGTCGCATTGTGCGCGCAGAGCAAAATGATCCTACAGCCGGTAAGTTGTGGAGCAACAAAGGAGTGGTAGACATTAAATCGGAAGATGGTTCACACAAGTTTTATGTTGTAGAAGGAGTAATTCCTGCCGAGCCTAAAGAGTTAAAAGAAGCCAAAGGCATGGTTACCTCAGATTATCAAGAATACTTGATGGATTTGTGGGTAAAGGAATTGAGAGCAAAATATGTGGTGAATATTAACCAAGCTGAATTGTCTAAAATGCATCAATAAGCTGAGAAGTTAATTGTGAAGGAGACGGCCCGGGCCA
>JAKLJI010000012.1:0-82253 GCA_023151275.1 Bacteroidia bacterium | reverse complement strand
TTTTTTATACTTCGATGAATTGAAATTGATGCTTGAACTATAAAGCCAACTTCCAGCTAAGTTTGTTTGATTAGCTATTGCTTAATCCCAATAAGCCACTCAATCCGCCATTGTGAAGAATTACAATATGGGTTCCCGGTTTGAAATAGCCCTCTGTGATGAGTTTGTGCAAACGAAGCAGCATTTTACCTTCATAAACCTGATCAACTAAAACCCCTGTTTGAGAAGCAACTTGGGCAATGAAGTTGAGTAACTCTGGATTCGTTTTTGCGTAACCTCCAAAATGAGAATCGGTATGGAAGGAAAAATCAGTATGGTTGGCTGATTCAAATCGCGGTAGCAAATAGTCTGCTCCTTTTAATACAGCAAATCCATGAAAGTGAATTGTTCGCTGTTGATTTACTGCAGCTTTCAAAAGCCCGCTAAATGTGCTTCCGGTTCCTACCGAGCAACACAAGTGAATGTTGTTTGGCAGTTGTTGAAGCACTTCTCCAGCCCCCTTTTCTCCTGCTAAACAATCACCTCCCTCCGGAATGAGGTAATCATTTTCACTCAGGTATTGGCTAGCCAATTGCTCTTTGTTTTTATATGCTTCGCGACTGCAAAAATGAAGTTTCATTCCAAAAAGTTGGGCCAGATTCAAAACCGGATTAGTAATGGGTTCCCCACGAATGATTCCGGTTGTTTTGAAACCGTATTTTGCACCAGCTGCGGCCGTGGCAAGAATATGATTACTCCAGGGACCACCAAAAGTAAGCAGTTTGGTTTTTCCCAATTTGGAAGCTTCAATAAGTGGGTATTTTAATTTCCGCCATTTGTTGCCCGAAATGAATGGATGTGAAAGGTCTTCACGTTTTAACTCCACTTTCAATCCAAATGGCTCCCATTCCGGAAGTGAGAATGTTTCAAGCGGAGAGTAAGGCTCTGAAATTTCCAATTCAGCCATGCTTTTTGCGAAAAAAAACAGTGTTCAATCCAATTAGAAACGCAAACCAAAGTATTGGAGCAACTGCAATTCTGTACCTAGCCAAGCCAAGTACACCGGTTGAACCTATAATGTATGCCAAGAACAAGAAGGCAAGCAATCTTAACCAAATCGGCAATTGGCGATTAAACAAGAACCAAAATAGAACCCCGGATATGAGTAGGTTCCAAATCAAACTTAATCCAAGTATGGAAAGCAATAGGATAGGAGCTTGTTTTAAAAATTCAAGTATGCCATTCAGCCAACCTTTTGTGTTTAGCAAATGATAAAGGCCGGGAAATCCTTCTTCATTCAGATTTAAAAAATGAACCCAATCAAATCTTCCGGGATCAATCATAAAGGCAAGCCAACCTTTGATGTTGAAGCCAATAAATACCGGAATATTTTGTTTGATAAAATGCAAACCTGCCTCATTCATCACCTTGCACCGTCCTTCGAAAGTTGGCTGCTTGTCGGCAATCTGCATTATGCTGTCCTGGGTTCTATCCGCCCAATCTTCACCATAAACCTGAGCATTGGTGTACTTTGCCATGTATTTCAAAACAAAAAATGGTCCCACTGAACTGTAATGGTAATACCCCGTAACCTTTTGGTTCCAGCTGCACATACCATGGTAGATACCAGGCAAAATCAAAAAAGGAATAAGGAGCTTGATGCTGAATTTTCGGAAATAGTAAATCAACAAACCCAAAGCAATACTAAAGCCCAATAAAAAAGCAACAGGTTTTGTAAGCATTGCCAAGGCAAAAAACAGGGCTGCAAGGGAAGTGTTTTTTATGCTAGGCGTCTCAATGGAAAGCCATGATGCTCTGAATGCCTGCCAGCATAAGAACTGAAACAGGATATCGCTCATTACAAAATTGCAATGGATGAGATGAGAGGGGTAAAAAAGAAGTATGAGTAAGATGCCAATTGAAGACGCCGTTGCAGATACACCAAAGCGTTCAGCCATTTTTTTTACCGAAAATAGGGTATACAAACTAAGCAGGCTTTGAACCGCCAAAACAGCATAATCACTATTGATTATCCCTTTGATGGCTAGTATAAACCAGGCATACAATGGAGGGCGAAAGCTGTAAAAATCCGGTCGAATAGGCTCATCAAAAGGAGCCGCATATAAACTCCAGTTGGTTTTAAAATTGTAGGCTTGACTTAGGTAATCTTTAGAATCTACGAGGTAAATTCCTCCGCTGTGCCAGGCTTGAAGGAATGCTGCCAAATGAAGCAGGATTACCAAAGGCCAGAACAATTTTTCAAAAGTGTTTTGATGGGTCATCAAAGCAGTTTTTGGTAGGTTTTCATCCAGCGGTCGGGAATTTCATCATTTAAGGCTTGTTGATAATCCTTGTAAGAACAAGGAACCATGAATTTTCCTTCCTGACTTGTTCGTTCTTTTGGGTATGGCACCTCCATCCACCAGCGGTTGCTTAAGTTGCTTTTGTAGAATACCAGTTCCTCATCGCCAAATCGGGATGTGGTTCTATAAATCGTATAATCTAAACTTTCTTTAACAGGGTATTCCTGTTTGCGGTTGCAATATCCTTCAATAAAGTACCAAGCCATTTGAGCAGCCAATTCACTGGTTACGCCTTCGCGGTCTAAGGCTGGTAGAAGGTTGTAAATACCAAAGCTGCTTAAATCGTTGCTGATGCCGGCATACCGTGCAATTTGACATGCTTCTTCTCCGCTAAATCCGTTTGGAGAAGCCTGAAATTGACCTGGAGCATCGGCAGCCCGAATAGCATTCATGGAAAAACTTAGCATATCGGCATTCCGGCAATAGGGCTCCAAATCTGAAATGAGTGCACCTCTGAGAGCTCCCAACCTAATTAAATCAAAGTTCATCCGTTCAAATGCATCATAAGTTTCAGGTTCAACAAAATAACCTTGATAACCTGCCTGAGTAATGGAGAATAAGGCGGGTGATTCGGTTTGAATGATTTGAGGGATGTATCCGGGCTTTCCTTGGGAATTATCCATTTGCATGTTGATTTTTGAATCAACTGTCACCAGATGTAGATTGGTTGAAACCCCTTTGTAGGCCTGGAAATGAGCCGTGATTAAATCATCGCTACCGCCCAAAATGAGCAAAGGAATTTTAGCTTTGAGAAGTTCATTTAATACCGTTCTAACAGCAACATAAGTGTCGGTAACAGATGCACCACGGCGTATGTTGCCCAAGTCAATCAGTTGGATATCAAAGCGCGGCTTAATCAATCGGTAAAGGGAATGACGAATTCTGTCTGGAGCTTCAGAGCAGCCCATGAGTTCATCGCTTGCTCGGTCTTCAGGTATTCCTAAAATCGCCAAAGAGAAGTTTGTTCCAATGGGCTCGTCCTCCTTAAGGAAGCGGGTTTGGTAGTAAAGGCTTTTAGGACTCGCATGATTTTGGATGCGGTTTTGGAGCGTTTCATTTACAGGTTGAAGAATTTCAGCAATCATGCGGAGAAAAGTTCTAAGGTTTATTGTTCAAAACTCTCTAATTTAGCCCGTCATCCAATCAACATTTCCACAGTTTTGATAGCAGTAAGCGGAGCAACCGGATTTCTGGGAGCACATGTAGTATGTACCTTGATAAAGCAGGGTCTGACAGTCAGAGCTTTCCGACGGTCAAGTTCAGATTTGAAAGAATTTGAATTCATTTTTAAGCATTATTTTGGTCGGAATTCTGATTTCCGAAACGAAAAACTCCTACATTGGGCTGAAGCCGATGTGTTGGATGTGCCTTCTTTGGAAGAGGCATTGACTGGGATTAGCTCCATTTTTCATTGTGCTGCTGTTGTAAGTTTTTCATCCAAAGATGCTGCTCACATGCATCGGGTAAATATTCAGGGAACAGCCAATTTGGTAAATTGTGCAATCGACAAAGGGATAAAAACCTTTTGTCATACCAGCTCAATTGCGGCTTTGGGAAGAAAACGCAGCGGCGATACCCTGGATGAAAATAGCCAATGGGAAGACAGCAAATTGAATAGCCAATATGCCATTTCAAAGTATAGGGCAGAAATGGAGGTATGGCGCGGTAAAGAAGAAGGACTTCAGGTAGTTGTTGTAAATCCTGGTGTAATTTTGGGTGTTGGCGATTTTAGAAAAGGCTCTTTAAGTTTGATTGAAGCCGGTAGTAAAGGCATGCCTTTTTATACGCTTGGTGTAAATGGCTATATAGATGTGGAGGATTTGGCCCAATGTATGGTTCGGTTAACACGGGAAGGGCATTTTGGCAAGCGTTATGTGCTTGTAAGTGAAAGTATTGAGAATAGGGAGCTGTTTAATGAATTGGCAAAATTGTTTGGAAATAAGCCTCCCCATATTCATGTTACACCACTTTTGGGCGAAATTGCCTGGCGCCTATATGCTTTAAAACGACTCTTTAGTAACAAAGGCTTGCCATTAACAAAAGAAACAGCCCGAAGTGCGCAGACAAAATCGTATTATTCAAATTCCCGAATCAAGAGTACTTTAGGCCTTGAATTCAAGGCGGTTAAGCAAACATTAAAAGAATGTGCGGAAGCTTTTTCTGATTTTCAGAAACACTTCTTATCTTAGACCGCTTATCAACAACATATGAACAAATTTTTGGGAGCACTGGGGCTCAGTATTTTGTTTGCCTGTAATCAGGCTCCGCAGACCGATTTCAAGCAATTATATAGCAAGGCTATGGAAATTAAAGATTACCAAACTGCAATTACAGCAGCCCAGGTAATTCTTCAAGCCGATAGCAATCAGACTCTTTATTTAGATACATTACCTGAATTGTACATTGCAGTCCGGAACTTTGAATCAGCCAATTATTACAATGAGCTGGCCTTGAAGCGCCATCCTGATGATGAGAAGTACCTACAGGTGAAAGCTTTGCTAGCTCAACAAGGTGGCAGAATCGAGGAGGAAATGGACGTTTATAATAAGCTGTACGCCAAAACTCAGAAATTGGGCTATTTGTATCAAATCGCAGCTTATCAGTTTGGAACCGAGCAATTTGAGCTTTCTGAAAAAACGGTTAAGGATTTGGAATCCAAAATGGTCAATTCCATGGATAGTGTTGACTTTATGATTAGTGAAACACAAAAGCAAAAGATTCCAATTCGCGCAGCTGTTTACAATTTGAAGGCTTACATGGTTGCACAAAAACGTGATTTGCCGGGTGCCAAAAAGTATTTTGAAATGGCATTAAAAGAATATCCTGATTTCATAGCAGCTCGTCAGAATTTAATGCAACTGATGAATGGCGGCCGCCGTTAATTGAATTTTGCAAAGAGAACCTGGGAATGAGCAGTCATAGCGGACATGTTAAGCTAATAACCTGTGCTGAGAAGCACGTGGCTTTGCTTTCTGAATTGGGAGCAAAGACCTTTGAGGAGGCGTTTTCACCTTACCATCCTGCGTCTGATTTGGAGAAGTATATTTCGGAAACCTATCAGTTGGATCAAATTAGGTACAATCTTCGGAAACCGGATGTACAATATGCAGTAGCTTATTACGATTACGAGGACGCAGGCTATGTGAAATTAATTAAGGATGTGGAGGTTGAAGGCTTAACCGGACGTATACTTGAAATTGAAAAGATTTATGTTCGCCAGGCATTTAAAGGAAGAAAAGTGGGTGCTGCCTTAATGCAATATGTCATTCATGAGGCGGTAAGAAATGGATATTCCTGGTTGTATCTTGGGGTTTGGCAAGAAAATACGCGAGCCATTTCCTTCTATGAACAGTTCGGATTTAAGAAACATTCCACCCGGAAATTTCAGTTAGGTAAAACAGTTTGCGATGATTTCCTGATGGTGAAAGATTTAAGGAATTAACAAAAAAGCCGCGAAAATTCTCGCGGCTTTTTTGTTTTTAAATTCTACCAAATCGTTCAAACGCAGCCTTTTCCAAAGATTCACGGTCTTCTGGATGTGCAATACTGGCAAGCATCCTAGCGCGTTGCTCCATGTTTTTACCATAAAGGTTTACAGCACCGTATTCGGTTACCACCCAATGTATATGTCCACGTGTAGTAACTACACCACCACCTTGTTTGATGTAAGGAACAATGCGAGATAATCCTTTTGCAGTTCTTGAAGGAAGGGCAATAATGGGTTTACCACCTTCTGATAAAGCCGCACCACGAATAAAGTCCATTTGACCGCCAATTCCGGAGTATTGGTAAGTGCCAATCGAGTCAGCGCAAACCTGTCCGGTAAGGTCAATTTCAATGGCGCTATTGATGGCGGTTACTTTGCTATTCAGACTAATCACGCGTGGGTCGTTCACATAGCTGATGTCCAGGCATTTTACAATGGGGTTGTCGTCAACAAAATCGTACAATTTTTTACTGCCAATGAGGAAACCGGTTACACAATATCCATTTACGATTTTCTTCATGGAATTGTTGATTACTCCTGATTTAATAAGTGGAATTACTCCATCGGAGAACATTTCGGTATGGATTCCTAGATTTCGGTGAGAGCCAAGATTTTTTAGCACATTGTCTGGAATTGTGCCAATACCCATTTGAAGAGTTGCTCCGTCTTCAACCAAAGCTGCAACATTTCTTCCAATCATGGCGCAAGCTTCATCAGACCCTTCTCCATAAAAAACTTCCGGAAGATTATCATTTACCTCTACGGCATAATCAATCATGGAAAGAGGAATAAATGCATCGCCATGGGTACGCGGCATATTGGGGTTGATTTGTGCAATAATGATTTTAGCCTGTGTAACCGCTGCACGTGCAACGTCTATGGAAGTTCCCAAGCTCACATACCCATGCTTATCAGGAGTGGATACGTGTAACAAGGCTACATCCAGTGGTAGAAAACCATCGTTAAACAGTTTTGGAATTTCTGAAAGGAATACGGGAACATAATCTCCACGGTCAGCATTTACCGCTTTTCTCACCGATTCAGAAACAAAAAGGGAATTGATGTAAAAATGATCTCCCAAGGTTTCATCATTTAAATCAATTCCAAGGGTTGATATGCTTACCAGTTCTACGTCTTTTAATTCTGATTTCCGGTTCAGCAAAGCTTTAACAAGTTGGAGTGGGGTTGCAGCGCTACCGTGAATAAACACACGACTATGCGAAACAATGTGCTTCACGGCTTCGTCGGCGCTAACAAATTTGGTTTCTTTGTTCATGCGTTCAAAGGTAGAAGCCAGAATAAACGCAGCCTATGACAGATGTCATACCAACACCTGACATAGGCTTCTTATTGCGTAAAATTTCTTTCCAAATAACCTGTTTAGTTTCTTTTATCGCGCAATTGGCGAAGTAACTCTTTTTTAAAGTCGAGTTCAGCCTTGAAAAGCATTACCACTTTCTGCACAGGTAGTACTTTCTTAAATTCCGCCACATATTTTTTCATCAGTTCGGCTTCGTTTTGTTTGAATTGAAGCATCTCCTGCAAAGCCTTATCGGCCTCCTGGTCGCTCATTGCGGCAGGACTCCCCAATTCATCAATAAGTGTGGTTTTTGCATTTTTTTTCAGCTTTTCCATTTCGTCTGAAAACTTGTTGTAAACCGGCCAAAAACGCTGTGCTTCTTCGGTTGTAAGCTGGAGTTTTTTAGTAATAAATCCAACTTTCATGGTTTCAATTCGCTCTCGTGCAGGTCCCTGGGCGATGACTACTTGACTCATCACTATCAGCAAAAAGCTTAATCCAATTATTCTTTTCATAACATGTTTTTTATCCATTGATTAATTCAGTTAAATCTTCTTCAGATACCCCATCCAGTAAAGGATTCAATTCTTTATCTTCATTTTCCAACAGTTGAAACTCATTGCACCATCCTGCCTCACAAAGCAAATCAGCACTGAACTCCTGAGTTTCGAGGTGATTAATTATTTCCTCCTGACTAAGGCTGCTTAGCTCACTTTGTTTGGAAGAGCCAGTTTGATTTGAACGAATCAACAAGAATCCTGTAAAGCCAATAAGAAGAAAGCTGGCAGCAACATTAAACAAAGGCCTAAAGCGAACAATCCGACCTTTTTTTACAGGAATTGTGGGCCTTAAATTTTCAAAATAATTTTCCGGAACCTGAAATCCACCAATGCTTTCCGGAAGCTCAGGACCTTCTTTTCTAAGAAAGGCCGAAAGTCGTTTGGTGTTGGCTTCAAAATAATCAACTGGCACTTCGAAGCCTCCTTGCGTATCGAGTGACCTTAGAAATTTATCAGCTTCTATTTCCTTGTTGGTTTCCATTGATTCTTTGACTTGTTTGATGCTCAAGAGTTTAATGTCCGCTTTACAAATTCTTCAATTTTTTTGCTCGCCAAGTGGTATGAGGCCTTTAAGGCTCCTACCGAGGTTCCAAGAATTTCTTCCATTTCTTCGTATTTCAAACCCTCGTAATACTTCATGTTAAAAACCAGGCGTTGTTTTTCGGGAAGACTGAGAATAGCTTGTTGAAGGACGAGCTCAGTTCTATTTCCATTGAAATAGGCACTCGCTTTCAATGAATCACCCAATTGTTCTTGCAGCTCATCCATGGAAATGCTCATCCGATTTTGCTTCTTTTGCAGAAAGCTCAATGCCTCGTTTGTAGCAATACGGAAAATCCAGGTGTATAATCGGCTTTCACCACGAAAGGAACCCAGCTTTTCCCAGATACGTATGAATGTATTTTGCAGCACATCATCCGCATCTTCATGGTTGATTACAATCCGACGAATATGCCAATAGACACGCTTTTGGAAATGTCCAAGCAATTCAGTGAAAACCCGTTCCGGGTCATCACCTGTGTTGAAGCGATTCAACAGTTCTTTTTCCTGTTCGGCACTTAATTCCATCAACCGGATTTTAAAGCTTTGACCCCTGTTACAAAGAAAGGTTTAATTCCTTTCAGCAACAAAACTCCGGTTTTCAACCTAAGTGTCAACTTATCAATTTATTAGGTTGCCAGCTTAGTGTTTATTTTCGGATTGAAAAAAGTTGAATCGGCTTGCAGTGGCATCAATTAACGATGCAATTTATTCTCACGCCTGCAGTTTTGTTTCCCGAATTTGATCGGCTAAAAAGCCAATTTCTTTTACCAGGTATTTGAGCTCATTTATGGGAAATATTTCATAGACACCAGCTAATGCCAAGGGAATGTCTTTTTCCTGATTTCGGTCTCCTGCAATAACCAAAGTGGTAATGGAAAGATTAGCTTTTTTTACCTCACGAATAATATCCATGGCATCAAATCCTTGCATATTCCTTCCTGTAATTAAAATATCAGGTTGGTTAAACCTGAGTTCAAATTCCAAGTCTTTCTGGTTTCTTACCCACCTTAGAAAATGTGGAATTCTGCTTTCTGATAAGGTTTTTTCTATCAGGCGAATTGTTGTTTCGTTGGTTTCCACCAACAAGATGCGGGTTTCCCAAAATGGTAACATGTTTTCTTATTTTGATACAAATCTTTGATCATCTACCGCCTCGAAGTCTCCTGATTTTCGTACATTGCCCTCACTTGACCTCTTATGCTTAGATAAATCAAGTAGTATAAACCCAAAGGATATGCCAAATCGAATTCGTGTTAAAATTCTTTTATTTATAGGTGGATTATTGCCATTTCTTTCAACTGCACAATTTAGTTCAGGCGAGCTTATTCAAGGTTATGCTGTTCGGAAAGACAGTCTGTATTTTGTTTTTTCCGAATCGGTGTATCAGGAAAATCTACCTGAAAAAGTTGTAGTAACCGGACAGTTTAGGAATTGGAGTCAAGACTTAGCAGATAAACGTTGGGAACTTAGCAGGGTTAATGCGGGAGTGTGGAGTGTAGGTTTGAAAAACAAGGAATTTGCAGTTGTTTCTCCGGGCTCAGGTTTTAAATTTAGAATTGGTGATGGAAAATGGCTCGATCCTCCAAAGGATGCGAGTAATGTTGATGGTGGAAATTTAATCTTTATGAAAGGTATTGAGCCACTCGCTTTGGAAGCCGGATTTGAAAGTGACGGTCGCATAGAAGTTTGGATTCGTGGCTTAAATCAAGCCAAACCAAGAATTCCTGGTCCAGGTTCTTTTGTATTGAAGGATGCTTTCGGAAAGCGAATCCCAATTGCTAAGGTTGAGCCTTCAAGCGCAGGTTCTAATTCCATTCATTGCTACCTTCAGGCTAAGAATCCTGTTGATAAGCGTCGGGTTTATTATTTGGAGCAGCCTTCCAACAAACTGAAATGTTTAGTAAGTTTCGAGCCTTGGTTCAGCAAATTGAAATCGGATAAGGTTTTGGGGGCCGAAGTTTCTCCTGATGGAAAGCAAACCAGCTTTCGGGTTTTTTCGCCACGTGCCACAGGGGTTAAATTATACCTTTATAAAGATAAAGACAGCAAAGAGGCTTCGGATGTAATTTCCATGAAAATTGATGAACAGGGTGTTTGGGAATATATCGCAAAAGGTGATTTGCATGGAACCTGGTACGACTTTACCGTACATGGATTTTCAGACCCTGGAAATTCTTTTTTTGAAACCCATCCGGTTCATATCAGCGACCCCTATGCTCGAGTAAGTGATGATAGTTTTGGAAAATGCATGGTGGCCAGAAAAACCAAGCCTGCAGCTCCTTTGGCAAATGGCCGACCAAAACTTGAGAATGTTATTGCCTATGAAGTCCATGTTCAGGATTTCACCGATTTGCTTCCAATTGGCGATGATTTGCGAGGCACTATTTCGGGCATGGTTGTATCTGGTTTGAAGAATACTAGGGGTGAGAAAATTGGCTTTGATTACCTGGTTGAAAATGGAGTAAACACTGTTCATTTGATGCCTGTTCAGGAAATGCTCCATTGGCCGCAAGATGAATGGGAACGCGCTTTTTCAAAGGATGCTTGGATGCGTGAACAAGGTGTAGCACTTGAAAATTACGATTGGGGATACCGAACTTCGCACAGTTTTGCTATTGAAACCAGGTACAGAAGGAAAGCTACTAATCCTGGCGATGAACGCGAGCAGTTCCGCGATTTGGTTGAGGCTTTCCATAAAAAAGGAATAGCAGTAATTGTAGATTTTGTTTTCAATCACACTGCAGAAAATATGGATGGAAGGAACTATTTGTTTCATTTCAATGCCTTGGATAAGCAATACTATTACCGAACCAAAAACCTTGAACATATTGGAGCCTACGGTAATGAAACCAAAAGTGAAAATCGTTACATGGTTCAACGTTGGATAATTGATCAGTGTAAGCATTTTATCAATGAATTTGGAATTGATGGTTTCAGAATTGATTTGGCAGGTCAAACAGATCAGCAAACTCTTCTTCGCCTTAAATCAGAATTACCTGAGGATATTATCATTTACGGTGAGCCTTGGATTGATAGTAACGATCCTAATTATAACCGCAATCCGGATTGGTATTGGTACAAAGAGGATGCTCCCATTTGTTATTTTAATGATGATACTCGTAATACCTACAAAGGCCCGGTTTTTGAGCTTAAAGACCCTGCATTAGACAGAGGTTGGGCAGGTGGAAATGCAGCTCAATTTGAAGATGTAAAGAGGGCATTGGCTTGCGATTTTCCAACTCAAAAGACGATTAATAGCGGAATTAACTACCTGGATATACATGATAATTTCGCCCTTGCAGACCAATTTGGTTTGAGTAATTGGGATGGCAGATTTGGTGTAGATGAAGGTGCATATAAAATTGCAGCTACTTTGTTATTCACTACTCCGGGTCCTATTGTGCTACATGGCGGTTCAGAATTTATGCGGAGTAAAGGGATGGCAGAACTCAAAGAAACTGAAAAGGAGATCCCTTCCGGTAAAATCTATTTTCATGGTAAACGCGACACGTACAATATGCGCGCAGCAAATTGGTTTATCTGGGATTTGATTGGAAAGCCTAACGGAAAATCGACTAATCAACCATACGAAAATGCGGATTACAAAGGCATGCAGTTGTTTTGGCGCGATTTGATGCGGTTTAGGAAAGAGGTATTGTTTGGGTTGAAGTCGTTTAAAGCTGAATCCGGAAAACCGGATATTAAGTTTATTGATTTGGGCCGAAAGACTTCCTTGGCTTATGTAATTGACGACAGTCTGTTGGTGGTATTGAATTCGGATGCAAGTCCATTGGAGTTTTCAGGAAAAATGCCAAAAGGCAATTGGAAATTGATACTTGATGAGAATCGTGAGTCGCGCGAGAATGCTATTGATTACACGAGACTACCGACACCCGTTACAATGGCACCCAAGTCATTGAGGGTATTTATCAGGCAATAGAAAAAATTGAACGAACTATTCTGAACAATTTCGATTCTGTTTTGTCTCTTTGTAAAACCTTTGTAATTATTTAACACTATGAAAAAGACACTCATTTTAGCAGGTCTTGTCGGCATCACATTTTGGATGTCTTGCTCAGGCGGTAATGAGCCCAAGCAGGAAGTTAAAGCCGATGACGGAAAAGCTGATCAGGAATTGCTTGCCCAAGCCCAGGGTTTGTTTCAGGCTTTGCCAACAAGCGCCGAAAATCCTGAGAATCCGATTTCTGAAGAGAAAGTAAAACTTGGTCACTATTTGTATTTTGATACCCGTCTTTCCAAAACCGGAAATAACAGCTGCAATTCATGCCATAACCTTGCAACTTATGGTGTAGATAATGAGCCAACCTCTAAAGGCGATAACGGTGGAAGGGGAGGACGTAATTCTCCTACTACATTAAACGCTGCATTGCATTTAGCCCAATTTTGGGATGGTCGTGCAAAGGACGTTGAAGAGCAAGCAGGTGGTCCTGTTTTGAATCCTGTAGAAATGGCTTTGCCAAGTAAAAAAGTATGTGTTGATCGTTTGAAAGCGGTTAAAGAATATCAAAATATGTTTGCTGCTGCTTTCCCAAATGATAAAGATCCGGTCACTTACGACAATATGACTAAAGCCATTGGGGCATTCGAGCGAAAACTGATTACTCCTTCTCGCTTTGATTCGTATTTGAAAGGAGATTTGACTGCATTGAATACTGAAGAAAAAGAAGGTTTGAAGAGTTTCATCAACGCAGGTTGTACAGCTTGTCACTCTGGTGCTTTATTAGGTGGTGATAAGTTCATGAAGTTTGGTTTGGTGAATGATTACCATCCGTTAACCGGAAGTTCAGACAAAGACCATGGAAAAATGGATTTGACTAAGTAAGAATCCGATAAAGATGTATTCAAGGTTCCTTCTTTGCGCAACATTGCTAAAACTGCTCCTTATTTCCACGATGGCTCAGTGGCTGAGTTGGAAAAGGCCGTAAAAGTAATGGGTAAAGCCCAATTGGGTAAAGATTTGACTGATGCAGAAGTTGCTTCAATAGTTAAGTTTTTGAATGCATTAACTGGTGAGGTTCCTGCTGAAGTTCAAAAAGCTCCAGTTGAACTGGCCTCGTTAAAATAGCTTTTATTCGTTGGATAAAGAAAAAGCCACTTGATGATTCAGGTGGCTTTTTTGTTATTGTTTATTGTAGATTTTAGTTTCCATAAACCTCATTCAGGCATTCAAGTAGGGTTTTACAAGCAAATTCAATTTCGTCTTCCGTAATGATTAAGGGCGGGGCTATTCTTATTTTGTTGGATGCAAACAGAAACCAATCGCTCAATACTCCTTTTTGCATAGCCATTTGTAATACCTTCAATGTATTTTCAAATGAATCTAACTGCAAGCCCAGCATCAACCCTTTTCCGCTAATGGCTTGAATGGCTGGATGAATTAGGCGTTTTCTGAACAATTGTTCTTTTTCCGCAACTTGATTTAAAATATCCAATCGTTCCAGTTCTTCAATTCCGGCTAGTGCTGCTGCTGCAATTACCGGGTGTCCGCCAAATGTTGTTATGTGACCAAGGATTGGCGCATCAGCAAGTTGATGCATGTTCTCGGTTGAGCTGATGAATGCGCCAATTGGCATCCCTGCACCAAGTGCCTTACCAAGCAATAGGATATCGGGAACTACTCCGTAGTGTTCAAAAGCGAAGAGTTTACCGGTTTTTCCCATTCCACTTTGAATTTCATCAAAAATGAGAAGTGTACCTGTTTCTGTGCATCTTTTGCGAAGCTCAACTAAAAATTCGTGTTGAGCTGCTATATAGCCCGCTTCCCCTTGGATAACTTCCGTAACCACACAAGCGGTATTGCTATCTATTTGATCCAGGTCCTCCAAGTTGTTAAAATGAATAAAATGAACATCGGGCAGAAGTGGTCTAAACGCATTTTTATAATATTCATCTGAATTTAGGCTTAATGCCGCGTGGGTGCTTCCGTGGTAGGCGTTTTTATTCGCAATGATTTTGCTCCTTCCTGTAATTCGTTTGGCTAATTTTAATGCACCATCTGTTGCCTCAGCACCTGAATTCACCAAATAGCTACAGTTTAATGTAGGAGGCAAGAGACTTGCCAATTTGGTGCTGAGTTTAAGTTGTGGTGCCTGAATATATTCGCCATACACCATCAAATGCATGTGTTTATTAACTTGGTCGATGATTGCATTTTTTACGTTTTCATTCCCATGTCCCAAATGGCTAACAGAAATTCCGGAAATTAAATCCAGATACGACTTTCCTGAATTGTCATAAATTGAGCATTTTTCGGCGCGGTCCATCTGTAACATGAGCGGAAAATGCGTTGTCTGGGCTTGATTTAGCCTGAAAAGCTGGCGAATATCCATGTATTCAAAATTAGCAATATTTTACTAGTCCTGCTTGGTGGCGGCTTGCATTATTTCTACTTTTGCGGGACTTTCAAAATTTGTAAGTATTAACCTCAATCTGAATGAATCCAGTAAAAATCTCTGTTGCAAAAGGTGATGGAATCGGTCCTGAAATTATGGACGCGGTAATTCGAATTTTTGATGCTGCCGGTGTACCCTTGAACTATGAGTACATTGACATGGGTAAAAAGTTTTATGATGCCGGTTTTAGCACTGGTATGACACCCGAGGCCAAGATTAGCGTAGAAACAAACGGCGTTTTGTTCAAAGGTCCAATGGAGACTCCTAAAGGAAAAGGGGTTAAAAGTATCAATGTAACTGCCCGTAAAACCTGGAGTACCTTTGCAAATCGCAGGCATTTTAGGTCCCTGAATGGGGTTGAAACGGTTTTTTCAAAAGCCGGAATTCCAATTGATATTACCATTGTTCGTGAAAACATTGAAGGCACTTACGGCGGAGTAGAGCACATGCTTACCCAGGATGTGGCCCTTTGCAGACGTTTTATTACCCGTCCTGGAAGCATTCAGGTACATCGTTTTGCTTTTGAGATGGCCAAGCGTGAGGGTTTTTCTAAAGTAACCTGCGCACACAAAGCCAATATCATGAAGCTTACGGATGGTTTATTTCTTGAAACCTTCTATGAAGTTGCAAAAGAATATCCGGAGATTGAGGCCAATGACGTAATTGTTGATGATTTGGCAATGAAGTTAGTGGCAAAGCCTCAACAGTTTGAAGTGGTAGTGCTAACCAATTTGCAAGGCGATATTATGAGTGATTTATGTGCCGGATTGGTTGGAGGTTTAGGCTTTGCGCCATCTGCAAATATTGGAGAGCACATCTCAATTTTTGAAGCGGTTCATGGAACAGCTCCTGATATTACCGGCAAAAACATCGCTAATCCTACTGCATTGCTACTTAGTGGTTTGATGATGTTGAGGTATCTCGGATTCATGGATCATGCCAATACCATTGAGAACGCCTTGTTGTTTACCTTAGAAAGTGGCTCACATACAGGCGATTTTGGTGATAGGAATACACCTTCCCTAAATACAACTGAGTTTTCAACTACCATAATTGCTAATCTGGGCAAGGTTCCAGCTTCAGGTGCAGCGCGTCACAGCCGTTCTTCAGCAGAGTTTGTACATCCGGTGGCACCAATTCAGCAAAAGGTAATGGTTGGAAAAGAAACCTTGGATGAGACTAAATTGGTTGGACTTGACGTATTTTATGAAAGCAGAAACAACGCTGCTACAGATGCTCCGACAATCCAAAAGCATATTCCGGAAGGCTTTAAAATGGTCATGATTTCAAATCGTGGCACTCAGGTTTGGCCAACCGGTTCGGTTTTTACTGAATGTGTTGACCAGTTCCGTTTAAGGATTGAAACCGTTGATGGGAAAGAAGCCACGCAAGGAGAATTGTTCGCGATTGCCAATTCAATTTCAAAAGACTTGTTTGTTTCTTCGGTTGAGTTATTGCGTTATTTCAACGGAAAACCAGGTTACTCATTAGCTCAAGGGCAATAAACCAGTAAATATTCTTAATAAAAAAGGCTTTCCAAGATTAACTGGAAAGCCTTTTTTAATGGGTTTAATTTCTTTAGGAAACCGTTGTGCCTACATTATTTCCTTGGCATACGCTCAGGAAATTGCCTTGTTTGTTCATATCAAAAACTACAATTGGCATTTTATTTTCTTGGCAAAGTGTTATTGCGGTTAAGTCCATAACATTTAAACCACGTTCGTAAACTTCCTCAAAACTGATATTTTCAAAACGCGTTGCATTTGGATCTTTTTCCGGGTCAGCGGTGTAAATTCCATCAACGCGTGTTCCTTTGAGTACCAAATCGGCTTCAATTTCAACTGCACGTAATGATGCCGCCGTATCTGTTGTGAAATAAGGGTTACCTGTTCCTGCACCAAAAATTACTACGCGGCCCTTTTCAAGGTGGCGCACAGCTCTGCGACGAATAAAAGGTTCAGCAATTTGTTCCATGTGAATGGCACTGAGGAGACGGGTTTTCAAGCCTTGTCTTTCCAATGCACCTTGAAGGGCCATGGAGTTTATTACCGTGGCAAGCATGCCCATATAATCCCCTTGTGCGCGATCAACCAAGCCTCCGGCAACGCCCTGAACACCTCGGAAAATGTTTCCGCCACCAATAACGATTGCTACTTCAACGCCTGCGTCCACAACTGATTTGACATCGCGTGAATATTGTTCCAGAATAGCTGGATCGATACCGTATTGCATGTTCCCCATCAGGGCTTCTCCACTTAATTTCAGGAGGACTCTTTTGTATTTCATGGTTTTTGAGATGTTGGGATAAATTTCAGAAAAAATTTAAAGAAAAGGGTTGTTTGGGCGCAAAAAAAATCCTCACCGGATAAGTGAGGATTTTTTTCACAGGATGAATTACAAAGAAATTCGCTTGAAAGAAGTTACTACTAGCCCTTTTTCTGCTTCATTTAGCATTTGGCCAACAGTTTTACTTGAATCTTTTACGAATTCTTGGTTCATCAACGTATTGTCTTTGTAGAATTTACCCAGTTTACCCTGAGCAATTTTTTCCAACATATTTTCAGGTTTTCCTTCAGCGCGAGCCTGATCCATACCGATTGCAATTTCACGTTCGATAATTGTTGGATCTACATCAGCTTTGTCAAGAGCAACTGGATTTAAAGCAGCAATTTGCATAGCAGCATCTTTACCAGCAGCAAGGTTTGCATCGCTAGGAGCATTGTTCAAAGAAACCAAAACACCAAGACGGTTACCGGCATGGATATAAGAAACGATGTTTTCTCCATGTACCAGTTCGTATTTTACAACGTCGATTTTCTCGCCAATTTTTCCAACTTGTTCAGTGATTTTATCAGCAACTGTTAAACCAGCCATTGGAAGTGCTTTAAGGGCTTCAATATCAGCAGGTTTATTTTCGATAGCGATATCAGCAAGTGAATGAGCAAAAGCAACGAAATCTTCGTTTTTAGCAACGAAATCAGTTTCTGAGCTCAACTGAATGATAACACCTGTTTTGCGGTCAGAAGAAGTTTTTGCAATGATTGCACCTTCTTTTGCCTCACGGTCTGCACGATTGGCAGAGATTTTAGCACCTTTTTTACGAAGGAAATCAACAGCGGCATCAAAGTCGCCATTAGTTTCTTGAAGGGCTTTTTTGCAATCCATCATACCCGCTCCTGTCATTTGGCGGAGTTTATTTACATCGGCTGCACTAATTGACATATATTTTTATTTAATCTTTTGATTTGAAATGGGTTATTAAAAAAAGAGAACTTGAAATTTACTTGGTAATTTTCAAATTCTCTTTGTGTTGGTCTGATATGGAAGAAGGTTTATGCCTCTTCTTTTTCAGCAACAGCTTCTTTATCAGCAGCTTCGTCTTTTTCGCGTTTGCGTTCGCTCAAACCTTCCACGATAGCATCAGTGATGTAACGGGTGATCAATGCGATTGACTTAGCAGCATCATCGTTGGCCGGAATAGCAAAATCAACAAGAGTAGGGTCTGAATTGGTATCAACGATACCAAAAGTTGGGATGCTAAGTTTGGTTGCTTCGGCAACAGCGATGTGTTCACGTTTAATGTCAACAATAAAGAGTGCAGCAGGCAAGCGGTTCAAATCAGCAATACCACCAAGAACTTTGGTAAGCTTGATTTTTTCACGCTCAATCATCAAACGCTCTTTTTTGTTGATGTTGGTGTAAGTTCCGTCTGTAGAGAGTTTTTCAAGACTCTGCATTTTCTTAATGCTTTTACGAACGGTAGTAAAATTGGTAAGCATACCACCTAACCAACGGTCGCTAACATAAGGCATGTTAACACGTTTGGCTTCGGATTCGATGATTTCACGGGCTTGTTTTTTGGTAGCCACGTAAAGCACCTTACGACCAGATTTTACAATGTTTTTGATGGATTGGGCTGCCTCATCCAGCTTAACGGCTGTTTTGTGTAAATCGATGAGGTGGATTCCGTTTTTCTCCATAAAAATGTAAGGAGCCATCTTTGGATTCCATTTGCGAGTAAGGTGACCGAAGTGCACACCCGCTTCCAGCAACTCTTCGTGAGTGATTTTAGACATGGTATTTGTAAAGAAAATTCGATTAACGTTTTACGAACTGGAAACGCTTACGTGCCTTCTTCTGACCAGGCTTCTTACGCTCAACCATACGAGGGTCACGTGTCATAAGTCCGGCTACTTTTAGAGCAGGTTTCAGTTCAGCATTGTATTTTACCAGTGAGCGGGCAATTGCAAGTTTCAAAGCTTCTGCCTGTCCTTTCATTCCGCCTCCGTCAACGTGAGCGTTAACGTCGAACTGACCTAAAGTATTGGTTACTTCGAATGCTTTATTTGCCGCACTTAGCAGGACGATAGAAGGGAAATATACCTTGCTGTCCTTGCCATTAACAGTCATATTGCCAGTTCCGGGTGTTAAATACACGCGTGCAACAGCTGTTTTTCTTCTTCCAATTGCGTTATTTACTTCCATCGATTAGAATTTTAATTCTTTGGGTTGCTGTGCGCCATGTGGATGCTCATTTCCTGCATACACATACAGGTTACGGAACAATTCAGCGCCTAGTTTATTTTTAGGTAACATACCTTTGATAGCGTGTTCTACTACATAAGTAGGACGACGATCTAAAAGGTTTTTAGCTACTTCGAAACGAAGACCTCCTGGATAACCAGAGAAAAACTTGTATTCTTTTTCGTTCAGCTTATTACCTGTGAAACGGATTTTCTCAGCATTGATAATGATCACATTATCACCGCAATCCGCATGCGGGGTGAAGCTTGTTTTGTGTTTGCCTCTCAAAATGCTGGCAATTTTACTGGCAAAACGGCCTAATGTCTGACCCTCAGCGTCAACCACCAACCACTCTTTGTTGGCAGTGGCCTTCTTGGCGGAAATGGTTTTGTAACTCAATGCGTCCACGACTCTACTTTATATTAAATGGGTTGCAAAAATACGGTAAGTATTTCTAATTCACAACAAAATGTTTAAAAATCCTTTTTTGTGAATTGGATGGCAAGTTTACAGGTTTTCAGTTCAATGGCCAAACTTATACTTTCAATACGCCTCGAAATTTTAGTAATCCTCTTGTTTTCGGCCCAGTTTCCTATTGCCTTACAAACTTTTGGTAACGGTAGTTTCCGGCAGTATTGTAAACTAAAGCAATATAGGTTCCTCTTGGTATATAGATTATTTCGTCCAGTTGGAATTCAAATCGCTTCACTGCGGGCAATTGCCTTTGGATAAAAATTTTACCCCAAACGTCAACCAACATAAAGGTAGTGGATGTTTCTGCAGCTTGGGATAATGTTATTTTCAAAACCATGTTTTCGGAAACTACATTTGGAAATACGTCAAGTTCAAAACCACTGCATGTTCCATCAACATAATAATTTACCCCAGATCTATTTATGGCATAGCAAAGATTTCTGTAAGTAACATTGTCACACCCACAAACCGGATTATAATCCAAATCCGGGCATGGATAGGTTGGGTTAATTCGCAACTGATCTATGCACGCTTGTGCATTTGAGCTAAGTGAGAATCCTAGAATAAACAGTCCTAAAATAACTGCGTAAATGGATTTCATTAAATGTCCTCCTCCACCATTTCAGGAGTAGCAGGCCAGCTAAAGTAAAATTTGGAACCTTGCCCTTTGGCCGATTCAATCCAAACCTTTCCTCCTTTGTCTTCAACTATTTTCTTCACAATTGCCAATCCCACTCCGGTACTTTCAAAAGTATCTCTAGCCTGAAGGGTTTGGAAGATAACGAATACCTTTTCGTGAAATTCCGGTTCAATACCTGGGCCATTATCGGCAACGCAGAATTCAAAAAAGTTTTTTGAATTTAAGGTATAGCTGATATGAATTTCGGGATCTGGATTGTTATTGTATTTGATAGCATTACTGATGTAGTTGCTAAAGATTTGCTCAATTGCAATTCGTTCAGTTGCCATATTCGGCATGTCCTCCTGAACGATTATCTTGAATTTTTCGGGTGGACTTAAACTCTCAACAATGTCTTCAACAAGTTCGCCTACATTAAAGACAGATGCCTGATGTTTAACTCTGCCAGCACGGGAATATTGAAGAATACCATCAATTAAGCCTTCCATGCGTTTAACGCGTTTGCGCATTAAATCCAGGTTGTTCCGGGTATCGTCCTCCAATTTACCTTCCAGATCTTCTTCAATCCACATAGAAAGGTTATTGATTCCGCGAAGTGGTGCTTTTAAATCGTGGGAAACTACATACGCAAACTGGTCAAGCTCTTTGTTCTTTTTCTCCAGTTCCTCGTTGTAGAGTTTTAATTGATGCTGGGCTTCTTTTTCAGCACTAATATCCTGGAAGATACCTTTGATGGTTGAAATTTTTCCATTTTCAACCAGGGGCACTCCTTTGATTCGGATATCAATTAGCTTCTTTTTACCTGTTTTTAATTTGGCTTCCTGTTCAAAAGGTTCATGATTTTCAATTGCAGCAATAAATTTTTGCTGAATCTGTTCGCGTTCTTCGCCTTCAATTAGTTTTAGGGTATCATTTAAGCTTGGTTGAGTGCCTGGGTCAATTTCACAAATGGTGAACATCTCCCTGCTCCAGGTAATGGCCCTTGTGCTAACCTGAACCTCCCATCCTCCAACACGCGCAATATGCTGGGCTTCTTCCAAATCATGCTGCTGTTTCAGTATGCGCTCTTCTGCCAGTTTTGTTTCTGTGATATCAAAGTTCACACCAATCATCCTATACGGAGTACCATCCTCTTTTCTGAAGATTTTTGAATAGGCGGTTATGAACTTGATTTCTCCTGATTTTGTTATTACTCGAAATAGGCCCTGAAATTGGCCTCCATTATAAAGTGCTTGAGCGATTTCTTCATTTACACGTTGCTTATCTTCCGGATGCAAGGTTTTTTCAAAGGCATCATAATCTCCCGAAAAATCTTCAGGCTTTATCCCAAAAAGTCCATACATCGATTGATCCCAAATTAACTTATTCTCCTCAACCCTCCAATCCCAGATACCTAGATTGGCAGAATTGATTGCTAGTGAAAGACGTTCTTCGCTTTCCTTAACACTTTCTTCGGCTTTTTTGCGCTCAGTAATGTCAATTCCAAATCCAATTACAAAATTTACCTGGCCTTCTTCATTCACAACAGGGTACATGCGTCTCAACATCCAGCGGTGATTGCCATCCGGTTTTTTCACCAACTCTTCAAATTCAAATTGCTGTTTGCTGCTAAATACCTGGTTGAATATTTCCCTTCGTTTATCTGCGATGCTTATTGCAATATTGAATTTGCTGCAATAGTCGTAATCATCATGTCCAAGTAGCCATTTGCGTTTGATGGGGTCGCGAACGGCCATTTCATTCACAAACATGTATTGATGATTGTGGTTGAATACAACAACATCGGAAGGAATTTTATTTAAAATATCTTCATAGAATTTCTTCAGATTATTGTTGTCTTGTTCGGCTTTCAAGCGTTCAGTGATATCCCTTGAGTTCACCACAATACCATTCACTTCAGGTTCATGGAGTAAGTTGTTTCCAATGGATTCTACAGGAATGTAGCTGCCGTTTTTATGCCGCATCCTAAACTGAACAGAAGAAGAAACACCGCCACGTTCCAATCCTCTTTTGAATTCTTCCATTGCATGAGCCACATCCTCAGGATGAATTAATTCAAAAATATTTTTTTGTTTGACATCTGTTTCATCGTACCCAAAAATGCGGTAGAATGAAGGACTTTCGTAAATAACTTCGCCGCTTGCACTTAGCACAGTTGTAATGTCGGTTGCGTTTTGCACCAATGAACGGAATCGTTTTTCACTTTGGCCCAATTGTTCCTCAGCACGTTTTCGTTCAGTAATATCCAATGCAAAACCAATGATGCTGTCGGTATTGGTTTCATCAACAAATACAAAATTGTCGTAAAAAAACTGCCCATCTTTAGCATTGCCCGATGTTACATAGTTCCTTGCTTCTTTGGTTTCAAGTGCATCTTTCAGGTGCCTGTAAACTTCAGGATATTCCTGTTCGGAGTAAACTTCAGCATAGTTTTTGCCTCTCAATTGGTTATCCCCAATTTCCAACCTTCTTAGTCCATTTCCAATAATTTCAGTAAAGACTCCTGCGTCATTAAGTCGATAAAGAATAACAGGGAGGTTTGATGTAATGGCATTTAAAATTTGACTCTTGTCTCTAATTTCTTTTTCAATTTTCTTACGCTCGGTGATATCCCGAATGGCAGCTACAATAAGTTCTTGCCCTTCTAATTTTATCCAGTTTACACTTGCTTCTATAGGGAATTCACTTCCATCTTTTCTGATGTTATAGCCTTCAAGGATCATTGCACCCTTTTCTTTCACCTCGTTGAAATGGCGCTCCCAACTGCTTTGGTCAGAAAAGTTCTTCTCCATGATGGAGATATGTTGGCCTATTAAGTCTTGTTTGGTTCTACCTAGTGCATTGGCATGACTTTGATTTACATAAACAAGTTTGCCATTTTTATCAGCTACTGATATTGCGTCCTTAATTTGGTCGGTAATTTGGTTGTAGAGAAGAATTTCGCTTTCTCGTTTTTTGATTTCAGTAATATCCGTCAGAATAGCGATAAGGAATGGACTGTTTCTACTTGTAAATAGATTCTTTTTGATGAGTAGATTTTTGATTTCACCTCCAGGGGTTATTTCAACACTTTCTCGTACAGTTTCTTCCTGGGTTTGGAACTGCTCTTCATCAACACCACGATAAAAATTGGCATCTTCTGGTTTGAGGAAATCCAACTCGGTATTGCCAATGATTTTTTCCTTAGGAATTCCAGTTAGGTTTGAATAAGCCTGATTAACTAATACCCATTGGTGATTGCGGTTCTTAACAAAAAGCGGGTTTGGAATTGAATCGATGATTTCATTCAAGAAGTTTCGAGAAACTTCTACCTCAAGTTGGGCTTGTTTTAGGTTGGTAATATCTCTGGCTATGGCCTGAATTCCCTGGATACTTCCATGGTGAACAATTAGTTGAACGTTTTGACCCACCCAAGCCGCTTTGCCTGATTTGGTTCGTATTGGAAACTCATTGTAAGTTACGCGCTGTCCCTTAAAGGTTTGAAGGGAATAAAAGTTTTTCACTTCCTGCCTGTAGTTGGGTTCCACCAAATCCAGGTAGTTCATGCTCATCAACTCCTGATTGGAATAACCTGTAATTTTTGTGGCGATTTCATTAACATAGGTGAAATTACCTTTGGCATCAGTGTAATAGAAAATATCAGTTGCAGATTCAATCAGTAACCTGAATTTTTCTTCATTTTCCTTTAGCTTTTGTTCTGAAATGTTTCGTTCAACGGCAGCGCCTAGCGTATTCGAGAAGTTTAACAAATAGGGTTCTGCCGCTTTTTTCTTTTCGTCCGAAATTTCTTTGCCTCCAAAGCAAACCAAGCCCCATAGGTTATTTTGAATTAGTACAGGGCTCAGTCGAATAATATCTGCATTGGAAAAGCCTGGGGCCTGACTAGATTTTCCTTCAATGAGTAGTCCAGATTCCAGTGCTTTTTGCCAATCCTCATTGTGCTTGCATTCAATTAATCCCGGTTCGTCAACGTGCAACTGATAGGAGTTATCGTTTTTTGAGAGCCTTGATTTCCTTTCGTAGATGCAGGATTTTGAATTTGCCGTTTGAAATTCATACAAACCAATGTCATTTAAATCAAGAGCCTCGGCCATGATTTTCAAAGCATTTTCAACTGCGATGTCAAAATTTCCATTGACTAAAAGTGCTGAGGATGCCTTGTTTAAAGCCCTCAACATCTTATCATTTTCTTTGAGTTGTTGTTCGGCCTTCTTTTTCTCGGTAATATCTGATTCAATGGCAATGAACCCAAAATGTTTACCTTCATCAAAAAGGGGTGTAAGATTGATGTTTACCCAGTAGGCTCTTCCTGACTTCGTATAATTCAAAATCTCAAATGTCATTGGAATTTTTGCCTTTAATCCATCAGAAACATATTTGATGGTTTCAAGGTCAGTATCTTCACCTTGTAAAAGGTCACCGGGTTTTTTGCCTAAGAGTTCGTCAACAGCATATTCGGAAATTGTTGTAAAGGCCTCATTTGCCCACATTGCTCTTCCATCCACATCTGCCATGATTACGGCATTTTGGGTTTTTTGGGCAACAAGGGCCAAGGTTTTAATTTCCTCTTCTATTTTTTTTCTGGCAGTAATATCAAAACGAATACTGATGTATTGGAAGGGTTTGCCATTTTCGAGTAGAAATGGAATGATGGTTGAGTTTACCCAGTATATTTCTCCGTTTTTGTTTCTGTTGCAAATTTCAGCCTTAAAGGTTTCTCCTTTCCCAATGCTTGCCCACATTTCTTTCCAGAATGATTTGGGATGATAACCTGAATTTACAATGCTGTGGTTTGAACCAATAAGTTCGCTAAGCGAGTATCCTGATATTTTTACGAAGTTATCGTTAGCGAATAAAATTTCACCCTTAACATCGGTAATCGAAACTATTGCTGCCTCGTCAATTGCTCCTTTGAAGTTGGTAAGTTCTTTAAAGGATACTTTGGAACTTAATTCCAGAATACGTTCCAGTTTCAAATAGTCATCATGAAAATGGTGATAGCTTTCGTCAACCAGTTCAATCAGTTGTTTGAGTTCCTGATTATCAGGTTCTTTTTCTCCAAATATTTTTTTTAGCTGACGTTTAAGTAATCTGTGCATAATACGTTCCTTAAAAAGGCTTCACCAAATTTACAATTTTTGAGTACAGTTCTTCTTGTTTGAAGGGTTTGGATACGAAATCATTCATCCCCGCTGCAAAAGTCTCGGCTTGTACCTCAGGAAATGCGTCAGCTGTTAACGCAATTATGGGTAAATCCGTCAACTTCAAGTCGCTTCTAATCAATCGGGTACACTCTAGTCCATCCATGATAGGCATTTGTAAGTCCATTAGCACCAAGTCGAATTTCTCAGTTTTGAGTTTTTCTAGCGCTTCCAAACCATTCTCCGAAATGGCATACTCGCAATTCCATTTGGTGAGAATTCTTCCCAGTACTAACTGATTCATACGATTGTCTTCTACAATCAATAGTCTCTTTCCATTCAAATTGCCTTCCGGCATTTGTCTGGCCTTATTTTGAGGAAGAGAAGGTAAATCTGTAATTCCAAACGGAAGAGTCACTGTAAAGACGCTTCCATGGCCTTTTTCACTTTCCAACTCAATCAGTCCGCCCATAAGTTGGGTTAATTGCCTGGATATGCTTAAGCCCAATCCTGTTCCTCCATATTGCCTGGAGATTTGAAGGTTTTCTTGGTCAAAAATTTCAAAAATCTTATCCTGATTTTCTTTTGATATCCCGATTCCTGTATCGCTAATTTTAAAAATAAGCCAAATGGTATTTCCTTCCTTTCGCTGCGGAAGTACCTCAATTTTAACTTCACCTTCACGGGTAAATTTGATGGCATTTCCCATAAGGTTCACCAGAATTTGATTGAGTCTAACCGGGTCGCCAATTACTTGTTCGGGAATATCGGGATGAATTTCCCGGGTAAAGGTGAGTCCTTTTTGGGCCGCCCTGATTTTTAGAATATCCGAAAATTGGTTAATAAGAGGTCGTAATGCAAACGGTGTTTGGTCTATTTGAATTTTTCCGGCTTCAACTTTTGAGAGGTCGAGGATGTCATTGATAATTACCAGCAAATGGTCGGCAGATTTGCGAATAATTTCCAGATTATCTCTTAAGGTATTGTCTAAATTGTCTTCTAATAACAAGTCGGTGATGCCAATTATGGCATTCATAGGTGTCCGGATTTCATGACTCATGTTTGAAAGAAACTGCATTTTTGCCTGACTGGCTTTTTCGGCAATTTGCTTTGCATGGAGTAGTTCTTGTCGATTTTTTTGGGATTCGGTGATGTCAATAAATATTGCTATAGCTCTCGTTTTACCTGATTCCAAAAAGGGCGATAACCTCAGTTCAAAATAGCGGGATTCTTCCCGAGTTTTATTCTCATTGAACTCCAGGATTTCATAAGAACCACTTCCAATACATTTTTTGAGAGCTTCGGTAAATTCTTGTTTATTTTCGGTTGTGAATGATTTAGCAATATTTTCTCCTTCATTTATTCTAAAGGCATTTTTGTTGGATTGATAAGGAAAATAAGATTCAATACAGGTTCCGGATTCATCAATAATAGCCGAGTTAAATGGCATGGAGCGAACAAAGGAGTTGATCTTTCGCTCACTTTCTTGAAGGTTTTTAATGAAATTTCGACTTACCTTGTTATTGCGAACAATAATGGCAAGAATTATTATTAGCAAAACCGTGAATGGTATTAAAAATACAGGTTGTAGAAAAATAGGGTAGGGGATATATAAACTGGTTTGATAGAGCTCTTTATCCAAAAGCAAATGGGGAACCAATCCTTTAATTCGGAATTTTATTGTGTTTTTGCCTGATTTTAAGCCAGGCAGCAAGATTTGATGATCTGATGTCCAATTGGACCACGCTTCATCATTAACCTGGTACTGGATTGAATAATCATTGGGATATTCGTGGTTCCAGGTAATGGCACTCCATGCAATTCCCCTGCTTACATCATCACTAATGATGTTTTTAAATTCAACTTCAGGTAAAGGAATTTTTAGTAAAGAATCATTAATGTACTGAAGACCCTCACCACTTGTTCCGATTACCAATTGATTATGCACAGAGATTATTGGCCAAGACACTTGTGTTTTCAATCCCACACGCTGATCAAGCTGATAATTGTAACCATTGAACCACGCATTTATTCCTTCGGCACCGGTATGCCAAAGGATTCCGTTGTGGTCGAAATGAATTTCTGCCACACTTTTTCTGGAGTCCCTTTCCTGAAAATTTCCAAGAAAGAGGATGCTATCTTTCTCAAGTTTGCCAATGCCGTAAGGCGTTGAGTAAAGGAAAATTTCACCCGAGTCGTTTGTTGCTAAATCATAGATTTTACCGAAATTTTGATTCGAAGCTAATCGACTTACCTGGCCTGATTGAACTTTGTAATTGAACAGAAATTCGTTTCCAGCAATAAAAATTGTGCTATCTGGTGCTTGAATAAGGTCATATACACGCTGGTTTCCGACAACTTTTGCAATTGGAGGAGAAGAGAACTTTCCATTTTTCAACTGAATAATTCCTTCACCGGAACCCATGATTATTCCTTTGTTTGAAAACAGTAAGAAGTACAAACTGCCATCTAGACCCTTGATAATTTTATGGACAGAATGGTTGGTGAAGCCGTTGCTGGCGTCCATTCGTCTCCAATTTTTTCCATCAAAGCAAAAGGTTGATTTGTGCCTTGAACCTGAACCCACCCAGATTTTTCCCTGGTCGTCTTGTGCAATCGATGTAAGCTCCCGAATTGAATCTTTTCCAACTCTCAAAAAGTAAGTTAATCTGCCATCAGGTGCTTTCCGAATTAATCCCAAGTCAATTCCAATCCAGGTGTTTTTTTCTTTATCCTGGAAAAGCGCATTCACATGGTTAAATTGATTGGCATAGTCAAATTTTTGGTATGCCCAAAATGGAGATTGAAAACGTATCCTATAAAGTTTTCCAAAAGAGCCCATCCAAATTTCACCAGGGTTTGTTTCGATGATGAAATTTCTACTACCTGCAGACCAGTTCTGCCCTACTTGTGTAATTTTTCCTTGCTTAGCCAATTCAAAGATGTTTCCTCCCCGGTTCAATACCAGAATGTCTCCATTGTTTAAAAATTCGCACCACCTGGGAAACAGGTAATAGGGGAGATTTTGAATGGAGAATTTATTTTCTTGGCTTAGGTTAAATCGTACAATGTGGTAATCGCGAGGTGTGCTTGAAAAGCCAATATAGCCATCCCCATTTTTTAGAACATCCATTCTTAGCGGGGCAACTTCGGAGAAAGGTAACCTAAATAGGAAGCGATTCTTCCTGTTTTTATAATAGTAAACCTTATTCTTAATCACCATTAGCACGCCACCGTTACGCGTTTTCATGGCATTGCTAAAGAAGCCTGCTTCTGATTTAGCATTATCATGTATAATTTTAAGTTGCCTACCAGAAATTCTAACCATCCAACTATGGTCTGGTACTCCTGTGTTTACTTTAAGAATTAGGTCATCTCCATCAACAGCTGCAGAAAACACTGCAAGCTTTTTTCCTTTGAAAAAATACACTCGTTTTTTCCAACCCTTTTTTGAAAACAGGTAGAGCGTATCGTTGTAGGTTGTAACAATTTCGCCGGAGGGTAACTCGTCCATGGGGCCGAAATTGAAGATGTTGCTCTGGCCCTGGAAGCTTTTGTAGGAATGCCAACGGTAATTGTCAAACCAGGCCAGACCCCGGTCGCTATTTGCCCAAATTGTTCCATCAGATGCCTTGAACAGGTTGGTATAGGCTGTGTTCAATAAACCATCGGCATGGTCAAATGAAGTTTGTAATGAGCTCTCCTCCCAGGATTGGGAATAGGTTCTCACTCCAAAAATCAGGAAGAGTAAAAGAAAAATTATTCGGAACCTCTGGACCATTCCATTTTATTCCTTCAAGGTTGTAATGGTCATGGTTTGATTGTGAAGCTCGCAGGAGGCACCTGATTTGAAAGGTGAAATTTCTCCATAGGAATAAAACCCACACAGTTGGGTTTCTTTTCCTAATACATCAGAAACTCCTTCAACCTCTTCTTCAATCATTTGTTTGAGTACGAGCTTTCTCCCAACACAACTAATCAAAATTGCTAAATCGGGATTTTTCAAATCATCTGTTGTAAGCGTACTTTCTGCTGCACCAACAGCCCCATCAATAAGTCGGTCGAAGTTGGCCTTCATCAATCTAACATAAGAGCCTTCCGGTATATCACCCGCAAAAGTGAGCGATTGGTCGGCTTCGTTTACTGCCAGTATGGTACGAACAAGCGGTGTATCTTCCTTTCCAACGCGCATATTCAGAGGGAATAATAGTCCGGAAGAAGGTAGGTTTGCAGCATGGTCTCCTAAGAATGATTTATACAGTTCCAATGCCGGTTTTCCGTCAAGTTCAAAGAGGATATTGTTGACACTCCGTGTAACCATTCGTTCAACGCCAAAACTGTCCCAACCGCCCAGTGAACCATAGCCAACCTTCAAACTTTCCCCGTACAAACCAATTGCGGTAACCATTTTGCCAAAAGGTTTTCCGTTTGGTCCCAAGACATACGTTTCTTTAAAATCTGCTCCATCTCCGGCAAGTCCACCTGTGGCGGTAATGCCCGGAGGAAGGACACTCCTAATGCCTCGTACCAATTCAGAACCATTTATTTGCAGGCCTTCGCTTACCACAAAAATATGCCTGAGTCCATTGCTATCCAGTTGGCTTACCAACCGTACTCCGGCATCAAAGCTATCTTCAGCTTTTCCAACTTCTGTACTTGTAAATTTTACACTCGATTTTTCAAATTCAACAAGTGTTGCAACTAAAGTTCCATCGTTTACAGTTGTATCCGCAATTTCTCCAGCTGTAGAGCCTCCAATGATTACTGAATCGGGAAACTGATTTTTCAACGAATCTAGGACAACTGGATTCTTAAAAAACTCGGTTGCTCCAAAAACCACTATCAATTGGGGTTGAATGGCAGTGGCAGAAACATCTTTGTTCCAAACACCTTGGGCATTGCAGGTTACTTGAATTGTTTTCATACGTGGAAGAATTGTGAGACAAAATAGACCATTTCTATCAAATTTGCAGAAACATGGCTCAATCAAAAAAGATATTTTTGGTTAGACACGGGGAAACCGAGTTTAACCGTCTGGGAATTGTTCAGGGAAGTGGCGTTGATAAGGAACTGAATGAATTAGGTCGTAAGCAGGCTGAGCAGTTTTTTAGTGCCTATAGTTCCGAAAACTTTGATCATGTCTATATCAGTGCGCTTCAACGCACGCGTCAAAGTGTTCAAGGCTTTTTAGACCTTGGCCTACCTTATACCGTTGTTCCGGAACTCAATGAGATTTCATGGGGAGTTTTTGAAGGCAAAGAACAAGTTGATGCCGAACGGCTGGAGTATTGGCGCGTAGTCAATGCGTGGAAGAGAGGTGATTATAGTGCCAGAATAGAAAAAGGAGAAAGTGCCAGTGAAATGCAGGCCCGTCAGATGAAAATTATCGAGAGGGTATTTAAGAATGAGGCTGAGAACACCATTTTGGTGTGCATGCATGGCCGTGCCATGAAGAGCATGTTATGCACGTTGCTTAACCAACCCTTGAGCACCATGGAAACCTTTGAGCATTCTAATTTAGGCCTATACCTTTTGGAGTACACAAATGGGAAATTCCATGTGCTCAAGCGAAACGACAGGAGTCATTTTGAAGCTGGAACCTAAAACGCTTTAACTACTAGTGAATTTCGGCCATAGCATTTTTGCTCCAGGTGATGAGCAAGGCTTTTTCCTCATCGCTTAATTTGGCTTCTGCATGGGTGAGCAGGTAAGGCTTCATGGGCATCTCCCCATTTTCAATTTGTTCGGCTATTTCTTCCAATTTATGTTTTGCGCGTTTGGCAGAATAGGTCGCAAATTCAGAGAAATTTAGCTCCTTTTTGCCTTCATTCACATGATTGTTCAACAACAAACTAACCGGAGGAACATCATTGTACCAGCGGTAATTGGTTTTGTTGGAATGGCAATCAAAGCAGGCCTTTTCAAGGATCGCTTTCACGGGAGCATCAGCTGTTATTCTATGTGTAAAGTCATTGGGTCCATACCATTCTCCACGGTTATCGGTATCGTCAAAAAAACTTATTACGAGGAGGATAAAAGCGAGGCTTCCAACAATGAGCAGGGTTTTGTTTTTCATGCTATAAAGGTACGTTTTTTGGATTGAACAATGAATGGAAGAATATTAACCATGAAGAGATGAAGGGAATGAAGGATTTACGTTGATGAATTTGAGGCAAAACGATTTTGGAGAAGAATAAGACGCTTCATGTTCTTCATTCCTTCATGGTTGGCTTGATTTAACCATGAAGGGATGAAGGGAATGAAGGATTTACGTGGATGAATATGAGCAAAACGGTTTTGGAGGAGAATAATACACTTCATGTTCTTCATTCCTTCATGGTTTGCTTAATTGAACCATGAAGGGATGAAGGGAATGAAGGATTTTCGTGGATGAATTTGAGCAAAACGATTTTAGAGGAGAATAAGGCGCTTTATGTTCTTCATTCCTTCATGGTTGGCTTGATTTAACCATGAAGAGATGAAGGGAATGAAGGATTTACGTGGATGAATTTGAGCAAAACGATTTTAGAGGAGAATAAGGCGCTTCATGTTCTTCATTCCTTCATGGTTGGCTTGATTGAACCATGAAGGGATGAAGGGAATGAAGGATTTACGTGGATGAATTTGAGCAAAACGATTTTAGAGGAGAATAAGGCGCTTTATGTTCTTCATTCCTTCATGGTTGGCTTGATTTAACCATGAAGGGATGAAGGGAATGAAGGATTTACGTGGATGAATTTGAAGTACCGGATAGTAGGAGAATAGCGATTTATTTTAGGAGTTTCAATCCTTATTGTTTCATTTATTTGAGCATTAAGGCATGAATTGAATGAAGGGTTTAGGGATGGTTTTGAGTCGTTCTGGAAAGGCAAGGGCGCTTCCATCCTTTTTCATTGTTAGAAGGTTTAAAAAAATGTACTCATCAACCTATCATGGTTGTTGAATTGGGTCAGGTTGCATGTAACTTGCAAAGAATAAAATTTACTAATCATCCACCTATGTCAAAACCTTATTCCGGTGATTTCCCACCGGAGCCGGAGAAATATGAAGAGCACGAAATTGTTGCAACGTATTTGGAATATAAGGACCGGTTGTCCAAGGATTACATCGCCATTGTTTGTAGTATTACCAGTGATGAACTGGATAGAATCTTGCAAAAGCATGGCCTTTCTGAGGGCTAAGTTTGCCATGTAACGTATTTGCTTTTTGCAGATGCCTGAAGTTCTGGAAACGCCCCCTCCGTTAGGGATTGCAGTGGAAATCCTTTTTTGACGTGGGCGGGTCGCGCCTCGGGCAGGGCAAAAAAGATTGGAGCGCAAAGCCCGACGCCGCTTCATGCCGAAGGCATAGCGGGGGAACGGCCAAAAAAAACTGGAGCTATTACCTAAAATTGAAGATAGACGGGCATTACGGGTTCTGCCGATTTTACCTGGTCTAACAAGAGTATGAGCAAGCTTAATGCAAGGGCATAGCCTATTGGTCGCCACTTGTGAAATAGGTTTGAGAAGCGTGCTTCGGTTTCTAAACTTATGGCATGTAAGCCAAATCCCACTAGCATGACAAGTACAACTTGTTGGTAATGGCCAAGCACCTGTGTGGCGGTTTCTAGGCTGAAATTTCCTCCAATTTGGGCGATTAAAGTTAGTGCTGTTGAGAAGCTATCTGATTTGAAAAATACCCAACCCAGGCAAACCAAATGGAAGGTAAACAAAATGCCTCCCCAGCGCCAGAGCTTGCGTTGCAAGGGTTTCGATTCAGATTTGCTGATTATTGGTCCCAGGTATTTTAGTTTTAACTTATCCAGTCCAAGTGCAAGGCCATGCAGGCCACCCCAGAAAATGAATGTCCAGTTGGCCCCATGCCAAAAACCGCCAATGAGCATGGTTGCTGCCAGGTTGAGGGATTGTCTGAATTTTCCATTTCGATTGCCTCCTAGTGGGATATACAAATAGTCGCGTAACCAAGAGGAAAGTGAGATATGCCAACGCCTCCAGAATTCGGTGATTGATGCAGATTGGTAAGGGGAAAGGAAGTTGATATTGATATCGAATCCGAGCCATTTTCCAAGGCCGATGGCCATGTCTGAGTAACCCGAAAAATCGCAGTAAATGATGAGCGCATAGCCGTAAACAGCAAGCAAGCATTCAAACCCGGTATAGCGAGCAGGGTCGTCAAAAACATATTGAACTAGGTTTACTTGAATAACATCTGAGATGGCCACTTTTTTAAATAGGCCGGATGCTATTAGGTAAAAACCTTTAGACAAGTTCTCTGAGCTTAATGGGCTGTTTTGGTTGATTTGTGGAATAAAATCCGCAGCACGAACTATGGGTCCCATAACCAGTTTGGGAAAGAAGCTCAGGAAAAACAGGTATTCCATAAATGTATTCAAGGGCTTAAAATGGCCTCTGTACACATCAATGGTATAGCTAATGTTTTCAAACGTATAGAATGAAATTCCAATGGGCAGAATTAAGTTGAGTGGATTGATTTGTTGGCTTGAAAAATCATTGATTAGCCGGATGAAAAAGTCGGTGTATTTGAAGTAGAAAAGCAGGCCTAAGTTAATGACAATGCTAAAGCTTAGAATGAGCTTGCGAAAGGATGCCGAGCCCGACCGAAAGATGAGCCTTGATAGGTTGAAATCAACAACAGCCGATAAGATAACAAGACCAACATACCACCCGCAGGCTTTATAAAAGAAGTAAAGTGAGAATAGCGTGAATGCATAAATCTTAAGCTTATTGTTGGTTCCTGAAACTTGCCTGACCAACAAAAAAGCGAGCAAGAAAAACAAGAAGAATCCACTGTTGAATAAGAGTGGGTCTTCCGGATTGTAAGCAAGAAGGTTGAGGAGGTTTTCCATTAGTGCAGAAAGGCGTCTAGCAGCAAATCAGCTTGTAAAATATACCCTTTCCTGCTGAAGTGAATATGGTCGCGGGCGGCAAGTCCATACTTCACCCATTCTTTGATGGAGTTTTTGCCACCCATGGTTTCATACAAATCCCAGTATGCAATTCCTTCTTGGGCGCACCAGCTATTCATCCATTGGTTGAGTTGCTGCACTTTTTCATTGTGCGTGTAAGCCGCTAATTTTTTACCTCGTTTGGTTCGAATGGTTTTTCTTCTTGCATTATCTGCCGGTCCGGTAAGCAGAATTGGAATTCCATTTTCGCGAAATGGGCTAAGTAATTGCTTGATTTGCGAAATGTAGGTAGCAGAATCTATGGCTGAAACACTTTCGTTGGTGCCAAGAGAAACAACGAGTAGTTCGGGTTTAAGCAAGAGCAGTTCTTTTGTGAATTCTGGCGATTTTAGGTAATCGTTAAAGGTTGCACCATTTAGTCCGATGGCATGATACAGCACACCGGGTGAATTGCGGTGCAGGTTTAATCCTTTTAAAATAAACCCGGGTTTTACATTGGAAATGCGAAAGCTAATAAGGTCTGTAATGCGGGTAGCTCTAAAGTTTTTTATGCGCGTTTTGCCGGCAAGGGAGTCGCTTTGTGGGCTGAATAATTTACGACTGTTGAGGTCAAGAATTTCAAATTCAGCTTCTCCTTCAAAAAGAATATCAAGGTCGGAAAAGCCTTTTTCCAAGCTAAAGCTGTCGTCGTAGAATTGAATTGTGAATCCACAATTCGCGGTGTTAAGTTCGAGTTTGATGCCAGGAATACCAACGGGATTGAGGCTGTCAGCTTTCATAATGCGCATGCCTTTCCATTGGCAGCTGTTATCGGTAAAGCGGTAGTCGCGCGGACCATTGGTTTGAACAAATTTGTAGGGGAAGATTAGGCCTCTACCTGCATCTCCAAATTGGTTCTGCAAACCTTCACGGATTCTACCAGTGAAGAAATCGGCTTGAATATGGGAGTCGCCGATATGAACAATTGAAATCTGTCTGGATTTGTTTTGCTGAAGTTGGTCGAGAATGGGGTACAGACTTTCCTTTTGTCGAATGGTGTTTTTACTTAAGTCAAGTACAAGTTCATCCTGTGCCTCAACACGAACAATGCTAAGGATGAAGAGAATGAATAAGAGATTAATTCGGTTTCTGTTCATGGTTATTCTGCTGAAGTTTTTTGGCGAGAAGCTTGCCAATGTAGGCGGCTCCCGAGTTGTTAAAATGCGTATAATCTTTGTAGGCGAGCACCGGTTTTTGTTCGACCCACTTGGTCATTGTTCCGTTTCCTCCCATAAGTTCATAAAGGTTTATAAAACCAAAGCCCAGCTCCTCTGCCAGTTCTTTTTGAACAGCAATAAGAGGTTCTACACCTGGCGCAGTAATCCATTTTCCTTCTTTTGAGCGGTAAGATTTATCGGCAGAAGAAATGAGTAAGATGGCACAGCCGGGACTATTCTTTTTAAGATGCGTGAGTGTTTTCTTGAGTTGCTTTTTGTAGTATGAAAAGTCGGTATTCAGCGGTTTGAAGAGCAAGTTTGGACCATAGTGAAGAATAAGCAAATCGTAAGGCCTTGCATTGAAGAGTTCTGCCATAGCATCGGACTTCATGCAATTTAGTTCCAGGCCGGAACTTCCTCTGAATGAAAAATTATCCAATACGAGACCGGAATCGCTTTCAAAACAGATGCCGTAAATGCCTGAAGCACCTTGAGGGAAGTTCAGTTTTATTTTATTCAACTTATCATTTTCACTTAATCGGAAAGCATTGAATGCTTTATTTGGATTGAGACTTAACTCTTCCGCATTCATTTGAATCAGGATGGCTTGCTCATTTTTGGCACAAAGTAATGTTGGATTAGGTAAGGTGTTAAGTTGTTTTTGTTTGACGGCGCCGTATTCAACCCAGGCAGATTCATTGGCTTTAAATTGATGTCCCGATAAGAAATGGAATGGGATTTTTTTTGCGTTTTGAAAATTTTGGTCAATCCAATTTTGGCTAAATGTATGTTGAACGGTTTGACGAAATCCTGCCACCACACTTGTTATGGGAACGAATCCAACACCATGACCTCCATAAGTAGATTGCAGAATTTGGCGTATGTTTTGTGTGATTAAATCGCCTTCAATCATGGAATCTCCGAAGTAGCCAATCCGTACTTTTTTGCGTTTGCCTTTCTTCAGGGCCTGAAGTTTTTTAAAAAATTGCTCCAAACTTTGATCGGTTTCTTTGCTTGAAAAATCGACAAAATGGGGGATGCTTGCGGGTTTTGTAGCAGGAAGACTATCGTTTTTCTTCGACGCTACAGGCTTCGATTCCGTAGTTAGTTTTCGGAAATCGGAAAATAAGTCGAATGGCTTTTTGAGCCCTAATTTCACTTGAAGCTCCGGACTAATCAACGAAAAAACGGCCAGTATGATAAAGCTTAGGCCTATGATTTTTAAAGGTTCCGAATTTCGCGACATGCAATCAGGCGTTGAATCGTCCGAGTTTGTATTTACGAATAATAAATAATACGCGCTTGGCCCATTTACTTCTTGCTGTGGTATAGGTCTTGCTAATATGCTTGAGCCATATACCATTGTTTCGCATGCCTTTTATTTTTTCGTAATAAGGCTTGCTCATAATTACAGTACAAAAATGTGCAAAGGAAGCAGAATCAGATTCGTATTCCTTGTACCTTGAACGGTATCTTAGGCCACGTTGACGTAGATTATTAGAGCCAATAATTCCAAAATGGTTGTGAAGAATCTGACTGTTTTTACTATTGCCATAAGCAGATTCAACAATGGCTACACCAAGTATTACAGATGCCGGAATGCCGGTTTCACGTTGCAGGTAAACAGCTTGGCCTGCGAAGGTGTCGATATAGGATTGAATGCTTGGATATGGTCTTTTCTTTTGGGCTTGCGCAGGAATAGATGCAAGCAACAGCAGTCCTGCAAAAAGAACTGCTGCCTTGGAAAAAGCACCAAATGCCTGTTTCAATGCGAGCCTCATAAGGGCTCAAATATAAGGGAATAATCCGGTTAGAGGCCCAATTCCTCTTTGAGGAAGATGGCGGTATGGCTTTTTTTGTTTTTAATCAATTCCTCCGGAGTGCCGAATCCAATGAGCTCTCCGCCATATTTACCGCCTTCAGGTCCCATGTCAATCAGGTAATCTGCCACCTTAATCATATCCAGGTTGTGTTCAATCACAATTACCGTATTTCCTTTATCGACGAGTTTTTGCAATACATCAAGTAATACCCTTACATCCTCAAAGTGCAAACCGGTTGTTGGTTCATCCAGAATATACAGGGTGTTACCCGTATCGCGTTTGCTAAGCTCGGTGGCTAGTTTTACGCGTTGAGCTTCTCCACCGCTTAAAGTAGTTGAAGCTTGGCCCAATGTGATATATCCCAATCCAACATCGTTTAGCGCTTGTATTTTTCGAAGGATGGATGGCGTATGTTCAAAGAATTTCACAGCATCTTCAATGGACATATTTAACACATCGTTGATGCTTTTGCCTTTGTATCTAACTTCAAGTGTTTCTCGATTGTATCGCTTGCCATTGCAGGTTTCGCATTTCACATACACATCCGGCAGGAAATTCATTTCAATGCTGCGCATGCCGCCTCCCTGGCAAGTTTCGCAGCGTCCGCCTTTTACATTGAACGAAAAACGCCCGGGCTTATAGCCTCTTATTTTGGCTTCAGGCAGCGAGGCAAACAAGTTGCGGATGTCTCCAAATACCTCAACATAAGTTGCAGGATTGCTTCTTGGAGTTCTGCCAATTGGACTTTGGTCGATATCGATTACCTTATCAATATGTTCTAAGCCTTTGATTGATTTATAAGGTAGCGGTTTTTGAAAGGAACCGTAAAAG
Source organism: Bacteroidia bacterium (assembly GCA_023151275.1). Lineage (GTDB taxonomy): Bacteria > Bacteroidota > Bacteroidia > UKL13-3 > UKL13-3 > CAISCU01. The sequence continues at coordinate 44,053 of JAKLJI010000012.1, read as the reverse complement.
TGTTGCCTAAGAATGGGATATAGGGTTTCATTGATTAACGAAGATTTCCCGCTACCACTAACACCGGTAACTCCAATTAAAGTTCCGAGAGGAAACTCGATGCTTACATTTTTGAGGTTATTGCCTGATGCTTCTTTCAGGACAAGCTTTTTCCCATTTCCTTTACGCCGTGTTTCGGGAATTTGAATTTGCTTTTTTCCGCTTAGGTATTCAGCTGTTACCGAGTTTTGTTTCAGGATTTCAGTTAATGTTCCCTGAGCGGCAATATGCCCACCATGCATTCCGGCACCATAACCGATATCGAGAATAAAATCGCTTTCGGCCATCATGTCCTTATCGTGCTCAACAACAATTACGCTGTTTCCGGCATCGCGTAAGTGTTTCAGGGAGTCAATCAACCTGCGGTTATCGCGTTGGTGAAGTCCAATACTGGGTTCATCTAAAATATACAAAACACCGGTTAGCTGCGAACCAATTTGGGTGGCCAATCGGATGCGTTGAGCCTCACCACCACTTAGTGTTTTTGCAGGAGAGTTTAGCGTTAGATAATCAATTCCAACGCCTACCAAAAAGCCAATTCTACTTCTGATTTCTTTTAAAATTTCGGTAGCAATTACTTGTTGGCGATTGTCTAAATGGTGTTCAACAGAATCAAACCAAACTTGGAGAGCTTTGATTTCCATGGCTGCTAAATCGGCAATGGTTTGGCCTCCGATTTTATAGGAAAGCGCTTCGCGATGTAAACGGGCTCCATGGCAATCGGGGCACTCTTGCAATTGCATAAATTCTTCGGCCCAACGAAACACAGAGTCTGAACTTTTTTCGTGGTAGTGGCGAGTTATAAATGGAACAAGTCCTTCCCAAGTTGAATTGTAGTTTTGTGTGTATCCCGATGCATATTGGTAAGGGATTACCAAGGGTTTATCGTATCCGTAGAAAATAGCATCTAAAGCTTCCCTCGAGATTTTTTCTATGGGATCAGCAAACGAGAATTTCAGCTGTTTTCCAAGTTCGCGCAATTGGGTAAATGTCCAGTTTTCGCGGTATTCACCAAGAGGGGCAATAGCTCCTTTGTTAATAGAAAGCTTCTTGTCTGGGACAATGGCATTTTCATCAATAATACTTTTAATGCCCAAACCGTCGCAGCTTTTGCAGGCACCGTAGGGAGAATTGAAAGAAAAGGTATTGGGTTGAGGTTCATCGTAGGAAATTCCGGAAACCGGGTCCATCAAAAACCGACTAAAATGATAAGCCTTTTTATCATCATCCTTCAGAATAACCAGCGTACCCTTTCCCATTTTGAGCGCACTTTTCACACTTTCCTGAATCCGAACGCGGGCATCTTTTTTCGGTTCAATGCGGTCAATCAACAATTCAATATCATGAATTTTATACCGATCGGCCTGCATTTTTGGAGTAAGTTCCAGCAGTTCACCATCAAGTCTGACTTTGGAGTAGCCTTGTTTGCGCACCTGTTCAAACAATTCTCGGTAATGACCTTTTCTACCTTTAATCAATGGCGCAAGAATGCTAATCCGTTGGTTTTCGAACTGTGAAATAATTGAGGCGATGATTTGATCTTCGCTCATTTTAACCATTTTTTCGCCACTGATATAACTGTAAGCATCAGCTACACGAGCGTATAGCAGGCGCATAAAGTCATAGATTTCGGTTATGGTACCAACTGTTGAGCGCGGATTTTTATTTACTGTTTTTTGTTCGATAGAAATAACCGGAGAAAGTCCATTGATTTTGTCAACGTCAGGTCTTTCCATGTTACCAATAAACTGTCGGGCGTAGGCAGAAAAGCTCTCCATGTACCTACGTTGACCTTCGGCAAAAATGGTATCAAATGCCAGCGACGACTTTCCACTACCACTAAGTCCTGTAATGGTAACAAGACTGTTACGAGGAATAGTAACGTCGATATTTTTTAAATTATGTTCCCTTGCTCCAAGAATTTCGATTTGCTCTTCCTGATTACGAGGGATTTCTGATTTTATTTTTGCCATGTTGTGTGGGGCAAATTACGGATTATTTGTGGTGGAAGTAGGGGTTGTGGATTGTTTTGGCAAGATTAAATCTGTGCAAGAGAAGCCTTTGCTTTCTGCAAAATTCACCAAAGCCTTGTAGCTAGAATCAGAAATTACAGGTTTACGTGCAAGAATCCAGAGGTATTCTCTATCTGGTTCCCCAACTAAGGAGTACTGGTAATTAGGGTCATGCCAAATTACTTGATAATCTGCTCGAAAGGGGTAGAAGAAGCTAACCTTTAGCGCAGCGGGCTTTTTAGAATCGGGAATCCAGGCTTTTCCTTTGGCTTGTTTTCGTTCGCCATTTTTGACACCTTGATTTAATACCTCTATATCGCCGTTTTCTAAAAGTGTGTAAGTTGCTGTAATCTGTTCCAAACCATCCTCAAAGCGATTGGGTTTTCTGGCAATTTCGTACCAAGTACCGGCATATTTTTCAGGATTTAGTTCGGTAGCAATTTCCAGAGCCTGCTTTTCAGTTGAGCAGGAAACTAAAATCAGAAGAAAGGCAAGTTTTAGAGTTTTCATATAGAATAAACAGTCAAATCTTAAGTGAGTTTGAATTTTAGGTTGAAATTTTAAGATTATAATGGATTGATAAGCGATTGAACTTCAATAATCAATTTGTCCCAATCTAATTATCATTAACTTTAGGACTCTCAAAACAATTCTTTTGGAATGAGGGTGAGTTGTTTGGTTGTTGAAAAAAAAACTGCAATCTTGACGATTTAGTTGGTCAGAAGGATACTTCTTTACCAAGCTGGAATTTGGTTTGATTATTATCCCAAATTGAGGTTTGATTGGTAGTTTGGGGGACGAGGAAATCTTTGGGACGAATGGTGGGAAAAACGGGATGATTTGCGATTATGCAGAAATTGTAAGTCTGAATTGTAATCCATAAGTTTTTTTATATTCTTGAAAAGCAGTCGTTTATGATATTTGCATCTACCAAACTCAGCCACTTAATCATTTAAGACCTTCTTAATGTCTGCTAGTTGTGTCCTTTGATTATATTTGATATTACCTATTTTGTTAAAAATCTAATAATCAACGCATATGAAAAAGAGTTTACTCGTCTGGATGGTGATGCTGTTGCTACCCTTCCTGGGCAGCTCACAAGTGAGTTTAGTGAATCTGCCAATGCAACCAAATGGTTCAATTCTAACCCAGAAAATTGTTGGAAACACCCTATATATGGGCGGAAATTTTACGGGATTTGAGCTTCCTTCCAATTATTGGGCTGCTGTAAATTTAAGCAGTGGACAGCCTGTTCAAGCCAATTTGCCTGCCGTAAATAGCCAGATTAGAACTTTGGTTTCTGATGGTTCTGGAGGTTATTTGTTGGGAGGTTATTTCACTACAGTTGGTGGTCAAACCAGAACTTATTTCGCTCGTTTGAATTCCTCGCTTTCCGTCCATCCTCTGAATTTAAATGTAAATGGAGCGGTAAATAAAATTGTAGTGAATGGCAACATTGCCTATGTTTTTGGCTCATTTACCTCAGTTAATTATCAAACACGTGTTGGTGGTTTTGCAATCAATTTGTCCACCAATACAATGACAAGTTGGTCTCCAGGCTTTACCTCTGCAGATGTTCAGTCTGCACTAATTTACGGAAATTATCTTGTTGTTGCAGGACGATTCACACACAATGGAACCACAAAGCAGTTAGTTTGTTATAACGTAAACAATGGTTCTTGGGTAAGCCAGTTTAACCCACTTATTCGTTTAAGTAACAGTGTCAATAATGCCATAGTTTACGATTTGGCAGTTTCAGGAACAGTATTGTATTTCGGAGGAAACTTCAATTCAGTAAACTCTAATGTCAGAACCTATTTTGCCGGTATTGATTTGAATACCTCGATGTTTATGCTATCTCCGGCAAATGTAAATTTGAATAGTTCTGTATTTACATTGGCTGTTAATGGACAAAATATTTTTGTAGGAGGGGGATTCACCAGTGTAAATAATATATCAAGGGCCAGATTATTCGCATTCAATACTAACTTTCTTCAGGTATTAAATACTTGGAGTCCGAATCCAAATTCTACAATTGAGGCATCCGGAATTATCAATGGTTCACTTTGGGTAAGTGGAGCATTCACTTCAATTTCTGGAAATTCTCGTGATAGGTTTGCCATTTATAATTTGCCTACCAATCAAACTAGTGCCCCAATTCTTAATGCCTTTAACCCAAGACCAAATGCTACCGTTCGGGTTTTTGCAAACTTCACGAACGGAAATGTGATTGCCACAGGTGGATTTACAAAAATTGGTTTGATTGAGCGCAGAGGAGCTGCCGCAATGGACTTAACAACATTTCAACTGTTACCTTTTAATCCCAATGTAAATGGTTCAGTTTACACCATTGAATCATCCGGAAATAATGTTTTTTTAGGGGGAAGCTTTAACCAAGTAGGTGGTAATTCAGCAATTAACTTTGCGGTAGTAAACAATTTCACCGGAACTTTTAATCCAGTGGTAAGGGCAAATACAAACAACAGTGTAAGGTCGATATGTTTTGCTGGTTCTCGGCTTTTTGTAGGTGGAGATTTCTCAAGTGTAACTGTAATTAATTCCTCAGGTTCAGCTACCAATGCATTTCGGAATGGATTTTTTGTATTGGATAATATTCAATCGTCGCCAGTTACATTATCAGGAATTAACCCACCAATTCAGGCTGTAAATGGGTCAAATCCGGTAAGGGTAAATGTTATTCGCTATTTTGGTGGGTCATCGGTTTATATAGGAGGCAGATTTACGGGTATAAGATTTTCTTTGTTGTCGTTGAATCCATTTTCAGGTGCTATTAATTCTTTTAATGCCGGTTTGCCAACTAGTTCATTTAATCCATCTGAGGTATATGATATTGTTCAGCTCCCTTCAACATCAACTATAGCATTTTCTGGAATGTTCAATGGTTATTTGCAAAATTCTAGTTCAAAGTATGCATTAAACCTTGCTCGGGTAGATGCCGGAACTGGTAATTTTATTTCAGGAAACACAAATGGAAATATTTACCCTTATTCCAATTTGATTCCTATTGATAATAGTCAATTGGATTTTTTTAATAATGGCTCACAGGTTGTTAGATACAACATGGCTAATTCGTCTTTTACAAATTTATTTCCAGCTTATGGGTATGGTAACTACCCATTAGGATTAACAAGATTAGGAACCACTACTTTTGTACATGGAACAAGTTTGCCGATTTTTGGTTCTAGTGGTAATTCGGTATCCCCATATCAGCTATCTGTTCTAACGGCGAATAACCTTTACTTGGGTGCTGTGAATGTGGTATTACCAACTGCTCCAACCATTCCAGCATCAGGTGTAACCGTTACAGATCGCACCGTGAATAGTTTTAGAATCAATTGGAATAATGGAAATGGAACTTCAAGATTGGTTTACATACGTCCACTTTCTGCTCCAACTGCATTCCCTCAAAATGGACTTAACTATTATGCAAACAACTATTTTGGAAATGGTTCAAATATTGGTGGTGGTTTTGTAGTTATGGTAGGTCAAGGTAATTCAGTTGTTGTAAATAACCTGTCTTCAAATACTTCCTATTCAATTCGAATAGTTGAATTCAATGGTGGAACAGCAAATCCAACTTATGCTAACACCATTTCTACTAATGCAATAGGCTCAACCTTAGACTTCTTGCCTCCAACATCACCAGCATTTAATTTACAAGCATCCGGAATTACTCAGAATTCTTTGAACTTAAGCTGGAATTCAGGTAACGGTATGGCAAGAATAGTGATTGCTAAAGCGGGCGCTCCAGTGGACATTTCTGCCTATCCAACAAGTAATAGTTTTTATTGGGCAAGTTCAGATTATGGTTTTGGTTCAGACATGGGCAATGGGAACTATGTAGTTTACGATGGGTCAGGAAATACTTGTCAGGTAACTAACCTGGATCCAGGCCAAACTTATCATTTTGCAATTTTTGAATACAATTCTTACGGTGGTGTTTTCACCAGGTATTTAACAAGCTCAGTGCCTACGATTAGTCGTACAACATTATCTATGGCGACAAGACCAACTCAGTTTGCCTACAATGTTACGGCTACCAGTTTACCAGGCGGCGCAGTTAATGTTTCTTGGACTCCTGGTAATGGAACCAATCGAATGGTCCTTGCACTTGCAGGTGCTGGCTTTAATCCAGTTTTTGCCTTACCTTCAAATGGGGTTTCTTATACAGCAAATGCTGACATGAATTCGAGTAATCCTTTCCCTGGCATGGTACCGGTTATTAAAAATGGTGCCGTGCAGAATTATAAAACAGTTTACAATGGCACTGCAAATAGTTGTGTGGTTTCGGGGCTTATGCCAAATACCACCTATCATTTTGTAGTTGTTGAGTATAACACTAACGGTCCGGGTACACAGAATTATTACGGGTATGACTACATTAATGGAATCTGGGTTGGTCCAGGGAATGTACAGTTTACTACCCCACCTTTGGTTCAAACTCCAACTGTCAATGCCTCAAATGTACAAGTTGTTTCTGCGCGCACCGAGCAAATGGTTCGCTGGACAAATGGTAACGGTGCGTTTAGAATAGTAGTGGCGAGAAAGGGTGGACCAGTAAATACCTTACCTGTTGATAACCAAATTTATATTCCAAATGCAAATTTCCAATCAGCGCAAAATATAGGTGGCGACAATAAAATTGTTTATGCGGGTTTTGCTAGTTCTGTTTTAGTGTCCGGCTTGGAACCTTACACAGATTATTTTTATTCTGTCTTGGAATACAATTCAGCTTTGAATGTTTATACCTCCCAAACTGAGACCAAGTACCTTAGAGATGGTGTTAGTGGTAATGGAAAAACCCTTCCTCCAAATTGGCCTAGGTATTCTGGAAGCTCTGGAAAGGATGCTGCAGGAGGAGTAGCACTTGATGCATCAAGTAACGTTTATGTTGCTGGAACTTATGCTGGTAGCATGTACATGGATTTGAATTTGGTGAATTCCAGCAGTAATGACATTTTCTTGGCAAAATATTCTCAGTCAGGAAATCTTCTGTGGAATTTAACGGCCGGCGGATCTGGAGAAGATGCTGCATCTACGGTAGCTCTTGACGCTTCAGGTAATGCTTATATTGTAGGTTCATTCCGTAATGTTGCAACTTTTGGTTCTTTTTCGAGATCGAGTAATGGTTCTGACGATGCCTTCATCGCCAAAGTAAGTCCTTCTGGAAGCATATTGTGGGTACAATCTTTCGGTGGCTCAAATCAAGATGTGGCTTTTGCTGTGGCAGTGGATCCGAGTGGAAATCCAGTTGTAACAGGTTATTTCCATGGAACTGCCACTTTCTCTAATTCACAGACTACCTTAACATCCAATGGTGCAACTGATGTTTGGGTTGCGAAATTTGCTTCATCAAATGGTGCTTTGACTTGGGCTATCAGTGCTGGAGGAACCAGTTACGATTATGGCCAGGGAATTGCAACCGATGCTTCCGGTTCAGTTATTGTTGTGGGTGACTACAAATTAAATGCAAGTTTTGGCTCAACCACTCTTACTAATTCGGGTAATGAAAGCAATGGATTCATTGCTAAGTTAACTTCTGGAGGTGCCTTCAGTTGGGCGAAATCCTTTGGAGGACCAGGGTCTGATGGCGGATTTGGTGTAGGTACAGATGTAAGAGGTAATATTTACCTGGCTGGATTGTTCTCCAATGTGGCAACTTTCGGTTCGTTCTCAAAAACATCATTAGGTGTTTCTGACGCTTTTGTAGCTCGACTTGATTCGGTTACGGGTTCATTCCAATGGGTGAATGCAGTTGGTGGAATTGGTCAGGATGGATTTAGAGGGTTATCTATGGATCCAACCGGCAAAGTATTTGTAGTGGGTAGTTTTGCTGGTACGGTGGCATTTGGTTCAGAATCTTTAGTTTCATCTGGTAACTTGGATGTTGTAGTTGCTGGCTATGAGTCTAATGGAGCTCCAATAAGTGCTAAGAAATTTGGAGGTAATTTAGATGAAGAGGGACGGGGCATTTTTGCAAAATCGGCAAGTGAGATTTTCTTCACGGGCTATTTCAATGGAATTGCGGATTTCAGTGGATTTGAAATATACTCTAGAATGAATTCGCAAAATCAGCCTGAGTGGGATTGGTTCGTGCACAATGCATCTCTTCAAAACTCTACCGGTAATACCAATGCAGATTTGGTTCTTTGGTACAAATTCAATGGTGATTATAACGATTACAGTGGATATGGTTTCCATGCCTCCCAAGTTGGTACAAGCTTTTTTGGAAGTGACAGATTTAGTCAATCGGCTCGTAGTTTGGTTGCTACAGGTACAAGTGGTGCAGATGTTACAATTGGTACAACAATCTTAGGTGGTGCTGCACTCGACGAAATCTCCTATATGTCTTGGGTTAATATTCCTGCATTTAATAATTCAGATTATTGGCATTGCATTACTTTCGGTGATTTATCAAAAGTTAATTCTCCAGCACTTGGTCTTTGGGTTGGAAGAAATGGTGAGGTTGTTGCCTATGTATACAGCTACGGCAACTGGAATTTAGTTGGTCAGTATTGGTCTGCTAATAACATTGTTAAACCAAATACTTGGACACATATTTCGGTTGTTTATAAATCAGGAAATAACATTCGACTTTTTGTTGACGGTGCAGAAATTGGTTCAGCTTCAAATTCAGGTGGGCAAGTAGGCCTTTCACAAGCAGCTTTGACATTAGGCTTCTCAAGACAGTCCAGCCCAATGCAGGCGCTAAATGGCAACATGGATGATTTTAGAATATATAAAAAGGCCTTAACTCAAAATGAAATTTTGGCCATTATGGCAGAACCTTCAACCAGCTCTCGTCCAGATATGGTTGCTAACTCGAATGCTAAGAAATTTGATATGGAGGCGATTGATTTAATGCCAAATCCAAATCAGGGTATATTCAACGTTCGCATGCAAACAGAAGCATCAAGTTCAATTGAGTTTAAACTTTCAGACTTGTCGGGCAAATTGGTTCATTCTCAAAAGGCTGAAGCAAAAGGTGGACTTGAGGATTTCTTGATCAACTCTGGAAGCATCGAGCAGGGATATTATATTCTTGAAGTGATTAAAAATGATGTAAAAATAGAAGCTATTAAAGTTGCCATAACAAAATAAATTAGAGTATGAAAAACAGAATAGTATTGATAATAGCCCTTTTGTTTATGAGCCTTGTGCAAGCTTCAGCTCAAGTGCTTTTGGGAAATTTTCCTCAGACAAATGGAACGATTAATGCAGTGAAACGAACTGCAAATAAGCTTTTTTTAGGTGGCGATTTTACTTATGTTGGTAAGGCTACAGGTTCTTTGGGCGCCTATTCGTTAGAAAACACCGATAGCGTTACCATTCCAATTGAAATCCACGGTAAGGTTAGTTCTATTGTGACCGATGCCACAGGGAGGATTTATATTGGAGGTGATTTTGCCCTAGCTGGTCAAAAACACTACCTGGTTGCATTAAACCCTGATTTTAGCCGTGATATGCAATTTGCATGTAGCCCTTCAGGTCCTGTAAACAACATGCTTGTTATTGGAAATAAATTGTTGATAGCAGGTACATTCAATGCTGTAAATGATCAAACCCGCATAGGTTTGGCCGAATGGCAGCTTTCAACAAATTCTTTGAGCTCATTTGCTCCTAATCCAGATGGCATTATTCATGCACTGGCTTTCGATGGCTCAAGAATTTGGGTTGGAGGCTCGTTTAGTTTTATCGCCGGTGGATTAAGAAGTTCGTTGGCAGCATTGCAAATGGATGGTACGCTTGCTACAGCAAATTTCCCAATTAATGGGCTTGTCAACTCATTGTATTTTGCCGATTCAATTTTATTTATTGGAGGTGCATTTGATTCTGTTTCTGGTGTATATAGAAGCAATATTGCATCTGTTAATCCTCAAACTTCTGAACTTCGCCTCTGGGCTCCTCAATTCGATGGTGCAGTATTAACTTTAGATGGAAGTAATGGTTTATTGTACACTGGCGGTAGTTTTAATGCAGTAAATGGAACCAATTCAAGAGCAAACCTTGCTGCAGTAAACCAGTTAACAGGAGTGTTGTCTAATTTCGATCCAGGGACAGACGGACCAGTAAGAAAGCTTAAAGTACAGAATGGATTGATTCATTTTAGCGGAGATTTTAATTCGGTTGGTATGGACGCCAGAGCAGGATTTGCGATTACATCTTCTTCTGGTTCGGTGCAACCATCAACTTTAGTAAATGGAAAAGTAAACGATTTTTCTGCTTCCGGGAATCTCATGATTTTTGGAGGGCAGTTCTCAAGTTTTGGAGGTAAGCAACAGCGCTATTTTGCTGCACTTGATTACAAAACAGGGGAGTTGTTGAATTGGAATCTACAAGCTGATGGCCCCATTCATTCTATGGAAATCAACTCTGGGAATATAGTATTAGCTGGGGCGTTTAGCAGTATCAACCAGAACTTAAGGTACGGATTGGCCATGGTGGACACCACCGATGGAACACTTCAAAATTGGGATCCTGGATGCAATGGCCAAGTCTACGCCACTGCAATCCTTGGAAACTCCATTTATGTAGGTGGAAATTTTTCAGGATTTGGAGATAGCACACGCCTGAATATTGCATCATTAAGTTTAATCAATGGAAACCTAAATCCTTGGGCTCCGGCAGTTGATGCAGAAGTTAGAAAGATGCAGGTGCAAGGACCGGATTTATACATTTCTGGTGAGTTCACTCAAGTTAACTCATTACCAAGACGTTCATTTGCGGCATTCTCGCTCTCATCCAACGGTGATTTGAAATCAATTAATCTCCAGCTTGATTCCTCTGTTAATGATTTCATTTTGTTGCCAAACTCTGCTTTGCTAACTGGACCATTTTCAATGTCTGGTGCCCAGTCGGTTTCCGGGTTGATTTCTGCTGACTTGACAACCGGTAACGTTACTTCCTTGTCATATCAGTATTCGGGTACACCATCTGCTTTGTTGTATGATAACAATACCCTATTCTTAGGTGGCCAGATTTCAAGTCAAGCCAAAAATGGATTATTAACTTTTGCTTTTCCTTCTGGAAATAGCTTAGAATTCCCCGTAAGCATAACTTCAGGAGCAGTGAGAAAAATGTTTAAAGTGGATGACAGATTGATTTTGTCAGGAAATTTTGAAATCAATACCACTCAATCCTTCAAAGAGAACCTTGCAATTGTTGACCTGCTTACCCAAACTCCAACTCAGCAGTCGGCAGCGATTCAGTTAAGAAGTTTAACAGCTGTTTCCGCCAAAGTGGCCATAATTCCTGGTAACGGAGCAAAACGCTTGTTGCTTATTAAACAAAATAGTGTTGTTGACACCATTCCTTCAGACGGTCAGGTTTATTCCTCTTCATCTTCTTTTGGTGCAGGCCAGCCAATTGCTAGTTCATTTGTTGCTCTGGCAGGATCAGACACGTTGGTGGAAATTACAGGTTTGAATTTTAATACAACCTATCACCTGGCAAGCTTTGAATACAACGGTTTTGGTTCTTATACTACCTATTTGGTTTCAAATCCTGCAAGGATTTCCTTCACTACCCCAGAGTCTTTCCAGCCACCAACTGTTCAGGCAACTGCTTTAACTGCAAGTGAAATCACATTAAATTCTGCAAAATTAAAGTGGACAAGTGGTAATGGTTCCGAACGTATTGTCATTGGACGTGCTGCTAGCAATTCCCAAGTAGTACCTTCTGACAGCACAACCTATTTTGCCTCTTCAACTTTTGGTAACGGAAGTGAACTCGGTACAGGAAATTTTGTTGTTTACAAAGGAAGCGGAGACTCATGTTTTGTTAGTGATCTTTTGCAAAACACCACTTACAATTTTGAAGTTTATGAATACAATGGCTTCAATTTGTTGACTCGTTTGAATAAGGTTAATCCTGCATCAACATCGTTTACCACTCTTCAACTTGGTGCACTTCCGGCAACCCCTGCAACAGGATTAACAGTTGTTTCAACTAGCACAAATGAAATTCAATTGAGTTGGACAAATGGTTCCGGATCTTCACGCATTGTAATCGCCTCAGAAAATGATAGTGTTCGTACAATGCCTCAAACAGGTATTGTTTATGAAACGGATAATTTCTTCAATGGGAATTCTTCTTACTTATCTCAGTATGAAAGGGTGGTTTATGTAGGTTCTGGTAACAGTGTTACAGTGAAAGGTCTTTCTCAGTTAACTTCCTATGCGTTTGCAGTTATTGAGTATAATGGAGCTCAATTAACTGCGAATTATCTAACTAGCACATTCCCACAGGTTGTTGCTGTAACAAAAACATCTATACAAGCGCCTACACAAGCCTCAACCAATTTGAGTTTGGTTTCGTCAGGTGTAGATTCTTTGCGTTTTGCATGGACTCCGGGAAATGGAGAGAAACGCTTAGTAGTTCTTAAGAAAGATGCAGCCGTTACGGGTATCCCGATGGATGGAAAGGCCTATTTCCCTGAAATCGGTGATACATTATCCGATGGTTCTTTGGTTGTTGCTTCAGGGAATGTTAATGAGATTCTTTTAAATGGATTAGTTTCAGACCAAGTTTACCACCTTGCAGTCTTTGAGTTCAATGATAGCGAAGGATTGCCGGTATATTTGACTTCAACTTTCGCATCAGGTTCAGGAAAAACATTAACAACTGTTGGATTGAAGAAATTGCTTAAATCTGGATTCAAAGTTTACCCCAATCCGGTTAAAGAAGGCAAGGTATTTATTTCACTTCCGGATGCGGAACGCGACGGTGTTAAAATTGTACTTTACACTACTTCAGGGACGGAAATTAAAGCCTGGTCTAAGAGTGAAACAAAGCAAATTATTTCGGGAAATTCAGTTCCATTGCAGGTTGGTGATTTGCCAGCCGGTAACTACTTGATGAAGATAGAAGGTCGCTCGTCTTCCTTCTCTCAAACATTGAGCATTCAATAAACTTATCAAATCACAGAAAAAGGGGGAATTCAGCAATGACTGAATTCCCCCTTTTTTGATGGATTTACTGCAAATCCAAGTGGGTTAAATGTTTTGGTTTGATTACTCATTAGTCTAATCTTTCCAATCTGCAAGAAACAAATTGGTATCGCGCGTGCCGCCGTTGTTCCTGTTTGATGAGAAAATCAGCTTTTTGCCATCTGGTGAAAACATGGGAAATGCGTTGAACATGCTATTGAAGGTTATTTGTTCTAATCCGCTACCATCTTCGTTTATCATGTAAAGCTGAAAATCATAACCACGTGCTGAATGGTGATTGGAGGAGAAAATTATTTTCTTTCCTGAGGGATGATAAAAGGGAGCCCAGTTGGCTTTTCCCAGTGAAGTGATTTTCTTCAAATCACTACCATCTACGTTGCAGGTGTAGATTTCCATATTGGTTGGAGCTACCAAACCTTTGGCTAAAAGTTCTTTGTACTCGGCAATTTCTTGTTCAGTTTGAGGCCTAGATGCCCGAAATACCAATTTCTTTCCATCTGGCGAGAAAAAGGCACCTCCATCATAGCCTAAGCCAAAAGTTATTTGCTTCACATTTCGACCATCAATGTCCATAATGTACAGATCCAAATCTCCGTTTCTTGTGCTTGTGAAAACAATTTTATCGCCTTTTGGACTCACGGTGGCCTCTGCATCATAACCCTCAGTTTTGGTGAGTTGCTTTACCAGAGTGCCTTTTTCATCGGCCACAAAAATGTCAAACTCAGGATATATAGCCCATAAGTATTTGCCTGATGGTGGTGGTTCTGGTGGACAAGATTCCGACCCCAAATGGGTTGATGCATATAAAATATGCTTATTGTCGGGCATGTAGTAGGAACAAGTTGTTCTTCCTTTTCCGGTTGAAATTAGGTTTGCCTTTTGCGTTGAATCCTTTATTGGATTTTGCAAATCCATCATGAAAATCTGGTCGCAGCTTAGCCCCCATTTCTTATTATTACTTTGAAATGCAATTTTTTTACTGTCCGGGCTGAAGTAGGCCTCCGCATTATCTCCGCCAAAGCTGATTTGGCGAAGGTTTTTTAAATGGGGTTCAGGTTTTTCCTGTGCGGTTAGCAAGCCGGGAATTGCAAAAAATAATCCTGCTACGAGTTTTTTCATGGTTCTAGTTCTTCAATTTCAAATTTTGGCGAACCTTTAAGTCCGCTGCTGGAATAAAAATCAATAAAGCGCAGTTTAAAGTAACGATTCTTACCTGAATTCTTCAAACGAATCAAATAGGTTACATAGTTCCGAGTTTTGTATTTCCCACTCTGGAAATCGTAATTTTTCCAATCGAATCCAATTTGGTCCCTGTCGCTGCTAAATTCAAACTTACTGCTGTCCTTCAAACTAATGTTTTCGAACAGCAAGGTGCTATCAACCCCAACTTGCATTAATTCCTGATTGATATGAATTCCAGTTACAGTGTAAAGCAAGGGAGGCTTAAAATCGTAGTAAATCCATCTGTATCGTAAAAACACCAAGTGCCAGTCTTCTCGAGCAGGTTCAAGATTCAAGGTTTTGGTAGGAGTATCATAGGAATAAAAAACCAATTGTTTACTTGGGTCTTTTTGAATAGTAAAGGTTGAAATTTGCTTGGCTTTTAAGTCAGCTACCTCAAGTTCGTAATGGGTTGCATCTACAAGTTTGATTCGCATCTGAAAGTACCTTGTGGCGGCAGGAGCTCCAGGGCCACGGTCGATTACATAAATGCTGTCAAACGAAATTCCTCTGTTATCGCACCAATTTTTTAGTGCGAGAGAATCTCCGCCACTGGCCTCATCCCAACGGTAATTTAAGTATTCAGGTTCTGAAATTCGGATAAAGGTTTTGTTTCCAGAGTTTGCAACCAAAACGCCTTTTCCTCCATTAAGGTAAATTCGATTGCCCCACGGACTTGATTCAAAGCTCAAATCCCAACTGTTTCCATCAAAACTCGCCTTTATTGATGGAGAGTCAAGTAAATGGATATAAATCTGTTCCTCATAGTTTTCCCCTAGATTTATTTGGCTTATCCGAATATTGCCATGTGGTTTGGGAGGGAGCTTGTAAGGAGTTTCTTCCTTTTCACAAGAGCCTAATCCCAAAATTGCCAGACAGAAGGCGAGTTGAATTAAAGCAGTTAATCTCATGTTCGGTCTGACTCTCTTTAATTAAGCTTATAGTTAAGGCTCGTGAAAAATATTCGCCCCATTCCTAGCATGGCTGAATTGGTTAATCCTCCATGCGGTCCCGTTGAGAAATTACCGTTGATATTCGTAAGGTTATTGAGATTTTTCACACCAACATGAATATCAAGTTTTTTCTTGAAAAGGCTCTTATTCATGGAAAGGTCAGCAAGGAAAAATCCATCCATACTCGTTATTGCAGTGGTGTTGGTTTCTGCAAGGTATTGAAAGCTTTGGTAGCGTCCGTTGTATTTTGAGAAAAAGTTTATTCCCAACCCAACTTTTTCAATATGGTAGCTACAATTCAATCTAAATTCTTGAGAATAAAAGAATTGGTCTATGCTTGCTTGATTTCCAAATGAATTTTTATTCCCAGTCAATGCATAGCCAATAGAAACGGAGTAAACAGGTCTTCTGTATTCTGTATTTATGTTTAGCCCGTGACTTTCAAAACTGTTGAGGTTAAAATAACGAAAGCCTGCATTGTTTCCAATTCCAGTCCTGGCTAATCCTATCATATCACTAATCCGATTGTAAAAGAGAGAAGGCTCAAGTCTAAAAACTCTGTTTTCCTCCTTGTGATCAAAAGCAATGGATACTTGCATATTATCTGAGTGTTCCGGTTTTAAATTCGGATTTCCTTCAATATTGTGGTTTACATCAGCAAATTGAAGGAAAAGCTCTTTCATGCCCGGAGCTCTGAATCCTTTACCATAACTTCCTCTCAACTGAACAAACTCGTTGAAATCAAATTTAATATTGAAGGATGGCATCAAAGGAACACTGAACAAGGAGTGCTTACTGATGCGCATTGCAGGTCTCATTAACAAGCGATTTCCGGCTTTTATTTCCATGGAACCAAAGCAACTGAAGTCGGAAATGGTTTGTTGGTCAACAATTCTTGAGCCAGATGCAGTTTCAGTATTTACTTCATATCCAAGCTGATAGGCAATGCTTTTATTCAGAGCAACGTTTGAGTAGGTGCCCCGACTCATCCATTGATGAAAGCGAGTAGTGTCTCTTGCTGTACTTGATGGTACTGGAGTTTCTGATAATGTAACCAGGTTTTTTAAAGTAGTTTCTAATGAACGTTGGTAAAAATTATAGGCGATTACCAAGTTTAAATTTCTTTTTTTCTCGGGTTTGAAGTCAAAAAACAAGGAGCTTCCAAAACGATTTGTAAAAAAGTATTGATCAATTGCGGTTGCTTTGGTCCAATCAACTTCAGGTTCTCCCCGGTTGCTTAGCTTCTCCCTAAAAAGCTGATTCGACCACCGAATCATTCCTTTGTTTATGTAGCGACTAAAATCGAGGTTAGCATTGTATTGCGTCCGTGGTTTCCAGAGTTTGGTTCTGGATGTTGGATTTTCTGAATAGCCTCCAAAAAAATTCCTACCTAAACCAGCAGAAAACCCATTTTTTCCTTTTTGTACCTGAACTGAACCGTCAAAATTAACCTGATAAACCGACTCGGCATGTGCTCTCAGGTTACCTTGTGTGCGTTCCCGTTTTGGCCTTTTAGTTATTATATTAATCACTCCACCTAAGGCATCCGTTCCAAAATTAACGCTCATTGGGCCTTCAACAAGTTCAATTCTATCCACCTGGTTCAGGTTTATTTGTGTGAGGTCTATGTTTCCACCTTCCCTTCCCAATACCGGAACTCCATCTATTAGAACTTTTACATTGTTTCCTCCAACCCCTTGCAGTTTTACCGCAGAACCTAGAATTGGGTCCTGAAGAATTCTAACATTCAGTTCATTGCTTAATACTTGCTGTATGTTAAATGCTCCTTGAGCTTGGATACGTTGGCTGTCGATTGTTTTTATGCGGTAAACCGATTTCCGCATGCTGGTCTCCTGGTATTGTCCGGTAATAATACATTCGTCCAAATCCAAGTTTTTTTGCCGCAAACTATCTTGTTTAGCTTGCTGCGTAAAAGCTAAAAAAGGTGCCAGCACAAGGCTGGCACCAGATACGAGTTGAACTATGGAACTTCTTAACTGCACTTAATCCACAAGGATTTTGCTGTGAATACTTCCTTCTGCTGAAACCAAACGTAAAATATACATTCCACTGTTTATTCCAGACAGGTTGATTTGTTTTTCACGAACCTTTCCGCTTGTACCCAATTCTTCACTGAAAACAGTAATTCCTTTAAGGTCAACAAGCTCTGCACGGATTTTACCAGGCTCTTGATTGAAATTCAAAACTACATTCAATTGCTCTTTTGCTGGATTTGGAAAAACCTGAAGATTGGCTAGCATTCCGCTTAGTTCATTCACCTGACTTGGAATTACTTTATAGGAGAATAATCCAAAATGGATATCTTGTTTGGTTTGATCAGCCCAATAAGAACTGAATATCAAACGTTGATAATCGCCATTAGAACCATTTCTATGTAAAAAATAAGCCAATGAATCTTTAATAGGCCATGGACCAGGAGTTGTGGTAATTACTTTCCAATCCCATCCAATGGTGGTGATTTTTGAGCTGAAATACAAGCTGTCATCTTTTCCGCCAATTTTCAAGGTATCTGCACCTGGCGCAAAAATACGAGCAGCATGAACTTCAGGGTTGTTTAATACACCCATTACAGGGTACATCAAGGTTTGGCCATACATGGTAACTAAGGTTTTGTAGCGTGTGAACAACAAATCCCAGGTATTCATGGCAGGTTCTCTATCAATAACCTGATTGGTGAAAACATTATAATAGGCGTGCATTTTGCCATTAAAATCCGTTTTCTTAATGCTTACCTGATTGCTATCGCTACCGTCTAAATTGCTGATGGTGAACACCCACATGGTGTCATAAACGATTTTTTGAATGTGTAATTTTTTAAGCGATTTAGGTGCAGCTGGATTTGGATTGGTGCTGATGGCAATCAACCAAATTCTGTTTCCACTAACATCTTTGCTTACCATATCATACTGTCCCCATCCATAATCAAAAGGGTTGTTTACATTTCTTTGTTGGTTAAAAGCGCCAATGTCCCAGGTACTATCGCTGTTGTAAAAGGTGTTCCAACCCATCCAGCCTGTAGTGTCAAAATCTGCCCATTCGTCGATTGTGAAGGGTGATTTGAAGAGTTCCACACCACGACCTTCATTGATACGAACACTTGCAGCTTGCATGGTTCTAAAAGGTGGAAGTGCTCTGCGTGTGCTAAATGCCAAGTGCCAATTGTTATTCCTTACAGTGTCTTTGGTTCCGGTTACGGTATTGTAATAAACATCTACCACATTACCAGGTAACATAGAAACACTATCCTTTATTTCCTGAGAGAACCCAAGAAATGGAAGGATTGCAAAAATTAAAAAGGAGATCTTTTTCATGTGTTAAAATTGTGGGGCAAAGAAAATTGATATGTAGCACCTGCAAAAATGACCTATGTCAGCCAGGGGGCTTATGACAAACGTTTGACAGAACTCCATTTCGTGGGTTTCCTTCCTCATAATTTGTCCAATTGGGTTTTTGATTTAGCTTTGCAGTTCAATACGGCCTCAGGGCCTCAACTTGTTATGCAAATTCAACTATTAAAATCCAAGATTCACCGCGCAAGAATTACTCAAACTGAGCTGCATTATGTAGGAAGCATCACCATAGATGAAGATCTGATGGATGCTGCAAACATGATTGAGTATGAAAAAGTACAGGTGGTTAATATCAATAATGGAGAACGTTTGGAGACTTATGTTATTAAGGGTGAACGTGGATCCGGTAATATTTGCCTGAATGGTCCCGCTGCCCGCAAGGCGGCAGTTGGCGACCCTGTTATTGTTATCTCCTATTGCTTAATGGATTTTGAAGAGGCAAAGAAATACCAGCCAATTGCCATTTATCCCGATAATAACAACAAGTTACCAAGTTGAGCACTTCTGTAAAGAATACACTTAAATACCTGGTCGTCTTCGCAATAGGGGCGTTTTTCTTGGTATTTGTCTTTCGTGATATCCATTGGAAAGATTTATTTGACCGCTTAGCCTCAGCAAATTTGTATTGGTTGGGCATGGGTATGGCAATTTCGATTTTCAGCCATTGGATTCGCGCACGCCGTGCCCTTCAATTGTACAATGCCATGGGATTCCAAGTATCAGCCTCAAATTCTTTTGCAGCTGTATTAATTGGATACTTCATGAATTACTTCATTCCAAGAGCCGGAGAAGTTTCCAGATGTGCGGCTTTATCAAAAACTAATCAGGTTCCAGTTGAAAAATCACTTGGCTCCGTGGTCACCGAAAGGGTAGTGGATATGCTAATCCTGTTCCTTATTCTCGCCGTTATTTTTATCCTTCAGTTTGATTTTTTAATGCGTTTTCTGGAGGGCTATGGAACTGAAACTCCAAATCAAGCCTCTTCAGGTTCAAATCTAAAGTTTATTCTTGGAATCCTTATTTTGGTAGGCTTAATGGGTGTCTATCTGCTTCGCAAGCAATTGGCTAAATTGCCTCTTGTTCAACGATTTGCTGGATTGTTTTCCGGTTTTGCGGAAGGTTTGATGAGTATTCGGAAATTGAAAAATCCAGGCTTATTCATCGCGGAGTCGCTTTTGATTTGGATTTGCTACATCTTGATGATGTACTTCTGTCTGTTTGCACTTGATTCAACTTCTCATTTAGGCGTAATGGAATGCCTTACGGTATTCGCAATTGGTACAATAGGAGTGGTACTTCCGGCTCCCGGTGCCGGCGCTGGAACCTATCACTTTTTTGTTATGCAAGCCTTGTTACTTTTTGGTGTTGCGAAGGAAGATGGAATTGCCTACGCAACCCTAGTTCATGGGGCTCAAATGCTCATTTTAATCTTATTGGGCTTACTAGCTTCGTCCTATGTTTTCATGAAAGGAAAGATTGAAAATGGGAAAGCATAAGGAGGTTCTAGAAAAAATTTGTGATTGGAATTCCCTTGCTCAAAAGGTACAAAACTGGCAAGAACAAGGAGATAAAGTGGTTTTTACAAATGGTTGCTTTGATTTATTACACAAAGGGCATGTTGATTACCTGGCTCGTGCCGCAGATTTAGGCAATAGGTTGGTAATCGGTTTGAATACAGATGCTTCTGTAAGTGCAATTAAAGGTCCCTCTCGCCCAATTCAGGATGAAAATTCAAGAATGCAAATTCTGGCATCCCTAGGTTTTGTTGATGCTGTTACCCTGTTTGGCGAGGATACTCCCTACGATTTAATCGCTTGCGTTAAACCCGATATTTTAGTTAAAGGAAGTGATTATCAGCCGGAAAACATTGTTGGCTTTGATATTGTTACAGCAAGAGGAGGTAAGGTAATGACGCTTGATTTTGTTCCGGGATATTCAACAAGTGCCATTGAGAAAAAGATAAAATCTTCCTGATTGAGCAGATGCAAATCAGGTTGATGGAATAAAAAAATAAATATATTCGTAATCTAAACTACCAGTACATATGAATTTTGATTTAACCGAAGAGCACTTAAACGTACAACAAGCAGCTAGAGATTTTGCTCAAACTGAACTTCTTCCAGGTGTTATCGAACGTGATGATAAACAGGAATTTCCTCATGAGCAAATAAAAAAATTGGGTGAGCTTGGCTTTCTTGGAATGATGGTTGACCCTAAATACGGCGGTAGCGGTATGGATACCATCAGCTATGTATTGGCTATGGAAGAACTTTCAAAAGTGGATGCCTCAGCCTCTGTGGTAGTTTCTGTAAACAATTCCTTGGTTTGTTGGGGATTAGAAGAGTACGGTAACGAAGAACAGAAGCAGAAGTACTTAGTGCCAATGGCATCAGGTAAAGTACATGGAGCTTTCCTGCTTTCTGAGCCTGAGGCTGGCAGTGATGCTACCTCACAGCGTACTACTGCGATTGACATGGGCGACCATTATTTGCTAAATGGTACCAAAAACTGGATTACCAATGGTTCAACTGCAACGTATTACCTTGTAATTGCTCAAACTCACGTTGAAAAAGGACACAAAGGAATCAATGCATTTATCGTTGAGAAAAATTGGCCGGGGGTAGTTGTTGGAAAGAAAGAAGATAAGATGGGAATCAGAGGTTCAGATACGCACAGTATCATGTTCCAGGATGTAAAGGTTCCAAAGGAAAACAGAATTGGTGAAGATGGCTTTGGATTTAAGTTTGCCATGAAAGTGCTTGCTGGTGGACGTATAGGAATTGCCTCCCAAGCTTTGGGTATTGCCAGCGGTGCTTATGAATTAGCCCTTAAATATTCAAAAGAAAGAAAAGCATTTGGTAAGGAAATTATGCATCACCAAGCCATTCAATTCAAACTTGCAGATATGGCAACTCAAATTGAAGCTGCTCGTTTACTTTGTTTGAAAGCTGCTTACCTCAAAGATACGCATCAGGATTATGCCTTGATTAGCTCAATGGCCAAAGTATTTGCATCTGAAACTGCAATGTGGGTTACTACAGAGGCGGTTCAGATTCATGGAGGTTATGGTTTCGTGAAAGAGTATCATGTTGAACGCTTGATGCGCGATGCGAAGATTACTCAGATTTACGAAGGAACATCCGAAGTTCAACGGATAGTAATTTCCAGAGAGATTTTAAAATAAATCGTCATTCTAAGTTAAGAAAAAGCCCGCTGCTTTGCAGCGGGCTTTTTTAGTTATTAAATGGTGGGTTTCGGGTTCTAAAGAATTGTCGTTTTTTACACGAGTGGCATAACTTGCTGTTTTAATTGCAGAAGTTATGGATAACAGGTTATTTGTTGCAAAAGATTTTGCAAAAGATACAGAACGAAATTCAGTGAGTTCCTCTGCATATAAACCGTATGTTTCATTGGTTTTAGGAGATTCTGGTGAATATACCCTCGAAGTAATTGATGGTTTTATTCGTGGTTGCTTTAAGATTGAATTATCACGCTATTACATGGATTCTGGAAATTTTGTTGTCGAATTAAAAAGAGTTCCAGCTTCTTCAGTTAATACTTTTTTCGCCCTAAATATCCCTAAAGCCCTCAGAGCAACTTCCTGCGTTGTTGTGAAAATTATAGAGAAATCGACGATTGTCTCAGAAACTAAAGTGTCTTTTTTTTAATACGTTGGCAAAAAAATCCATTGGCATTCCTGATTAATTCCTGTATTTTTAACATCGGTTAATTCAATTTTATCCCATTTATGTAATCACTTACGCATGAGAAAAATAATACTCCTCTATTTTTTGGTCGTACTTGTTGGCTCCTGTAAAAAGGATATCGACTTAAATAAGTTCAATGACCTTGGTTTAAATTCCGAATTTGCTGTTCCATTAGCCATTATTGATTTAAAAATGAATGATTTGGTCAAACCTGATTCAAACATTCAATACATGAATGATGGCCTAATCAAATTCTTCATTCGCGAAGAAAATCTTACTTCCTTTCCGGTGGATAGTTTTGTGAAACTTCCAGAGCTACCCTCAATCAGTTCGGGTGCAAAACTGGGTGAAATTACAATCGGCAATACAAGCACTTCCGACTTCAAAACATTGAATGATATGAAGTCGAATTTTTCACCAGCTACACAAAATGCCTTGAATCAGGTGAATGGAACTGTTACCATTTTTCCTGCAATCACAGATAACAACTCAACCATTACAACACTTAGTCTGCCCAATGCAGATTTCAATACCGTTGATTTGTCAAATGGCTATTTGGTTATGAGTTTCCAAAACAAGCTACCCGTAACCATTGATGTTACCCGGATGAATCTTTATAGCATGATTCCGTTTCAGACCTTGATTGGGCAGCTCGTGTTTAGAAACATTGGTCCAAACTCAAATAAGTTGGATTCAATCAACCTAGCCGGGAAAACCTTAAGTTCTAGCTTGGGTTATAGCCTGCCGGAGTTTAAAACCTTTTCTAGTCCGAGCCCGGTTTTAGTGAATTTAAATGATACCATCAGAGTAAGTGCTTTTACCAGAGATGTTAAAGCCATCTCGGGTGAAGCTATTTTCCCTTCACAAACCATTAATCCGCAAACCCTGAATGTCAATATTGCAACCGACGATCCTTCTGTTCGTGTGAAACATGTTCAGTTCAAAGCGGGTAAAATCAATTATACCCTAAAATCAACAATCCGTGAGCGTCTTAATTTGATAATTACTTTAAATGGTGCAACCAAAAATGGTTCTCCATATCCTCCGATTAGCCTAGATGTGAATAACGAAACAAAATCGGGATTCATCGATATCTCTGGTTTAAAACTCGATCTTACACTTGACCCACAGCAGCCTCACAACAAAGTAAAAGTTCAGGTTGAACCTCGTATTGTTTCCTCTGGCCAAATGAGACAATTTGATTCCTCAGATTTTGTAGATGCCAGCTTTGCATTTGCCAACCTGGAATTTGATTTGATCGACGGCTACTTGGGAGAAAAAGTAATTCCTGTTAATGGCTCTGAAGTAGATGTTCCTTTCTTAAGTGATTTTGAAAGAGGTGTTAATTTGGCTGATCCTCGCATTAAAATCATTACTACCAGCGATATTGGTATCCCAATTAAAGTTGCCATCGCTGTAACAGGAAGGTCAAAAGCAGGCGCCACCCAACCCTTAAACGGTCCGGCATTTATTATTCCTTATCCGCAGAATGCTTCAGATCCAGCTGTCAGTGGTGATTTTACCTTCTCCAAAAACAATTCGGATATCGTTAAAATGCTGGCTTTGCCTCCATCAAAAGTTTCCTTTACCGGAAGCGCCCAGCCTGATGTTTCTGGAACCATTAATCGTGAAAATGATTTCATACGTGCTGGTTCTAAACTTACCGTTGGCTACGAAATGGAAATGCCGTTTGATTTTAGTGCCCAGAATTTTGTCCTTTCAGATACTACCGATAATCCATTCTTTGCAGTAAATTCCGACGGAACGCTTGGCAACTTTTTGATTGAAGGTATCAAGTTGGAGAATATTGATTTCCTTGAACTGATAATTAAAATGGAAAATGGTTTCCCATTTGATGGGGACCTCTATTTAGGTTTCGCTGATAAAAATGCCATCCTTCAAGACTCTGTTCAAAATCCACAGCTCATCAAATCAGCCGTTACAGATAGCCAAGGCAAAGTAACTACCAAAACAGTCCATGTTTCAACGCTGAAAATTACTCAGGAAGAGCTGAATAAGATGAAGAACCAGAATCTTTCAAAACTGATTTTCCGATTTGGTATCAACACCTATAATGGTGGTACAACACCGGTCAAAGTATATTCGGATTATTCATCCAAAATTGGCCTAAGTGCAAAAGTCAAATTGAAGAATTTTAAACCCTTGGGCAATAACTAATCATTTATCCTCGTCATGAAAAGAATTATACTACTTTGTACAGTTCTGGTTGCCTGGATGAATGGCACTCAGGCTCAGACTTCCCTTAGCTTTTACAATTTCAATTCGGTAGCCCAAAGCAATCACCTCAATCCGGCTCTTCCTGCCAGACAAGGGTTTACACTGGGTTTGTTTGAAACCTATAACCATGTTTATGTTCCGGGTTTTCAGTTGAACGACCTGCTGAACAAAGGCGAAACTGTTGATGCTACCCTGGATAAATTTTTGGGTAACTCCAAATACCATCTTCGCGACATGCAGTTTACAAATAACCTAGATGTATTGTACATGGGCTTACGTATTCGTAAGAACTATTTTTCAATTGGCATGCAAGTAAATACAGACCATAGCATTAGCCTGCCCAAAGACGTGCTTGCCTTGGGCTATTATGGCAATGGAAGCGGGTCTCGCATGTTTGGGAAAGAAATTCAAATTAGCGATTTACAGGCTGAGGTTCGCGCATCAACTGCCATTCATGCTTCCTATGCTCGTCAGTTTGGAGAGAAATTAACCATTGGTATCCGTGGAAAATACCATATTGGCATTTACCATGGCAAAACCAATCGGAACCAAACCACCTTGCTTACAGATAGTGGAGATGCTTCTGCTATTCGTATGACTGCAACTACCGATTATGAGGCGCAAGGGGCAGGAATCTCAAGGTTTGAAGAACTACAAGCCGTGAGTAATAACCAGGCCTTAACAGGAGCTCAAAAGGCTACAGAACAAATGAACATTGGAACCCGATACCTTACGAGTCCTGTAGGTTCCGGCTTTTCCTTTGATCTTGGTGTGAACTACAAAGCTTCTAACAAGTTGAATATTTCGGCTTCTGTACTTGATTTGGGTTCAATGAATTGGAAAGAAGGCAGAACCTACTCGCGTAAGGCAAATTTTGTTTACGAAGGTGATCGTCCGGATGAATTCGATCCGGAAAAAATGGATTCAACCTTGCAGCAACTAGCCGATTCGGTAACAGAACTTTTCAAGCCAATTCAAGATAGCGGCTCTTATACCACAAGTTTCAATACCCGCATGTTCTTCGGAATGAATTATCAGTTGTATAGAAGCGGTAATTTAGGATTGGTAGGTTATGGTGAAATGTGGAAGGGCAAATTCTACCCGGGCTTTTCAGTAAACTTCACACAGCGCATTTGGAAAGTGCTAGATCTTCGCGTTGCTTATAGCAATTTCAGAGGTAATTACAATACCATAGGTGGTGGTTTTGCCATGCACTTGGGTCCTGTTACCATGTATGCTATGGCCGATAATATCATGGGCATGTACGATTGGCACAAAACCAATTACATGAATGCCCGCTTTGGTATGAATATCAACATCGGTAATCGTTTCGACCGTGACAATGACGGTGTTCCGGACAGAAAAGACCAGTGCAAGAAAATTCCAGGCTTAATGAAAATGTCGGGTTGTCCGGATAAGGACGGTGATGGTGTTCCTGACCATGAAGATGAATGTGTAGATGTAAAAGGTTCTAAAACAGCAAAAGGCTGTCCAGACCAAGATGGTGATGGCGTGCAGGATAGCAAAGATTCATGCGTAACCGAGAAAGGTCTAGCAACACTTAATGGTTGCCCAGATCAGGATGGTGATGGTGTTCAGGATTCAAAAGACCGTTGTCCTACCGAAAAAGGTACGCTTGAAACTTCAGGTTGTCCGGATAAAGATGGTGATGGAGTTGCCGATAAGGAAGATGCTTGCCCAGATCGTTCAGGTCCTGCAAACCTTGAAGGTTGCCCAGACCAGGATGGTGATGGTGTTGCCGATAAAGACGATGAATGTCCTGCTGTTCCAGGTTTGAAACAGTTTAATGGTTGTCCGGATACCGACGGTGATGGAATTCCAAACAACAAAGACAGCTGCTTAGCTCAGCCAGGTTTGCCGCAATTCTCGGGTTGCCCGGATACCGATGGCGATAATATTCCGGATTACAGAGATGCTTGCCCACTTGAGCCGGGTATCCCTGAAAACGGTGGTTGCCGCAAAATTGAGCCAAATGTGGTTGTGTTAACTGTTGAAGAACAAAAAGTTATCAATGAAGCATTCAGTAACCTTGAGTTTGAAACTGGTACTGATAAGATTAGCGATAAATCGCTTTCGAGTCTTGAAGAGTTGGCCACTTTGTTGATATCAAAACCAATGTACAAATTGGAAATCAGCGGTCATACCGATAATGTAGGCAATGCCGCTAAGAACTTGAAGTTAAGTCAATCTCGCTCCAACGCTGTTAAGTCTTTCCTAACCAAGAAAGGCGTTCCTGCAACTCAGATGAAAGCCTTTGGATTTGGCTCTAAAAAGCCAGTTGCCGATAACAAAACTCCTGAGGGTCGTCAACGCAACCGCAGGGTGGAGTTCAAAATTGTGAAATAAATCTTCGGATATTTCAATCCCCAAAAAAGCTGTCCAACAAAATTGGGCAGCTTTTTTTATCCCGGATTACGCATTTGAACTTCGTCATGAGGGCCAAAAAGCCGAAGAAATTGGCAGTTTAACGAGCAAGGCATAATCACCGTTATAGTGATTGAGGGAAACTGAGTTTACGCCCAATTTCACAGGCATTTTGGAACGTAATAGCTGAACAATTGCTTTATTCAGGTTGCAGGGCAGTAATAGATGGTCGAATACGTATTCTGGGTTTATTGCATTTTGGGCGTTCCCCTTTGGGTCGGTGCATTTGCTTGTACTCCCCAGCTTTGGCCTTGCGCTTGTATGGGCAAAGGCAGAGCTTCCGGTGGTCGCTTGCCTTTACCCACAAGCGCATAAGCCCAAATCTGGCGCGGTACCGCGTCTGCACCTAACGCAGTTTTCGTTCCAAATTCCAAGAACGTTTCCATTACCAAATGGATTTTAATAAAGTGGACTTCCTAATTTGCCTTCAACCCGGATTATGCATTTGAACTTCGTTATGAGGGCCAAAAGGCCAAAGAAATTGGCAGTTTCACGAGCAAGGCATAATCCACCTCTATGGTGAGTGAGGGAAACTGAGTTTACGCCCAATTTCACAGGCATTTTGGGCAGTAATAGATGGTCAAATGCGTATTCCGGGTTCAACCCATAAAAAAAGCTGCCCGATTGGAGCAGCTTTTATCAATCTAGTTTTATTGTTCTACTTAGAAACGCTCAAATGCCGAGAAGAAAAATCCAGCTTCACGAGCTGCATTCTCATCACTGTCGGAACCGTGAATGGCATTGGCTTCAATTGATTTTGCAAACAAATTGCGGATAGTTCCTGCTTCAGCTTTAGCTGGATCGGTAGCTCCAATCAAGGTGCGGAAATCAGCTACTGCATTTTCTTTTTTCAATATGGCAGCAACAATAGTTCCACTGGTCATAAATTCAACCAAATCGTTAAAGAAAGGACGCTCGCGGTGAATATCGTAAAATGCGCCGGCCATCTCTGTGCTAAGACGGGTGTATTTCATGGCCTCGATGCTAAAACCAGCCTGGATAATCTGATCAATGATTTTTCCAGTGTGGCCATTTGCTACTGCATCGGGCTTAATCATAGTGAAGGTGATGTTACTCATGGTATGTATAATTTTCGGGGCGCAAAGTTAGTTGAATCTCTCAAATTAACCCGATTTCAATTCGGGTACCGAAAATTTAATGAAAAGGCAAACACCAAAAAACCGATCTGATATTGGATTTTAGCTTTTTGAGATACTAAAACGTGCAACTAATCTACTCAACTTAATATGAAAATTTTCCTCACTAAGAACCGAAAGTTTAAGGCCTACAAGTAATGCAAATGATTGGTTGTCTGTAGGAACAGTTTAGATGTACCCCTTAAACCAATACACCACTTGCCCAATCCATTCCTTAAATAAATAAGTCCAAAGCTCAAATCCACCATAGGTGGGCATAAGCGTATTCATTATGGTAAACTTACTTTGAATGGAACGAATATCTGTAGAATAAGCTTGCACTGGAATTCCTTGTTTTTCAAAACAACCCAAAGATCTGCGCATGTGAAACCCAGATGTAATTAGCAAGTATTTCTTGGAAGCCCAGTCCTTGTCTTTTTGAGCTAAAAGCTTTTTGGTATAATAGGCGTTTTCAAAGGTGTTTAATGAGCCAGTTTCAATCCAAATATCAGTTTCCGGAATTCCGCATTTCAACAAAAATTTCTTACCCGATTCAGCTTCCGAAATTCCCTTTTTGCCAAAAACAGTATCCTTTCCGGCTGTATAGATTATCTTTTTAGAAACACCTGCTTTGTACAAAGAAATGGCTTGCAACATGCGGTCGTTTCCATCGTTGTAAACTACCCTAATTCGGCCTTCATCATCTTCGTAATTCGAAATAAATCCGCCCAGAATGATAAGGGCATCATACCGTTCATTGGGTTTTACAAAATAGGGCTCAACCTCATACCATCCCATCACCGTTTGAGCAATAAATGGATTGGAGAAAAATAAAGTCAACCCAAAGGCCCAATAAATCCAACGTTTAACGCCTGAAATAAAATAGAGCAAAAAGGCAATAAGCACCAAACTAACCGGCGCAACTAAACCATAAAGTACCTTCGATAAATAGTAAAACATACCTAGCGATAAAAGTAATGGTTAAATACCAATGTGCAGAGCGTTATCAGGAAGAAGAATTCCTTCAACCAAAACCGTTTTTGACTGATGTAGTAGTTTGCCGTTATCAATGCAAGAGGTGCTGATAGAAATGCAACTCCATATACAAAGCTTTCGTTTTCCGCCAAAAGCGAGAAGATTCCAAAAATCAACATGATGCCAATTACCAATTGAATGCGTCGTGTTTTAACCCGGTTTCTGAAATAATTACCCTGCAAATGAAAAAGTGAGCCCAAAACCGCCGGCGCCAGCGCAATTCCACTGAGCAACATGAGGAAAGTAACCCGAGGTGGATTCAAATAACTTTTTACCAAGCTGTATTCAAACGACTGCAGAAAGGGCCCCATTTCATCGGTCAGGTAAAAATACACACCCATAAAATAGGCTGGTAGAAGTATTCCAATAACGGCAATTAGAAAATACCTGAAGTTAAAAGAGGTCATGGTTACAATACTCACCAAGATGAACGGCAGGTAAATCAATAAATCGTAATTGAACAAAATTCCAATTCCTAACAAAATCCCGGAGTCGAATACCAACAATACCGGACTTTCCGATTCATAGAGAAAACCAATCCTGAAAACCATTAGCAAGAGGAAGGAATTGGCAATCATCTGTGGGCTAAGCATCAATTGCGCCGGGTAAATGCTATTAATCAACACAAAAAACAAACCGGGGAGCATGGTGTCCTTGTAAAGAATCCCATGTGAACTGGCAGTATAGTTTAGCAATAAGCCTTGAAAAAAAACAAGCAATGAGGCAAAAAGGGGTTGGTTTTCGGATACAAATGGAGTGGTTTCAAACCAGTGAAATAGCAACTGGGCCAATGGCGTATGTATTTCAGCATCGGCATGAATGGAAATAATGGATGGCGCCATTCGCACCAAGAAGGTGAATATCAGTAGGCTAATAACTGATACCAATGAGTTTTGTCGAAATAAATTGAGCAAGATTAGAAACTTATCCGCATCAAAGTAAATCGCTTATCCCGAATTGCACAAACAATAGCCGAATTTGCGCTTACCAGTTTGTATTCGCCCGGAATAATAGAGGCATTTGTATTCGACTTTTTAATCAATATCCGGTTTTCACTCTGGCCGCGATAGCTGATAGATTGTAGCCCAATGTCGGTCTCCTCATCGCCTTCGGTATTGAATAGTATATGCACCTGGTCTAATGTTGGAATAGCAATAAAGGAACTGTAATACCCTCCATCACCAACTGAACTCTGGTTTTTCTTAACAACGGAATGGAATTGCAGGCTTCCAGCAGGGTCAATCGACAAAACAATCACTTCATCAAAACTGTAGATTACCCGGGTTGATGTTTGAGGAAAATTATTTACGTAATAGGTATAGGTTTGTCGGGTTTGGACATACTTTTCTGCAATAAGCATCAGACCTCCATCGCTTCTGCTTATGAGTTTACGGATATAGAAATCATTCAAATCCGGATCAAAACGGTCAAGTTTTGCGGTGCTCAAACTCGAAAAAAAGGCATCATTTAAAGCTTGCTGATTGCTAAATTCTACTTGGCCGCTTTGAAAAGAAATACGACGGTAGAAATAACCTCTTGTCGCTTTTTTATCTAGCGGCGACCATAGTCCGGAAACAGCAACCGTTTTGCTCACATTGTTCAAGGTCATCCCCAGATCTTCAATGCGAATGCTGTCAGTTCCTTCCAAATCGTATTCCATCATTTGGTCGCTTATTGGATAATAGCCATACAAGAAGTACTTCCTTTCGTCATTGTTTCTTCCTCCTTCTTTTTTCGGAAAATCAATCAACAAAAAACTCTCTCCGGTATTGCTTAAATCATAAGCAGAAATTACGGTTGAACGTTCTTCTTCGCCCAAACCAAATTGCTTTCCAAATTTCTGTTGGAAGCGCAAGTCGAAGGCAAATAAATGCAAAACCGATTCTCGTTTGTTATTCTGACTCAAATACATGATTCCAAATAAACTGCGCGCGGCATTGGGTTTTACCTGAATATGTCTTTTCTCTAGAAAACTTTCTTGCGGTATGCTGCAAAGCACTTGTGGATTTCCCTGAATTTTAAAGTTTAAATCCATGCTTTGCACCAAAAGGTCGATTTTGTTGGTGGCGGTATTGCGCGCTGAAATAAAAACCAGAATTTGTTCCGGAAACAAAAGCACACGTTCAACCGAACCGTTCACGCTCAAAGGAAGTTGAATGGAAATTTCAAGGCTGAGATTGCTCTTGTACCGTTCAATTACCAATTCCTGCTTGAAATCACTGTCTTTACTCCGAAGCAAAAACACCGCACCATTGCTTTCTCCCAATACCTGATTGTAAAAACTTTTTTGTTTTACCTTTTGTGGACTGCCCCATTCCAGTTGCTGGGAAAAGAGACTTGTGCTCCAAGAGAAAAACAGAATGTATAAAATGCTACGGATTGCCATTAACTTGCGACGTTTAAACACAAACGAAAATAAGCAGAGTAGGGTTTGTTTGGCGAAAAATAATGGCGAAAGGTAAATTGATAGATACGGCAAAGCCGGCAGAATATGCAGTTTTGGTTGGAGTAATTAGCGCCATGCAGCGCAGTGAGCAAGCCGAGGAATACCTCGACGAGTTGGAGTTTCTGGCCTTAACCGCCGGAGCGGAGGTGAAGAACAGGTATTTGCAAAGGCTGCATCATCCCCATCCAAGAACCTATATTGGGGAGGGGAAGTTGGAAGAAATTGCTGGCTATGTGGCTGCTCACGAAATAGATATGGTGATTTTTGACGATGAGCTTAGCCCCTCGCAATTGCGCAACCTGGAACAAATTCTTAAGGTTAAGATTCTGGATAGAAGCAACCTCATTCTGGATATTTTTGCCTCCCGGGCCCGAACAGCTCAGGCCCGTTATCAGGTAGAACTCGCCCAGGCCCAATACTTGCTGCCCAGACTTACCCGCATGTGGACGCACTTAAGCAAGCAAAAGGGTGGGATTGGGATGAAAGGTCCCGGTGAAACGGAGATTGAAACAGATAGACGTGCTTTAAGGAATAAGATTGACAAGTTGAAGGAACGTCTGGCTTTGATTGATAAACAGGCCTTAACCCAGCGCAGAAACCGAGACAATAAGCCGCGTGTTGCATTGGTTGGTTATACCAATGTGGGCAAATCAACCCTGATGAACCTTATCTCCAAATCGGAAGTGTTTGCCGAAAACAAACTCTTTGCCACCTTGGATAGTACGGTGCGCAAAGTAGATTGGCCCGGCCTATCTTTTCTTTTAACCGATACGGTTGGCTTTATTCGTAAACTTCCACACCAATTGGTTGAATGTTTCAAATCAACGTTGGATGAAATTCGTGAGGCGGATGCATTGCTCCACGTAGTTGATATTAGCCATCCCGGTTTTGAAGAACAAATTCGGGTGGTAAATGAAACCTTGAAAGAGATTGGAGCCAGAAATAAGCCGGTTCTTCTTGTCTTTAATAAAATGGATGCTCTGAAAGAACCTTTTATCCTGGAGGGTGAAGATGTGCAAAACTCCGATGCCTATTTAAACCGACTTAAAAACTCCTACATGGCTCGCGAAAATGGTCAGGTCGTATTTATTTCGGCTGGCAAAAAACTTAATATTGAGGAGCTTCGCGAAAAAATTGTTGACCTGGTTAAACTAGCCGGAAAAAGTCTGAAAACCTTCGAGTAACAGTTCTTGGCCCTATTAAAAGGCCTACTTCCCCAGGTTAAACCTATCTTGATTTGGATTCATTTTTAGGTTCTTTTTTTGATTGAATCAATCAATCATTGGAAGTAAGCTCAAACAAGTTTTTTCACTCTGCCCAAATCCCTTATTTTCGCAAGCATGGCCTTTCTGTAAGGCTGATGAAACATGAACGAATCAATAGAACTGAGTGTGGTAATGCCTTGCCTCAACGAGGCTGAAACCCTGGGTACCTGCATTAAAAAGGCAAATTCCTGGCTTCAAGCCAATGGAGTGGCCGGAGAAGTGGTAATTGGCGACAATGGCAGCACAGATGGCTCCCAGGCCATTGCCGAATCTTTGGGTGCTCGGGTTATTCCTGTGCCCCGAAAAGGGTATGGGGCCGCTCTTATGGGCGCTATTGAAGCAGCAAGAGGCAAGTATGTTATCATGGGCGATTCTGACGATTCCTATGATTTTTCCAATCTCGGTCCCTTCCTTGAGCAACTTCGCAAAGGCCATGATTTGGTAATGGGAAATCGCTTTTTGGGTGGTGTAGCCCCCGGCGCTATGCCTTTTCTCCACAAATACCTGGGCAATCCAGTCCTTTCGTTTATTGGACGTCTGTTTTTCAATTGTCCGGTGCGCGATTTTCATTGTGGATTACGGGGTTTTAGGCAAGACATTGTTTCTCTGGTAGATTTAAAAACCACAGGAATGGAGTTTGCCAGTGAAATGGTAGTTAAATCAACTCTTTTTGGCTTAAAAATTACCGAAGTTCCAACTACGCTTTCCAAAGACGGACGCTCGCGTCCACCTCACCTGCGCACCTGGCGCGATGGTTGGAGGCACCTACGTTTTTTACTTATCTATTCTCCGCGTTGGCTGTTTCTCTACCCGGGTTTGTTCCTCATGGTTCTTGGTTTGGTTTTAGGCCTTTTGGTTATTCAAGGTCCTTTGGGTTTGTTTGAACAAGTGTATTTTGATACAAATACCCTGTTGTATGCCGGCGCATTTACAGTAGTTGGCTTTCAGGCTTTGAGTTTTGGCGTATTTACCCGGACTTACGCAGTTGAGGCGGGTTTCTTACCTGCCAAAGATTCACTCGAGCGCTTAATTGCAAAATTCAGTCTGGAAACAGGTTTACTGATTGGTTTATTCCTTTTCCTTGCGGGTTTAGGTGGAACCTTTTACTCGCTCTTTGTTTGGGAAGAAAGCAATTTTGGTCAGCTCGATTATCCTCGAATTCTCAGAATTGTAATTCCCAGCGCTATTTCAATTATCATTGGCATGCAGACCGTTTTGTCAAGCTTCTTCCTAGGTGTATTAAGTGTAAATAAAAAATAATATGAAGGCGCTCGACCGCTATTTGCAGAAGGTTAGAATCAATAAAGCTCGTCCTTTTATTCGTAAAGGCGATACTGTTTTGGATATTGGAAGTGTGGATGGTGTCATGTTCGATGCCTGGGCCGATCATATCAGCCATGGTTTTGGAATCGACCCCACCCTAACTCAACAGATTGAAAAACCGCTTTATACCCTTATTCCGGGATACTTTCCACAAGTTTCACCTCCCGGGGTTTTGTTTGATGCCATTACCATGCTGGCTGTTCTCGAGCATATTCCAACGCAACAGCAACAGGAACTAGCTCGTCATTGCCATGCCCACCTTAAGCCCGGAGGACGTGTTATTATCACCGTTCCCTCTCCGCAGGTAGATACCATTCTTGATGTACTAAGTGCTTTAAAATTGATTGATGGCATGAGCCTCGAAGAACATTATGGTTTTGACCCTTCTCAAACCGAACGCATTTTCGATGCTACCCAATTTAAACTCCTTGCCAAAAAGAAATTCCAGTTGGGATTAAATAACCTGTTTGTATTTGAAAAAATAAACTGAGCACCATGAACCAACTCAGCGAATCAAAAATAACCATCCTGCTTGATTACCGTGGACTGGATTCCGCATCCAGCCAGAGTCTTCAGCAATTTATTCAGAAGACCAAATTAGATTTTGAACTGGTTCTGCTCAAAGCAAGTACCGCTGCCGAGGCTGTATTTGCAAGTCCGGAATTGGCAACAAAAGTGAGGTTAATCAAAGGTGCAGAGCCTTTGGCCGCTCAAATGGCAAATGCCTTGGCAGAAGCAAAAGGTGCTTATACCTTGTTTATGGCTCATCACCATATTCCGGCAGCCCAGTTGGTTCAGCCTTTTCAAGCCGCAAAAAAGCTATTGGCAAACTCCGATTTATTGGTTTTGCAACAGGTAGATAAGCAAAAGAAAACGGCATCCTCCCGCATCACCAATGCACTTGGTCGCTTGTTAAGTCCCTTGGATCTTCGAGACCCCTTCTCGGGCATTTTCATGGCCAAAACCGAGAAGCTGGCAACCTTGTGCACGCAGGAATTGCTGGCCGCCGATTCATGGTCGCAACTCATAAACTTGGCTCAGGCTGCAAATTTGCAGCTTTCAGAACTTCCAGTTCAGGTAGAGAAACCATTCAGTGAATCTCCGATTCTTCCCTTCAAAAACTTGTTCGCCTTGCGTTGGAACTATTTTGTTTCATCGGCTCTGGCACAACTTAAGCATAGCGGACTAAATTGGGGCGCCGGAAATGCGGCAATTTACCGATTTACTTTTTTTGTATTGTCTGTGCTGGGATTTGTATTGATGCCCATGCTCAGTCGCGATTTTGGCAGTACCTGGGATGAAAAAGCGCACAATGAATATTCGCAACTGGCCTACAATTACCTAAGTACCTTTGGTGAGGATACAGCAGCATTGGCTGAACCCACTAGCAGCGCTGATTATATTCGACAAGCCTACCGTTTTTATGGGGAGCAAATCAATACAGTTTCTGCCATTGCTTACAATTGGTTTGGAACTGGTGTTTATGAAACCAGACATACCATCAATTCACTATATGGCTTCCTTGGGATAATTTTTGTATCCCTTATTGCCTTTGAGTTGGGCTCATGGAGAGCGGCTTGTTTGGCATTTCTATTTATGTTTTTCAATCCGGGATGGTTTGGCCATTCCATGAATAACCCAACGGATATTCCATTTGCTTTGGGTTTTGCCTGGGCCGGGTTGTTTTTGATTAAGCTGCTTCGCCGATTGCCTTCGCCTAAATTCTCGCATGAATTCTGGTTAGCTGTTGGTATTGGTATGGGCATTGCCTCACGTGTTGGAGCAATTCTTTTGTTAGCATACCTGGGCTTGTTTATGCTTGTAATTTGGTTGATGCGGTTCAGGGATAAATCAGCAAAACCCATGAGCCTTATTTTGCCTTATGCAAAAATCTTTTTGGCTGTTTTTGCTATCAGTTATGTGGTTGGAATTCTGATTTGGCCTTATGCCCTTAACGACCCGCTTTCGCATCCCTATCAAGCTTATGTAAAAGCATCTGAGAATGCCTTTTACACCAACAACGTGGAATTGTTTGAAGGCAAGCGTATGTATATGCTTACCTCTGCTCCTTGGTATTATGTAATCAAATTTTTGGGCATAGGAAATCCCATTTATCTCTTGCTTGGTTTTGTTGGAAGTATTTTTATGTTGCCATTTTCCCGCAAGAACAAAGGATTTGGCTTCCGCATTATGCTGGTGTTTATGAGTTTATTCCCAATTGCTTATGCCGAGCTTAGTAACCTAAACTACTACAACGGTTGGAGGCATTACCTGTTTATTCTTCCTTCAGCAGTGCCATTGGCAGCCTTGTTTTTCGATGATTTGATGTCGAAATCAAAAGGTATTGCCTTGGGCGCAACTGTAGTTTTGCTTGGTTTGATGGCTCGACCAACAGCCTGGTTTATTGCCAATCATCCCAATCAATATGTATATTTCAATGAATTGGTTGGCGGCCTGAAAGGCGCATTCGGAACTTACGAAACCGATTATTATTCCAATTCCTGCCGCGAAGCAGCGGAGTGGATTGCTAAAAAACACCCGAACGACAGTTTAGTCATTGGTATAAATAATGAAATTACTACTGCCGCATATTGGGCGCATCAAATCAACCCCAAACTCAATTTTGTTTGGACCCGCGAAACTGAAGAGCAAAAGCAGGCATGGGATTACCTGATTATGACCTCACGTACGTTCTCTCAAAAGGAATTGCTGAATGGTTCATTTCCTCCCAAAGGAACTGTTTACGTGGTTGAAGCAGAAGGTGTGCCATTAGCAGCTGTTGTAAAGCGTGAAAACATGGATATGCCATTAGGCTACAAAGCCACAGAGCGGAATGATTTTGATTCGGCTATTGTGTATTTCAGTCGTGCAATTACGTATCAGCCCAAAGACGAAGAAGCCTGGCGCATGTTGGGTTGGTCATACTTAAATAAAGGTAATTTTGACACAGCAGAAATCTACCTGAATAAAGCCATTGAGATTTATCCAGAAAACTTTACAGCTTTGAGTAATCTTGGTTTGGTGTACTTTAACCGGAAGGAATTTCAGCGAGCAATTGACATATTCGCAAAGTCAACCTCCTACAAAGAAAATGTTACCGAATCTTGGTATTATGCCGGTATGTGCTACATGAATTTGGGCAATTATGCAGCCGCAGTAACTCAGCTTGAAATGGCCGCCAAACATGGAGGAGGAATTCCAGAGATTTACTATTACCTGGCCAAAGCTTATGAAATGAGCGGAAGCCTTCAAAAGGCTGCTGATGCTTATCAAATGGCTTTAGGAATAAACCAGAATATGGTGCAAGCATGGAAAGATCTTGCCAATGTCTTCAACCAATTAAATCAACCGTCTTATGCTGCTGAATGCATGAAGCGTTATCAGGCATTAGGAGGGAACTAAACCATTTATTAACAGCAGTTTTTTTGCCTGTCTAAATTTTATTAATGCCGAAGATGTCAGTGTTTACTGATGTTTTCGGCGTTTTTTTTATTGTGCTGTTTGAAATCGCCCATAAATCCACCGAATCAGCCCAAAAGGGGCCCTGTTGCCTTGCGATTTAGCGCATAGATTCGTAAGTGATGATTCTTGTAAACAAATACGAACCTGAGATTTCACTCGACCATCAATTCGTGGAATGCATTAAGCAAACCGAAGAATTGAGGAATATTTTCGAGTTTATCGACCTGCCGGCTCACATCCGCGAACAGGAAGCGCTGAACAGTTCCATTTTGCGGAACTATTACGCCAATGCCCTCGATCATAATTTGGTGGATATTAAAACGGTTAAGTATATCCTGAACAAGAATCTGCGTCCCAATGGCCTGAGTGAGCGGGCTATTGACGTTTTTGGACGTGCAGAAGCCTTGTTGCTGGAGCGACGTAACGAGGAAATTAGCCTGAACCTGTTTTACGATATTTACCGCTTGTTGGTGTTGGACTTGTACCAAAGCAATCTGGAGCAAAATTTATTTTCAGGTCAACCTCTTCGTTTTCCGGAGCGCTTATCTGCCGAAACAGAACTTGAGTTGGATTCGCTTTTCGAGTTCCTTAATCACGATTCAGAGTTCCATCCCATTATGCAATCCTGGATTCTGCATTTCCGCTTAATGGCCCTCGATATCTTTGATGAATTGAAGCCCAAAGCAGCTTGTTTATTGCACTATTTCTGGTTAAGCAAGCACAAGATGGAAATTGAAGGTTTGCTTAGTTTGGAGCATGAGCTTTATATCTTCAAGAATGAATACGTGCAGTTGGTATCGCCCAACTCAGGGGTGCATTTAAACGACCAATTGCAGTTTGGACTGAGTATGCATCTGAACCAGTTAGGTCGCATCCGCGATTTGCTGAAAGCATATTTCAGAAAGCAAGTAGATTTTGAACGCCTGAATCCACGCCAGAAAAACATCATGAATTATGTGTTTGAACGTGGCTATAAGTTGAAGGAAATTGACGAAAGTGTTTTGAACAAGCGTCAGAAATTAATCATGTATATCGTTCAGCACCGCGGATTTATTAGTACCAAGGACCTGGTAAATGAATTTGATTGCAACAGAAAAACCATTCAGCGCGATTTTAATTTGTTGTTGGAATTGGGTTTGGTTCGTTCCATTGGGGCGGGTGCCGGACTAAAATATTGTATCAACCTGCATGAACGAAGCAATCCGGAGTTGGAGCAATATCAGGCGGATTTTGTTCAGAAAATGTCTGGTGGATCCGGTGAGGATTATGAATAGTTAATTTAACTTCATTTTCCTGCAGTTCCTTTGAAATTCCCAAGCCCCTGAATCGCAGAATCCGGTGGGTTTCTTGCCGCTTCGTTTTGAATTATTTTTAAATGATGCCTTCAAGATTTAGCAAGCTTTTTGGGATGAAGAATGTTATAAAGTTAGCGTGTGCTAATTTATTCCAGCTTCGGGAATTTGATTTACAAATCTTGTCTTTTCCTACTCTTTATGTTACGTACAGCTTGACTAGAGTCAATTTATTCCCCCCTCACTATACTTCCCCCAAACCGGCCGCACTGGACTCATTATTCAATCAACAAAATCATCAAACCAACCGGTATGTGCTTTCGGGGGTTGTATCAGCGTAATGATTAAAATTGCATGTAGTTTTAAAGTTTTCATAGCCTTATTTTATTTTAGTTAATGTGTCATTTGTGTTAGTATAAATTTTTAAAATTCCTTCTATTTCGGTAAACCAAAAACCAACATCCATTGGCTGTTTGATTGAACCGGTAATAGCTCGCACATTGTAGTATTTAATTCCGTTTATCAAAACGGAGTCAAAGGTGGGCTTTCCTGCGTTAATAAAGGGAAATGGTTTTTTAACGATAAAAATATCATTATAATTTAACTCTATGTATTGCACATTGTTTGACGTGCTGTATACTTGATTAACTACAATTTTTTTGCTTTGGCTCAAATTGAAAAAAGCTATGCCACGCCCCTCGCAAATATTTTCCATGGGGCAATCAGCACCATAGTACTTACTGTTGCTATAATAAGTCCATTGAGGTTCTGCCTGAAAAATTAAAGTGTCAGAGGTACTTGTGTTAAAAAATTTTAACACTTCATTTCCTTTATAAGGAATTTTGCTTTTATCGTTTTCAGATAAATTGTAATAGGTTTTTCCGTCACCACATCTGTCTCTTTTGCATGTAGCAAAAAGAAAAGAAATGGCAATGATTGTGAAGATTTTTGCTTTCATGATATTTCAATTAGTTATTATGATTTTAATCTTGTGTGAAAGAAAAATTGCAGCTCTTGCCGCAGCTTTGGTCTTCGGGTTGGTTTTGGAGGCTGCGGCATGTGCTGCAATGTTCGGCTGGTGTTTATCATAACAATCTTTGTTTTTAAAATTGTGCGCTGGCAATTTAAATTTTTATTTACCCCAACTTCACCAAGTCGTCAAAAGTTTATAGTTTTATAAAACGTGTTTGTCCGCAGAAAAAAATTGTCGGGTACGAACCTATGTTTTTTTGCATAGCATACAGCTAGTGGATAAAACTATTGTAAAGCCATCTAGGCCTATAAGAATAAGATGTTGGAGGGCTGGTTAGCAATTCAGGAAAAAAAATACCAGGCAAAAGACGCTAAAATCAAAAAAAACGTTCCAGCGCCTTGCAGAAGAATTGCGTTTTCCGAATTAATATTTCTCAATCACATGTTGAACGTTAATCAATAAGCCCTATTTATTGAACCTGCATAAGGCATTGGAAGATATTGAATCACAGAATTGCAGGATTCTTATGCCTACAGAGCACCCTGCCTTGAATGGTTGCGGCAATTAATATGGTGGTCGGCCATAGGTTATAAACTAAGCAAAAAATCAATCCATTTTGGATACTTGAACAAATTGGATTTGGTTTCCTGATGAGCTTACTTTGGATCATGGACAATCAACAAGCATTTGAAATAAATAGAGCAAGTTGGAACAGAAGAGCTTCGGCACATTTGCACTCCGATTTTTACGATACTGCCGGATTTTTATCCGGAAAAAACATGTTGATGCCAATCGAATTGGAAATGCTCGGTGATGTTAGTGGAAAGAACCTCGCCCATCTGCAATGTCATTTTGGTTTAGACACCTTGTGTATTGAACGAATGGGAGCTTTTTGCACCGGAATTGATTTTTCTGAACAGGCAGTAAAACAGGCTCGTGAGCTTGCTGTACAAGCAGGATTGAAGAGTGAGTTCCGCTTGCACAATGTAATGGATTTGCCGTCAGACCTAAATGGAAAATTCGATATCGTTTTTACCTCCTATGGAACAATAGGTTGGTTGCCCGATCTATCTCCTTGGGCCGAAGGCGTTGCGCGACTCATGAAAACCGGCGCCTCTTTTATCT
Organism: Bacteroidia bacterium; assembly: GCA_023151275.1. GTDB lineage: Bacteria > Bacteroidota > Bacteroidia > UKL13-3 > UKL13-3 > CAISCU01. The sequence goes on along the minus strand of JAKLJI010000012.1, from coordinate 3,040 downwards.
TGGTTGAATTTCATCCTGCATTGTGGATGTTTGATAATGATTTTACCCAAGTGGCCTATAGTTATTTTAATAAGGAAACCATCGTAGAAACGGATATGGGTTCTTATGCTGATACCAATAAAACCAATAGCTACCAAAGTATAACCTGGAATCATTCCTTGGCCGAAGTGTTTACAAGTTTGCAGAATCAGGGCTTGCAATTAAGCAGCTTCCAAGAGTTTGATTATTCGCCTTATCCTTGCTTTAATAAGGTGGTAGAATTGGGTTCCAATAAGTTTCAAATAAAAGGCCTTGAAGGAAAATTACCTTTGGTTTATGCTTGTAAATGGACGAAAGTGGGGTCCAACTTGTCGTCCCTCAGAAAGTCAACAAGCAAACAAGAAGAGGATCGCAAAGAATAAGATTAACTATTCAAATAATGGCTTAAACCACTTAGACCTTTATTATCATTCATAAACCTTCACCCTAGGGAAGACTGCTGTTTTTTGTTAGGAGAACACTAATCCATCGAGGTATTTAGGGCTTGCTGATAAACGCTCAATTTGCTGATTGAAAAGAATTTAAATCGTGGATGGAACATTCTTCTGCAAGGCTTTGAAACGGTTTTTGTAGATTTTACGGTCTTTGGCCTTGCAGCATTCTTTCTGATTCGCTAATTCAGCTCCGCATCATCTTCTTCAGATAAGCCTAGATGGCTGTACAGGAGCACTATCCACCAGGCTTATCCTTGAATCTAATGCAGCTCTGAATTTAACAGCAAGCCTTATTTAGGTTTCGTGTTTAAATTTGTGGCTTAAATTTTCCAAAAGCCTTTCGCTGTCAGAGACGCCAGCTTGCCTAGCTAGACCAACACCCGTCAAAATCCCTTACTGCTTTTTCGCGCCTGATTCGCGCATTCCAACAAGGCCTTCCCGAAGCGAACCATCCAAAAAGGCACTGTCATACGCTGAATGACCTTACTCGCGGATTTTGGCTCCCGTTGCTAGTAACGGGACTGCCGACAGCGAATTTCTGTCCCAGAATCAAGATTGGTTCTTTAGCCTAATCTCGAAATTTGTAGATCATGAATTTATACAAAGTAGATGGGATTCATTCAATTTATCTTCTTGATTTTGCAAAAATACCAGCGAATCAGATTTTCCTTGCAAACAAAGCGCATAATATTTGAACAAAATAAGCTAACAACCAGTCTTTAACTGCCTTTTTGATAGTTGACCAAGTACTATCTGCAAGTAAGGTGTAGAGGCAAAAACCGTCAACGATTCCATTACCATATTTTTTTATATTTGCTTTATGGAATTAGAAGTAGAAAGAATCAATGCTATCAGAAATTACTTTTCTACAAAGCCAGTTTTAAATGCTTACCTATTTGGGTCATTTGCTAGAAACGAAGCGGATTATCAAAGTGATATTGACATACTTGTTGACTTGGATTACTCCCAAAAAATTGGATTACAGTTCATTCAAATGAAATTAGATTTAGAGAAGATATTAGGCAATAAAGTGGATTTGGTATCTTCCAGAGGACTTTCACCACATATCCGACCAATAATTGATATTGAAAAGAAACTAATCTATGCGCGGTAAACTTGGAGATAAGGTAAGGGTACTGCACATTTTTGAAGCAATCCTAGAAATTGAATCCTACTTGTTGGATAAGGATTTTTCGGACTTCATGAATAATTCAATGATGAGATTTGCATGTATAAAGCAGATGGAAATAATAGGAGAAGCAAGCAATCATATATCGGATACAACCAAATTGAATTTTTCATCAATAGAATGGGCCCAAATAGTTGGAATGAGAAATGTTTTTGTTCATGAGTATTTTGGGGTTGATTCGACTTTGGTTTGGGGAAATAACTAAAAAAAGATCTTCCGGATTTAAAGGAGAAAATTAAACTAGTTCTAAACAGTTTACCAGAAAGCCCCAATACTTAACATAGTGCAAATGCCATAAGTGGTTTTGTGGTTTTTATTGCATTTTGTTTAGTATGAAGTTTTGCGCTTTTTAGTTTGCTTCCCTTACTGAACCTACACCTGAAACTTTTTATTATAGAATCCAATGCAAATCTGATTTTTATTACTGGCCCTTGGTTTCGGGGGACTGTTGGGATATAGTTGAGTGACCGCATCGGAAAGAATAATTCCAAGCCTTTTCTAATACATAAGTCAATTCATCAAATGGTTTCAATCCCCCCCTAAAAAACAAAAAGGAGCTTCAGGCTCCTTTTTGTTTAACGTTTGAGTGAAGTAAGAATTAGAATTCTAGTACAGTAAACATCACACGTCTGTTGGCTAATCGACCTTCTTCGGTGTTGTTGTCGGCTATAGGTTGTGTTTCACCGTAACCTACTGCTTTCATTTGTTTGGCGTTTACACCTTTTTGCAAGAGGTAATCCATTACTGTTTTGGCGCGGCTTTCAGACAATACGAGGTTCTTTTGGTCGTCACCTACATTGTCGGTATGTCCTGCAACTTCAATCACCATGCTTGGGTTTTCTTTGAGGATATCTGCCATTTTATCGAGGATATTGAAAGAGGATTCCTTCATTTTGTTAGAACCTGTTTCAAAGTTGATAGCCTTTAATTTGAAGACTAGTCCTTTTTCGATTTTAGGTTGTTTGAGTTCAATGATTTTGGAAGTTCCTTTTTCGGTTCCTTTCAAACTCAATTCTTCTTCGGCAGGGATATATCCTTTTGCACTTACGCTCACGTTGTAGTTTCCGGGTTCAAGGTAGAAATTGCTAAGTCCTGAAGCATCTGCATTGCCATTGAAAACTTCTTTGTTTTTCTGTTTGATGACAATATTTCCGGGAACAGGTCTGCCGTATTTTTCATCTTGCAATTTGATGGTCACTTTCACCATTTCTTTGTAAGGATCGGCTTTTTGCACTTCTTCTTTCACAACGGGTTTCGGTTCTTCTTTGGGTTTTGGCGCTTTTTCTTTACCGAAGTAATAGCGAATGCCCAAACCAAGTTGAAGTAATCCTTGATTGTTGCTGGCCATACCGCGACTCATGGAGTTGTACTCACCGCG
>JAKLJI010000011.1 GCA_023151275.1 Bacteroidia bacterium | reverse complement strand
TAAATTCTTTTCGGTTGGCCATATGTTTGTTTTAAAGTTTTGACTTCAAAACGGTCAACTTATTTCAGGACGTGACATGTCAGCCAAAGGCCAATAGCTAAAGGCTAACAGCCCCGAATTTAAAATCGTTCACGCAATCCCACCTCCAAACTCATCGCCCTAAAGAATAACCTATCCCCAGCTGCAAATGAACTGGCATGTCCATCATCCAACACGCTTCAACTAGGTAATGCTTTACATGCAGTCCCAAACTTAGCGATTTGCCCTCGGCAGATAGACCACCAAGTCCGTCCGGACTTTTATAAGGCTCTGCAAGGTTAAAGGATGCAAAAGTATACCTCGGCGTTAAACTTATTGCCGATTCTTTGCCTAGTCGGAACGTCATTGGAAGGAAAAAATCGGCATGCGAATAATTTTTGAAATAGGTATCGCCATCCAATCCTATTCCTTTAATACTATCCAGGGTAAACGTATATCCACCATAAACCCCAGCTGCCAGAGAAAAGGGTGTTGTACTTACCAAGACCTGTTGAAAACCCAATCTCCAACCCAAACAACCCAAATTCACGGGCATATAAGCCGCCCCCATTATGGCACTTTTTGAGCCCAGCTGATACATTCCACTTGCACCAATTACCGGAATGGTAATAGAACTCCCGGAAGGACTTGCAATGGTGGAACCGGTATTTGATTTAATAATATCCGGCCGATATCCGGTGGAGGCATTCAAGTAAACTTTTCCGGTTCCTTGGGGCAAGGCACGGGCATCATGAAAATAGGTGGTCTGGCTTACAATGCAAGATTGAGTCAACAAAAGGCTCAGGCTAAACCAAAGGGTGAATAATCTTTTCATTGGCATAACATTTTGATAGGCAATTATCTAGAATTAGTTCTATATTTGTGCACCTTTCCAATTCAGCTGCTAAAGTTTAATCAACCCGCGCAATTTGAAATCAGATGGGTTAAAACTTAACTATGGCAGATACACAATCAAAAAAAGAAAAAGAAAAACTTAAAGCAAGACGCAGACAGGAAAAAGAAGAGCGCAAAGCAGAACGCAAGGCCAATTCATCCAAAGGTGAATCCTGGGAAACCATGTTGGTTTATGTAGACCAAAATGGAAACTTCACCAATACGCCTCCCGATCCAAGCAAACGTGTAGAAATTGATCCGGAAAGCATTCAAATTTCAGTTGGAAAACAAAAAGATGAACCTGAAGACCTTATCCGAACAGGTACGGTAAACTTCTTCAACACTTCAAAAGGTTTTGGTTTCATTCGAGATGGGAAAACCAAAGAATCAATTTTTGTTCACATCAACGCATGTCTTGAACCAATTGGTGATGGAAACCTGGTTCAATACGAAACCGAAAAAACGCCCCGTGGCCTTCAAGCCATTAAAGTAAAAATAGTTCGCTAGTTTCAATACCCAAAGAAAAGCCCCATTGCCAATTGGCAGTGGGGCTTTTCTTTTTTATCCAGTCCCTTCGGTTTAGCTATGCTTTTCAGAAAGGGAGGCGTCCATAAATTTCTCAGAATTGCACCAATCTTTTCAAATCAGAATGTGCTACCCAAATCGGAACAAAAATAAAACCTGCTTGTGAGGAAAATTTGAAAGCCGATTGAATCAAATCAATTATTAAAACCCTTCAAACAAATCAAAGTAAAAATCTTCCAAGGGAGATTTAAAACCGGGAATCAAATCAAACCCATAACTGCGCTTTAATTCCATCAATAAAATACTCACCACCAACAAAAGCATAACCAAATACATAACGGTGGTAATCCTCTTTATCAATTCATGATTGGCTTCATGCGCCAAATCATCCTCTCTACCATGATTAACATGCCTCCTGCGCGAATGAACAAGCGGAAGCGGATGAAACTCATGATCCTCCTCCGCAGGTAAATCCTCAACAAGCTTCAAACTAACCTTGAATTTCATACTAGAAACCTTGGGTTACACCGTTGTAATAATCCTCAAATGGGAAGTTCAAACCGTCGAACACATCAGTATGGTACCTGTTTTTAATTTCCATGAGCATCACAAACATAATCCCCAATATCATGAAAATATAGAGTAACGATACCAGACGCTTAAACACAACCTGACTTTCCTCCTTAATCAGCTGCTCCTCGCTACTTTTACGCTTACGTAAAATGCGCTCCTCCTCAGGATTCTCGGCTACACGTTCTATTTTAAATACCAGTCTCATTTACTTCCGATTTCCGTTTCAAAGATACCAGACTTGCTCAAAAGAAAAAACCACTTAAATAGAAAAAACAGCAGCATAAATAAGATTTTTATCAACTAATACCTCGGCAGCTTTTTTATTTCTTACGAATATAAAACAATGACCCACATGTCCGCCACTCTGCACAAAAATTACAAATCATTGAACAGTTTCATGGAACCTAACACGTTCAAATCATCCAATAAAAAATCCGGTTCCGCAATTGTTGCAAAACCGGACTTCTTCAACCCAAATTAACTTAGCTATTTTTTCGACAGGTACATTGTTTCTGTTCCTTCATCTGTGGCTCCATGTAAAATCAACTTACCCGAGCCTAAATTTTGAATTTTATACGCAAATTCCATTGGTGCACTAACAATTGTTAAACTGTCGCCGGCAGTGTTTACTTTGTAAGTAAGGCTTCGCGTGGCAGGTTCAGTAGGCTCGCATTTGTTTGCCCCATAGTTCAACAGTTGCTGACCATCCGCTTTAAACTCAATGTAATCGTCTTTTGCGCATTCTTCAGGCAATTCAACCATTTTCTCAGTTCCAACTAAATAAACAGTGGAGTCTGGTTTCCAAGAATTGGCCATTAAGGCATTAATGGTTTTTGATTTTGCGCTTAGCGGCGTGCTGGTTGATGTTTCGTCTTTTTTGCATGAGCTCATTGCTGCAACAAGCACACATGCTCCTATTAGGATTCTTTTCATAAGATTGATGTGGTTTTGCAGGTAAGAGCCGCAGTCTACACTTCACCCCTATCCCATTCTCAAACTTTTCTAAATAAGGCTGAATGTCAATTCCTTAAAATTAAAAATTTCAGTTTTCCTGCTTTTTCTTCAGTTAAATCAGCAAGACCTTTAACCATTCCTCCTTTTCCCTTAATTTACACTGCAATTCATCCCATGATAGAAAACGAAGAAAAAATTGAAAATTCGGCCATCAAGAAAGCCATTTTACCAACCCTGCTGTTTTGGGCAATCACATTTGCCTGGGTGTTTGTTACAGACCAGGTCCTCTACATGTTTCACGATTCCATGTCGCGAAGCTTGTACCAATTCATTTCAACCACCAAGCAAATAATTTTCATTATCGGACTGGGAATTTTCTTCTTTTACCTGTATTACAACAAGTCGTTTGCACAATTCAAAGCCGGCGATGAAATCCGCAAATTCTTCAAACGTTCACCCTACAAGGTGATGATTTTCAACAGCGAAAATCTGAAAATCGCCACCGCAAGCATTACCATTCTCCAAAAACTGGGGTACAATGAATCTGATATGATCGGCCTATCTCTCAGCGATTTGGTTGACCGCAAAACCGATTTGCTTATTTTAGAGGAGCTCGACAAAAAAATGCATATCAACAAAGACGTGGGAAGCATCTTAATTCGTGCCAAAAACGAACAAATGATTGAGTTTTACTGCAATATCATGGAAATCGATTTGGTGTATGGCCGCTTTTTGGTGCTGCGTCTCCTTTCCAAAGAGCGCGGTTTTGTTGCCGAAAGCGACGACTTGTATTAATCCATTCCTGTTTTTTGGGGAGGGCGTGTCGGCCGGGCTGGCCAATTTCTCACCAATCCAAATAACGTTCCGCCCGGCCGCCGGGTCATCCGCTTGTACTCCGCTTTGGCTTACTTTGCGTTTTTAGCAAGTTGGCCGGGCTTTCTGCCGGCAGCCTGCCACCTTGCAAAACGCTAAAGTAGCCAAATGCGGGGTACCGCTACTGCCCCTCACGCAAAACCCGCACCCACATCCAATTTCGTAGTTTTTCTAATCCAAACTTGACAATAACATTAAGCTCTTGCCTTTTTAACCCTATCTTGCCAACCAATCCTAAAGGGTATGGAATTAATTACAATGGTGGCCAAAACCCAGTTTGGCCTTGAGGAAGTTCTAGCCACAGAACTTCGCAACCTGGGTGCTAATGATGTAGCAATTCACAACCGCGCAGTAAGCTTCAAAGGCACTAAAGCGCTAATGTACAAAGCCAATTTATGCCTTCGCACCGCACTCAAAATTTTAGTACCTATTGCCAAATTGCATGCGCTTAACGAGGATAAATTGTACAAAGCCGTTCAAACTGTTGAATGGGATAAATACCTAAACAAAGACGGAACCCTCGCCATCAATACCAGCTTAAAAAGCGACTTCTTCAACCATTCCCATTTCGTTTCTTTGAAATGCAAGGATGCCATTGTTGACCAGTTTCGCGATAAATACGGTGTTCGTCCCAGCATTGATCTCGACCATCCCGATCTCAGCATCGACATTCACATCAACAGCGACGAAGTGAGCATTTCACTCAACAGCTCGGGACCTAGTTTGCATCGTCGTGGTTACCGAACCGATAGCACCCTGGCTCCAATTAACGAAGTATTGGCCGCAGGTATGATTTTGCTAACCGGCTGGAATGGCGAAGGAAACTACTACGATCCCATGTGCGGTAGCGGAACCTTATTGATAGAAGCCGCCATGATTGCCCGCAATATGCCGCCCAACCTGCATCGCAAGCAATTTGGATTTGAAACCTGGAAAGATTTTGAACCCAATTTATTCGCTCAGGTAAAAGAAGAGGCAATTGCTGAAATGCGCGAAAGCAAAGCCCGCATAGTGGGTAGCGACAAAACCTTCAAAGCCATTGAAATTACGCGCGAAAATGCAACACGTGCCGGCCTTGATGAAGATATCATTGTTTCCAACAAGCGCTTCGAAGAAATTAAGGGCGTAAGCGGTGGCGGACTCATGATTATTAACCCTCCCTATGGCGAGCGTTTGCCCATTGAAGAAATTGGAGCCTTCTACAAGCTCATGGGCGATATCATGAAAAAAGAATTCGATGGATTTGATGTTTGGATTATTTCATCCAACCTACCGGCTTTGAAAAAAGTAGGATTAGCGCCTTCCAAAAAGATAACCTTGTTCAACGGAGCTTTGGAATGCCGCTACCATAAATTTGAAATCTACAAAGGCACCCGCGACAAAAGAAAACTTCAAGCCGAAACCCCTGAAAACACAGTGGAATAGGTGTGGGTTTTGCGTTTGGAACTTGAGCAGTTGCCAAATAGGAACGCCTCAATTAACTGCTTGATCAATAGGTTTCCTGCCAGAACAAATTCCGAGACAGCAGCAATTTAGCAATTGCCCAGCTCTCTTTTATGCAATGCTGATTTGGGCTTTAGGAATTGAATTTAACAAATTTTCGATATGCCTATTTTCCTCTTCCAAATCGTAGTCATCTTGAAGTCCTAGCCAAAATTTTGCGGATGTTCCGAAGTACTTAGAAAGTCTTAACGCAGTATCTGCGGTTATCCTGCGTTGTCCCTTTACAATCTGAGAAATTCGTGTTTGTGGGATACCAATATCTTTTGAAATTCTATATTGGGTTATTCCAAAGGGTTTTAGAAACTCCTCCAGCAAAATCTCCCCAGGATGAATATTTTTTAAATTTTTCATATTAATGATAATCAATTATTTCAACATCATAAGCATTGGATGATTTCCATTTTTTTGAATTATCTATTGAAAGGCAATTCTTCATCAAAATGTAAGCAAAAAAACTAAAAACCTGTAAAACAAAACGCTAACGAGATTCCAGCAGAAATAAAACAAAGGAAAAACACCCTGCTTTGGAAGGAAATGCTGCGAATAAGCAACCTAATTCCCGCATTTTTGCGGAGATTAATTCGTATATCTACTGCACGTAAAAGTTTCAACACAAGCCGAAATACATCTACGAATCCACCATTTGGCCAAATTTGGGCTGGCGCGAGCTCGATCTCAAAAGTATTCTCCAGCAAGAGCAACAAGGTGGCCGCAGTACCAATTACGAACTGGCTGATTTTTAATACAAAACTCGAACAAAGCTCTGTCAATCCCGGAGTAAAAACTTAAACCAGGAACCTGCTACCTAGTTCCCTGTTCTGGCAGTGAAATTCAAACCGGGATAATCCAATCCTAGTACCATTTTCAATCCAAATACCCTAACTTGAACTTTCCATTCTGTCGCTCATCTTCCCTGAGCAAATGGAACAGAAAAGTTAATGATGTCATGAAAAAAATTCTTATTCATCTCCTCCTGCTGCTAAGCCTAAACATTGCTGTAAATGCCCAAGATTCCTTGCTAGTGAAAAAGAGAATTGTGGGTACTTTTCATACCACAAACCGGATTTACAATGGACTTTCATTTGGCTTGGCTTCAACCATGGCCGACCAAAGAAATGTTAAAACAAATGGGCTTCGACTGGAAATTCCGGGAATCGGATTTTTATCGTTTATGGGAAATGGATTCCCGCATGCCAAAAAGCCTCTTGATTTACAAAACCTGAAATATAGTGAAGAGATAAATGGCTTAAATATTTCAACAGGTTCCTGGTGCGCTTGCAAATACGCAGGTTTAACTTTCGCGGCGCTTGGTCAATATGGCAAATTAGGAAAGGGATTTTCACTTGCCGGGGGCTGGAATATCATCGACCATCAAAAAGGTTTACAAGTTTCTATGCTTGCCAATCGTTCCTACTTCCTAAAAGGGGCTCAGGTTTCTGCCTTCAATTTCAACCATACAGGTTCAGGTTTACAAATTGGACTGCTTAACAAATCCATGAATTCAAAGGAATTCAGCTTGGAATTTGGAACATAAATCAAAAACGAAAACTCCCCTTGTTCAATTGGAATTTCAGCAACAATTAGTTCATAATTGCACTTTTGAGCGACTTAATTTATCTTGGAATAATTGTTCCCCATAAACAAACAAAACAAACAAGTAAATAAACCTAGACTATTTTAACAAAATGAGAAAACTGGGTGAGATAGTAGCTAAAAAAGAATAAGTACACCAAAGATGAAAAGTCTTATAATTAAATTGGCCAGCCCTCTTACTATTATTTCATTGGCCAGCCTGGAAAAATGGTGGTATGCAATTCCTATTGATGGTCCGGATACACTGCTTTATGGCTTTCCACTCCCTTTTATGAGTGAAGCCTGGCATACCTCTATGGCTTTGCAGTTTTTTGGAATTGAATTTCTGATTGACCTTTTATTCTACTTTGTATTTTGGTTGATTTCTGTTTATTGCATTCACCGTTTTGTAACTAAAATCCAGATGCCAAAATTCCTAACGAGTGGATTATGGACATTTGCAGGAATAATTCTTTTCGGGGCTACACTTGTTGCCAGCGATTCAAACAACTTATTCTATGTTAAACGTCCTTTTGAAATGGATTTACTTGAAACAGGCTACCAATTTAGCTGGCAAAAAACCGAACGTCCAAATTCATTGAATTACCAAAGACGAAGCAACAAGAATTGAACATTTAGTAAATTAGGAGTATTTACCATCAACCCTTTCAATTAGCCAGTAAGTAAAATAAAAATAAAGCTCATGGGCCATAAAAAAGTTTGTTTATCGTGCAGAGAATCTTTCAATCTCGACCCCAGTGACATGCCTGTGCAGGCTTACCCTTGCGCAAAATGTGGCAAGTGGATGTGCGTTTTACCCCACCAATTTAGACCACCCCGAAAAACGGATGAAAAAGGCTGGAAACTTGTTGAATTTTTGGTTAACAATGGGTTCCCATTTCAACATATTGAACCCAAGGAAACCTCAAATCATTCAAGAGTAAAATTCATCCCCTATCCAAGCAATTTGAGAGATGCAAAAGTTTTTATCGAAAAACACAAAGACAAAGCCATCAATAAATAAATCCTATTTGTAAAAAGGTTTAAAAAATGAATTGCTATCAAATTCTTAACTTTCAATAAAATTTTGGTTTGAAGCATTACCCAGAATTGCCTGATTAATTGCATCCAATTATTCATCAATTAGCCTTGAAGAAGGACCTTAATCATTAAGAAAATGGAGCTATTCATTCTACCAATTGTTGCCTTTGCCAGTGCCCTGTTTACTTTCTTCTCCGGATTTGGATTGGGAACAATTCTTACCCCGGTATTTATGCTATTCTTCCCGGTGGAAGTAGCGGTTGCACTAACAGGAATAACACACCTAATCAATAACCTTTTTAAAATGGGTTTGGTTGGCAAACATGCGGATATAAAAATCAGTCTGAAATTCGGAATTCCTGCCCTAGCTGCGGCCTTTCTGGGTGCTTGGTTCCTGATTCAATTATCCCAATTTCCGGCTTGGTTTTCTTACACCTTATTAGGAAAAAACTTCGATATCGTTCCTGTAAAATTTTGTGTAGCCACTTTGCTAATCATCTTCTCTGTACTCGAACTCATTCCTGGATTTAAACAGCTTAAAATCGACAACAACTACCTGTTTGCAGGTGGATTATTGAGTGGTTTTTTTGGTGGTCTTTCGGGAAACCAAGGTGCATTTCGGAGTGCATTTCTCATCAAGGCAGGACTTTCTCCGGAAGGCTTTATTGCAACCGGTGTTTTAATTGCTGTAGGGATAGATATTACGCGACTTGGCATCTATGCAACACATATCTCCTCAAACCTAATTCTGGACAATTGGGTCTTGTTATGTTCCGCAAGTCTTTCGGCTATTTCGGGCAGCTTTTTAGGCTCTAAACTCTTGAAGAAAATTACCCTGCGTTTTATGCAAATTTGGGTGGCCGTAATGCTTATTCTTTTTTCACTGCTTGTAGGCTTGGGAATTCTCTAAATCATGAAAAACCTAAACAATGACCGGACCAAAATCAGGCTCAGAATTCCAGAAAACATTCGTATTAAACCTAATTTCAAATCGCTTCCTATTGTTGAACCTGAAGTATGTCGTTCAATTAGCCCAAACTAATTTTATTTCAAACCCAAAAAGAATCAGCTTACTTGATTACTGCGAAAGTTCCGGATTGAATTTCACCCGATTTCATATCCTTCACAGTAAACAAATAAACCCCCGTTGAAATTTGAGTTTTGCTCTCGTTCAACAAATCCCAGGCATGTTCTCCCCCGCTCATTACCGTCTTACTGGTATCGCCGTAATTTTGAAACCAGCGAATTCCTTCGCCGTTGTAGGTTTCTGAATTGTGCTTGAAACTGGCAATTACATCTCCACTGCTGGCATAAATGGTAATTTCTGCCTCAGATGGTAAATTGAAAAACACCAACTTACGCAAGCGCGAATTGTCACCATCCCAAGCGGCTTTGGTATTGTAGGGATTTGGATACACTCCCACCTTTTTCTCATTGCCATTAAAATCGTTGGCAGTAGTACCTGTAAATACCCGATTTTCACTTTCTGAAATGGATGATTCTTCGGAGCTAATTCCAAGGTTCTTATCACCTTTATCAAAAGCTGTAACACCTACCAGGTATTGCCATCCATTGCTGAGGTTGCTAAAACTATATTTGTAATGATATTCGGTAGTATCTCCTTCAAATTTTACAGGCTCTTTTAAGGCAATTGCTGAAAATCCATTGTTGTATCCAATATCATTTCCGGCACTATCCCATTGGCCAATTAATTTTAAATTCTGAGTGATCTGCCCTTTCAAATCATCTCCCGGATTTGTGCGGTAAATGCGATATCCTTCAAAATCTCGCTGGCGTGTAAATGGGTCAACCGATGATTCGGCACGCTTATCCCAATACACTTCAATTTTACTTTCTTCACTTATCACCTTTACGTTTGGAGCCAATGGAGGCTCAGGCAAAACAAAGCGGTCAAGTTTTCCATTTTGGTTCAAATCCAATTCGGGACTGTACACACCATTTTCGTTTTTATCTTCACCCACGTACGTTGAACGGGTCCTTTTTAAATGCTCAGTTAATTCCTTTTCCATTTCCGGAGTAGAGAAAATACTTGTGCCGGTGCTGGGCAAATACGAAATGGGCTCTTTCATTTTGGCACAAACAAATGCAAAGGTAAACGTGAACTTTTCTCCGGGGTTGATATTTGCTAAGGGACCGGCAGACAACAACTGCAACCAGTTTGCCGGAATTCCCACAATGGGTCCGGAGCCTGAATACAAGTCTGTTGAATCAATACCTTGTGCCAATTTCAGGTAACGTTCCTGGTCGTTTCCGGGCGTATTCCAAGGAGCAATAGGCGAGTTAAAATTCCAGAAATTGTAATTCACCTTAGGAGTTGGCAATCCGGCTTTTAAAAAGGTATCCGGTTTATTGGGGTTGAAGAACAAACCCCTCCAATCCATACCCAGAAATTGCAAAGCTCCATAGGAACGGGTATAATCTACATCATCCCCATAACTTTGGTACGCGTAAATGGAATGAAAATCCTTATTTACTCCGTTTCTGCCTTTGTTAAAAAACGCGGTTCCGGCATCACGGGTTACATTTACGTTTCTAACTACCAAATCTGAAAACACACCCATATAAACCGAATCCCAGCGCTGGGCCGACATATTGGTAATTTCATAATTAGCAATCACAAAATAGTTGGCATATCCAAAGTTCCAGGTATAGGTTTCAACCTTACACACGGCTTTCAATGGGTTCTGGTGTCCACCAATTGGGAAACTGGTTCCGGGAACTACCACAAAGCTATCTGTCATTGAAAAGAGAAAATCCTGATGCGATATGGCAGAGGCCGAATAATTGCTGCTATTGCTCAATTTAGACCTTTCAGTAATGGTGCTCAACTGATTAAATTCAAATCCGCTTCCACCAGGAGAATATCCGGAAGATGCATCCACTGAACTGGTAGAAACCCGAACCTGACCATCCACCAATGCACCAATCCAAATTCCAGCCTCAAACAAATGCTCAATACCACTTCCTTTAGGATAAGCCATAGAAGAAGGACCTTGGGTGGTTGACCTTACATCTGGTTTTCCAAAGGTGCCATAGTTATTCACACTGAGTGAAATATTGCCTACACTGGTTGTCCTGCGTTGCGAAGGAACCTGCGAAAAAGCAGTTCCGGTTACAATGAATAATAGTGCAAAGGAGAAAATGCGCATGTGGCAAATGTAGGCAGTCGAATTCAATTTCCGCCTTTCTTTTGAGGGGGTTTTTACCACCAAATGTGGATTTAACCATTCCTTTATCCAGCTTCGGCACTAAGAATTTCAATTCGATTTCTTTACTTCGCAGCATGAGCGTTCGCATTTTTGTTACAGGCGGTACTTTTGATAAGGAATACAATGAACTTACCGGCCAGCTGTTTTTCAAGGATACCCATATCCAGGAAATTTTAAGTCTGGGAAGATCAAAGGTAGATACCCCGGTTAGAACCTTGATGTTGATTGACAGCTTGGAAATGACGGAACATGACAGGCAATTGATTGCAGAAAACTGCTTGCGCTGCGAGGAAAACAAAATTGTAATTACCCACGGAACCGATACCATGACTGAAACAGCCAAGTTTTTGGCCGACCGTGTTCAGGGAAAAACGGTTGTCATTACCGGTGCCATGATTCCTTACAAATTTGGTTCAAGCGACGGGCTTTTTAATTTGGGTTCTGCATTGGCATTTGCCCAAAGTTTGCCCGAAGGAATTTACGTAGCCATGAATGGCCGTTACTACGATTGGAACAATTGCCGAAAAAACAAACAAACCGGATTCTTTGAAGAATTGGGTCAGTAATTAATCAACCCTCAAAAGTCTTCAAGGAACTGAATTTAATTTTATTAAGTCGAAAAGGGCCAAAACTAGTTTGCAAGGAAATCATACGAGCACAAAATAACTTTGCAAATTAGTTAACAAAAACGGCCCCTAATTTCGAATGCACTAATGGTTGTCATTTTGCATAGAATTCTAGAATCTATAAATTGAGACTCGCTTAAGTTGTGAGTCGGAACTTTCCTGTTCCCGAAGAAATCGGGATCTTGGGATGGCAGTTCCGCATAGGCGGAATCTTTGGATGCGTGCGGACGAAATCCGTGGGCCGGGCTGTCCCGTTTTATTTCGGGAAAAAGGCAGGGAGGGATTTTGGCCGAGGTAGGCCTGTAGGGTGATCCCGGTTAATCCGGGAAACAGGAAAAGCTTTTGGTGACTTTTGGCTACAAAAGTTACAGCAGAAAAAAACTAAACACCTCAGACGTTAAATGTCATCAATAAGTAAATAAATGGAAGTCTAGATTTTAGAGACAAGTTGAAATCTTGAACGAGAACTTCAATCCGTAAATTATGACTTTTTGAGGAAAAACTAACTATTCGATTGAATTCGCCTCACGACGAAGTAAATCTTTATTTACCGGCACAACGCCAACTTCTTCACATACCAACCCACCTGCCAGATTTGCCAATCCTGCAATCTCTCTATTCTTTAATCCCAAGGCCAAGCACAAAGCTGCAACACTTATCACAGTATCACCTGCTCCGCTTACATCTGCAATCTTGCGAATATGCGCCGGCATGTATTCAAAGTTCTCCCCGTCTGAAATCATAACCCCGCGTTCACTGAGTGTTACCATGATGTTTTTCAACTGCATGGATTCCATCAATTCCTTTACAGCCTGCTCAAAAGAGGCTTTGTCCGATGGGTCAACATCCCTCTTGAATCCTTCTTTTAATTCCTTGAGATTGGGCTTGAACAAATCCACTTTGTGGTAGTTTAGGAAATTCCTTTTCTTCGGGTCAACAGCCACTTTCTTGCCCAATCTGTGGGCTTCTGTAACAAGCTGCTCAATCAAACCCGGAGTAATAACACCCTTGTCGTAATCCTCAAAGATAACCACATCGCAAGCCGGCAAAATATCTTTGATGATTTTTTGGGCAAATACGTAAGTGTCGTATTCAGACAAAGGAGTTGTAATCTCTTGGTCGATACGTAACAATTGGTGGGTATTGGCCATTACCCGAGTTTTGGTGGTTGTAATCCGCTCCGCAGACTTTACAATTCCTGCCACCGAAATATGCTCTTTATCCAAAATGGCAATTAGGTCGTCTGCCTCAGGGTCGTTTCCTACCACCGAACATAAAATGGGCTTGGCTCCCAATGCAACCAGGTTCATGGCCACATTAGCCGCACCGCCCAATCTGTTTTGTTTTTCCCGGATAGCAACAACCGGAACAGGTGCTTCCGGAGAAATGCGCTCCACCGTTCCAATTTGATAAGCATCAATCATCACATCACCTATCACCAGGACCTTTAGTCCCTCAAATCGCGAAATTGTATCTTGCATAATCGTTGCGCAAGTTAGGAATTCAAACCATTAATCGACATACCAGCAACAAGAATTGACAAGGCTTTAAGTTAATGCCTCTAAACCCTTCTTCAAACGAACACATGCCTCTTTGAGCAACTCATCGGAGGTGGCATAGGAAAGTCGGATGCAGTTGTTTGCACCAAATGCCTCTCCGGTAACGGTTGAAACATACACCGAATGCAACAAATACATGCACAAATCTGTAGCGGTTTCGATGCGCTTCCCTTCGGGAGTTAACTTACCCAGGAAATGGCTTATATCGGGGAAGAAATAAAATGCACCATCCGGATTGTTTAGTTTCAAACCCGATATAGCTGACAATCCTTCAAGCATTATTTCTTTGCGACGGGCAAAGGCCTTCACCATTTCATGGGATGGACCTAAATCTCCTGTCAATGCAGCAACAGCAGCTTTCTGACTGATGCCTGAAGTTGCGGATGTATATTGCCCTTGAATTTTTTCACAGGCAATGGCAATTTCTTTTGGTGCACCTAAATAGCCCAATCTCCATCCGGTCATTGCAAAACCTTTTGAAAGCCCGTTGATGGTGATTGTTCTTTCAAGCATACCCGGGAAAGTTCCAATACTTACATGTTTGGATTTGTAATTGATGAACTCGTAAATCTCATCCGAAATGATGGCAATCTCCGGATGCTTTTGAAATACCTCAACCAAGGCTCCCAATTCTTCAGCACTAAATACCGAGCCGGTTGGATTGCATGGAGATGAAAATATAAACAGCCTCGATTTAGGGCTAATAGCCGCTTCCAATTGCTGGGCTGTGATTTTGTAATCGTTTTCAAGCGTACCCGGAATAAACACGGGAATTCCACCCATTAGCTTCACCATTTCAGAATAGCTCACCCAATAAGGAGTTGGAATTAACACCTCATCGCCTTCATCAACCAAAGCCATAATGGCATTCATGATGGCATGCTTAGCTCCGGTTGAAACCACAATCTGGTCGGGAGCATAATTCAAGCCATTTTGATTTTTAAATTTTGCTGAGATGGCCTCTCGTAAATCCGGAATTCCTGCAACCGGTGTATAATAGGAAAAGTTATTTTGGATGGCCGAAATGGCCGCATCTTTGATATGTGCTGGCGTAGAAAAATCGGGTTCGCCAAGACTTAGGTTGATAACCTGGTGTCCTTGAGCTGCTAGTTCCCTTGCCTTTTTAGCCATGGCAATGGTTTGAGGTTCGTTTATGGCATGAACGCGTTTGGCTAGTTTCATGGCGACGAAAGTAGTTTTTTTTTCGTTTCATCGTTGTTTTGATTCGCCGAGGGCTTTTGATTACCTTGTTGCATGATTCAAAAACTTCTTTCCAGCCCGTTTATTCTGGCATTTTGTGGCATTTTCTTATTGAATTCAATCCACGCAAAGGGCCAGATTCACGATTCCACTCAAGTCAAATTGCAGAAATTACTGGATGAATTTCCTGCTAAAATTGGCATTGCTGCTCATTTTCAAGCCAAGGGAAGCAACACAAAACAAGTCATTTTTTCCTACCATTCCCAGGATGGTTTTATTTCGATGAGTACCATTAAACTCCCTATCGCAATTGCCTGTTTTATTCAGGTAGAAGCTGGAAAACTCAATCTTTCTAAAACAGTTCAATTCAACCAAAAAGACCTCGAATCACCAAGCTATAGTCCCATGCGTGATTCTGTTGAAGATACGTTTACTTCAACAATCAAAACCTGTTTGCTTTACTCGTGCAAATACAGCGATAATATTGCAACCGACAAGCAACTTGACGCTTTAGGTGGGGTTCAAAAAACTCAGGAAATACTCCTAAAACTTGGCATGAAAGGAATACAAGTTGGAACGCATTATCGGGATATGGACAGTTCACGACTTGCTTTAAACCTAGCAACTCCAGAAGGCATGAATGAGCTTCTTTTTGCGCTAGCCAATGGAAAATTGCTCAATCAAACCCATACCCATTTACTCACATCTTGGATGCGGGATACACCAACAGGTCAAGATCGATTAAAGGGGGATTTGCCCAAGTCAATCCCTGTGGTTCATAAAACCGGAACCTTTTATTTCGACGAAACCAGTCCTGTAATTGCCTTAAATGATGTTGGTTACCTGGAGCTTCCAGAGGGTAGATTATTCATAAGTGCTTTTATCAACCAAAGTATACTACCTGCAGAACACTGTTCTGCTCTGATTGCTAAAGTTGCCCAACTTTTAAGCCAAGAATTAAGTTCTGCTCATTAATTGGGTAAAATTCTTGCGGCTATTTTGCATGCTATTAGGAAAAGCAATTGAAGTTTATGAGGTTCCAAACTTGCCTTTTTGAGTAAACAATATAAACCCCTCAAACGAAAAACACCCGGCATAACCGGGTGCTTTTTGACTGTCTTACTTTGTATCGGAGCCAGTCGAACTCCGTTTGTAAAGGTCGGGCGAGAGCCCATTTGGTTGCTTGCTAATTCTACCTTAGTAGATGTTTTCGTTGTTGCGGTAACCGGTACCGTTGCTGTACCAATCGGTGAATAAGCTGCCACCTGATTGTACCCATGCTGCAAACTTGAGGTAGGCAGTGTTGATATCCGCTTTTTCAACCGGGTAGCTGAAGTTAGCTGGAGTGTGGATTGCCCATGGCAGACGGTTGTTTTTGCTTACATAAGTGCTTCCACTTGACAGGTTTGAACCATCGCGGTTTGTTCCAAAAACTGAAGTAGTTGCTAAATCAGTTGGTAATTGGTTAACCAAGTGAATTTCATATCCTCTGCCCATGCTTCCGTTCCAGATGAATGGATTGTAAACACCCAGTCCGAAAGTTGAAAGTGAAGGTCCGTTTGAAACATTAAATGCGATATTGTACTTTTTTTCCTGGCTTGTAGTAGCACCGCGAACGGTATTCCAAGCAGTCATTTCGTTGCGCATGTTTTCAAACAAAATCAAAACTGCTTTTGATTGACCTGCCTCCAGGCTTGCACCGCTTACTCCGCTTACTTTGTTGCGTTCAACAGGGAACTGAACTCCAAATCCGTTTACAAATGCACCACCAGTTGCACGTAAGGTCAATTCACCTTCAACACGAACTACTTTGTTTTGGGCATTGGTAACCACGTTGTAGCTGTAATTCATAACCACGTCGTTCAAATCATAATCACCTGTTGATGGCCATTGGTCTTCAAATGCGATAGAACCAGTTCCTGTTGGGTTATTGAATGCTTTATTGGCATCAGTTGGATAATCATCGTCGTTATCGCTAACACCGTCTTTGTCTTGATCTTCTTTTTGTGGAAGTGGAGTTACATTATCGTCGTTAATTGCAGTTACAGGGTTAGAAGTTGTATAGAACAATACATCGTTAAAATCGTGGTCACAGCCTTGGTCATCGCGACGGATATCTTCAAAGCCCATGATGAAACGGTGATTGGCTACGTCATTCAACAAAACCATGTGTTGTCTTAAATTCACATTGCTTTCTGGATTCAGGTTTTTATCAGCAAATACCAACCAGTTACCCTCTGTAACACCATTGAAACCTTGGGAACCACCTTTCCAACCATCAGCTGCAACACCATATCCAATTACTGTACCGGCAGGAAAACGACCCAGGAATACTTTATTTCCAGATGCTAAGCCTCCACCTGAACCGTTCAATGAAGTGTTCGGGAAAATTACAGTGTACTTATCAATTGCACTTTTGCTTGCAGGAGGATTGTTTTCATTGTATGTGTAGTAGAACAAAACGTTTCTGTAGCCGGCACCTTCAGATACAAAAGTTACATACACATCAGCCAATTCACGTACACGAATTACACGTACTGCTGCATCAGAAAGCATAGGTGAATTTGAAGGCAGTTGTACTGATTCTGGCAAAGCCGAAGCGATATTGGCAAGTAAACTCTGTGAAACAACGTCGTTTGTAGCCTCTTTGTAATTAGGCACGCCACTTGAATTCCAGGTGCGGCTTGAAGGTACTACATTGAATTTGTTGCTGCTTGATTTTCCAAGAACAACAGGGCTTGGCATTTTACTTGGTACGGTATTGATTGGAGCAGAATTGGTACCACCTAATTCAAGGTTGATGGTTTCATTCGTCAAATCAATTATGATATCTTTTGGAAGTCCAAGGTAAGTGGTATTTAATACCAACTGTTTCATAGATGAAGGCAACATCAATTTGGCTTGAATTCTGCCCTCTTCGTCGGTTGCTGTTTTGAGTAAGGTTGCACCTTTGTTCTCGTAACCATCGTTCATGAATTTAACCAGTGTATTGGTTACTGCTTTATCATCAGCTGATTTTAGAACGATATTCAAATCATATACGCGAGTTGTTGCCCAGTTAAATCCTTCAGGAACTTTCAAATCGTTCATGTTGCTAACAGAAGCATTGATAACCGGGTTTTGGCCGTTTTGGTTGTACTTTTCTACCAGATCCTTTTTGCAAGCTCCTAATAAAGCAAGAGAAGCTAAAATTGGAATGATTGACTTTTTCATTTTTCTAAGTGGTTTTGTCCTACTTATGCCAACTTGATGCCAAAAAACGCAACACAATGATTTTCAAGCACCTAACTAAACACAGCTTGTTGGCATCTTCCCAAAATGAATCCAATTAATTGGAAAAATTTGCACGAAAATTGACACAAAAAACCATTAAACAACTGTATTCCAAACACTTAAAATAGAAAAAGCATCCAGTCCATTAAGAATTCCCAAATCTGGAGCAAAAAAAACGCCCTCCCAATTTGGGAAATGGCTGCATTTTGAACAAAAAAAGAGGCTGCCTTATTGAGACAGCCTCTTTTTTTAAAAAAGGTTGGTTTTGCCGGGGCTTAATAAATGTTTGCTGCGTTGCGGTAACCGCTGGTATTGGTGTACCAGTTGGTAAACTGAGCTCCTCCTGAACTTACCCAAGTTGCAAATTTGGTGTAAGCAGTGTTGATATCTGCCTTTTCAATTGGATAATTGAAGTTAGCAGGGATATTGATTGCCCAAGGGAAGCGAGTGTTTTTGGATACATAAGTGTCGCCGGTGTTCAAGTCTGAACCGTCGCGGCCAGTTCCAAACAAAGCGTTATCGGCTAAATTGGTTGGAAGTTTTCCAGGCAAGTGAATTTCGTAGCCACGACCAAATCCAGCTGTTCCGTTCCAAATGAATGGATTGTAAGCGCTCAATCCAAATTCAGCCAAAGTTGGTCCATCTGTGATGTTGAAAGCAACATTGAAAGTTGTTGGAGCACAAGTTCCACCATTTGGAATAGTATTCCATTGTGAATTGTGCTGGTGCATGTTGGTGAATACAATCAAAGTAGCTTTAGATTGATTTTCTTCTAATGTAGCACCACTTACTCCTGATACATTTGAATACTTAACAGGGAACTGAACTCCGAATCCGTTTTGGAAAGAACCACCAGTTGCACGCAATACATAAGTAGCTTCTACACGAACAACTTTATTAGCAGCATCGGTAATTACATTGTAAGAATAGTTTACAACCACGTCATTCATATCGTAGTCGCCGGTGAATGGCCATTGGTCTTCAAAAGCAAGTGTACCGGTAGGAACATTGTTACAAAATGCTTTAGTAGCATCGTTTGGATAGCAATCTTGTGCATCGGCAACGCCATCACCGTCGGCATCGTTTTGAATTGCATTGTTGTTACCTTCAGGGTTACAAGCGCTCAATGGAATGGTTAATGTACAGTTTTGAGTAGCACCACCACTGATAGAAGCATTCCAAGGACCTTCAATTCCATTGGCATCGCAAAATACCTGAGCACCGTTGATTAAACCTTGTGCATTGCCTTTTGATTTATCTGAAACTTTAATCAAAGAAGCGGTTCCAAAACCGGTGATAGTACCATTTACCTGAATGTCGTTGGTTGAAATCATAGCACCGTTGTATTGTTTGAATTCGTTGTTAGTACCACCTTGAATGGTTACTTCTTCGTCGCAACGGATATAACCGTAGTTTTTGAAAAGACCATTGTTATCAAAATCGTTGTGTACAATCAATTTACAGTTGTTGGTGAAATCGGCACCAGAGCTGTGAAGCAATTTCTCATCCACTTCAATTGTACCATTGTTTACAATGATTGAAGCACCGTTAGGGTTGAAGTTTTTACCAGTATGAACATAACCGTGGTTGGTAAAAGTTCCATTGGAGTTGATGTTGATATTGGCATTGCTGTTTGAAGTAAGGGTACCGTAGTTGATAATATTGCCATCAACAGGAATGCTTGAAGTGAAGTTGATTACAGCAGTAGAAGTAAAGATAAGTTGTGAACTTGCAGTTCCGTTCAATTTTAAATCGCGAACCACACCTGTACCACAAATACGAACCACTGCACTATTGTTCAAAGTAATTTTTGAGATATTGATATTTCCTGTTAAACAAGTAACACCACTTGAATAGGTTAAGTTACCAGAAGGGTTATTTACAACAGTTCCGCAACCGCTTGTGCAATCTGGACCAGCAGCTTTACCTAAATTTTTCTTTAAGCTATACGTGATATTGGTAGTAGCTTTTCCATTGGCAATAGTTACTTTCTCCATAATTTTTGAATCATCAGGAGCAATTTTTACCAAGTAGTATTCTTTAATCGTAGTAGGAGTTTGAAGAATGGTAACGAATGGGCTACCCACTTTAACAGAACCTTCGGCCATTTTAACACCACCGTTGTTTGGGTCGGCGGAATAAACAAGCACTTTGTGGTACATTCCTGTAAAACGATCATCGCTCGTTGATACTGTCAGTTCAATATTGCTGGCAAGTTCCCATTTGAATCCGGCAGGAACTTTAATGTCAGACATCTTTTCAACTGTCACAGTAGCCTGGCTTTCTTCGTATTTGTTAACCAGGTCTTTTTTACAAGCTACCAACAAGGTAGAAGCGGCGAGTAGAGTCAAAATTGACTTTTTCATGATTTCGGGTTTTGCAGTATTGGTAACACAATGTATGCCAGAAGAATTAAAATATTGATTTACAAATATATACTAATTGCACCAACAATTCCAAGACTCCCATTTTGGGATTTTTTGAGGGAAGAATTTCAAAAATGGGAATTGGAATTTTAGATTTCCATAGGGAGTATAAAAAATTAAGCAGGACAGGATTTGAAATCTGCCTTAGGGGGAGGAGCGGTACCCCACAGCCGGGGGACGAACATTTTGCGGGTGGCCGGGAGCGACCACAGGAAGCTACCCGGACGCCCATGCAAAATGACGTTCCCTGGCGAGGAGTACAAGCGGATACCCCGGCCCTTTGCCCGTAATAATTTTGAATGAATGATTCATTTGGAAGGCAAAGGGCAAGGCCCCCAAAAAAAAGGCCACCCTAAGGCAGCCTTCTTTCTTATACGGCGATAAACCACAACGCCGTAACCTTCATGAAAAAGTTAGTAGATATTTCCGCTATTGCGGTAGCCATTGGTATTGCTGTACCAGTTGCTGAATTGATTGCCTCCACTGCTTACCCAACTTGCGAATTTGGTGTAAGCCGAGTTAATATCTGCTTTTTCGATTGGGTAATCGAAGCTGGAAGGGATATTGATGGCCCAAGGGAAACGTGTAGTTTTAGTAACATAAGTATCACCACTATTCAGGTTTGAGCCATCGCGGCCTGTTCCAAACAAAGCATTGGTAGCTAAATCGGTAGGAAGTTTACCGGGAAGGTGGATTTCGTAACCGCGACCGAAGCCGGCTGAACCATTCCAGATAAAAGGATTGTAGGCACTTAATCCGAAATCGAGCAAGGAAGGGCCATTTGCAATATCGAAACTAACATTGATAGTTGTTGGCTGACAGGTTGCAGCAGAAGGAATGGTGTTCCAAGCAGAATTTACTTGGTGCATGTTTGAGAACAGAACCAATACTGCATTGGTTTGACCTGCCTCAAGTGTTGCTCCGCTTACGTTGCCCACTTTGGCGCGTTCAACAGGGAATTGAACAGCAAACCCATTTTGAAAAGAACCTCCTGTAGCACGCAATACGTAAGTAGCTTCAACACGTACCACTTTATTGGCTGCATTGGTAACCACATTGTAAGTGTAGCTAATAACCACATCGTTCATATCGTAATCGCCTGTGAAAGGCCATTGGTCTTCGAAAGCCAAAGTACCGGTTGGTACGCTGTTGCAATAGGCTTTGTTTGCATCGTTCGGGTAACAATCGTTGGCGTTACAAACACCGTCGTTATCAGAATCCGGGCAAGAAGGAGCTCCATTTCCTTCCGGATTGCAGGAAGTTGTTGGGATATACAAGTTGCAACCCTGGGCAGCACCGGATCCAATAGTTCCATTGTTGGTTTCAATTCCGTTTTGGTCGCAATATTGAATGGCATTGATTACTTGTCCGCCGCCGTTGATGCGGGTTTCATCCAATACTTTTACTAAAGAAGGATTGCTGTATCCTTTGATGGTGCCGTTGATGATAATATCCTGAGTTCTGAACATGGCTCCGTTGTACATACCCAATTCGGAACCACCGTTTATTTTACTTTCCATATCAACACGGATATAGCCATAGTTTCTTACGGTATTGTTGTTATGGAATTCTTTTTTGGTCCACAAGCGGCAATTGTTAATAAACAATCCGGTTCCGTTTACCTTGAAATCATCGTTTGTAACGATTAAACCGTTGTTTGTTAAAGTGGTATTTCCATTCACATTCATGGACTGACCGACATTGATAGTACCGTTATTGGTTGTAGACGACTGGGAATTGAGGTTGTAATCGTTGTTGGTGTTGATAGTACCTTCGTTGGTTACCGCGCCACCCGGAGAGAATGAACTATTCATAGAAACAGTGCCCCAGTTTTGGAAAACGGTGCTGGCACCATTCATATTTAAATTTCCGAAACTTGCAGAGCCGGTAGCAGTGATAATCAGAGTTGAACCGTTGTTTAAGTTCGCATTCTGGAAGCTAACATTGCTTCCGCAAACACGGATTGTTCCGCCATTGGCATTGAATCCAACTGTAATATTGTTGCCTGTTATGCAAATAACATCTCCGCTGTTTACATTCAGGTTTTGGTTACTAGAAGTGATGGTTTGAGTACAACCGCTATTGCAATCAGGTGATGCAGATTTGCCAAGGCTTCTTTTTTGAAGGGAAGGAAGAACACTTAGTTTTAATTCGTTGTTGGCATTCAATTTTACCTTTTCAAAAATCCTTGAATTATCAGGACCTGTACGAACAACAAACAACTCAGCAAGTTGAGATGGAATCTGCAAAGAAGCTTCGAAAGGCAATTCGGGTGTTAATGAACCTGAAGCCAGTGCAACAGCACCCTTCAAAGGGTCTTCTGCGAAAATTTCAATTTTGTGAGCTTTATTATCGAAAGTCTGGTCTTTCAGATCAACCAAAGCATGCACTGTTTTGGTCATCTGCCAGTTGAATCCTTCAGGGACTTTAATATCGGTCATTTTCTCAACCGAGGTAATTCCGGTTTTGGTTTCCTCGTATTTGTTAACGAGGTCTTTTTTACATGCCACAAAAAGTGTTGATGCGGCTGAAAAGAATAAAACTAACTTTTTCATGATTTTGGTTTCCAACTAGTAAACAGAAGTCATACCAAAATCACTAATCACTGATTTTATGCTATTTAAGAAATTTCAACCTACCAATTCTGTCCCAAAATGAACCACCATATTCCCACTACAAAAATCGTTTCAACCAGTGAAAGTATTTAAAAGGCGGATACCTAAAAGGCAGATCAAGCCAAACGGCACCCTTCAGAACCGCTCGTTTGTGAGAAAATATAGTAAAACTTTCGCGACCGTGATAAGCACCCATACCGCTTTGCCCTACTCCACCAAATGGCAAATGGTGATTGGCCAAATGCACAATAGTTTCGTTGATGCAGGCACCACCAGAACTGGTTTGATTGACAACGTGGTTGCCTTCTGATTCACTTCCAAAGAAGTAAAGCGCAAGGGGCTTTTCACCTTGATTGACGTAGGTAATAGCATCTTCCATCGAATCGAGTTCTAAGATGGGTAAAATGGGACCAAACAATTCTTCCTCTGCAAGCGGATGTCCGGCCGGCGGCATATCTACTAAAACGGGTCCAAATTGCAAACGGTCTTTGTTGCGCGGACTTTCAAACAACAAGGTGGCGTTTGTTAGCAGGCTTTCCAAACGGTGGTAATGGCTTTCAGAAATCAAGCGAGGGTACCAATTGCTTTCGATGGGGTTTGCAGCATACAAATTTTCCATTTCGGTTTTGAATGCCTCAATGAATTGGGACTTCAATCCACGCTCAAGAATAACATAATCTGGAGCCACACAGGTTTGACCGGAATTGACAAGTTTGCCCCAGACAATGCGGCGAACTGCCAAGTGAAAATTAGCTGACTTGCTAATGATTGCCGGACTTTTCCCACCAAGTTCAAGCACAACTGGGGTAAGATTTTTTGCAGCCGCCTGCATAATTAATTTCCCAACCCGAGTGCTTCCGGTAAAAAAGATTAAATCAAATCGTTGTTCAAGCAAAGCCTGATTTTCGGGGATATCACCTTGAACTACAGAAATGAATTCAGGAGGAAAGTTGGCTTGTATGATTTTTTCGACCAAAATTGCAGTTGCCGGAGCCATGGGAGAAGGCTTCAGAACCGCGCAATTACCTGCAGAAATAGCGCCTATGAGTGGGTTAATCAGCAATTGAAACGGATAATTCCAGGGAGCCATAATCAACACCACTCCCAGAGGTTCATGTTGCACATAAGCACGAGAAGGAAAAGTAGAAAGCGAAAAGGAAACAGATTGAGGCTTACTCCATTTTCGCAAATGCTTAAGGTGATAATCTATTTCAAGATTAACCATGGCAATTTCTGTCAGAAAAGCCTCCTGTGCAGATTTCCCCAAATCGGAAAACAAGGCTTGTTCAATATCCTGCTGATGGGCAGCTATAGCGGCTTTGAGCTTATGCAGCATCTGGATGCGGAAATCGGGTTGACGGGTTTTGCCGCTTGCAAAAAACTGCTTTTGTTGATTGAAGAGCTCAGCAATTTGCGGTATTGGACTAAACTTTAATGCGTTCATGGATGATGTGGTCAAGTTAAGGGTAAAGCACTCATAATGGTAACAGCTGCCTATTTTTTTAGTTTGATAAAAAAAATTCATACTGTGAGCTGTGCAGCCTAGATTTGTTTGCATCGTATGTCAGACAATCAAAATACCAACTCGCTTAACCTACACTGGCAAGCAGCAAACTACCAGGAAAACCTGCTTCAAAGCTACCGAAGGCTATATTATATGCTGTTATCGGGGCAATTAATTGGGGCATGTATCCTGGCCGGATTGGCAAGTATGTATCACGATAGCTTTCACTCTTTCTCAATTGCTATATTGTTGTTTGTCTTAAGCCTCTTTTCGTATTTCCTGATTAAGCGTTTTCAAAAACTCATTCAATCGCGAGCAAACGATGTAAATGAAGCCCATATACAATTGTTACTGGCGGAACAATCTTATCCGGAACCGGAGCGGATATTTACACGATTCAAATGCTTTCAAAAAGCGAAAGGAAGCGCAATAGAGTTGGAAAAATTGACGAGTTTGAAGCCACTATCTCAAGAAGACATCAAAGCACTCATTCAAAAAGAAAAAGGCCATTCGCGGATGGAGTTAGACCATA
The DNA here is from genome assembly GCA_023151275.1 of Bacteroidia bacterium. Classification (GTDB taxonomy): domain Bacteria; phylum Bacteroidota; class Bacteroidia; order UKL13-3; family UKL13-3; genus CAISCU01. Next base: position 88,314 of record JAKLJI010000011.1, on the reverse strand, counting down.
AGATTCCCAATTATGTAGTGATGTTTCAGATGACGCTGCTCCTTTTGGTTGGCCTGAAAATACTTTCAGAGTTTGCCTTCAATTGAAATAGCTAAAAATCTAAAAAGCAGCGAGGCTTTAGTCAGGCTGAAACTAAGTCAGTAAGCAAAATTCAGAATGCCTGAAACATCAAAAACGCCTTCCATTTAACCCCACTCAATCTCTTTCTCTTTTTCTTTCTCTTTCTCTTTCTTTCATTTCCACCAAAAACATATCCGGCTTAATCGTGAAATGCTTTAGGTCTGCGTACGGCAAATCAATGATTTCCCAGCCCGGACCAGCAATTACAGGTTCAAAACGGTCTTTGGCCGTGCGCAATTGAAGTTGCAATTTTAGTTTGCCATCGTTTGATTTTAGGCGAAAATGGAGTTCATTCACTTCATTTTTATTCACCACGTAATACTCCAAAACCGGCAGTTCGGCGTATTCCAGATAATTCTTGAAAAAGGAGCTCAAATCTTGACGGCAGCGCTTGGAGAAAAAGGCAATAACATCAGCTGTTTCAATGGTTTTATGTCGGAACTCAAGCGCGAAATCATGCAAGGCATTTTGCCATAAGGTATCGTTTTGCAGGTGATTTCTCAGGGTATGTAACATCCAACTGCCTTTGTAATATTGATCGTTGTCTCTGGCATGATGTCCAACCTCTCTCTTACCAACAATTGGGTATTGGTTTTTAATATTTCCTCGCTGACTTTTCAAGTAGGCTTTGCTGCGCTCGGGTCCCGCCTGGCATTCTACATAGACGGCTTCTGAATAGGTGGTAAATCCTTCATGAATCCACATATCAGACCTATCGGAAGCCGTTACCGAATTGGCAAACCACTCGTGTCCGCTTTCGTGCACGATGATAAAATCAAACCCAAAAGGATTGTTTTTGAAATTGTTTCCATAGGCAACACAACTTTGGTGTTCCATTCCCCAATAAGGTGTTTCAACCAATTTGTAGCCGTCTTCCTGAAAAGGATAAGGGCCAAACCAATACGAAAAACAACGCTGCATTTGTTCAACCTGCCTGAAATGATTTTTGGCCTGTTCAAGGTGGTATTCCAGCACATAATAATCCAGGTTCAAATCGCCGGAAGCTTGCTTGAAGGTTTCATGAATATGGGCATATTTACCCACATTAACGGTAATATCGTAGTGGTTGATTGGGTTCTTTACCTCCCAATCAAATCGTTCGTAAGCATCTGGTAAACGTTCGGAGCCAAGCATTCTTCCATTGCCAACAGCGGTTAAACCCTGAGGAACCTCAATCGACAAAAGCAGCTTTTCCGGTTCATCTTTCCATTGGTCTTTGCAGGGAAACCAAATGGATGCGCCGTCGCCTTCGCAGGCCAATCCAATCCAGGGATTGCCCAAACTATCTTTTTCCCATACAAAACCTCCATCCCAAGGTGCTTTTTTAGCCGTTTGAGGATGACCTTCAAAGTGGCAAATCAATTCCAACTCCTTTCCTTTTTTAATCTTTTCAGGAAATTTTACAATTACCGCTCTTTCTTTTCTTATAAAGGTCAGCGGATTTCCTTCAAGTAAAATCTGCGTGAGTTTCATGGGTGTATCCAAATCAAGCTGGATGGCCTTGGCCGATTTCAACATGCGAAGTCGGATGGCATTCTCACCCCCTATCCAACGCTTTTCAGGATTAATCCGAACCTTGAGGCGGTAGGCTAATAAATCGTTGTTCGACCTTAAATTATGATAAACGGGGTCTAGCGAATAGGCCTGCGCAGAAAAGGCCTGAATGCAGAACAGCAGCAGAAAAAGATAGGTAAAACGCGAAATTTGAATTGACCTCATGCGCAGGATGTGTAGATAATTTTGTTCAAATCTAAAGGCATTTTTAGTATTCTTGCCATCTCATTCATTAACCTATTACCATGAATAACCTCCTTAAAGGAAAAAAAGGCATCATTTTCGGGGCGCTTAACGATAAAAGCATAGCTTGGCAAGCTGCAATGAAATGTTTTGAACAAGGTGCCACTTTTGTACTAACCAACGCACCTATTGCTATGCGTATGGGTGAAATCAATAACCTGGCTGCGGCCTGCGGAAATGCTCAAATTATTCCTTGTGATGTGAGCAAGAATGAGGATATGGAAAACCTCATTGCTAAGTCCATGGAAATTCTGGGTGGCAAGGTTGATTTTATTTTGCACTCTGTAGGGATGAGCATGAATATCCGCAAAGGAAAAGACTATGCCGATGTAGATTATAAATTCATGCACGACACCCTTGATATTTCAGCAATCAGTTTCCACCGCTTGATGCAAACCGTGCACAAAATGGATGCTATCAATGAGTGGGGTTCGATTATTGCTCTAACTTATATTGGTGCACAACGCGTATTTCCGGATTACCATGAAATGGGTGATGCTAAATCTTTGCTTGAAAGCTATGCTCGCTCATTTGGATACCGCTTTGGCAAAGAGAAAAAAGTACGTGTAAATACCATTTCTCAATCACCAACCAAAACAACTGCCGGCTCTGGCGTAAAAGCTTTTGGCGATTTCTTTGCCTATGCAGGAGCGCTTTCTCCATTGGGCAATGCATCTGCCGAAGATTGTGCCAATTATATTGTGTTGATGTTCTCAGACCTGAGTCGCATGGTAACCATGCAAAACCTCTTCCACGACGGCGGCTTTAGCTATACAGGCTTTAGTCATGATGTGTTTAAATTGATGGAAGAGCACAAAAGTGCTGAATAATCAACCTATTTCTTAACATTCCCAAGCCCGGCGTTGCCGGGCTTTTTTTTTGAACTTCTCTAGCAAAACTGAAAGAAATCATTTGCTGATTCTTTTATTTATCGTAATATTGCGATGTAATAATAAAGCAATGGGAGTAAGTAAAACAGAGCAATTTAGTCAACAACAGAACCAAATGGCCAATCTGGCAAAGGCAATGGGACATCCTGCAAGGATTGCCATTCTGGAATACTTGGTAAAAACAGACTCCTGCATTTGCGGGGATATTGTGAACGAGTTACCCTTGGCCCAACCAACAGTTTCACAACACCTGAAGGAATTAAAAAATGCGGGGCTTATTCAAGGTTCTATTGAAGGAACCTCTATTTGCTACTGCGTAAATCATGAAACCTTAGACATTTTAAAAAACTATATCGACAACCTGGCCCAGCTTCATGCCTCCAAAAAGGAAAGCTGCTGCTAAAATCAAAATCGTATGAAAACAACTAACGAAATCAAAGAAATGGTAAAGCAGAAATACAGTGAAATTGCTTTACAAGACCCCGCATTGAATGCATCATCCTGCTGTGGTAGTGGTTCATGCAGCACCGAGGTTTACAACATCATGAGCGATGAGTACAATCACTTGGAGGGTTACAATCCGGATGCAGATTTGAAACTGGGTTGTGGAATACCGACAGAATTTGCAAAAATCAAAAAAGGAGATACCGTTATTGATTTAGGAAGTGGTGCCGGAAACGATTGCTTTGTCGCCCGCCACGAAACGGGTGAAAGTGGAAAGGTAATTGGAATAGATTTTACCGAAGCCATGATTGACCGTGCTAGAGAAAATGCCGAAAAACTAGGCTTCAATAATGTAGAATTCCGACTTGGAGATATTGAAAAAATACCTGTTACGGCCAATGTTGCAAATGTGGTAGTGAGCAATTGTGTCATGAATCTGGTTCCAGATAAACCAAAGGCTTTCTCTGAGGTTTTCCGAATCCTGAAACCGGGTGGCCATTTTAGCATTTCGGATATTGTGCTTACAGGCGATTTACCTGAACGCATCAAAAATGCAGCTGAAATGTATGCTGGTTGCGTTGCTAGCGCCATCCAAAAAGAGGACTATCTTGCTATCATTTCAAATGCTGGTTTTTCAAACATTACCCTGCAAAAAGAAAAACCAATTATAATTCCGGATGATATACTGAAGGATTACCTGAATGCCGAGGAAATCGTTATTTATAAGTCGAACCCTTGCATCATTTTCAGCATCACAGTTTATGCGGAAAAACCCGATGCCTGTTGTAGTCCTGGCTGTTGCTAATCTCAGGGCCACTAATTTCTAACCATAAATGGATGAAGAGAATGAAGGGTTGCTTCGCAATTTTTTCTTTTTGATGACTAAATTTTAATCATCTTGATGAATGTAGTTAACCATGAAGAAATGAAGGGAATGAAGGGTTGCTTCGCAAATCTTTCTTTTAGTGACTAAATTTTAATCATCTTGGTGGAAATAGGTAACCATGAAGGGATGAAGGAAATGAAGGTTTGCTTCGCAAATATTTCTTTTAGTGACTTAATTTTAATCATCTTGATGGATATGGTTAACCATGAAGGGATGAAGGAAATGAAGGTTTGCTTCGCAAAATTTTTCTTTTGGTGACTAAATTTTAATCATCTTGATGAATGTAGTTAACCATGAAGGAATGAAGGGAATGAAGGGTTGCTTCGCAATTTTTTCTTTTTGATGACTAAATTTTAATCATCTTGATAAATGTAGTTAACCATGAAGAAATGAAGAGAATGAAGGTTTGCTTCGCAATTTTTTTTGATGACTAAATTTTATCGACTTGATGGATTAGTTTAACCATGAAGGAATGAAGGGAATGATGGTTGTGAATGACTGAATTTAACCTTAATCAATTTAACTCTTCTTGCGATAGCGCCAGAAAAAAAAGGCCGTCTTGAAAATTATTTCAAGACGGCTTTTTTTTATTTCAGTCCCAATTCTTTGATTAATTCATTGGCCCCTGCCACCTTTTCGACGACCCAACACACATAGCGAATATCAACTGCCACAGAGCGGGAATAGCTTTCGTTCCAGGCATAGTCGTTTATGGTTGCTGTAAAGGCACGGTCGAAATTAACCCCAACCAAATTGCCATCTGCATCACAAACCGGACTTCCGCTATTGCCTCCTGTTGTGTCAAGGTTGTATAAGAAGTCAACCGGTAAATCACCCAAATCAGGATGGATATAATTTCCCAAATCTTTATTGCGGTACAATTCTTTTACCAAATCCAACAATTCGTAATCTACGCCATCTTCTTTTTCAATAACACCGCGTAAGGTTGTAAATGGCTTATTCCATTCTCCATCATTTGGAGAATAACCTTTCACATAACCATAGGTGAAACGCAAGGTTCCATTGGCATCGGGAATAAATTGCTTGGCGTTGATTACTGATTTTGCATCTACGTACTTGGCAAGTAAGCTATTCAATTTTCCTTCTCTAATTTTATCCAATTCATCATACGCATTCACCTCCGGATTTATGGAATGGGCAAAACGAATCAAATCATCATTCAAGCCAAAAACCTTGTCCGACGAATCGGCCATGAGTTCCAAAATCTTTTTAGAATCTTTATTGAATGAACACTTGCTAAAGAATTTGTCAATGGCTTTTAAACGAGCATCCGGTGTTTTATTTTTCTTGTAAAACTGGCTGATAGCAACAACTTCATTGTCTGAATTGTATTTGCTTGCATCATCAAACATTTTGCTCAACAGCGCCTTTTCCAAAACCGGGTCCATTTGACCAAACAACCTTATATACAATTGCTGCAAACGAGGAACCTGCTTTTTCAAAAAGGCCTCCTTTTCGGCTTTATCGCTTATGGCTTTATAAGCTGTGCGGTAATTATCTAAAGCTGCGGCAAATTGAAAGCTTGGTGAAAGCGCATACAAATAATCATAAAATAAATTCCTCGGAGCGTACTTTATTATCTCATCATAAGTGGCATTCAATTCAGGAATTAGGGTTTCATACTTGGCTTTTAATTCCGGTGTTTTCAAGATGAGTGCATGCATTTCTTGTTCTTCTTTTTTCTTGCGCGCACTTAATCCAACGCGACGAAATCCTTGCAATTTGCCTTCGTAGTTCTTGGCAGTATTGGCCAAACTTTTAATGCGAGCAGCATATTTCAATTCAAGGTATGGATTGTTTTTTCCCAGGTTTTCCATGTATTGAATTTGCCAGTTGAACAAATCACTTACATACTTCAGCATGTATTTTTCGTGGTACTGATAAAATCCGGCTGGCTGATTGCGGAAGGTGCGTCCGGGATATCCCAAAATAAACACAAAGTCGTTTTCTTTTACGCCTTTTATGTTAATCTTTAAATGCTTAATAGGCTTATATGGAACATTGTTTACCGAGTAATCGGCCGCAGAGCCATCCGGTGCAACGTATGCCCTAAGGAAAGCAAAATCTCCACTATGTCTAGGCCAAACCCAATTGTCTTTTTCGCCACCATATTCACCAATACTTCTTCCGGGAACATAAACCAGGCGAACATCTTTCAACAATTTGTAACGAAATAAAACATAAGTTCTTCCGGTAAACATCTCCGAAATTTCGCATTGCAAACCTGGATTATTCTTATTTTCTTCATCAGTAATGCTCTTGGTATTGGCAGCAATCAATTGAAGACGTTTCAAGGGATCATTGGTTTCTTGGGTTCCTTTCAACACCTTTTCAGAAACATCCTCATAGCTGGCTGTAATCTTACAAACCAATCCTTTGGCTGGAGCTTCTTCCTGTTTGGTTTTGGCTAAAAAACCACGATCCATATATTTGTTTTGCGTATCGCTAATGGCATGCACAAAACTGAATGCGCAATGGTGGTTGGTAACAATTAATCCATCTTCACTTACAAACGACCCTGTACATCCGCCTACGCGAACTATGGCATCAATTGTACTTACCCCATTTGGATTGTACAATGCCATGGGATCCATCCGCAATCCGGCAGATTTTAAGTCTACCTGCTTCAATTCCGATAACGGAAACATGCCTTCATCGGCTTTTCCTGCTTTGTGCGATGTGGCAAGCATACATAGGCTTGCAAGCATCAGTGAAAAGACTATTCGTTTCATCGGCGGCTAAGATAACAAGTTTGTGGCAATTGAAGCCTTTACTCAGCTTCTTAGCCCTCCGCTAAGCTGAAAAATATCATAGTTATGACTTTTCAAAGTGGCTAAATTGCCCCGCATAATATGACAACTAAAACCATCGCACACAGCTTTCATATCCCGATCATGGGCATTGGTTTCACCATCGATACGCCCTTTAAGGTAGCGCCTTATGGCATATCTTCCTCCATTTCTTTGGTGGATGATATCCTCATCGAAAAAATGCGCAAATTCTATTGCGAACGCTTTGATAAGCCCTATCAGGCTATCAGTTCAAAAATGGATGATTTTCGCGCAAAACGCATTACGGCCTACCTTAATCTGATGCAGGAATTGGTGGATGAAAAATTCCGTCAACTTAAAGTGAATATCGACAATGGCCGCCAAGAACTAGATAAGTATCTGGCCATGTTGCCCGACTCCTCTTCGATTAAGCAAAATTTCAATGAATTTGTAGCCAAACATCAAAACAGCAACGAATTGATGAATTGGCTAAATGAAAACCTGGTAAAAGGTAGCATTGATGTGAACATTATGACCAAACTGGACAAGGAGAATACCCAAAACGGGGAAAAACTTCCGGTTGAGTTCAATGATGCGCATGCCGCTTTGCGCGGTTTTGCCGAAAGTTCGCTTGAATCTTCCATTATTCTTTCAGCTGGAATGAATCCACGCTTGTATAGCTATATGGATCGTTTCTCTGATTTCTTTCCAACTGTTGATGGCTACATTAAAAAGAAAATCATTCTTAAAACCAGTGATTACCGTTCAGCATTAATTCAGGGAAAATTCTTAGCCAAAAAAGGACTTTGGGTTTCTGAATTCCGAATTGAATCGGGTTTGAATTGTGGTGGTCACGCATTTGCAAGTGATGGCTATTTGATGGGCCCCATTTTGGAGGAATTTAAAACCAATCGTCAAAGCTTGCGCGAAGAGCTTTGGAACATGTGTGCAGCTGCTTTGGCTGAAAAAGATAAAGCTATGCCTTCAGAAGCTCCGGTACAAAAAATAACTGCGCAAGGTGGTGTTGGTACTGCAGAAGAACATGAATTCTTGATGGAATATTACGATTTGGATGGCATTGGCTGGGGAACCCCTTTCCTGCTAGTACCTGAAGCGACCAACGTAGATCCTGATACCCTTGAGCTATTGTCGCATGCAACCGAAAAAGATTTGTATTTGAGCGACACATCTCCGCTTGGTGTTCCATTCAACAGCGTTTATGGCAATACCAAAGACCAAGAAAAGCAAGAATGGATTGATAAAGGTCGCCCGGGAAGTGCTTGTCCTAAAAAATATGTTGCACTCAATAAAGAAATCAACGGTGAAGATTTGTGTACCGCATCCAGAAAATTCCAACATGCAAAGTTGAGCGAAATTGACACCTTGGAGTTAAGTACGGAAGAGCGCGAACAAAAAATAGACAAGGTTTTGGTAAAAAGCTGTTTATGTGTAGGACTTGGAACTCCCGCCTTATTGGTTAATGGTATTGAAACCCGCGCAGAAGGTCCAGGCGTAAGCGTTTGTCCCGGACCTAACATGGCCTATTTTTCGGATGTTGTGAGCCTTAAAACAATGGTGGATCATATTTATGGACGTACCAATATTATTCACCGTACCGACCGTCCCAATGTGTTCATCAAAGAACTTGGCTTGTACATGGATTTCTTGAAAAAGAAAATGAACGAAGTTGAGGTTCCTGCCTTGAATAAAAACTTGATGACTTTCCGTAAGAACTTAGAGGATGGTATGAACTACTACCAGGATTTGTTCTCGAAGCAAGAAAAGTATTTTAAGCAGGTAAAAAGCAATTGCTTGAAACAACTCGAATCCAAAAAGCAGGAATTACGCCATTGGTTTGAGGCGGTGACTGCTTAAATCAGCCTACATTAAGATTTAAAATTCTGGGCCATTAGCAATTTGTTAATGGCCCTTTTTGTTTGACTTTAGAGTTTACTTAGCAATGGATGGCGCTTGGTTTCAAATGTATTTCTAAAGCAGGCATTATTGGATGTGCTACTAAATTTTCCGAATTCACTTTCCTACTCAAATCTCAAAAGCTGATCTTATCAAAAACGACCTTACCATCTTCATTGATGAAACCCATTTTACCATCAACACTCACCAATGCCCAACCTGAGCGGTATTCATCAAAGGGACCAATCTGGTCGAACTGGGGCTTGACAACAAGCTTTCCATCTTCATTGATGAAACCCATTTTACCATCAACACTTACCAAGGCCCAACCTGAGCGGTATTCATCAAAGGGACCAACCCAATCAAAACCGTCAAACAAGGAATTGAGACTTTCACTATTCCCAGTGTTCGAAGCCATTTGAAAGGAAATTGATTTTGAAATGGCAACAGGATTCAAGCAGAATACCTGAAATGGGTTTACGACTAAACCAAAAACCAAGAATAAAACGTATCTTTTCACGGTAGTTTGAAAATTGAATAGTTGATAAATTCTACAATGTAATATACTACAAAAAGCGGATGGATGTTACAAAGTTCACAGGATTGGATTCGAGATTAAGCGGGTCTGATTTATGAATAAATTGAACTAGAAATTGAAGTTAGCCTTTCCTGTTGAAATGAAAAAATGAATTGAGAATTCCGCAATTGTTTCTTCAAAAAATGGCTTAAAAGCTGAAGGCATCAAGCTTAATCGGAAGCAGGTTATTCATTGCAAGAATCCAAATTGGATTCCTACTATAGGAGATTAAACTGGCAATCGAAAGGTATAAAACAAATAGCCCAAATAGGTTTGGTTAGCCTAGTCTAGGATTTCCTGAATTGACAAAGCATCACCTTTTCCGGTTCTTTCCTTAATTTGCGGCCAAATTATCCCTAATGAAAGACGTTTTTGTAATTGACGCATTGCGCAGTCCAGTTGGTAAATTTGGTGGTAGCCTGAGCAATATTCGCCCTGATGACTTGGCTGCTACTGTTATCAAAGCGCTGGTTCAACGCAATCCAAATCTGGATGTAACCCAAATTGAAGATGTCATTTTAGGCGCAGCCAATCAAGCCGGAGAAGACAACCGGAATGTTGCCCGCATGGCCTTATTGTTGGCTGGTTTACCCGTAAACATAGGTGGCAATACTGTAAATCGTCTTTGTGCCAGCGGACTTCAATCCATCATAGATGCCACTCGAGCAATTCAATCAGGAGATGGTGAAGTGTATATTGCCGGTGGAACCGAATCGATGACACGTGCTCCATTTGTGATGGCTAAGGCAGAAACGGCCTTCTCAAGAACCCCGGAAATTTACGATACAACAATAGGCTGGCGATTTACCAATAAAGCACTTGCTGCCCTTTACCATCCCTTTTCCATGGGAGAAACGGCTGAAAATGTGGCCAAACAATGGAATATTAGTCGCCTAGAGCAGGATGAATTTGCGCTGAGCTCTCAGCAAAAATACCAACTTGCCCATGAACAAGGCTTGTTCAATAATGAACTAACAGCAATTGAAATTCCGCAGAAAAAAGGAGAGCCTAAACGTTTTGATAAAGACGAACATCCTCGCTTGAGTCCGATTGAAGACCTTGCAAAATTGAAACCTGCGTTTAACAAAGAAGGAACAGTAACTGCGGGAAATTCTTCAGGAATTAACGATGGCGCCGCAGCTTTGCTTATTTGCTCGGATTCAGCAGCCAAAGCGATGAACCTAAAACCAATGGCTCGTATTGTTGCCAAAGCCGTTGCAGGTGTAGACCCTTCCATCATGGGTATTGGACCAGTTCCTGCAACCAGAAAAGCCTTGCAAAGGGCTGGTTTAAGCATGAAGGATATTGGTTTAGTTGAACTCAATGAGGCCTTTGCTTCTCAAAGTATTGCCTGCATGCGCGACCTTGAAATCAACCCGGAACTCGTGAATGTAAAAGGTGGTTCAATCGCTATTGGACATCCGCTTGGAGCGAGTGGTTCACGCATCAGTTCTACCCTTTTGCATGAAATGAAACGTAGAAATGTACGTTATGGACTTGCAACCATGTGCGTGGGCGTTGGACAGGGAGTAGCTATCATTTACGAAAATCTGGAATAATCCGGAACATTCATTTGACCAGCTATAACTGCCCAAAATGTCTATGAAATTGTACCTAAACTCAGTTTCTCTCGCTCAATTGGAAGCCTGAATTCTGCAATTGGAAAGTCCTTTTCCAAAGTTGGAATTTTTAGCTGATACGCTTATTTCTTTTTTCCTCAACTTCCCCATGTATGCGGTATATCACCTTGCTATTTCTTGCCTTTTCGACAATGCTTTCAGCACAAACTCGGATTTACAAAGACACAGTTTTTAATCTGGCCTTTGGAAGCAATTACCAATTTTTGGGTACCCGATTTCTTGATTTTGGGGAATATGAAAAGCAGGACAGTGATTGTCCTGACGATGGCAAATTTGCTTTCCTGCCCAGCAGTCCGGGTTGCTTTTCTAACGGTTGGTTAAAAATGAATGAGGACCATACTCCTGGCGATAAGCAGGGAAATTTCATGTTGGTGAATGCCAATTTCAATCCTGGAGATTTCATGAGCATTCCTTTGAGGCAATTAAAAGCTTCAAGTAATTATGAAATTAGTTTCTGGCTAGCCAATATTTTGCAGGAAACACAAAATTGTGAACCCTTACAACCCAATATTGAGCTGCGTATTGAAACGCGCAATGGGAAGCCCCTAACCTATTCAAAAACAGGCATTATTCCCTGGAAACAAAATCCCTTGTGGAGAAGGTATTCCATCACCTTTTCTACTGGTAGCAATCCCGAACCTTTGGTAATACGATTTCGGAATAGTCAGACAGGTGGTTGTGGAAATGATTTTGCAATGGATGATGTATTATTGGTTGAATGGGAGGAAGAATTGCCAAAGATAAAATCAACACCTCCAGCTCCCATAGTTCAAGCAGCTAAGCAGGCAATCAAAAAACCGGCTCCAAAAGAAAAAGTTCAAGCAGCACCCGCAGTAAAACCAGATACCACAGCTAGTGTAAAAAATAAAGGTAAAGCAGAGAAAACTCGTCCTACGCAGCCAATCAACCAACGCAGAGACAACCTGATTCAATCGGTTGAGTTACCGGCAGGAACTATTGAATTGTGCTTTTTCGATGACAGTAAAATTGATGGTGACACCATTAGCGTATACCACAACGGCCTACCCATAATTAAGCAGGCTGGATTAAGTAAAAAGCCGCATTGCTTTAGTTTCAATTTAAGTGAGGAAGAGCCGATTCATGAAGTAATAACAGTGGCCGAAACCCAGGGAAATATGCCTCCCAATACCGCATTGCTTGAAGTTATTTTTCAGCGAAAGCGCTTACAATTTCTTTTGCACAGTGATGAAAGTCAGAATGCGCGCATGCAATTTAAATTGAAAAAACCGTAGCTTGCTGCAAACAAGTTAGCCATGAAAACCATCGAATTAAAACGAGCAGGTTTGGAAGACCTTGATCTGCTAATTCCTTTGTTTGAAGCCTATCGCGAGTTTTACCAGCAAAGTCCGAATCCGGTTGCGGCGCGCCACTTTTTGCGCGACCGTATTTTGGCTGATGAATCGGTAATTTTCACGGCACAAACCGGCGATGTGAAAACCATTGGTTTTGTGCAATTGTATCCTATTTTTTCATCAACTCGCATGAAACGATTGTGGTTGCTTAACGATTTGTTTGTTGACAAAGGATTTCGTCAAATGGGCATTGCAGAACGGCTGATTCAAAAAGCACAGGAATATGCAATGGCAACAAAATCTGCAGGATTGATACTAGAAACAGGGAGGGACAATTTGCCCGGAAACAGCTTGTACATCAAATGCGGTTTTCACAAAGACCAGGAACACAATTATTACCATTGGTCGACTTGAAACCACCTAATAAAAACAACGACAATTAAATTTCATGCAAACCTTAACCATTCATAGTTATCAGGCAGATAGTGAATATGAATCTCTGGATTTTCGCGCCCAAAATCTTAGAGGTGCCGAATTTGAAAATTGCACGTTCAGGCAATGCAATTTTGAGGGTTTTGAATTTGGTGATGCAAAATTTATTGACTGCACATTTGAGTCTTGTAATTTGAGCAATAGCAAACTGCGGCAAACCGGTTTCCAGCGTTGTTCTTTTTTATATGTTAAGATGATTGGGGTTGATTTTTCGCTGGTAAAAACCTTTTCGCTTTCCTTGAAGTTTTTTAAATGCCAATTGGATTTTTGTGGCTTTCGGAATTTGAATTTGAGCAATACCCCATTCCTTTCTTGCAGCATGAAGGAATGCAGTTTTTCGGAATGTGATCTAAGCAAATCCAAATTCGAAAATAGCGATTTGCAAGGAAGTTTATTCTCAAATTGCAAATTGCAACAAGCCGATTTCAGAGCATCGGTAAATCTGGGTTTGGAGCCGGAATTTAATCAGCTAAAAGGAGCACAATTCAAACTGGAACAATTGCCGGGTTTGCTGGAAAAATATCAACTAAAAATTGAATAGGCCGGCATTTTTTCCAGGCAATATCCAATAGCTGAATCAATCCACAAACCTGCCGTTAATCAGTATATAATTAAGTGAGAATTTATAATACTTACCATTGTTGACATTGAAAGCAATAATGGGGTACTTGGAATTTTTCAGTTCAACTTTTAAAATTTCATAACGTTCACCTTCGATTACAAAACCCAATTCGAAAAAATTCTTGGGCAATTTATTACTTGAGATAAAATAGGTTTTTGAAGCCTCTTCAAGTGGATCTGTGCTGGAGTAATCTACTCTACCCCTTAAAGAACAAGTAAAGGCATTGGGTGCAAATTTAAAATCTGCAATTTTCAACTCAACCAACTGGTACTTGGATTTAATTGTATCCAAGGCAGCTTGAATTTCTTCCTGTATCTGTTTTGCTTCTTCAGACTTTAGTTGTGTAATTTTCAAATCACTCATTTTGATTCGTCAAAATAACAGGATTAAAAGCAAAAAAACGCTCCATTAAACACGGATTACGCATTTGAACTTCGTCATGGGGACCAAAAGGTCAAAGAAATTGGCTTTTAATGCGTATTCCGGGTTAAAGATTTTTTCTTAAACAACAAGCATTTCAGGCAAGAACGTAGAATGCGTATATTAGAGCCCTGATGCATACCGGCACACCCATTTTGCTCTCCGAGTTCATTTATCTGCTTCGCACCCTAGGGCAGTTGAACCTGTATGCTACAGAAGGTTTGTTTCCTAAAGCCGATAAAGAAGAAACCTTGCGCTTTCTTGAACAGGAATTTAAGGCAGCCTATCCGAATCAAATTTATCCTGATATTCATTTTGAGTCGGAAGTGGCCTGGTGGGCGGTGAACTTAGTTACATTAGCTTCAGGATTTCTTGTTCAACGGGAGTTAGAATCAACTCAAGCCATTGCTTCACTCCCAGATTATACCAATACTCCTACTGAGTCTGGTATACTTTCAGCTGATCTCGTACTTTGTTATTTTCCGGATTTGCTTTCTGAATTTCAGCGCTTAAATCCAGAAGATGAATTGATTCCTGCCTTGAAAAAAAAGCTACTACCTTTTTGGTTTTCCATGGCCGGTGAAATGCCCATCGAAGAAACGATTCCATTTCCTAAAAAAGCTGATTTATTAATGCGCTTATTTGCAGAACGGGTGTATCAAACCAAAAACCTCAGCCTGGCAAATAACGAACCTCTATTTTCCTTTCTGACAAAAGAACTTGGCGCTTACTCCCAAGAGCTTTGGCCAGAATTCCATTATACGTACAATCATGCAAAACGAACTCCATAAACTAAATCAAGTTCTGAACTACGTAAAACAAGCCTTTGTCGCCCGCGATGAAGCGATAGACTTGTTGGGAATTGCGTTGGTAGCTCAAGAAAATGCCTTCTTGATGGGACCACCCGGTACTGCAAAAAGTGCCATAGTCAGACGGCTTTCGGATTGCATTGAAAATGGTAAGAATTTTGAATACTTGTTGACCCGTTTTACCGAACCCAATGAATTGTTTGGTCCTTTTGATATTCGCAAGCTGCGCGAAGGCGAATTACTTACGAATACGGAAGGCATGTTACCTGAAGCTTCGATGGTGTTTTTGGATGAATTATTCAACGCAAATTCTGCCATCTTAAATAGTCTTTTACTCGCTTTAAATGAGCGCATTTTCAGACGAGGCAAAGAAACCCGTAAACTACCAACCTTGCTCTTCGTAGGTGCTAGCAACCAATTGCCTGATGATGAATCATTAGCCGCCTTGCTCGACCGTTTCTTAATTCGTATGCGATTGGACTATGTGGAACCCGATTTATTGGAACAGGTTTTAATTGCCGGTTGGAATGCTGCTTCAGATAACGAGACCAATCGACCGCGCATTCAACCTTCAGAAATCATACGCTTGCAGGCGGCATGCAAGGAGATTGACTTATCCGGAATCCGAAATCTGTATATCGACTTGATTAGGCAATTGAGAAATGCCGGAGTAAAAGTTAGTGATAGACGCGCAGTAAAAATTCAAAACCTTCTCGCTGCAAGTGCACTGATTTCGGGACGAACCCATGCCATTCCAAGCGATTGTTGGGTGATGAAATACATCTGGGATACAGAGGAGCAAGTTGAACTACTTCGAGGAATGATTGACCCCGTAATTGAATCAGATACATCCACACAAGCACATCCTCAATCGGGACTTAACCAAAAACCCGAACCCGAAAATTTGATGCAAGATTTGCTTGAATTGGAAACTCAATTACGCAAGGATTCATCTCCGGCTAACCGAACCCGCATCAAAGACAAACTTCGGTATTTCCAGTCGCGCATAGATTGGATTGAAAGCGAAGCAAGCAAAGCGCAACTCAACCAAAAAGCTGAAGCCTTATGGACGGAATTGCTGCGGGATTAGCACCCATTTATTTGAAATTTCCTGCCAAGCACAGGGAACGGCTTTACCAATTGGCTTCCTGCAAAGGGTTGCAACTTGCCTTGGATGCGGAATGGATTTGGCTGAAAGGATTTGCAATGGATGACATGAACAATCCCGATTTTAATAGCCTTCCTCACCGAACCTGGTATCAGGAATACCAAGGCAAATTGCTTGAACCCGGTAAACGATTATACGAAACACTTCCATTAAACCTGGTTTTTGGGCCTTTAGAAAATGTTCTGGAGCTGGAATTACCCATTCAAATCCATGAACCATCACAACATGATTTTCGAGTTATTAATCACCTGGTACCAACAGAAACTATTCAACCCAGCAGCGCACTTCTGCTTGACAAAAAACAGCTAGAAAAGGCTTTACGGGAATTCACAGAAATTCGATTTTCTAAGTTAACTGGCATTCAGATAAACAATCAATTTCTTTTGGTAGGACAGCCCTTACTTCCCTTGCCAGGCAAAAGCTATTGGCAATACCATGATTTACTAATTCCAGCAGGCTATACCTTTCGCTGGACATTTTTGATGGATAAACTCAGCAAAAAATGCAGCTTGAATGGAAAGAACCTGGCGCTTTTTGAACCTTCAGGAAATTGGATTGCAATACCCAAATCAGATTTAAAACCACTGCATCGCGGTATAATGTGCATGGAATTGAAATGGTAAATTGGTTTAGTCCATATTACGATTATTTCTGGGAATGGGATTCTGAATCCTATGCCTGTGTTCGGCATGGGCATACCATTGTTCATTATGCAGAATTAATTCGCTTGATGATAGACCAAGGCTCCTTGGGAGGACAAATGCCTTCGATTGGAACTCAATTGCTGGTATTGCATGCAATGAATGACACCTGGGAAAAGGATAAAGACGGTATTCATCAGCTATTCAAATCATTGTATGGCGCTGCAGTAACATCTATTCCATCGATTGAATTTCTTGAAACCCTTGCACGACTTCCCAAGCAATACAAAACGGGGAGCAAGCGCGATGATTTGTTTTTTTTGATTTGCAATCATGCCCATCGTAAGTACAATTATAAAAAAATCAACAAAGCCGTTCAGACCTTAAGAACTGTTAATTTACCCGAACTAGCTAAGCGAAAAGGCGACTTTCCAAAGTTTGAAGATGCAAAAAATTTGGAAGCGCTCCAGCGGGAATTTCCAACTTCTGAAAGCCTAATCAAAGCCCTGGAAGATTTACCGGAATTGGGAAGAATTACCCAGGAAACTCTCATTTCAAAAAAAACAACTAGCAACACGGGATTACCTGTTCCTGAAAAATTACTCCCCTACTTCCAGCAATCGGAGTTATTTCAATTAGCGGCACTGGTTCCTTATCTAAGTGCAACTTTAAATAAGCACAGCAGTAAATTAAAGCATGGAGATCAAAGCTCCGGTGGACTTGCAGACATCAGTCAGAAAGGCAGACCCGACCGGCTGCTGGTATCTGAATTTGCCTACGACGACCATACATTCTTAACACGCATTGCCAATGGAGAGGCTTTGTACTACCACAATGAAAATCCGGAAAGCAAGCAAACCTTTACACGCACCTTTTTAATCGACTCAAGTCTTCCTGCATGGGGAAATCCAAGATTACTTGCATTTGCAATTGCATTAAGCATGGAAATAGACCCCAAAAAGAATGCACAACATGCCTTTTTCACCTTAGGGAATGGATTAAATCAGTTCTTTCCTGAACACCCAATTGGATTGGTTGAGGCGTTGAAAGATTTAAGTTTGAACGAAAGTCCGCTTCCTGTTTTGGAAAGTTGGTCAAATGAATACAATGCAGTGCCTGGTAATGAGGTTTTTCTTTTTGTTGAAAAAGGACAACTTCAGGAGCCTAATTTTTTGCACTTTCTTCAAAACAACAGAAGCAAAATCAATTACCTAGGCGTATGTGATTCGGGTGGGCAATTTGAACGTTATCGGATTACAAGCAACGGACGACATTTGGAACAGGAATTGCGTATCCATTTCAATACCCACTGGAAAAACTACCAAGGCTTAATTCAAAAACAAGACCATAAAACAAATCAAGCTAGCGACTTTCCTTTATTGATATATCCCTTTGCTGAACCTGTTTACATTGACCGGTTTAGTGCTCAGGAATATTGGCATCAAACCAAGGATGGACTTCTGGTTTGCAACAAGAGATTAGAAAAACAAGGCGCAAAAAAATCGAAGGAAATATTCACCAAAGGATGGAAGCAGATGTATGGGCCCATTGAAGAAAAAATTTGTTCGATGGTCCAACATCCCAAGTTAGGGTTGATTGGATTGACACATCACCCAATTAAGTTAAAATTTTGCATTCAATTTTTTGAACAAGAAAAGAAAACAACACCAATTTCCGGGAATTGCATAAGCAAGGAATTTAAGACTTGGTATAAGGATGAGAAATTCTATGTAAAAACACCTACTGAATTACTTGAATTTGGCCTGGATGGAAGCTTTAAGAAACTTGAACAGGAAACAGAAGTTCCACATTATTTAATTAGCAATTGGGGATTTGACCCCAAAACCTATTTTAAGAAAAAGCAGTATTCCAAAGTAAAAGCAGTTTTCATTAACCGTCTTGGAAATTTATGCTTTGATAGGTATGAAATGCTTGTCACCAACAACGGCATTCTGAGTTTGATTGAAAACCCGGAATCGGTTATAAGCGTTGCAGCACAAGGAAACTACCAAAACGGATTTCAATTTGAAAATGGGTTTCAGGTAAAATTTATTCCTGGGAATCAGGTTATGCTGAAGTGGCCCAATCAGGAAGAAAAAAACATCGTATTTCCGCTTATACCCGATTTTCCATTGGCTGCATTTAGCCAAGGAAAGTATTGTGGCAATCCTTACTTTTTTGAAGACGGAGAAGTGATGGAAAATCGAAATTTCTACCAACGATTTATTCAACCTTGGCTTGATGAAATATTAGGTAATAAACAACAGCAATTTATTGAAATTGTTCCGGCATACGAAGGTGGGATGGAGCAATTTAACAAAGAATTTCTGCGTGAATTTAAACTTCCTTTCTGGAGTAAGTTAAGCAATACCTCCGGAAGAGTGGTATTGAAATTTGAAATTAAAGCTAATGGAACCATTGAAAATACCCAAATTGAAACCGGAATTAATGAAGCAATAGATGCTGAAGTATTGCGCGCATTTGCTTGCTGTAAAAACTGGAAACCCGGAACTCAAAATGGCATTCCTGTTTCATGTAAAATGACTCTTCCAATTCGCATAAACACATGAAGATTCAACTAAAACCAGCACAACAGAATGCGTGGCCCATTGCCGCAAGCTATGTTCAGGCAAATACCTTGGAACAGGCATTCGACTTGTTGCAACATGCAGGCCTAAGTAATTCGGATGTAAAGGTTTATTTGCATCTTAAACCTACTAATAATTTAAAGGGAATTGTAGTTGAGCATGGCAAACAGGAAATTTCCAATTCCCCGTTCATGAGGCTTCAAGCGCATAGTTCTGGCTTATTTATTCCTGAATACACCAGCCTAGTTCCATTGCCAAGTGAAGAAAAACTCAGAAATGCTATTCAGGATAAATACGCAATTGGCCTTACCAACCAAGGATTTACAGAACTACTTGGGCCCTTAAATCTTGAAGAACTACTGCTTGCTCCCAATCCTCATAAAAACGAACTGCGGCAATTTGCTGAGAAAAAAGAAGAAAGAAGACGGCTTGAATTCATTTATGTAAAGCTTGAAACAGCAGAGGAAAGCTTAGCCAGAATAGAGAACTTATTCCCCAAAGAAAACGAACCCATCACCAAACCATTAACCATTTGGGACCGCATTCAATTCGGTTTGTTGAAACTATTCTTTTTCAAATCCGGAAGTGAAACGAAACCTACTGCGCTAGGCAAAAGTTTAATGCCTAAAAGGGAAAATGATTCGTCTTGGTTCAAGCGACAGCTGACCAATTTTGAAAAGCTGAACGAAAGAAACCAACGGGAGATAGACAAATTAATTGATTTGCTTAGTAAAGACCCCGAGCGCGGATTAAACCACGCCATACCCATTTCAGATTCCGGATTTGGAAGAGGAAGCGGAAACGCAGGCCTGCCCTATTTACTCAATTTTAAATGGTTTACATTAAAACTGCACTTGGGAAATACCAACCCAAATTCCAGCGGTGGGACCATTAATCTGGAAGCAGATACTATAAATAAACTCGTTAAGAAATACAATCAATTGGCTAATGATTTCGATAAAAAAGGAGAGTATGAAAAGGCTGCCTTTGTGTATTTGAAGCTACTCAGGAATAAATACATGGCAGCTCAAATGCTTGAAAAAGCAGGAAAATATATTGAGGCAGCAAAAACCTATTTATCCATTGGAGAAGCCTATTCATTTATTGCTGCGGTTGCTTATTTAAAGGGCAATGATTATCAAAAAGCGCTGCAACTTTTTATTCAATCCAAATCCTGGGAGCAGGCAGGCGATTTGCTTACAAAACTCAATGATCCCCATCATGCACGGGAGATGTATCTAAAAAAAATTGATGAATTAAAATCGGGCAAGCACTATTTAGGAGCAGGAGATTTTGCAATCAACAAATTAGAAGATTTTCAACTTGCCTATGACTTGTACAAAACGGGTTGGCAAACTGGAAACAAAGGACAAAGTTGCCTTAAAGGCATGCTCAAACAACAGGAACCAATGAAGCAGCTTGAACTCTTGTCGGATTTAATTCCCGAAGCTTCAAATCTCAAGCAGAAACAGGACTTAATAGGCGCTTTGCATCATGCGCATAAAACTGCCGGAAATTCGGCGAATGCATTCCGGCTTAAGGCATTTTCCTGTTTATCGAGTTGGGCAGAAAAAGAACCTTCCCTGCTCAACCAACTGAAGGGATTTAACCAAAACAACACCAGTCTGAGCAAAGAAATTCAACGCTTTAAAAAATTAGGGAAGAGCTAAAAAAACAAAAGGAGAGGCAAAACCTCTCCTTTTGTTTCTAAACCAGATTGGGTAAACCCAAAGATTATTTTACTTCTTCGTACTCAACATCCTGAACATTATCTGCCGGGTTTCCTGAGTTCGCATTTGCGCCTGCACCGGCATTTCCACCTTGTGCTTCAGCTGCTTGCTGCGCCGCGTAAATGTCTTGAGAAGCTGCTTGCCATGCATTGTTCAAAGCTTCCATAGCTGTATCAATACCGGCCAAATCTTTTGCAGCGTGAGCAGATTTCAAAGTTTCAAGACTTGATTCGATTGCTGATTTTTTATCGGCAGGAATCTTATCTCCGTATTCTTTGATTTGTTTTTCAGTTTGGAAAATCAAGCTATCTGCGGCATTCAATTTCTCAACTTCTTCTTTGGCTTTGCGGTCGGCTTCTGCATTGGCTTCAGCTTCGCGCTTCATGCGTTCAATTTCGGCATCGCTCAAACCGCTTGAAGCTTCAATACGGATTTTTTGTTCTTTACCTGTTCCTTTATCTTTTGCACTTACATGCAAGATACCATTGGCGTCAATATCAAAGGTAACTTCAATTTGAGGAACACCGCGTGGTGCAGGAGGAATATCGCTCAAGTGGAAGCGACCAATAGAACGGTTTTGGTTGGCCATAGGACGCTCGCCTTGCAATACGTGAATTTCTACGGTTGGCTGATTATCTGAAGCGGTTGAAAACACTTCACTGCGTTTGCTAGGAATGGTTGTATTGGCTTCAATCAACTTGGTCATTACACCACCCATGGTTTCAATACCCAAGCTAAGTGGAGTAACGTCGAGAAGCAATACATCTTTCACTTCACCGGTAAGTACGCCACCTTGAATTGCAGCACCCAAAGCAACTACTTCATCAGGATTAACCCCTTTTGACGGAGCTTTACCGAAGAAATCTTCTACTGCTTTTTGAATGGCAGGAATACGGGTTGAACCACCCACCAAAATAACTTCGTCGATGTCTTTTGGAGATAGTCCTGCATTTTTCAAAGCAGACTGACAAGGAGCGATGGTACGCTTAATCAAATCATCAACCAATTGCTCAAATTTGGCGCGGGTTAATGTTTTTACCAAGTGCTTTGGACCGCTTTGTGTGGCAGTTATATAAGGCAGGTTAATTTCAGTTTGTGCTGAGCTCGACAACTCAATTTTTGCTTTTTCTGCTGCTTCTTTCAGGCGTTGCAAAGCCATGGCATCCAAACGAAGGTCCATGCCTTCTTCAGCTTTGAATTCATCGGCTAACCAGTCAATAATTTTTTGGTCGAAGTCGTCACCACCCAAGTGTGTATCACCATCGGTTGATTTTACTTCGAATACCCCATCACCAAGTTCAAGAACTGAAACGTCGTGTGTACCACCTCCGCAGTCGAACACAACAATTTTCATGTCTTTGTTGGCTTTATCCAAGCCATAAGCCAAAGCAGCAGCAGTTGGCTCGTTGATGATACGACGTACATTCAAACCTGCAATTTCGCCGGCTTCTTTAGTAGCTTGACGCTGCGCATCGTTGAAGTAGGCAGGAACGGTAATAACGGCTTCTTTCACTTCTGTTCCCAAATAATCTTCAGCCGTTTTCTTCATTTTTTGAAGGATGATTGCTGAAATTTCTTGAGGCGTGTACAAACGACCGTCGATATCTACACGAGGTGTGTTGTTATCCCCTTTGGCAACTTTGTAAGGTACGCGTCCGGTTTCGTTTTTGATTTCGTCGTGGGTATGACCCATGAAACGTTTGATAGAGAAGATGGTATTGATAGGATTGGTTACAGCCTGGCGTTTTGCAGGATCACCAATTTTACGTTCACCATCTTTTAAAAAGGCTACAATGGAAGGAGTTGTACGCTTTCCTTCGCTGTTGGCAATCACTACTGCCTCGTTGCCTTCCATTACGGCAACGCAGGAGTTGGTTGTACCCAGGTCAATTCCAATTATTTTGCTCATAGTATTAAGATGTTTCTTTGCTGCTTAAACATCAATCACTATACCATGCAAGGAAATTGGCAGGAATTTGAGCAATCTGTCAGTTTTCGACCTGAGAGGACCCAAAGCCTGGGCAAAATGTCAGTTAATTGACAAAATTGGGCAGAATAGCCGTCAGAATCCCGATGGATTTGCTGTCAAGTTTCATTTGAGTTTGAACAATTTTATTCCGGCTGCTAAAGATTCCTTTTCCGCCTGTGATATTGCTATACTCTGAATTTTTTGGAACTATGGATGTATTGGGCTTTGACAGTTCCAGGTATTCCTGGTATTCTTTTGAACCACCGTATGCCACAAATTCAATACGGCTGTATTTCCTGTTTACCAAGTTATTGAACTTGATATTTGCCTGAAGGTTACTAATGAAGTTTTTAGACAAAACGGCTTCTGCCTTGATGCTGGCAGAATAGGTGTACACTTTCGCCCGCTGAATAAAATACTCGAAAACCTTCTCTTGTACGTTTGACGGATTGGCTTTTTCGGTTTCGGTATAGTAAAAGCGAATAGACAAATCGTAAAGTGTAGCATTCCGTCCGGTTCTAAAACGGTAAGGGAATGAATGGTTAATCACTGTATCTACGCTAATTGTCCGGTCTTCCACAAAAGCATCTTTAACCAAATTAATGGGCTCTTTGTTGTAAAAAGTATTTCCTGAGCGAGGAACATGAATCCGCAGATTGAACTGCTCTTCTGCATTTTCATTTTTAGGAAAACTTGTCACATACAAGTGATGAACAGCATTTGAAAACAGGCCGGAATCTTTGTAAACCGTATCAATGCGTTTGCAAGGGTAAACCGTTCCGGTTCTGGCTTCAATCAAATCCACAATCAGGGAATCAAAATAGAGTGAATCGGTGATCTGAGCCCCTTCAAGGGTTGTGGAGCCTGTGCCATTCTGGTAAACCTTTTGAATTCGGATGTATTGAACAGGTTCATTTTGATCAAGAAAAGCATGAACCACAGGAATATCTTTGTATGGAGCATTGATTTCTAAATCGTTACTGCAAGAGGCGAACAGGGAAACAACTGCGAAAATGCTCAGGATGGACGTAAATTTCATGAATTGCGAAATAAGGGATTTTAAATGGCTTTTAAAACCTTAGTCAAGGATTAGGCTTGAATGGTTTTATTTCTACCTTTGAACTTTACGTTTTTTATGAGCACCTACAAAGAGGTAAAAAAAGTTACCACCCATACAGTTCAGGAGATGAAACTCAGAGGCGAGAAAATCAGCATGTTAACCGCCTATGATTTCTCCATGGCCAAAATTCTTGATGCAGCCAAAGTAGATGTTTTATTGGTTGGCGATTCGGCGTCGAATGTGATGCACGGACATGAAACCACCTTACCTATCACCCTAGATGAAATGATTTCACATGCCGCTGCGGTAATTCGCGCAGTTGATCGCGCATTGGTGGTGGTCGACCTTCCCTTTGGTTCCTACCAAGGAAATTCCAAAGAAGCACTCAATTCGGCCATTCGAATCATGAAAGAGGCCGAAGCACATGCCGTAAAATTGGAAGGAGGTTCCGAAGTTGTAGAATCCATTCGTCGAATTTTAACAGCGGGTATTCCGGTTATGGGCCATTTGGGACTTACCCCACAAAGCATCTATAAATTTGGCACTTACGAGGTGCGCGCCCGCCAGGAAGCAGAAGCAGCCAAATTGTTGGAAGACGCTCGCCTGTTGGAAGAAGCCGGATGTTTTGCCTTGGTCCTCGAAAAAATACCTTCTAAATTAGCCAAAGACGTTGCCGAGATGGTAAAAATTCCTGTAATAGGGATTGGTGCCGGCCCTGATGTGGACGGCCAGGTATTGGTTTCGCACGATATGCTAGGAATCAATAAAGACTTTTCACCCAAATTCTTACGCAGGTATTTGAATTTGTACGATGAAATTAAAAACGCAGTGGAACGCTATGTGGAAGATGTGAAGAGCGTAGATTTCCCGAATCAGAAAGAGCAATACTAAGGTGTTTCCTGAAATTTTATTTGAAGACAACCATTTGATAGCTGTCTTGAAACGCAGCGGTCAGACTGTTCAACCTGAGCCCGGAAAGCCGGAATCTTTAGAAGAAGAAACCAAAGCTTATATCAAACATACTTACCAAAAACCCGGTGCGGTTTATTTAGGTGTCATTCATCGATTAGACATGCCGGTTTCGGGCATTGTATTGTTTGCCAAAACATCGAAATCACTTACCCGCATGAATGTAAGCTTTCGGGACCGGGAGATTAGCAAACGCTACAGGTGCATTGTTGAAGGAAAACCACCGGCAGCTAGTGGCAGATTGGTGCATTACTTGAAACGAGATGAAAAGAAAAACTTTACTAAAGCTTTTGAATCTCCGGTGAAGGATGGATTGGAATCAAGCCTACGTTATGAAGTATTGCAAAGCCAGGGCAAAAAAACTTTGTTACAGATTGATTTAGAAACCGGAAGAAAACATCAGATTAGGGTTCAACTGTCTGCCATGGGTTGCCCTATAGTTGGAGATTACAAATACGGAGCATCTAAGCCTTTGGCAGACCATAGCATTCAACTGCAGGCCATTGAATTGGAATTTAAGCATCCGGTAAAAGATGAAATGATTCAACTTAGTTTGAAGAATTCAAAATATCTACTCAAGCTTTAACCCGGAATACGCATTTGACCATCTATTACTGCCCAAAATGCCTGTGAAATTGGGCGTAAACTCAGTTTCCCTCACTCACCATAACGGTGCATTATGCCTTGCTCGTGAAACTGCCAATTTCTTTGGCCTTTTGGCCCTCATGACGAAGTTCAAATGCATAATCCGGGTTTAACCCGGATACGCATTTGACCTTCTAATACTGCCCTGAACCTGAACAATTCAATTGTTCAGCTATTACGTTCAAAAAGGCCTGTGAAATTGGATGTAAACTCAGTTTCCCTCACTCCCCATAACTCTGCATTATACCTTTGGCCTTTTGATCCTATGACGAAGTTCAAATGCACAATCCGGCTTTAATCGGGATGTTTTTGCATGTACAATTCCCCGTTTTTGATTTTACGAGCAAGTTCTAATGCACGCTTAATTCGGCTATCTGTACTTTTTACACTTTGAACATAATGTGCAAGTCCGCGCTGTTTTGCCACCGACAACCCATAGAAAAAGCGCGAAGCATCTTCATCTTGGGTTAACACTTCCAGCAATTCTTCGGGCAGTTCAAGTTCGTCGGGATCCACCAATTCAAATTCAACAAAAACGGGCATTCCGGCCTTTATTTTTGCAGCTCTACGCAAGGCTCCTCCTACCATTAAAAAACCTGCACCATTCTTTCTGCCTTGAATAGCCAAGTTAAAGGAGGCTCCGTTGACGGTTCCTTTGCAACGGAGCCTCCCCTTTTCAGGTAACTGAACAACAATTTCTGCTGGAACCGTAATTCCGGTATAGGAAGGATTTCCGGAAAGCGGCTCTAGCGTTGAATGAAAGCTAAAGGTCTTAGACATGGGTCTAAAGGTAAATCTGAAGAACCAATATCAAAAAAATCAAACCTGAATTTAGTTCTTCAAAAAGCGAATTCTTGAAACCACTCCATCCAAATCAGCTTCCAAGAAATAGATACCCGGACTTAAATTTTCGAGTGGGAAGCGGAATTCATTTTCTCCGGCATTTAGCCTATCGCTAAAACGGGAATGGAGTCGGGCTTCTGCATCGTAAATTCTGAATTCAAGTTGGCCCTTTTTTAGGGTTGTGATGCGAAGATTCAGGTTATCGGTGGCCGGATTTGGAAACAATTCGGCTTTTCCAATTCCTGCCAAATCCTGCAACCCACCGGGATTTCCAAATACGCTTTGCAAAGCTGTGTCTAAGCAACCATTGGTGTCCTCAAGAATTAAGCGGCAATCGTAATACTTATCTTCCGGGTATAGGTGAAACACTCTACGAAGGGTATCTGATTCTCCATCACCAAATAACCACAAGCGGCTTTTAATCGGAAAACTGGTTGTATCTTCAAGCCCAAGTGGGTTCCTTTTTTTGGTGAGGTAATACGCCACAAAACCGGCTTTATTTACAGGTAAGCGGTTAAAGCTTCCTTTTGGCGAATGCAATTCACAACCGGTGGCCAAATTTTTCCAGGAGGCAGAAACCTCAAATGGCCATGTTGTTGATGCAGCTAAATTGAAGTTTAATGAACTGTCCAATCCAGTTGGGTAAACCCTACTTTCATTGCCATTGGCATAGATGGTGAACCAAGCCGAATCGGCTTGTGCAAGACGATTGGTGGACAGAAGAAGCTCGTTTTGGTAACTGCATAATCCGGTTGATAATCCACTGTAATTGAAACTCAGGTTTTGATTAAACGGAGCATGAGCGAGTACCGAAATAGAAGTATCAATTGAACAACCTGTCAATGTAGAATCAAACAAACTCAATTGGAAGTTATTCAAACCTTTGCTTAGGAAAAGTTTTACTGAGTCGCCAGGTTTGAACCAAATCTGAGCTTGGTTGATGAGCAAACGTATGCTGGCTGAACCGCTTGAAAATGGCGGAATACTTAGCACAAAAGAAGAGTCTGCACCCAAACAAAGTGAATCAGGATGCGGAATGCTAGCAATTCGTTTTGGGCAACCGGCATTCGAGCAACTGAAAACGGCCAATTTTCCAAATTCACAAAGTCCTGAACCTTGTGCTTTAACTTGAATGATGCGGCTTTGAATCCCTGAACCCACTTGCAAAACATAGCTGGTATCCTGAGTTTGAATCCAGGTTTGACCACTATCGGTGCTAAGCGAATAAGCTTGAGCACCGGGAACAGACAACCAATTGAAGCGAATTTGGGTGGCCTCTGCTTCTGCACAATTTAAAATGGGTGCCGGCAGCAATGATTCCGCGAACACAGCTTGTGAATCAAAAACCGAGAAACAAAATCCATCGTATGTTCTGTGCTTGTAGTTTCCGGATTTTACTCCTGCTAATTGAATTTGAGCGGTTGATGATGAATTGAGTAAGCTTGTATCCAAATAAAACTGATAGCTTAAGCCCGTCCCGGTTTGCAAGGCAATTAGTTGAATTGTATCTGATTCACAAACCTGAGCTGAAGAAACTTGCAATTGGGCAAGCGGACGGTTGCGCTTTGAAATTTTTGTTGGAGCACTTGTAACGCTGCAATTGGAAGCATTGGTAACCCTTACCGAATAAGAGCCGGAATCCTTTACGAAAACAGAGGCAGAATTTCCGGTTCCAGTGGGGAACCATTGGTAACTGAGATTGGCACCGGAGTTTGCAGTTAGCAATACCGAATCATTTCCACAAATTGAAGTTGTAGCTGTAGTAATTGTGGCGGTTGGCTTAGCAACTACATTGATGTTTACACTTACAGTGGCCGAGTTTCCAAATGTATTGGAGGCTGTTAACCTAACTTGTTTTGTACCTGTGGTGGTATAAACAAGTTTTGGATTTTGTAGGGAGGAAGAAGAAGGAACATTTCCCGGAAATAGCCAGCTCCAACCTGTTGGGTTATTGGTAGCAGAACCCTGAAGAAACAAGGTATCTCCTAAGCAAATGGTAGTTGAAGAAGGTGTGATCGTTGCAACCGGCGGGTTTCCTCCTGAGTTAACAGTAAATGTTTTGGTGTAAATATCGTCACCCGATGTTCCATTGCTACCGTCACTTCCATTCCAGCTCACATAAAATGTTAAGGTACCTGAAGGGGTTGACGGAGAGGTCCACGAAAACGAATACGAGGATTGTGCCGTGGCTGTGTGGTTGAGGTAATTTCTTCCTGAGCCAATTTGCACGGCAGAACCGGTGCCGGAAATTAAGGTTCCGGCCATGGTGTTGGTTGAGTTTAGGACGGTTAATGAAAATCCATTCTTACTTGTTGCGGCGGCTCCACCACTCAGGGTGAGTGAATAAGTAGTTGAAGGAGCATAGCCACCTACGGGCAGTCCTGTTAAGGTAATTCCATCCCATTCAGTTCCACTTGAAATGGGGGAACCTGAATGGCAACTGGTGCAGTTTTGTTCACCGGGAGCATTTGTCATTCCGGTTGGCGGGTTGCTGCTGTAGTTGTAACTGGTGAAGGTTACGAAGCTCATCAAACAAAACAGGATTATTATTTTCAGTTTTGATTGGTAAAATTTTTTCATGCGATGGGGGTTTGTTTACGAATTAACTTGAATTTCAGGAGTAATTTTTCTTAAAAAGCATTAAGAAACGGCTCCTTCATTTGACACGAAATTTGCGTTACTTGGGGGAGCAGATACCCCGTTTTGGCTGGCACCTGGCGTTTGTGTGAGCGTGCCGGCGACCTTAGAAGCCCGGCTAAGCCACTACAAACCCGGTGGCAGACAAAGCGGAGTAGGCGCGGACACAAGGGCCCACCTGCGCGGATTTGGAATAGGAACGTAATTGGGATAAGGTGGGCAACGCCCTTCCTTATTAAATGATGGAACGCCAAATGATGGAAGCGGATTCTTTCCCCCAATCTTTGGTGGCTTGTTTTATTTCTTTGAGGAATTGCATGAAGCTAACCAGCCCTTTTTTAGCCGGAGGCATTTTGAGTTGTTCCTCGGAAACCGAAACGTGGTCGATTCGCGTGGCAAACCAGGTGCAATTCAAACGAGGAATTACAAGTCCTAGGATCATGCCCGGACAACCGTTGAAGGATTCGGGACCTGCACTTACTGGAATTTCATCGGTATAAAAAGCAATTACATAAACCGAATCCAGGATTATGGTTGAAGCCTTCCGGCATGAATAACCTGCAATGGTTCTAAACTCGTTGTGAATTTTCCAACTGAATTGTGGAAGTGAATCCTGTAGGTTGTAGGTTTTATCGTAAACGGTTTTGATGGCATGCAATTTCTTTTGCTCCAGATTTTGCTCAACCACATTGAGTTTACATACATTGAACCAATCCATCATACGTGAATTGGATTCAAACTCCTGAGTGACTTTGTAATGGGTTTTGCGGCTGTTGAATGCCAATTCGAATTGGTCGGTTCGATACTTGGGCATTTGCTTTTTGAATTCAGTGGTCCATTCATTTTCTTCGGTGAATTGCTTATGGATATTTTCCTTGCGTTCGTATTGAACCTTTCCTTGTAAAATAAGCTGTTGTGAAAAGGCAGGAAGGAACGCTGCAAGAAGAAAGAAAGTGCTTAGTAGTATCTTGATTTTAGTCGTCATCACCGGGCGCATTATTGATATTGTAAGTGAGGGAGAATAACACATAACGCTTCAAATTTGAATACACATTTTGCGTTACGAAATTGGAACTGGCATAGCGGCTAAATCCAACATTTTGATTCAATAAATCATAGCCACTTATGCCAAATTGAAATTGCTCGTGTTTCGGTATTTTCCAATTCAATCGGGCATTCCAAATCATGGTATTTAGGTTTTGGCTTGATTCATAAGCTGTTTGGCGGCGGTTGAAATCAATATCGTTATCCAACCTAAATCCGTAAGGCAGAACCAGGTTTAGCCAGGGTGTATAGGTACTTGTCCAGAAACTGGTAACCACATCCGGACGCAGGCTTGAAGTTGAACGGGTAAAGTTCCAGCTGCAATTGAAGCCCACTTCTAACCATTCGCCCAAACTGTAACTGGGATAAAAGCCTATGTTCAGGTTTTGATTGTTGTTTACGTTTTCGACAAAATTTACAAAGTTTCGGTTCTTGCTGATGTTGGCATTCAGGCTCGCATTCAAATCCACATTCAGGGATTTTAATGTCATGTAATAATAAATATAGGTTCCTAAATTTTGATTTCCATCCACGTTAACGGTTTGGTAAATTCTTCTTCCTTGAGCATCCACATAGTTGCTGGATGCAAAGGCATTGTTGGTAATGGAATAGTTCAAACTGGCATACATTCCTCTTCCAGAAATGGGCTTAAACGTATTGAAATTGAAGGATACTGAATTCGTAAAACTTTGCTTTAAACCAGGATTTCCAATATACAGGTTTAAGGGATTGGTATTATCACGAAGTGGTTGCAAGGCTTGAATTGCTGGCTGCTGGGTACGACCTGAATAGTTGATTCCGAAAAATGTTGTTGTACTTACTTTGTAATTTAAGCCGGCAGAAGGAAAGAAATTAATAAAGTTACGGCTTTGGGTTGAATCCTTCAATCTGTCGAATTGATCAAGCACAGTATAAGCCATTCGTCCACCAAAGGAATAATTCAGCTTCTTGGTAACTCGTCTTAAGGTAAGTCCTGAATTGTGAGCCCAAATATCGTAATCGAAATTACTGCTAAGTGAATCAACAAAATCGGAATAACCTTGACCAATGCGACCCAATGTAGAGCGTTTGGCAAAGGAGGCCGTATGATTGAGGTTGTAATCGGTTACCAAGAACCAAAGTTTTGAAAGGGGTTCGGTATAAGCCACTTTTCCTCCCAATTGGGTTGAACCCGATTCGGTTGTTTTTAATTGGTCGATGGAATCAGAACTTATTATTTGCTGAACCCCATTGAAGAAATTGCTTCTGGACCCCAGCAAACCATCGCCAGTTGTATTTCTATATTGGTGATTAAAACTTAGGTTGAGGCTCCTGCCCTTTTTTGCAAACTTGCGATTGTAGGTAAGTGTATTCTCCAGATTTTGGCTGATGAAATTCTGGGTATTTTTTCGTGAATTGGAATTCACTAACAGGTCATTTTCGTTTAGGTTTTGTGAGCCAAAAAGGGAATTATCCTGGGTTTCGGTTTGACTAAACTGAGATTTAAAACGGATACTTGTTAGTGAATCGGGTTTAAAATCGAGAATGGCAGAGCCTTTGGTTGCTGCTTTGAATTGAGAAAAAATATTGCTTTGGCGATCTGAGTAAAGCGTGTCCGGTAATATGTATTGCGTATACGTTGAATCCCATCCATCCACGCGCATTTCTTTGCGGGTAAGATTGACATTTACTCCGGTTTTATTCTCATTGAATTTATTGGAGTAATGTGCACCCGTGTACCAGGTTCTTGGAATTCCTTTCCCATCAAAATTAATATCCGATTCATCTTCGTTGTAAAAGGAATAAACCATTCCTGATTCCTCATCAAAGGTGACATTATCATCGCCTGCGCCATATTTATTGGCATCCCGCCAGTTCATATTGGTTTTATTGGTATTGGCGCCCGCACCGTAAATTGAGAATTTCCGCTTGTTTTTGAAGAAGTTGAACATCGCATCAGCCTCGTAGCGATTTTTGTTTTCCACCTTGGTTCCTGCAGCGGCACTCGCTTTACCGAAATAACCCTTTTTGGCATCATCCTTCAATTTGAGGTTGATGGTTTTATTCTTTTCTCCATCATCCACACCGGTTTGAAGCGCCGTTTCACTTTTCTTGTCGAAGACCTGAACACTTTCAATATTTTCTGCTTTCAGGTTGCGGGTTGCAACGGTAGGGTCATCTCCAAAAAACTCTTCACCATCTACCAGCACCTGCTTAACGGTTTCGCCTTGGGCAGTAATTTTCCCGGTTCTATCCACTTGAATGCCCGGAAGCTTTTTAAGTAAATCCTCAACTGTTGCGCCTTGCCTAACTTGGAAACTATCGGCAAGAAATTCAGTTGTATCTCCTTTCAGGCGTATGGCATCTAATTTTTCGCGGATAATAACCTCTCTCAGCAAATTTGCTTTGGCTATCAAAGAAATGGCCCCCAAATCAACATCCTGATTGCCAAAGCGTATTCTATCTTCGTAATCGGCAAACCCGGGACGCGTAATTTGTAGGATATAAATTCCTTCAGGAACCGACTCAAACTGAAATCGATTTTGCTGGTCGGTCCATTGATGGGCAATCAGAATGGAATCTGACTCCCGAATCAGGCTAACGCTGGAAAAAGCCAGAGGTTTAAAATTGATGGTATCTGCAAGTTCTCCCCGGATAGATTGGGAGTGAACCTGAAACCAGGTAAAAAAGACTGCAAAAGCAGCCAGAAAGGCTTTTAATCGCATGCTGATGGGGGTTATTGCAAATGTAAAAAGGCAGAAAAATACGGACTGATGACAGAAATTTTACACTAGCGGTTTAATGAACGCTGCAAAAGGGGAAATTCGTATGCTTAAAAATTTACAAAAAAAATCTGATTTCATTCAATCATCTAAAACCCGGATTATGCATTTGAAATTCGTCATGACGGCCAAAAAGCAAAGCAAATTGGCAGATTCACGAGTAAGGCATACCCGTTTTGGTTTACTGAGTGCGAGAAGGAGTCAATTTCACAGGCATTTTGAAATGGAATAGTTGAACAATTGCATTCATGTTCAAATGCGTATTCCGGACCAAATAGGACTTGCTGATTGAAAAGAATTTAAATCGTGGATGGGAAAATCATCTGGAAGGCTTAGAAACGGTTTTTATGGATTTTGCAGCTTTAGCCTTGCGGCATTCTATTTGTTTCGTTAATTTATAATCGCATAATTTTCTTCAGAAAAGCATGGATGGCAGTATAGGAGCACAATCCACCAGGCTTATCCTCGAATCTTATACAAATCTGAATTTAACAGCAGACCCTAATTGTATTTGGGTTGTGTTGACTTTGGCTAAAACCAGACAATTTTATTTCGCCCCAAACACCTTTTGAAGAATTTCGCTTACCCGGTGCAAAGGGTCCTTGCGAATTTTGCGTTCCTCTTCAGAAACTTTGTAATAAAGTCCATCCAATGCCTTTTTGGTAACATGCTCTCCTAAGGTATTGGTAGTGATTTGCGGAAACAAAATGCCACCTAATGAAGCAGTATTGTAGGCATCAACCAAATCCTTATAAGCAGATGCAGCCGAAACCGAACCCAGTACCGGCTTGGAAAGCGATGCATTAATTTTAGGACTAAAAGCCATAGTCAATGAATCGTAAGTTTTGCCTTTCAGGTAAATGGTGGCAGCCGTATCACCACCGTTTAATATGGAGAAACCATCGGCAATGGTTATGCCGGTAATTGCATTTACAAATATAGGTTTGGCCTGAGGAGCGGCATCTTCTGCGGCTCTATTGATGGCCAGCACGGCATTGTCAATCAATAAACTTCCTCCAGGAATTTTATTCACTACATCGTAAACGGGTTGTGCTTCATCCGGAAGAAGGATTTTCACCAATTCATCTTTGTAGTATCCATCTACTTTAGAGAGAACAGTTACCGAGGTATCCGAACCCACATTCAAAGCTGTTTTCAAGCCCAAAATCACTTCTTCATTGGAAAGTCCAACTGTTTGCAAGATGGTATCAATTTTTTCGCAGGAAACAACAAGAAATGAAGCAGAAGTTAAAAGCAGAAGGCTGAATATGCGGAGTGTTCTCATACAACAAATCTGCGGTATTGACATGGATTTTGCAAATGTGACCTTTCCCTCTATATTGCATTTTCTTAACCTAAACGATACTATGAGTAATACCGGACATCCAAAGGGTCTTTACCTACTTTTCGCAACCGAAATGTGGGAGCGCTTTAGCTATTATGGCATGCGTGGCCTTCTTACACTTTATTTAACCAAAGCAACCATTGAAGGTGGTTTGGGATTTGATGATGCCAATGCAGGTTTGTTGTATGGAATTTATACCGGTTTGGTTTACTTAACCCCAATTTTTGGAGGTTGGTTAGCCGATAATTTTATTGGACAAAGGCGTTCAATCACCATTGGTGGTATCATGATGGCTTTGGGTCAGTTTTCTTTGTTTATGTCGTCAGCCAACGCGCTTCCTTTCTTTTACCTGGGATTGATTTTGTTGATTATAGGTAATGGCTTCTTCAAACCAAATATTTCAACCATTGTTGGACAGCTATATCCGGCTGGTGATACCCGTAAAGATGCGGCATTTACCATTTTCTACATGGGCATTAACCTGGGTGCATTCTTAGCGCCTTTGGTTTGTGGCTATTTGGCAGAAGATTTATTTGCTGTAAAAGACGGCGCAACTGGAGCTATTCTTTCCTATGGATTTAATTATGGCTTCTTAGCTGCCGGTATTGGTATGGTACTTGGTCAATTGCTGTTTAATATTCTTGGTCAGCAATACCTGGGCGAACTTGGAAAAGAGCCCGGTGCAAAATTGCAAAAAGCAGAAGCTGCAAAATCTGGTCAGGTAGATCCTCCATTAACCAAAGAAGAAAAAAATCGCCTTTCGGTTATCGTTATCATGATGTTGTTCAATATTTTCTTCTGGGCAGGATTTGAACAAGCAGGTTCTTCAATTTCACTCTACACCGACCGTTATATTGATCGTCACGTTGGCATGTTGGATTGGACTGTTCCTACCAGCTGGTTCCAGAGCGTTAACCCCTTGTTTATTGTATTGTTGGGACCTGTATTTACCTGGTTATGGACCTATTTAGCCAAAAACAAAAAAGAGCCCAATACCATTATTAAAATGGGATTAGGCATGATTTTACTGGGAGTGGGTTTCTTTTTGATGATTGGGGCCGCTCTTGAACGTGGCGGAGACGTTGCAGATACTGCTGTTAAAGCGAACCTGATGTGGTTGGTTGGAACTTACTTAATTCATACTATGGGTGAACTTTGTTTAAGTCCTGTTGGCTTATCCATGGTTACCAAGTTAGCACCTCTGCGTTTGGGTTCATTGATGATGGGTGTTTGGTTCCTGAGCTCTTTCATAGCTAATTTCCTATCGGGTTACCTTGTTCAGTTTTTTGCAACCATGGGAGCGCAAACCATCTTCACCATTATTTCGGTTGTAGTAATTGTACTTGGTTTGACTGTATTGATTATTTCAAACCAATTGAAGAAGATGATGCACGGCATTCACTAAGGAATACCTAAATAATTCATTACAAATTAGAGGACTTTGCATTAGCAGGTCCTCTTTTTGTTTTGCACCTTTGTTATATGCTCAATCAAACCGACCTAAGCAAGGTACTTGTAATCGACATTGAAACGGTACCACAGTATCCAAGTCTTGATTTATTAGATGAAACCTGGCGCGATTTGTGGATGAAGAAAGCCCAGGGATTGCGAAGGGAAGAAGGTCAGAACGAACTGGACTTGTATCCACGAGCAGGTATTTATGCGGAATTTGGCAAAATAGTTTGTATTTCCTGCGGTTTCTTTTTGCGCGATATGGATGGCAATTACCAGTTCAGGGTGAAGAGTTACTATGGAGATGATGAAAAGCAAATTCTGGAAGGCTTTTCAGGACTTCTTCGTAAGCGACCTTTCTCTGATTTGGGAGCTTCGCTTTGCGCCCACAATGGTAAAGAATTTGATTATCCGTTTATTGCTAGAAGATGCCTGATTAATGGACTTGAAATCCCGGATTTACTTGACATTGCTGGCAAGAAACCCTGGGAAGTCAATTTGCTCGACACCATGGAGCTTTGGAAATTTGGCGACTACAAGAGCTTCACCTCATTGGTTTTATTGGCAAGCACCTTTGGTATTCCAACTCCCAAAGATGATATTGATGGAAGCATGGTCTGGATGGTGTATTGGAAAGAAAGAGATTTGGAGCGGATTCGCACCTATTGCCAAAAAGATGTTGTAACAGTTGCACAACTGCTGATGAAATTTAAACGGCTACCCTTACTGGGAGAGGATCAAATCAGTGTAGTGGATTGATTAATTTTGGCCTGAAATGCTTACCTTTATGAAAAGCCAGTAAATGAAAAATACAGCAACTCCCCTATTTCTATTATTGCTACTTATCTTTTTCAGAAATGCGATTCTTTTCGCTCAATCCGACCTTTCGCGACCTTATAACAAACATACTGCTCGAATAAGAAGCACGGACCTTTTTTTTGGAAACAGCATTCAATTGAATGATAGTTTTGGCTTTATTGGCTCCGAAAACGAACACCTGGATAGTTCCGGAATAGTTTCAAAATCCTTCTCAGGGGCAGTATATTGCTATTCCATTCATGAACAGCAGCTTGAATTCATCCAATTTATTCAACCTGAAAACAGGATACAAAATGCTCGATTCGGACATGCAATTTCTTTTTATAAAGACTGGCTGGCAATTAGCGCTTATGAAGAAACTGTGGCTGGTGAAAGCAAAGTAGGCGCTGTTTATGTTTTTAAAAAATCGGGAAATAAATGGCTTGAAGTACAACGGCTAACTGCACCGTTCCCTGTTACAAATCTTAGGTTTGGAGCCTCCCTTGCAATGTCTGACAGTTTTCTGTTCGTTGGAGTGCCCTATGACAATACCGACAGCAATAATCTAAATCCCTTTTTGTGGACAGGCTCGGTTCATGTTTTTAAATTAAGCCCTTCCAATACATGGGAATGGCAAAGGAAAATTTGTCCTTCAAATAGGTCCTCACAAACAACATTTTTTGGAAGTCAGATTGCCTTAAACGATAGCCTTTGTTTTGTAAGTAGCCATAGCATAAACTATCAGGGAAGTGAAATTGGCAGCAATACACGCATTTATTTGTATAAAAAAAATCAAAGCAATATTTGGGAAGAATACGATAGCATAAAACCGCCCTATGCTTTTACAGGAACTTATAAAACGCGGTTCGGACAATCAATTGCATTACATGGAAATGAATTCTTGGTTGGCTCCCATACAGATGTGAACCCGGATGATTCCCTTGCAGGCCCTGTAGGATTGGCTTATTTATACACCCTCGTTAACAACAATTGGACATTAAGTCAAACATTTAAAAGCCCTCATCCCGGATTGAATGACCAATTTGGTTACAAAGTGGCAATTCAGAAAGACCAAATAGCAATTTCAGCCCCACTCGATGATACAAATTGGCGAGACTCACTTTTGTTGAATAATACCGGGGCAGTTTTTTTGTTTAACCGGGAATTTCCCAATCAAAATTACTCGTACTTGAAAAAGTTAGTTGCCGCAGACAGAAAAGAAGGATTCTCTGAAAGTGACCGATTTGGAACAGAATTCGCATTGGGAATAAACAGAATATTTGTTCAAGCACCTTTTGATGACCAGGATTCATCCAATGAATTTTATGTTCAAAATGCAGGTTCTGTTTATGAATTTGGAAAACCATGCAGCCTGGCTGAACCAAGCATTTCTATTACATTCTGCAAAGGTGACAATGAAATTTTTTTTCGAAACACAAAAGTTTCTGCTGTTCCCGGGATTTATTCAGTAGTTACTAAACCGGTTTATGGGTGCGATTCCCTATACTACCTCCTTTTGACAGAAACAACCATTAATACCGGAATTAAACAAAATGGGACCGAACTGCAGGTTCTTGACACCCTAGCGAAGGTTCAATGGGTTGATTGTTCCAGTGGGAAACATTTAGCAGGAGAAACTAATCTCCAATTGATTGCCAAACAATCAGGCATTTACAAAGCCATTCTGAGTAAAGGAAATTGCAAGGATTCCAGCCTATGCTATTCCGTCCTGCTGAATTCAATCTTTCCAAATCAATTAGAACCAGGAGTTTTAATTTACCCAAATCCGGTTCAGAGTAAACTCACAATAGAATCGCCCAAGGAGGAAATATGGACCTTAACGAATATCCTTGGAACAGAACTTGAATCAGGAATTGTGGAAGGAAAATCTCAAATTTCTTTAAGTAAATATGTCCCGGGCATTTATTTCATCAGGCTGGGCACCAAGTTGGTAAAATTGGTAAAGCAGGATTGAGAAAATTTTTCCAGCTAGTTTTTCACCCCAAAAGCCCGAATTACAGCGGATCTTCCCTGATGAAAGGGACCTTCGTTCAAATCAACAACCTCTTCTTTCAGGTCTTTCCAGGTAAATCCTTCAAAACCGGCTTGTAATTCCTCTACAGAATAAAGCATATTGATATCCCTTGGGCCACCGGCATTTGGATTCACTTGTTGATAGAGG
Organism: Bacteroidia bacterium; assembly: GCA_023151275.1. Classification (GTDB taxonomy): domain Bacteria; phylum Bacteroidota; class Bacteroidia; order UKL13-3; family UKL13-3; genus CAISCU01. Next base: position 49,765 of record JAKLJI010000011.1, on the reverse strand, counting down.
TTGTGATTTTTACTGAATGCTTCAAAAATCAAACGACCTCCAGGCTTTAAGCAATAATGAACTTGTTGAAATAATGCCGCTCTCAAATCGGTTGGGACATGTGAATAAATTAGGCCAATTGCATCAAATGATTCTTTTTCGAATTGCACCTCTTTAATATTCCCCACTGTATAATTTATCTCAACTCCTTTGCGATTCGCGAGTTTAAATGCCTTTTCTTTGGCTTTTTCACTAAAATCATACGCAAAAACCTGCCAACCCATACCGGCTGCATACACTGAATTCCTACCTTCTCCATCAGCAGGAAACAAGATCTTTCCCGACTTTAAACCCTTTAATTTCAGTTGCAAATACGCATTAGGCAACTCTCCATAAATATAGTCCTCCTCAGCGTATCGTTCTTCCCAAAATGATTTCATCGGTCCAAAATATTGACTCCTTTCGAGAAAGAATTTAAAATTTTAAGTAGGTTTTAACAATGAATTGAAAGTCAATAAGAAATGAATTACACAAACGTTTGCGTAATTTGCTAGTTTTTCGGCAAGCGTAACCAACCGCGTATCCTTGGGCTTTGTAGCTGCCATTTGCCCGATTTTAATTTCAAACCAATTCGCTCCCTTGAGCTTCCAAACTTCCCGGGATTTTGCTGAATAATTTCAAGCTCATCATTAAAAACCCCGGCCACTATGGCAACATGTCCATACTTATTTATTGGTGTTGCACCAAAAACTAACAAATCTCCTACCTGAGGCTTTTCCGAGGAATTATTGGAAAACTGTACCAATCCTCTCTCCTTGTTCAATTCCCCGTCATGAAGCGCTGGATTGAAAAAATCGCTTGCATTCCCATACGAATTTGGCATTCTGTGCCCGTAAAATTGAAAATAATATCGCTTTACAAACTCAACACATTGGTATTTCAGACCTAAATTGTATCCGTCCTTAGTTAAATGTCTGCCTGCTTGATGACTTACTGGACCATTGTAATAAACATAAACCCCATTCAAACTGTCCACCTTATCTCCAATAGAAAAGGATGATTGATTGACAAACCGGCATCCAGGTAACAATCCTGAAAAAAGAGCAATTAAGCCAGACAAGCAAGCTAAAGTTCTCATGAACGCTCCTGCTTTCTTAGGCTGGAGATTTTTACAAAAGAAAAGAAAATTAGGTTGAGCATTAAACCAAGAACCAAGGTAACTCCCCAAGCCCTTGGATTGGAATAGGGATGACGAAGTGTGAAATACACATCGCTCAACAGATCTTCCGGACGAGTGAACAAATCCCAGCTATTCCAACGCAAAAAGCGGCCCAGGTAAACTCCGTATGCCGCGAGTATCAACAACAAGGAGCCAAAAAACAAAGTGGCACGGATTCCAGCTTGAGGCGCAATCCATTTCAATATGCGCTGAAGGCTTAATAATCCAAACAACAACCCTGAAATCGCATACGAGCTAATCATAAAAATATCAAACCATTTCAAGGAAGGTTTACCGCTTCGAATATGGATTAAATCGGTAATAATATAAGGTGCATTGGGGAAGAACAAGAGCCAAACCGGAATAATCATCCAACCCAATAAACGAAAAGCAATTCGCTCATCCTGCTTGGGAAGCAATAAACTCAAAAACCAGGGAATGGCCGCAAGTCCAAGGTTCCAATTCAAAAACAGGTAATTCCATTTTTGATGGACTTCAACTCGCACCAAATACAGGGCAATACTGAATAAAGTCCATGCGAATAAAATTCGGGTTTCAGCTGAAATTTTGGCTAAATGCATCAGACAAATAAGGGATAAATAGTAAACAACCAATTGCTAACGCCACAAGTGAAACAATTAGTACAGCAAAAGCAGACATATCCTTTATTTTCCCAATTGTTGGATTTTGTTCAGGTGAAATTTCGTCGCATAACAACTCCAGGGCAGTGTTAAAAGCTTCGGCAGATAAAACAGCACCAATACAAATTCCTAGCAATGCCCATTCGATTACCTGAATCTGAAAATAAAACCCTGCTGAAAACACAAGAACTGCAGCAACCAAATGAATCTTAAAATTAGGTTCATTGATTACCAAATGCTTGAACCCCTTGAAAGCATAAGAAAAGCTTTTTAGTCTCGCTTTGATGGAAAATGAAGCATTTTTCTTCATTGCAATTGCGCTAGTTTATCTTGCAAAACCTGGATAATCCCGGGCCAACTGTACCGCTCAAAAAAACGGTTTGGCAATTCAGGAGCTGCACCGTTCAAGGAATCCACAACTTGATCCGCAAATCCTTCCCAATCAAAATCCTCAACAATTTGTAGGCAATTCCCACAATAATCAGAAGCAATTCCTTCAGCGCCGGTTCTTGTTGAAATAACCCTTTGCCCCCTTGCCAGGGTATCAACAGCTTTTGTTTTGATTCCTCCCCCACTTACAATGGGATTAAACATCGCATCTACACCATCGATATAGGTTTCAATATCTTCAACAAATCCGCAATAAATTACTTCAGGAAGGGTATTGATTTGCTTTTGAATTTCATCGTCCAGGTTCTTGCCACAAATTAGAATTTTAAAATTGCCAAAACGCAAACGCAATTGTTCGAGTAAAGGACCACAAATCAACTCAACCGCTTCCGCATTGGGTTTATAGGATAAAGTGGCAAAGAATAAAAACAACTTGGCATCTGCATTAATCCGGTAACGATTCAACAGAATTTCGCGCGCATTCAGAACTTTTTCAGGGAGCTGATTATGCGGAACCCCATAAGGCGTAAGTAAAGTTTTATCCGGTGATAACCCGAATTCAACAATGGCCTTATTTTGGTCGATATCGCTTACAAAAATGACAAGATTGGCACTCAAATAAGCCAGTTTCTCGTACATGTACAAAACCGACCACCAGCTTTTATTCATGCTTTTGAAACGGAGGTATTCAATATTATTGCTTCGAATAAAAACCTGCTTGCCAAACACAAACCTCAAAATGGGAATCATCCAACCCATCCAAGGTTGATCAAAGAAAATGGTATTGCAATTTTTTGATTTGATTAACTTGTGTATCGCAATAAGGTAAAACGGATTGAGGTAACGCCAGGCTTTGAAAGGCATTCCAAAAATCAGTTCAAAAGAAAAACTATTCTTATCAACGGGTTTATAGGGTTCAACTGTAAATACTGTAAGTGGCATTTTCTTCCCCATAAAATTCAAAATATTCAAGGTTGAAATTTCACCACCTGTGGTTGCAGGCAAAAAAGGATAAGAAATGATTGCTAATATGCGACGCTGAGTACCCATCACGACAAATATGCAGGATTGCGGGGAATTAGCCTATTTTTGGCCGATGAATTCAATTCAGGTACTTGATCGCACATTTGTTCCTTTCATTTCTGCTGAAAAAATTGCCGAAAGAATCCGCCAAATAGGCCAGGAAATCAATGAACGTTACAAGGATAAAAACCCTCTTTTTATTGGTATTCTCAACGGCTCGTTCATTTTTGCAGCCGATTTGTACCGCGAAATGGAAATGCCCTGCGAGATTACGTTTATGCGGGTTAGCTCCTACACAGGAACCAGTAGTAGCGGCAAAGTAAAGGAACTTCTGGGTCTAGGTAATTCGGTTAAAGACCGTCACCTGATTGTGATTGAAGACATTGTGGATACCGGCCTTACACTTCAATTTATTTTGAACGAATTGCAACTCCAAAATCCTGCTTCCATTGCTACAGTAAGCTTACTTTTTAAACCGAAAGCACTTCAGGTTGATATTGAACCTGATTTCTGTGGCTTTGAAACCGAACCTCGGTTTTTACTGGGTTATGGTTTGGATTATGATGGGTACGGACGAAACCTAAAAGGGATTTTTGTTGAAAAAGAAAAAAGCTGAAATTTTTCAGTTTGATAATCTTCGGATTGCCGAATTGAAATCTTTGTTTTATTTCGCGTCTATAAAACTTCATCCATGCTTAACATCGTACTTTTTGGCCCTCCGGGTGCCGGCAAAGGAACTCAATCCACCAAATTGATTGACCGTTATTCCCTGGTTCATCTTTCTACCGGCGACATATTCAGAGCGAATATTAAAGGCCAAACCGAATTGGGTGTTCTTGCCAAAAGCTTTATCGACCAAGGCCAATTGGTTCCGGATGAAGTTACCATCAATATGCTTTCTGCAGAAGTGAAGAAAAATCCAAATGCAAAAGGTTTTATTTTTGATGGATTTCCACGCACATCCGCTCAAGCTGCTGCACTTGATGCTCTACTTGAGTCGATGAATTCCAGCATTAGCCTCATGCTTGCCCTGGAAGTTGAAGAAGAAGAACTTAAACGCAGACTCTTGCTTCGTGGAAAAGACAGTGGCCGTGCCGATGATCAGGACCCTGCCGTTATCCAGAAAAGAATTGATGTGTACAATGCAGAAACTTTTCCAGTAAGAGATTATTACTTGGCACAAAACAAATACAAAGGTGTAAACGGAATTGGCGAAGTTGAAGCCATTTTCACAGCCCTTTGCGACCAAATTGACGCCAAAGCGAATAGCTAATTGGTTTGCTGAGCCCAGGGCTTTTGCTTAGCTTTGCCCTTTATGGCTGATTCTAATTTTGTTGATTACGTAAAAATCTGCTGCCGTTCCGGTAAAGGCGGAGCTGGTTGTATGCACTTTCACCGCGATAAACATACCGCCAAAGGTGGACCCGATGGGGGCGATGGGGGAAAAGGGGGAAGTATTATTTTACGTGGAAACAGTCAACTCTGGACCCTACTTCACCTGAAATACAGAAAACATGTTATTGCAGAACCGGGAGCGGTTGGAGAATCTGCCCTTCGGAAAGGAAAAGATGGGAAAAATGAAATCCTGGATGTGCCATTGGGAACTGTTGCCAAGGATGCCGAAACCGGAGAAATTTTGTTTGAAATCACTGAACACGGACAAGAGTTTGTTCTTCTAGCCGGTGGTCGTGGCGGATTAGGAAATAACCATTTTAAATCTGCAACCAATCAAGCACCACGCCATTCCCAACCCGGAGAGGAAGGAAAAGAAGAATGGAAAATTCTTGAACTAAAAATACTTGCCGATGTGGGTTTAGTTGGATTTCCCAATGCCGGTAAATCAACCTTGCTTTCCGTTGTTTCTGCTGCCAAACCTGAAATAGCAGATTACCCGTTCACGACTATCGTTCCAAACCTGGGCATTGTTGAATACCGCGATTTTCGCTCCTTTGTAATGGCTGATATTCCCGGAATTATTGAAGGTGCGCATGAAGGCAAAGGACTTGGAACGCGATTCCTCCGCCATATCGAACGAAATGCTACACTCCTGTTCATGGTCCCTGCAACAAGCCCAAATATCAAAGAGGAATACAATATCTTGATGAAGGAATTGAAACTCTACAACAAGGAACTGGGCAAAAAATCCAAACTGTTGGCCATTACCAAATGTGATTTAGTTGATGAGGAGCGAATTGCTGAGATAAAGAAAGAGTTACCACGTATTCAGCATGTTTTTATTTCCTCAGCTACAGGTAGAGGCATTGATAAACTTAAGGATAAGCTTTGGGAAATGATTTCCTAATTGGCAATTTCCATTTCCTTCGTTTGAATTTCACATCTTACTCTCTCCCTAGGTTTTTACTCTTTAAAGACTTGTTTTCATTAGCAACTTGTAGGGGATAAGCCAGAAAGAAATACAACATTAGATTCCTATTCTACTCAGAAAAACGAAAGAAGTCGTCTCAAAGAAATTTTATCAGTCTGCCTAGTAAAAATAAAGGCCACTCGTTTTGAAACTTGTGGCCTTTATCATTTTAATATCGAACAAATTATGACTTTTCAGAAAGTCATTTTTATTATCGTTTATATATCAATTCAGAATTCCGATAGCCATTCAGGTTTTTATACCAATCTTGAAATTGGGCGCCGCCACTTTGCGACCAAGCTGCAAATTTCAAATGAACTTGGGTAATCTCAGAACGTTCAATTGGGTAATCAAAACGTTCAGGGATTTCAATTGCCCAAGGTAAATTATGCTCGCTCAGGTATTCATGGTTGCTACCAGTATTCGACCTGTCGTTTCCAGTTCCCAAAACCGAACGCTCTGCAAGATTGGTTGGTTTTCTACCCGGCAGGTGAATTTCCATTCCACGGTTCTTCCCATTGGTAGTTCCATAGATAAATGGATTGAAGGCACCTAATCCAAAACTGGATATGGCAACCGGAGTTGTCAAACTAAATGAAACCGATTTATTCACCGAATCAGAAAGCGGCTCGCCCGGAACTGTATTCCAACGATTTTGCAAACCACGAATATTTGGAAAAATAGTTAATACTGTATTGGTCTGGCCTGCTTCCAAAAATGCGCCCTGAACGGCTGTAGCATTGGTTCTCAAAGCTGGAAACTCAACAGCAAATACATTGTCGATTTGTCCTCCTGATGCCCGAAGTGTATAATCTGCTACTACGTCCTTAACTGCGTTTTGACCATTGGTTACCAACTTGTATCTGAAATCCACCACAACATCATTCATGTCATAGTCGCCATAAAAAGGCCACAAATCCTCAAAAGCAACTGTAGCCTTTGCGCCAATGGATGGATAATAATTGTTGAATGCTCTGGCATTATCATCCGGATATTCGTCATCCACATCATTCACACCATCACCATCACGGTCGCTACTTGGAGGTAAAACTGCAATATTTGAGGTTGAAATAGCATCTACCGGATTGGAGGTGGTATAAAACAACACATCATTAAAATCGTGATCACATCCGGAGGCAGTGCGGTTGATGTCTTCAAAGCCCATGATGAAACGCTTGCCTGCATTGTCGTAAAGCATCACCATGTGCTGCTTCAAGCTATCTTGAGGCTCGGGATTGAAGTTTTTGTTTCCATAAAGGAACCAGAATCCAGCGCCTACTGTTGAGGTTGCAGCATCAAATCCATTGGCAATGATTCCATAAGAAATAACGGTATCTGCTCCAAACCTTCCCAAGTAAACTTTATCACCGGTTAGCAAACCGCCATTTGAATTCTGAAGTGAGGCATTCGGGAAAATCAAAAACAAGGTATCAATCTGGCTTACACTTGTTGGAGGATTATTTTTGTTGTAGCGATAAAAGAACAAGGTGTTTCTGAAGCCGGCACCTTCTGTAATAAAGGTAACCCAAACATCAGCTTGTTTGGTCAAAACGATATTCCGTTGGTAGGCGTTTTCATCAAGCAATTGTGGCCTATTTTGAGGTACAGATACTCGCGATGGTAAAGTAGCCCAGATATCATTAACCAAAGCATTGGGCACTACATCACGGGAAACCAGGTTGGAGGGAACTCCATTGGCATTCCAAATAGGAACAATTTTATTGGACACCTTGGCCAAATTCTTCATCAAATTGCTACCAGTAGCGAATTTGAATTCAGGGTTGCGGGTTTGGACATACTGTGGATTACTTCCTCCCAATTGGAATTTAATTGAATTTCCCTGTACTGGAATTTGTATCCCACTTGGAATGCCGGCAAAACTGCTCTCTAAAAATAGATTTTTCAAACCCAATGGGATCCTTACTGTGGATTTTAACACTCCATTCTTATCGGTTAGACCTTTAAAAATCAATTTACCACCTTCCTCTGGCAAAGCCGAATACAAATCAACTCGAACACCTGCAACCAATTGGTCTTCACGATTCAAAATAGCAATCTCCAAGTCAAAATCTTTTGCAGATTCGTAGGTGAACCCATTGGGAACAGTCATCTCAAAAATTGAACCCGGATTGGAATTTGGATTTCCTGAAGAATTGGGTAATTCCCGTTTGCAAGAACCGATTAAACCAGCGCTGAGGGCAATAAGTATGAACTTTTTCATAGTCTGAAAAATGGAAGCATAAAATTTACTTCTATGCTTGATAAAGGTTAATCAAATCTAACACTTTTTTCTCAACTCAAAAAAGCCAAAACGCATTTTATTTGCGCTATTTTCCAGAAAATGAGCAAGATTTAAATCAGTGCTTCAGGGATAACCCTATAAAAATTGGCGATTTTTTTAAATCCTCATTTGAAAGCAACTCATTCGCATTTCTTTTCCGGTCGCTTGCAAGGTTATTTTTCGTGGGCCAGTCAAACAATGCTTATTTATTATCAATACTTGACTGTTCGTAATAATTATAAACAAAAGGATACCATCCTAATCGGTGGTCAAATTCAAATTGGGCTTTTGATTTCGATTGCCGAAGCTCGTCCAATGAAAAATTTTAGGCAAAAAAAACTCCGGGCTCTTGCGAACCCGGAGTTAAAGCCGTTCTTTCTAAGTTTATTTTACTGAATCAACAATTGCTTTGAAGGTTTCAGGATGATTCATCGCCATGTCGGCAAGAACCTTACGGTTCAAAGCCAAACCTTTTTTATGAACCATTCCCATGAATTGGCTGTAGCTATAGCCATGTAACCTTGCACCAGCGTTGATACGCACGATCCACAAGCTGCGGAAATTGCGTTTCTTGGTTTTACGGTCACGGTAAGCATACCCCAAACCTTTATCGATGGTATGCTTGGCTATGGTTAATACATTTTTACGTTTTCCCCAAAAGCCTTTGGCTAACTTGAGAAGTTTTTTGCGGCGTCTTCTTGACGCTACGGAATTGACTGAACGTGGCATAGTTTGCTTTGTTTTTTGAACCTGGGCGACCAGTCGGTTCTACTGGTTCTTAGGTGCCTTGATTCGGGTTAACTGATAATTGAAACCGAGGAAATCTGGATTTATTTGCCGATTCCGAGCAAGTTCTTAACCAAGCCCATATCTGCTTCAGATACAGTAACCATTTTGGTTAATGCACGCTTCTGCTTTGTTGTTTTCTTGGTCAAAATGTGATTTTTGAAAGCTTGTGCACGCTTAATTTTACCACTAGGGGTTACTTTAAAACGTTTTGCAGCGGCTTTGTTGGTTTTTACCTTAGGCATCTTACTGATTTCTCCTTATTTATTGAATAAACGGCTTTTCTTTACTTAACTGCTTTTCCTTTCGGACTCATCATCAGGAACATTTTCTTTCCTTCCAATCTTGGCAATTGCTCAACCTTTGCAATTTCAGACAAGCGTTGAGCCAGCTGCAACAGCAATACTTCTCCCCTCTCTTTGTATACGATGGCACGTCCTTTGAAAAACACATAAGCTCGCACTTTATGGCCTTCCTGGATGAAGTTTTCTGCGTGTTTCAGTTTGAACTCGAAGTCGTGCTCATCCGTATTTGGTCCAAATCGGATTTCTTTTACATCCTGCTTGGCCTGATTGGCTTTTTGCTCTTTCTTCTTCTTCTTCTGTTCGTACAAAAACTTCTTGTAATCAACTACCTTACATACCGGTGGGTCTGCATTTGGAGATATTTCTACCAAATCCATCTCCTGCTCTTCGGCAATTTTCAATGCCTCAGACAGTGAATACACCCCAACTGTAATGTTGTCTCCTACCAGGCGAACCTGTGGTGACATAATACGGTTATTGATCTTATGTTCAGGCTCAAGGCTTCTTCTGCCTCGATTAAATGCCGGATTGTGCGGTCTCGGACCTGGTCCGGCGGGGGTTGGGTTAGTTGGTGTTGCCAAGTATCTGTTTTACTTTAATTCCTTTTTTAGTTGGTCTATGAAATCCTGAATCGACAAGCGGCCTTTATCGCCTTCTCCATGCTTTCGCACAGCCACTGCCTCTTCCTGCATTTCCTGTTCGCCGACAATCAGCATATACGGAACCTTTTTCAATTCCGCATCCCTGATTTTCTTACCGATTTTCTCATTTCGGTCGTCAAACAAGGCGCGAATATCTGCATTTTTCAGAATATCAACAAGTTTTTGAGCGTAAGGAACATACTTGTCGCTGATTGGCAAAACAGATACCTGCTTTGGTGCCAGCCAAACCGGCAAATTTCCAGCGTAATGTTCCAACAAAAAGCCAATAAACCGTTCATGGGTGCTTAATGGAGCCCTATGAATGATAATCGGTCTTTCTTTTTCGTTTTTCTCGTTGGTAAACGACAAATCAAAACGCTCTGCCTGAGCAAAATCTACCTGGTTTGTTGCCAAAGTAAATTCCCTACCGATGGCGCTGTAAATCTGAATATCAATTTTAGGTCCGTAAAATGCGGCTTCATCCTCAACTTCCACAAAATTTACGCCCAAATTAACCAATACCTTCCTTACCATGTCTTCGGTTTTCTTCCAAAGCTCAGGTGCGTCAATGTATTTTTCTCCCAATCTGGCAGGATCATGCTTCGAAAAACGCATTACATAATCCTTAATTCCAAAGGTTTCAAAATACTTTAGGTACAAATTATTTACACTTCTGAACTCCTCTTCAAATTGAGCTTCAGTGCAATAAATATGTGCATCGTTCATTTGAAGTGAACGCACACGCATCAAACCAAACAATTCCCCACTTTGCTCATACCTGTAGCAGGTTCCATATTCTGCATAACGCAATGGTAAATCCCTGTACGATTTTGGAGTAGCCGCAAAAATTTTGTGGTGATGTGGACAATTCATCGCCTTTAAATAATACACATCGCCATCCATTTCCATAGGTGGAAACATGCTATCTTTATAATAAGGTAGGTGACCGCTCTTTAAATACATACTTTCACGGGCAATATGCGGAGTTTTCACCCGAACATATCCAGCTGCTTCTTCATTCTTCTTGGCAAATGCTTCCAATTGCTCAATGATCGCAGCACCATTTGGCAACCAAAGTGGCAAGCCCGGACCTACATCATCATCAAAAGTAAAAATCTCTAAATCCTTGCCCAATTTGCGGTGGTCGCGCTTCTTGGCTTCCTCCAGCATATTCAGGTACTCATCCAGTTCCGATTTCTTTGGAAATGTAATGCCATAAATTCGGGTTAGCTGCTTGTTCTTTTCACTTCCTCTCCAGTAGGCTCCCGCAACACTCATCAATTTAATGGCCTTGATAAAACCGGTATTCGGAATATGAGGTCCACGGCACAAATCGGTAAAATTACCCTGTTCGTAAAAGGTAATTGAACCATCCTGCAAATCCTGCAAAAGCTCCAATTTATACGGATCTGCTTTCTCCGTAAAATAGGCAATGGCATCTGCTTTAGAAACCTCACGACGCTGGTAAATGCTGTTCTTTTTTGCCAGCTCTACCATTTTGTCTTCCACTTTCTTCAAATCATCTGCATGAAAATGAAGGCCATTGAAGTCAACATCGTAATAATAACCGTGGTCAATTGAAGGGCCAATTCCAAACTTCACTCCGGGGTACAAAGCTTCCAATGCTTCGGCCATTAAGTGTGCAGAACTGTGCCACATCGTGGACTTTCCTTCTTTGTCGTTCCAGGTTAATAATTGAACCTGAGCATCTTCATGAATTGGACGGGTGGCATCCCACACCTCGCCGTTTACTTTGGCCGCCAAAACATTTCTGGCAAGTCCTTCGCTGATTGACTTCGCAATCTCCAGTCCGGTGGTGCCCCGTTCATACGAACGAACGGACCCGTCTGGTAAGGTAATATTGATCATAGCCCGCAAAATAAGCCAATCGAGGCAAAGCGAAAAAAAATGTTCAAAAAATCAGCATTTTATTCGCTTTCGGCCTGAACTTTGTGACAAATCAGAACATGGCTATGAAAAATTCTTTGCTCATTTCAACGCTTGCCTTGCTATTCGCATCGTGCTCAAGTCTGTTCGAACCCAAATTCGGAAAAATCTGTATTCAGATTAAAAAAGATTCACTCGATTACACCATAAACTCCGTAAAACCAGATACTTTTCTGAATACAAACGCAATCGATTGGTACGATTATTATTTTCTCGGTTATTTGGAACAGGCCCTAGAAGAAAGAGGATACCAATTGGATAGTCGGAATTGTGCTGCTTGGTTTGAACTCAAAAAAGGAGGTACAGATTTGCTTGGAACTGGCCTACGCGAGCTTAGCAGCAATGATGGACCTATTCAATTGCGATTTTTTAAGGCAGAATCGCTGTTTTTACTTGAAGGAAAACAGAAAACGCTGATTCAAAGTGCCGATAGCATTCCTGAAAATTACACCTTTTTCCCCATTCCTAAAGGACAAGTGCTGCCAACCTGGGTTTGGCCCAAAGAGCATTTGGTAACAAGGAAAGACAACTACGCATGGCTGCCGCTAGGTTTCAACAGACACCATATTATGAATCTGGCTTATCGCATGGCCAATAAAACCGCGAAATCAATAGATAGCTACATCATCCAACAACTCAATACCGACAAAGAGCTCTACCGCAAGGTTTACAATCCTTGATTTTTGGGGCTTTCCCGTCGGCTTTTCAAAATTTTCAAGAATTGCAAAACCTCTTCCAGCCGCCAGGCCGGGCTGTTGTTCCAAGCTTTTAGATGCAGAGCAGCAGCTGTTGTATGTTTGCCGGTCTACTGGGGTAGCCGGCAAACATACACATCTGCAAGCTCCGCGTCTAAAAGGCTTTCCTCGTCCATCCCTAAGCCGAAACCCCCAAAGATTCTAACTCCTCATCCTTAACAATTTACTTTATCTAATTAGGCTGATACAAATACCGATTTCAAGGATTTGTGTTTGTAAAATTCACTCCAACACGAAACAATTTTGCAATTAAAATTTTTAAAAAACATGGCAAAAGCATCCTTACTTTTAATTCAAGCCTTCAGAAAAACCGCTGAAGCATTAATGGAAGGCAAACCTTATGAATGGGGACATATGGGCGCATGCAACTGCGGAAATCTGGCACAAACCCTACTCAACATGAGCAAAGCCGAAATTCACAACCTGGCACTTACACGCACAGGAAATTGGTCGGAACAGGTAAACGATTATTGTCCTACCTCCGGACTGGAAATGGACAGAATGATTTTTTCATTGCTCGAAAAAGGCTTGAGTACAGAAGATTTGCAGCAGCTGGAGTTTCTATCTAACAAGGAAATCAAGATGCGCCTTGGCAACCGTGAACTCAAAAACAACAACCGCCAAGACCTCGCGGATTACTTGAATGCCTGGGCCAATATGCTGGAGGAGCAATTGCTTCAAGAAATAAAACTTCCTACTGAACTAGAAGTGTTTGTAAATTAAATCGGGTTTGCGTTATTTGAACCCATGAGTATAAAACGCTTCCTACTAATTCCTTTGGCAATAGCCTTGATTAGCGCTTGTTCCAAAGATGAAACAACATCAAGCAATTATACAATCAATTACAAACTTAAAGGCTGGTATTTAAGAGATACTTCCATTAAATCGGATGGGTATATAGGTATTAACTTTTCCGAAGAGGGAAATTATTGCTGGAAACGTCAGATTGCAGGAAAAGACTCCTCCAGATGCGAAGGAACTTTCATACAAAATTCAGATACCAGTTTCCTTTGGAATGGCTATTCAGTGGTGTATTATAAAATCGATACTATCGATACGCAGAATCGCAAACTCCGTATTCGTATGACAACTACGCCGGCGAGTAATCCGCTAACGGGTTCTTATTAACCCTGAAATTTAACCCTGAAGGAATGAAGGGTATGAGGTTTTTTTTAGTAAAGTTTTTTACTGAGTTTTATTGATTTTGTGTGAACCAATTTCTTCTGTACATTTATCCATTCAGTTTTTTTACCATGAAGGAATGAAGGGTATGAAGATTTTTTTAGTTAAGTATTTTACTCAGATTTATTAATTTTTAGCGATTGAATTTCTCCTGTTCATTCATGCATTTCTAGTTTATTTTTACCATGAAGGAATGAAGGAAATGAAGGGTTTTAAGGCTTTCTAAACTCAGCAATTTGAGCTAGCTTGATTTATTTTCCGCGAAGCCATTTTCAAAACAACCCTACTCTTATTAATGGTCAGTTCAGTAGAAATACAAATTAAATTGTTCAAATGCTTCCTTCAATTTTTGATGGTACATATCCCCGTTGGAGGCATTTCCTTTCTCTTTTATTTCATCTACCAATTCAATATAAGGCAATAACCACTTGTGCAATTCATCATGGGCTTGTCCTTTCATGGTGCAATTAGAAGTTAGTAAATCTATGCTTCCTGCAAGGTTCTTTGCCAATGATTGAATATCCTTATTTTTTATTGCATCAAACGCGAGTATTTCTGCCTCCATGTTCCGGATATGAACCATCATGTTTTCATCAACCTTCCATTTTTCTGTACCATTTAACAAGATGGCCTCCGTGTCTTCATGGTGATGTTCATCCTTGCTTGAAACTGAATCGAGTTGCGAAGTTGAAGCCTTGTTAACAGCTGGCTGGCATGCAAAAATTAGAAAACTAAAGCCAACCAATATGGCTACTAAAACACCAAATACATTTTTCATAAATCATTAAATTACGTTTTGCCAAGTATGTAGGGTCTGCTGTTATATTCAGATCTGCATCAGATTCGAGGATAAGGCTTGCAGATCGTACTTTCGTACAGCTGTTCACCCTTATCTGAAGAAGATGATGTGGAGCTGAATTAGTGTTCTGGAAAAAATGCTGCATCTTTAACTAATTTTACCCAAAAGTATCGTTTCAAAGCCTTGCAGAAGAATTCATTTTTTCCGGGTTACTATCTGCACAATCAATACAATGCGCGTTAATCAGCAGGCCCAATGTAAATTACTCCGTGCAAGGTCATTCTCCTTGTTCAGAATAACAAATTGCGCGGTCAAGCTCTTGCTCATCTTACAGGAATATGGCAAAGGAATGCCCCCGGCAAAAGGGACAGCAACGGATAGCCCACAGCCGGAAAAACCTGCTGCTGTGGCGTGGGCAAAGCGACCCAAGAAGCTCTTGCCCACGCCATACAGCAGCGGTTTATTCCGGCGAGGACTAGCAGTGCATGGCCCGGCCTGCCTGCACTAAATTTTTGTTCTTTATGGATGTTGATGGCAGGTTTGCCCTCCGGAAAAGCGATGGTAATTTGACGGATATCTATCCGTTTTCTGAAAAATTAAACTGGGTTTGGGTGAATACTTTGTAGTCTTTTTGCTGCTCACCGCTAATAACAGGTGCAAGTATAGACTCCATTACCGGGTTTAGTTTGAGGTGATTTGCCTGCTCTCTTACCAATTCAAAATCCAATTGCTGCCGGCTGGGCAAAAAGGTATAGGAAAGGGTCCTTCCTGGCTCGTATATGACTACCGATTTTTCTTTGTTGTTGCGGCCTTTTCCTACGATAAAATAAATACGCTTTTCCTGATTTAAACTGTCAAAAAAGGCTTGTGCTTTGGCATTGTATGCTTCCTTATTTTCCTTTACCTGACATTCGCCTCCGCAAACTTCCTTTTCAATAGCAATGCAAGGCCCGGGATTGGTTTGCTGGTTGCAAAGCTTTGGACATAGTTGGAACATATCAACCATTTTATCCAGGTATTGCATGGCACTAAGTCGGTTTGAGAATACCAGCAAGGGCTTTACTCCACCTCTTACTTTATCTATGCCAAAGCGTATTTTTCCATTTTGATCGAGGTAATCAAACAGGCCATACACTTGAGCTACTCGCTTTTGGGCTTTATTTTCATCGGGCCAAAGCCGGCGTATTTCATGACTTTCGAGTAGCAAGGCTAGCAGTTCGCTTCCAGTTGGGGTAAAACTTAAGCCGTGAATTGCACGCAGGAAATTTTGCTTTTGGGCACTTTTCAGGGTACCCGAGAAGTGTCCATACACGCGCGACTTCAGGTTTTTTGCCTTTCCAACATAAAGTGCCAATCCACGCTCATCAACAAAATAATAGACCCCGGCGCCTGCCGGTAATTTATCAGCTTGTTCTTTCGGAATATTTGGAGGCAACACATACTCCCGCGCTCCTTTCTTCAAGCTTTCAGCAACAACGCCCGCTTTGTCTTCCCGGAGGATCCTATGAAAAAGTTCGGCAGTTGCCCTGACATCACCTCCTGCCCTATGACGGTCTTGCAAACGTATCCCTAAGGAGGCACAAATATTGCCTAACGAATACGAACGATAACCCGGAAACACCTTGCGTGATAGTCGGACGGTGCACAGCTTTTTAGCATTTAAGGTTAAACCACAAGCTTCAAGCTGGTGTTTGATGAAGGAATAATCAATACCTGTGAAGGCTTGTATGTAATGAGGGATTGGTGCTCCGGGATTTATGAGGGTTTGAAAACTATCCACAATACGCTCACCATCACTTATCAGAATGGCGATTTCGGTGATGGAATTTCCGGAAGGCTGACCTCCCGTGGTTTCAATGTCAACTAGTGCGTACACGTTGTCGAAAGTAAAACGGAAAATAAAACTGAACCACTGATAAATATCAACGTATTCACACTCCGTATTCACTCCGGAAAACGCATTTGACCATCTAATACTGCCCTGATTTTTTCCACCTTTTGCCTAAACCTGCAAATTTCCGATACCTTTGAATTCTTGAAAAACTTACAACCATGAGAGGAACAGGCGTTGCACTTATTACCCCATTTAACGAAGACTTCAGTATAGATTTTGATTCACTTGAAAAGATTATAGACCATTGCATTTCAGGTGGTGTTGATTACCTGGTTGCTTTAGGAACAACCGGAGAGACGGCTACCCTTTCCAAAGCGGAGAAGGAAC
This sequence comes from Bacteroidia bacterium, assembly GCA_023151275.1. GTDB lineage: Bacteria > Bacteroidota > Bacteroidia > UKL13-3 > UKL13-3 > CAISCU01. The sequence goes on along the minus strand of JAKLJI010000011.1, from coordinate 33,231 downwards.
AAGTTTACCGCTTTGTTGCAGATAAAGCTGCTGGACGTGTGGCTTGCGCGGCAGGCATTGGCGGCAATAATACAGCCGAAGTACTGAGCACAATTTCCGAATTCAACTTTGAGGGATACGATGCTATTTTATCGGTTAGTCCGTACTACAACAAACCCAACCAAGAGGGCATTTTCCAGCATTACCAAGCTATTGCAGATGCGAGTCCGGTTCCTGTAATTCTGTACAATGTACCGGGTAGAACAGGAAGCAATATGGCAGTTAGCACCACGCTTAAACTGGCTAATCATCCCAATATCATTGCGATCAAAGAAGCCAGCGGAAACTCCGAACAATTCATGGATATCCTTCAGGGTGCTCCCGATTCTTTTTTGGTAATTAGTGGCGATGACAACCTAACACTCCCTTTTTTAGCTATGGGCATGAGTGGTGTAATTTCAGTGATTGGCCAGGCTTATCCGGCCCAATTCAGCACCATGGTTCGCTTAGGCTTGGAAGGACGTTTTGAAGAGGCTCGTCAATTGCATTATCAACTCTATAGCATGATGAAAGCCATTTTCCTGGATGGGAATCCGGGTGGCATCAAAGCTGTTATGAGCATGCTGGGGCTTTGCAAAAATGTGGTTCGATTGCCTTTGGCTCCTGTAAAATCTGAAGTTTACCAGCAATTGGAAACCTTGCACAAGGAATTGCGCTAATTGGTTTTTATCCCTTTAAAAACCTTGCTGTAATTGCCCGAGCTCAGGCGGATATAATAAACTCCGGGTTGAAGATTAACTGTGCTGACAGTTACAATCAACTGGTTGCTGATACTTATTTTTTCTGACTGAACCAACCTGCCAACAGGGTCGAGAATTTCCAAATCCAATGGCATAGGATAGTTTGTGGTGAACTTCAAGGTGAATTGATTGGTAAATGGATTTGGATATAGCAGGTCCAACGTCCATGGGCGTAATACATTTACACGGATTTCGCGGCTATAAAAATAGGAGCCATCGGAATTGCGTTGTGCCAATCGGTAACGCGCATACTCTTTGATTTTAGCCACTCCAAGGGTATCCGAAAAATAATACTTATGAATACTTAAGGAGTAACCCGCACCTTTAAGCGCAGCAACCTGTTGGTAAGGCAAATCCTCAGCTGCTCGTTCAATTAAAAAACTATCTGTGTTGATTTCCTGAACGCTGGTCCAGGACAGGTTGATTTGATTGTCTGAAACCTGCTCTGCACTAAAGGCCAATAAGCGAAATGGTAGCGTTTGAAAATTTCCATCCAATCCTTGCGAATCGGCATAAAGAATTTGATTACCGTTTCCATTGTACTCAATTATACGAAAGAACAAGGTTTGATTGGGCGAAAGATTTGTAATGGTAAGCGCTGAGCCAGTGTCGTTATAAACTACATACACGCCGCTTGCAAGTGAATCTCCCTGCATCCAACTGGAAGAGGCATTGTACGAAATTCCATCTTGTGGATAGATTTGATTCAAGGGTGCAGCAGAAGCCAATACCAAACGTTTTGCACCTGTTCCTTTTTTCCAACTTAATTGAATATGCTGAGGACTCGAACTTACCAATTGAAGCTGGCTTGCCCCTTGCATGGGTTCAATAAGTTGGTTACTGATTAAACTAAAATTTTGAGCGCCCTGTTGCAAATTGTTTTTATGCGAAATGCGAAGGGTATAAATGCCCGGACTTAATCCGGTTTGATTGAGTTGCTCAACATTGTCTCTATAATTATCTCCTCGTATGGCGGGAGCTGCGGGAACATTTGGATTAAGCACATAAGGATAAACACTTACTGAATTACCTTGTAGCAAGCGCATATCAAGGTCGTTAATCAACTTAAGGGCTGAATCGTTATAGGCTGGTGCAGCAGTTTGCGCATGTGGATCTGTCCAACACAAACTCACTTTTAGGGTATCTGTTGAGGATGCTACACGAAGCTTAAGTTGACGTTGGGTTCCATGGATTAAGGTAGATTCCTGGACCGGAGCATGTTTATTTGCAATGAGGAAATCAGCTGCCTGCTTCACATTGGGAATTCCCCAACCACAGTCATAATCCGGCCCCCAGCTATTCGACTTACAAGGCCTGGCGAAATGGATTAACAGCACCTTTAGGGAGGAATTCCACATCCATCTTCCCGTTAATTTTTGGTGCAATTCTTGCAATCCCAAAGCAGAACCGGCAAGCGCAGGTGACGACATGGATGTGCCGCCCAAAAAGGCATAAGCTGAATCATGGGTGCTTGTTGAAGAATAAACCAAACCACTGGGTGCCACCAAATCCGGCTTTATACGGCCATCATCAGTAGGGCCACGACTGCTGTAACTAAAGGGGACCGCATCTTTTATTCCGGAAAAAAATCCGGTATCAGTTTGGCAAGCACCCACTACCAGGGTATTCTTTGAATTGGAGAATGTTGCCAGGCAATCATAAGGGCCAACTGTATCGCGGGTTGTAGAAGTTAAGGCCCAAGCTGAACCATTCCAATAATAATGAGGAGTACCGGGTGCAACTCCAGAGCCGCGGTCATTTCCGGAACTTTTAACCATCAAGTAATAAGGATTGGCAAATTGAACGCTGTCCCAAATTCTTGAACGATTATCGTAATAGCCAAATTTCCAGTCGCGGAACTGGTTGAGAGAACTATCCCCGTACCAATAGATTTGACCACCGATATTTTGCCAGGCAACAGTAGTTCCATAGGAATGATTGCTTACAAAAAGGGAAGCGGCATTGGCAATGATTTCATTGTTATCGTTTGTAAAATTCCAAGCCCTCAACTGGGTAGATGGAGCCATTCCCTTTGCGTCGGCCAAAACTCCGGATGCAACTAAATTGCCTGCAACTTGGGTACTGTGTGAACTCAAGGAAACCGAATCCATGTTCCGAACTCTACCTCCAAATTCTCGGTGAGTGGTTCGAACTGCACCTCCATCCCAAATGGCTAGCTTATCTAGATTGGCTCCTTGGATTTGAAGAGAAGGAAAGCCATTCCAAAGTTTATCGGTGCCAAGCATTTTCGCACTATTCAAGTTGGAATGCGTGCAGATATATTGAGGTTTACCAAAAAAATCAGGGCCCTCATATTCACAATAAGAGCCCTGATCAGTACTAAAAAAGGGAGGAGCATCTTTTACTTCGTTTGATTGTGCCGAAAGCTTCAGCACCGCAAATAGTGCAGCAAATAAGCTCCTGAATTGCATACTTATTTTTTGCCTAGCAGTTCTTTGATTTTCTCTTCCAGCATAAACTCATCACCTTCTACATAACCACTATGACTGTAAACAATATTTCCATTTTGGTCGAGAAGCAATGTATGCGGAATCTGAACAATATTCATAGCCCGCTGAAAGTCCTGATTTACGTCCATAATGATATCATAATCCCAGCCTTGTCCATCTACATAAGGTTTTACCTTACTCACGTTTCTGGCATTATCGGTGCAAACAGCAACCAATTCAAGGTTGTATTTGGTTTTCCATTCTTCGTACAATTCATTGATATTGTTGAGTTCCTTTTTACAAGGCGAGCACCAGGTAGCCCAAAAGCTAACGATGATGATCTTTTTAGCCTTAGAATAATCGGACATGTTTTTGGGCTTACCATTAACATCTTTCAATGCCAGGTCAGGTAAGGTTTGATTGGCATTTTGAGCAAAGGAGGAGGCAGCAATAAAGAGACAAACAAGCAGGATGCTTAACTTTTTCATGATATGGTTTCTAGAGGTTGAAAAATCAGGGCTAATTTACACATTTCTAAATTCTGCAAAAGTCTTGCCAATCTTAAAAAAGATTTTTCAATAAAAATGAATTTTCAACATCAAATCTAAGAAGAAGACCCATACGAAAGCTAACAATTGTGGGAATCAAACCCTAAGTTTGAGGCATGAGCAATCGCATTCGTATTGGCATTTTCTTCGGGGGGAGTTCCCGAGAACGGGAAGTTTCATTTGCAGGTGGAAGAACAGTTTACGACAACCTCGATAAATCCTTGTTTGAAGCTGTACCGCTGTTTGTTGACAGTTTCAATCAGATTATCCTGTTGGATTGGCAATACATTTACAAGGGTTCAATCCGCGACTTTTATCCTCCTGTTTCTTATTTAAAAGACAACAAATACGGAATTCAAGTATATGCAGAACATCTTGAGGAGGCTCATGCAGATCAAGGCCGAAAAATGGCTGGAAAATTGGGCAAGCTTCTGCAATTCTCTGAACTCAAAAACTATATAGACTTCGCGTTCCTTGCCCTTCACGGCAATTTTGGCGAGGATGGTACGATACAGGGATTGCTTGAATGGCATGGTATCCCCTACTCAGGCTCCGGTATTTTGCCAAGTGCCCTAGGCATGAATAAACGCATGCAAAAAGACCTTATGCTGGCTGCAGGAATGCAGGTTCCTGCTTATGCAAGCATTCACCGAAATGAACTTGGGCGTTTGAAAGAAATTCATGCCGAAATGCTTGCCAAACCAGGTCTTCCATTTGTTATAAAACCGGCTAATCAAGGCAGCTCGGTTGGTGTTTCAGTGATTAATCACAACTCATTTGAGGCATTTGAACAAGCCGTTCTCAGGGCATTCTTCATTCAAAAAATTAAAAAACAAGAATGGACTTCTTTAGATAAGAATGGCAAGTATTTATTCATTCAAAAACTAAGCGATGTAAAAGAAGGCATTGGTTTACCTGCACGATGCGGACACACCACAATTACGCATCCGGATGCGTGTTGGGATTTCCTCGATAAGCAATTCAAAAAACAGGATGAAGTTGTACTAGAAAGTCTTGCAGCAGAAACAGAAGTGCTTGCCGAGGCCTTTATCGAAGGGCGGGAATTCTCGTGCATTGTGTTACGAAAAGAAGATGGAAGTGCAGTTGCTTTGCCTCCTACAGAAATTGTGAAAGGCAAAGAAGTTTTTGATTACCGAAGCAAGTACCTTCCTGGTTTAAGCAGGAAAGTAACGCCAATTGACTTGGATGATGAAGGCATTCAAAAAATACGGAAGGCCTGCGAGCACTTGTTTGTTCATTTTGGCTTTCATGTGTATGCCCGTATCGACGGCTTTCTAGCTAAAGATGGACAACTTTTTTTGAATGATCCGAATACCACTTCCGGCATGATGCCATCGTCTTTCTTCTTTCATCAGGCTGCCGAAATTGGTTTGAATCCATCGCAGTTCTTAACTTATATCATCCGAACTTCGCTGGCAGAACGCATTGCAAGTATTGGTCAACATTCAGCTTTTGAAAAGTTGTTGCAGAAATTGGATGCTGAACTGAAACTTCAATCAAGCCGAAAAACCAAAAAGACAAGGGTGGCGGTTATGATGGGTGGGTATTCAACAGAACGGCATATATCGGTAGAAAGTGGAAGAAACATTTACGAGAAACTTGCCTCCTCCGAAAAATACGAACCCTTCCCGGTTTTTGTAACAGGCAATGACCAATTGCATTCGCTATACCTTTTGCCTATTCATGTTATGCTGAAGGACAATGCCGATGATATTCGCGATAAAGTGATGCATTACCATCGGCCTCAAATCATGAATTCCATTGCTGCGGAGTGTAGTGATATTCTTCACAAATACAGCAAGACCGAATTGTTTGAACCACGAGAAATCAGCTATGCCGAATTGAAGAAATTAGCGGATGCTGTATTCATTGCCCTTCATGGCAGACCGGGAGAAGATGGGACCATTCAAAAGGAACTGAACAAACTTAAAATTCCTTACAATGGCTCGGGTGTTGAAAGTTCGCAAATCACCATCAACAAATTTGAAACCAATGCCCTACTTCGAAAAAAAGGATTCTTGGTTGCCGACCATGCATTGGTTTTAGAAGAGGAGTGGAAAAAAAACAAAGACGAGGTAATTAAGCATATTGAAGCTATTGGTTACCCACTCATTGCCAAACCTGCCGACGATGGATGTAGTTCTGCGGTAAAGAAAATTAAAACCAGGGAACAGCTCATTGCCTTTGCGGATGGCGCCTTCAGACCTAGCCTTGAAATCAATGCAGAACTGGCAGAACGACTTGGACTAAAACCCAAAGAAGAGTTTCCTAAGAAGCCCCATTTTTTAGTTGAGAAATTTGTAGAGAAAGAATATGCACACCATTTTCTGGAAGTTACGGGGGGAATGCTTACCAAGTACAAAGGAGGCAAATTGGTGTTTGAAACTTTTGAGCCGAGTGAATCGCTTGCTGAAGGTGAAATTCTATCCCTAGAAGAAAAATTCCTTGCGGGACAAGGTCAAAACATTACACCAGCGCGATATGCCAAAACACCTTCAGCCAATAAGTCCATTAGCAAAGAGGTGCAGCACGTTTTGAAAGCAGCTGCAAAGGCATTGGGTGTTGAAGGCTATTGCCGCATTGATGCATTTGTTCGGGTTTGGAAAGGCAAAAAACCAGAAGTAATTATCATTGAGATAAACTCCTTACCGGGTATGACTCCGGCAACTGCCATCTTCCACCAATGTGCATTGAACGGGTATAAGCCTTATGAATTTATTGATGCTCTCCTTGAATTTGGAAAAGAACGATTGAAACTGAAGAAAGGGAAGTAATCAAAAAAGCCCGTCTTGCTTAGCAAGACGGGCTTTTTTATTTCAGAAACAATTCGTTCAATTAGCTTCTGTCTTTAACCCAATTGGCAACTTTTGGAGCCAACTCTTTTTGAGACTTAGCGCCTACAAATACACCAATATGTCCGCCCGGGAAAGCATACAATTCTTTGTCTTTTGAACCAATTGCATCGTTTACCGGAATGGTTGATGTATTCGGAATGATATTGTCTTCAGTAGCGTAAACATTAAGGAATGGAATGGTTAAATTCTTCAGATTAACCTTATGTCCACCTAACTCCATTTCGCCTTTTATCAGTTTGTTATCGCGGAATAAATCCTTGATGTATTTACGGAACATTTCGCCGGCAAGATCCGGACAATCTGCTTTCCATTTTTCCATGCGCAGGAAGTTGGCCATCTTAGCCTCGTCGCCCATCATATCAACAACACCAAAGTACTTGCTAATATCCATGCTAGGCTTAAGCGCACCAAAACCAGCATTCAACATATCAGCCGGGATAATTCCCAAAGAATCTACCATGGCATCTACATCAATGTCTTTGGTCCAACGGTACAACATACACTCGTTTCCGCTGAAATCGAATGGTGCTACATATACCGTAAGCGACTTCAATTTTTCAGGGAACAAGCTTGCATAAATGGTAGAGAATGTACCACCCTGGCAAATGCCCATTTTATGAATTTTGTCGTTACCGGTGCTCTTGCGAATAAAATCAACTGCACCATCCATGAAGGTTAAAATATAATCTTCCATGGTGAGGTAACGATGCTGCTTTTTTGGATATCCCCAATCCATAATATACACATCAAGACCTTCGTCCAAAAACTTTTTCATCAAGCTGCGGTCGGGTTGAAGGTCGAGTACATCGTGGCGGTTCATTATAGCGAAAGATACCAGCACAGGTATTTTACAGGTAGCCGGAGTTTCGCGCTTATAGTGGTACAACTTTACCAGGTCGTTTTGCCAAACCAATTCTTTAGGAGTTGCACCTACTTCCACTTCCTCCATCTTGGAAAGCAGTTCATACCCTTTTACAATTTTTTCACCGGTTTTGGTCATTTCTTCCATCATACCGGCCAGGTTCATATTCATCATAGTTATTGTTATTTCTAAATGGAAATAGGAAAATTTTCAGCTTAAATTCAAGATTTTTTTAAGTATAGGTTAAAAAAAAGCCACAGGTCCCTCAACCCATGGCCTTTATAACACTATAAACAAACAGAAACTATGCGTTAGCTTTTGAAGCTTTGCGAGGTTTTGCCTCTTTGGCTTCAGTAGAATCAGTTTCCATATCGATTTGTTTCTCGAGCTGGTTGATTCTGTTTTTCAGGGTTTGAATGGTTTGATACAACTCATCCATTTCAGTGCGGTTAATCAAAGGAAGGTTTGAAAGAGCCTTTTCCATTTGGTTCTCGATTTTTTTCTTCAAACCAAGTTGCAAAGCACTCACTTCACTCATCAATTTAGAGTATTCATCGGATTGGAACAGGTTAACGAAATGCTTGTCGTTATTGTTCAACCACTCTTGATATACTTTCATAAAATTGGTAAACTCCTCGCCGTTGCGCATGCGTGTGTACAAGGACTCTGCCATTTCGTCCATGGCTTTCATACCTGTAGTGTACATCATGTATTGCATTTGAGCATTTTTCAACTGATAAATGTTCATGTGGTTCATCAACTCCTGCATGGCTTCTGCGCTTTGTTTGGCAGGACCATTAGCAACCAAACGAGCCATTGGTGCAGCAGCTTGGTGCATTTGTGTGTACCAGTTGTTGTATGAATCAAGCATGGCTGTAAACATGTTGGCTGGCATGAATTGATTCATGGCATTGTTCATGTTTCCTTTCATTTGATCGAACATGTTTTTACCCATATCCATCATGTTGCCACCATTGTTTTTCATCATGTCGAGCGACTGATTGTAGAAGTTCTTCATGAAATCAGGCTGCATGTTGAACATATTGTCCATCATTTCTTTGTAGGCAGGAGCATTGAACATGCTGCGGAACATTTCAGGAGTAAATGTTTTATCCTGAAGGCTTTTCATCATTGGCATCCAGAACTGGAACATTTTCATATACATCTCAGCATTATTAAACATGCCTGAGAAAGTTTCTTTGTTGGTGCCATTGCTGAACTGAGACAACATATCTGTATATGCAGTATTCATAGAATCTTTCCATGAATTGAACATATTCATCATGTTGGAATATTGGTTATTCCAGTTCATGTTTTCCATACCCGGCATTGGCATGGTTTTCATCATACCTTGCGACATATCAAACCACTGACGTGCGATGTCGGTTTGGGCATTCATCCAGTTACGGAAAAAGTCGAACGCTTGGTTGTTTGAACCATCTTGGTGCTTGTTGAACCAAGACATTTGTGAATCATACCACTTTTTGAAGAATTCAGAGTTAAAATCAACACCGTTTGCATTGAGCATAGCATTCTTCATATTTTCAGCTGCCTGAGTGAATTGCTCTACCGCCTTTTTCTGCATATCTGCAAAAGAGTTGAACATGTTTGGATTTTCCATTTTAATGGTTATTATTGTTTTTTTATGGGGTTTTAACTTCGTTCCCGAAATCGGGCGCAAAATTAGTATAATTTATTAATTTTCAATAGCCTAAGGATAATTTCTTTGTTAATTCGTGCAAAGCCTTGTCTGGCTTGAGGCTTCAGGCACATTTTTTTTAGGCCCTTTTCTAAATTTCATTTTTTCGTTCCGCAATTGAAGTTTTTTTCCTAGTATGGGGAACTAAAATTCAAAAAATATGAGTTCACCAAAACAAGGCGATGTATTCACACACGACATTCGCTACACACAGGAACAAGTTGATTTGTATGCAAAAATTAGCGGCGATACCAATCCTTTGCATATCAATCAGGAAGTAGGAGCTGCCAGTATGTTTGGCAAATGCATTATTCATGGCCATTTCAGTGCCAGCGTATTTACTAAAATCTTCGGCACCTTACTGTATGCTGATGGCCACATATACATGAAACAAAATACCACTTTCCTTCGCCCTATGTTTGTTGATACCGATTATCAGGCTGTGATTACAGTTAAAGAAATTTTCCCTGAAAAGAATCGCGTGCTGTATGAAACCAAAGTGATTGACAAGGCAACCGGAACAGAAACCATTACCGGAGAAGCTTTGTTAATGAACAAAAAACAATACGTTTGGTAAAACTTAAACCTTAATATAATCAAAAGAGGCTGTCGTTTTGCGACAGCCTCTTTTGATTTATAGGGGATCAATCTTTTAACGAGCAATCAATACTCTGAAATGCTTACGCTCCCCTGATTTAGTATTCACGATTCCGAGGTACACTCCGTCATTCCATCCTTCAGCATTCAATTCCACAAAATCAGAACCTGGCTTCGACTCATAAATGAGCGTCCCTGTGCTGTTGTAAATTTCCAGTGAAAGCATTTTCTCACTCGCTTCCAAATTGAAACTTCCTGTACTTGGATTTGGATACACCAACAGTCCAAATGATGAGCCAGGTGCTGCCTTAATCAAACCAACCGGAGTTGTTCTTGCGGTATCATAAGGTTGAGCTCCAGTTCTTCTGGCATTGCCCTGGAATGTACCCCACATGGGCTCTTTTTCAGGTTCTGCTTTTTTGCGACCAAAGGGCATTTCATCATCCCAAAATGCAAGTACTCGTCCGCCCATGGTACCTACATAGGTGGTATTTCCGGTATGCAATACATTTGCAAGCAAAGGACTTTCATCTTCGTAATACCAGTAAGGTGTAAAGGCGGTGTCAATTACATGCAGTATGCCATTGGATGCAGCCAGGTAAATCTTACCTCTGCTTGAAATAGCCGGCGTTGATTTTATCAAGGCAGCAGTTTGATACACCAAACGCACTACACCTGTAACAGGGTCAATCTTGAAGAAATCGCCGTTTGAACAACCAATAAACACAAACCCATTTGCATCAATTACCGGTGAATTGGATACAGGCCCAGACAGGTTGCAGGTCCAAACGGTTTGAATGGTGCTGTCGGCCCTGAATTCAAGCTTAAGCATTTTACCGCTTTGTGTTCCTACATAAACAAATCCATCTTTATCAATTGCCGGAGAGGTATTCACGCTATCCAGGAAACTGCGTTTCCAAATTGGGGCAGTTCCTTGTTTGGTTGATGTAGGTGTTGAAATATCAAAACCATACAATGTGCCTGAAGCATCCGGGAAGATTAGCTTTCTATCGGATGAAATAACCGCTGATGCGACTACCTGATTATCGCATTGGAAAGACCATATCGCTGTTCCACCACTGAGGTAATCGTAGGCATTGAAATTCTTATTCGACAAACCAATATACACCCGCTTAAAGTTTGAATCAACTGTTGCAGTAATGGTCGAATTTCCTGCTAAGAAAACAGAACCTCCGGGCCATAAATTGTTATTGGTTTTATCAATCGAACTTAGCAATACGCCATTGGTAACGAGCAAGGATGTATCCGGGGTAATAGAAGGTGTTGAGGTAATGATATCGCTAAAGCTAGGCTGAGCGCGGGTTACGCCGTTTGAATCCAATTGGAACAGGGTTGATCCAAATGCATCCACGTACTCATCGGTAGCATAAATACGATTTGAACTGGCCGCACTCAAACCTGCACTTACTGGTCCTCGCATGAGCTTTTCCCAGGTTGAAATATTCACTTTGGCTCCCAAGCTATCCATGGCCAAATCATTATCATAAACCTTGAGTGAAACAATGGATGTACCCTGTCTGAAATCGTAAGCGAGTGCAGTTCCTGAACTAATACGCTTATTATTCACAAACCATACCAGTGAATCTACCTGACCATCGGGGTCAACAGTACCTAGTGAACTAAAGTTCAAATTCACATAATAATTTCTACCCGCATTCCAAATGGCAGTATCACGCAATCCTGCCGCAACTGGCTTGGTATTGAATGGGATTGCAACTGCACCGTTTCCGGGTTCTGAGGGAGTGCCTTCAACATTGTAAGTAACCAAACGATACCAATAACTTGTATCCAGTTTTAAGTTCCTATCTACAAACGAAACCGCATCACTATTGGCAGTATCTTTCACCAATACTTCGTCGCTAAATGAGGAATTACTTGCCCTGTAAATGCGCACCCCACTCATATCGCGTTTGTCTTTCAAGTGCCAATACAAAGCAATGTGCTTGTTGCCTGCCACCAATGAATCAAAATCTGTGGATTCAAATCGGGTGGTGAATCGAAGCGGCTGTCCCCAACTGCTAAACCCTTGCTCCATACGGCCCCTTACGCGCCAGAAATAAACGGTGTTCGGCAGCAGATTTGGAATCATCAATGCAGTATCCTCAACTAATGTATCAATCAATGCTCCTGAAAAATCAACTTGATTACCCAATTGCAATTGATATCCCACAGCGAATGAACTTCTTGTCCAACTAAACTCAGGACTCAGGGAAACAAACTTACTTTCATCTGCCGGACTAAAGCCTTGCGGAGTTGACAAGATGCCTATTCTTTCAGAATTGCCTAATGCAGAAACTTGATTGGTTAAATCCTCTGCCATCATAGCAAATTCATGTTGAGAGCCTTCAGCAAATCCCCATTTTTTCCACTGATTAAGTGAGGCGTTCAAGGTATCTGTTACAATCCAATTTTGATTGGCGTCTTTTTCAAGCAAGAGCAAGTGTTTTGTGGCAGGAACACTGTTTTCAAAGCTGAAGAAAATTGTATCAGCCTGGCTAGTTAACACAACAATGCGCGGCGCACTAATGGCTTCAGAAGATTCAAAAGCTCCCATGTCGGCCACTGAACCCATTGGCATAGGACGTGCCCCTCCGGCTAAATCCGTGTTTGGATTATTGAAGGCATTGGCCTTTCCTATGGCAAAGCTCACCGACGACAAGCGGTAATTCATGGCAGCAGTATCTTGAAAATAGGCACCCGAGCTATAGTTGTTGGCTAATTCTGCTGTAAAGGTGCTAGGAATTGGTTTTAAATTAAAGCCTTCTATCAGGTTATTCCTAAACCTTAAACTCGCAAACTGAGTGGTTGCCACATAATCAAATGTATCTGAATTATGAGCGAGGATTGAATTATCGCAGTAGAATCTACCGGCACCGCCCAAACTAATTCCTTTGCCGGTATTGTTAGCAAGGGTTGAATGATTGATCCAGATTACGGTATCTGAATTTTGTGTTGCAGATTCACCGATAAGCATGGTTGGAGCCACATTATTTGCAATGAGTGAATTTTCAAGAGCTACATTGTTTGCAAAAATCAATGCTTCTTGCGCCTGATTGTTTACAAAAGAAGAAGCTTGAATATGCAAACGGGTATTGGCTTGATAATCGCCACCAACCACAAGTTGACTTGCTTTTGATTGTTCGATTTTGGAACGCACAATCCTTCCCTTTTTAATTCGAATACACCCTTCATTTATCAAGGTTCCGGATTTACTAATTACACAATCCAGAATACGTGTTTCTCCTGCACCCGTTGCCTGACTTTCAATTGCCACCTGAAGCGCATTGCTCAAATGAAGTCCCTGCACGGTAAAATGCTTTTTGGTACTGTCTGATACCAAGGGCTCTACACCAAGTCCTGAACCATCAAGAATGGTTGAATCTCTATCAATGGCCAGTTTCGACCAAGGGAATGCAGATACCAAGGTGAGTTCTTTTCCATTCAGCTGAACTCGGTTTGAATAGGTTCCGCGGTAGAAATACACGGTATCCTGAAGCTGAGCTTTGCTTAACACCAATGGTAAATCGGAATAGGGAGCCAAATCTCCACCATATGCATTGGTTGCGGATTGGGTTGCCACATACCAGATTCGATTGGCTTGCAATAAGGTATCGCGGCTAAATACAGAGTAGTTATTCAATGTATCCAAACTGCGAACTGCGTAGTAATAGTTGATTTGAGGTAAAGCCAATGTATCCAGGAAGAAGGTATCAACCAAGGCATCTTTTATCAATGTCAACGCAATAGGATTCAATCCTCTAAACACCTGATAGCTTACCGGATTATTTTTTACAGCCTTCCAATACACAAAATTCCTGCGTGGACCTTTGTTTCCGAAAATGGTATCAACAACTTCATAAGGCATACCAGAACGTTGAATGCTTAATGGACTTGAAATCCCCATTGCATTAACAGCCGAAATGCGGTAGTTGTAAACCAATCCATTGGTCAGGTTTGAATCCACATAGCTTGTTGAATTGCCGGGTAATGAATCGTACAATTGATTGATAACCGGACCAAAATCGCGGTAGATATAATACTTCACCACATTGGCGCTACCTGTATCATTGAAATGCAAGGTAAGGCGTTGATTGGCCGCAGTGATGGCATAAAAATTAGGAACACTCAATTCAGTTTGGAACCCGAAAGGCTGGCTAAAAATGCCTGCTCCCGAGGAATCGCGGCTTTGCACTCTCCAATAGTAGTAGGTATTCGGCAACAACAATTTAGCCAATTGCAAGAAGGTATCCGGACGAATGGTATCCACTTGAAGGGGCGTAAAATTGGAATTGGTTGCAAGCTGTATTTTATACGAGGATGCCAATTGGTTTTTGTTCCATTCCAATTTCGGAATGCGTGAACCGGAAACTGAAAAATCAGCAGGGGAAAGCAATCCCGGAGGCATTAAGGCATAAATGCTTCGAATACCTGAAGCCAGGCTTGGTACCCCATTCAAATTAACAGCTTTTACCGAATAGGTATATAAGAAGCCGGGACTATGGGTTGAGTCAACAAACTGATATTTTCCTGCGCTTACTGTATCCCTTCGAATTTCCATAGTTTGATTGTTCAAGCGTTCAATCAAGTAATACTGAATGCCAGTAGCAGAACCATCGTTGTAGGTAAGGGTAATTTTATTCCCGTTTGACACCAAGGAGTTAATCAATGGAACACGTACTTCGGTTTGGAAGCTATCTATTTCAGTCCACCAACTAAAGCCTGTTGAATTGTTAGCACGAACTCTCCAATAATAAACGGTATTGTACAACAGGCCTGTGGCATTGTAAAGTGTATCAGCAGTGGTAGTATCCTTATGAACCAAACTGGTGAAGGCTTTGTTTCGACCCAATTGCATGCGGTAATTCACAGCCTCGGGATTCTTTTTCCAAATCAACCTAGGCGTTCTTGATGCAGAGTTCGCATTATTCACAGGCAGCAACAAATCTGGAGTAGATAGTGCAACCGCATTTAGGAGATTGCCAAATAAACTTGTATCACCTGCATTGCTTATTGCTCTGAATCGGTAGTACTCCTGTTTATCCAAACGCGGATTCAAATCGGTATAAAGGGCAGTTGATGCTCCTACCGGAAGCGTTGCATAATAGGCAATTGAAGAATCTGCTGCACCCTTGTACACCAAGTAGCAAAATACGTAATCTTGATAGTTGAAGTATCCGAACGGAGTGCATCCAAACGTGGAGCAGTAATGCTTGCCGGATGTTCAAAACAACCCATATCCGGAGCGGAACCAGCTGGAAGGGAACGAGCTGTTCCTGCTAAGTCAAAACTCAAGGTTTTTGAATTCAACCATCCCCTACCAATGGCTCTGCTTATAGAACTCAGTCGATAGTCTTGAGCAACGGTATCTGCAAAAGCAGCCAGTCCACCCACGTTTTGAATTGAACCCACCGTATCAAAATAATGCAGCAAAGTGGTATTGGCAAAGGCATTGGTTACTGAACTTGTACTTAAGAAATTGTTTCTGAACAGGAGCCTTACCTTAGGCGATTTAGGAGTTCCTTGTACCGCTACCTGGTTGCTGTTATTGGTTGAATTGTGAGCAATGATGTTATTCGCAATCTGCACAAAGCGACCTGTGGTTGATACCATTGTTAATCCGGAGGAGTTTTGTGTGATGGTGTTGCCTTCAATCCACAATGAATCATTGTTGCCAATTTGATAAGCTAATGCACCTCCCGTATTGCGAGCTATCAGGTTGTTTCTGTAAGTTGAATTAACAGGTACAGCAGAGGTGGTATATAACTGAATCACATAATGAACTCCCTGTCCGGATAAGTTAGTTAAGCGATTTCCCTCGATAATCCGATAATATGGATTTGCAGCATCCCCAAAAAAGAGTCCTACATTTTGATAGCGCGAATTTTGAAAAGTGTTATTTCTGAGTATTGCATAATTGTTGCTTGCATAACCACCAGTGATATTAACCAAGCTTGCCGGCCTGAAGTTTTGATTGTCTATTATTTGACAGCTATCCATTACAATAATCCCTCCAAGGTAAATGAGTGGACTACTGGTATTGGCTTGAGTGACATTATCAGTGATGATTAAGCGGCGCAAACATGCATTGCTTAATTCAATCAAGGCGCCTTTTGATTTCCTCAAAGTAAGGCCTATCAGTCCATGCATTTCAGTACTACCTAGATTATGTCCATTCGACATATCGGTTATCAGCGTAGTAGTTCCTAAGCCATTTGAACCGTCGATAATGGTATTGGCAATATGCTGTTCATTACCATCCAGGATGTAGCGACTGGCGATAACCAATCGCTTTAAAAATACATTGAAATGCTCCTTGTAAACCCCTGGATTCAACACAATGGTATCAGCAGCTGAAGCTACCTGATAGCAGAAATCAAAGGTTTTGTAAGGGGAATCACTCAAACCAAATGCACTATTACTACCCGCGGTATCTACAAACCAAATGCGGTTTGCAAAGCCTGAAATGGATGAAGCGTATCCTTTTGTATTGTATTGATCAACCGCACGAACCTTGTAATAATAGGTTTTATAAGGAACCAATCCCGAATCCACAACAAAGCTGCTTAGAAGTGAATCTTTGTAGAGTTGCTTCGGATTAGGTAAAGTATCTCTAAACACTTGGTAATAGTGATTTGGCAATCCTACAGGAGTCCATGATAATGCAATTCTTCTAGGCCCTGTTTTGGCTACCAATTGAGCTGGCGCAGGCGCAGGAACCCTTGGAATGGCTATCCATTGATTGCTCATTTCGCTCCATTCACCGTTGGCATTTCCGGCTCGTAAACGGTAATAATAGGTAGTCAGGTTTTGAAGTCCTTGTTGGTCTAAATAGGTATCGGGCTGACCAAGCAATTCATAGGTATAGGAAGTCATAGCATCATCCGGAATAGGCTGGGTTGAACGGTAAATGCGATAACGCGTAACCCCTGAAGAAACAGAGCGTTTCCAAAACAATTCCATGGCCTGATCTCCGGCTTCACTGGCTACAATAACCGGTGCAGAAAAACGTCCATTGCTTTCATAGCATCCAGCATCTTGGTTTTGTCCAACAGGTTGATTCCTTGGAGCTCCTGTAATATCGGTAGTTCCCGACATGGCCAAGGATGTCCCCAGTCCAATTGCAGGACTATTAACTTTTAGGCGGTAATTAGCAACTGTACTCGAATCTTGAAATAGTGCATAAGCCCCCCAGTTGTTGAAGGTATCTACCATACCGATATTGTTAAGGAATAAAGCATCCTTCATTGGAAAACTATCCTCTCTGAAACCGATTAAATTATTCCTCAACGAAAAGCTCATGTTTGGGGAAGGGGGACCAAAGGTTCCTATCTCTAAATTACCGGAAATGGAATTGTTAAAAATATTGTTATGAATCCATACTTTTCCGGCCATCCCAGTCTCAAGAAACAAGCCTCCCATTGTATTATTCACCAGGGTATTGCCTAATACAAATACACTGTCATTGTTGGATGGACTTGTACCAATAGCACAACCAATATTGCTTGCAAAGAGGTTATTTCTCACAAAGAATTTCTGGCCAATTGAGCCATTGGCATTGTGAAAGAACAGCAACTTGGCATTGAAGGCATCCCCGAAATTTCGAACGAAACGATTTCCATCTACTTGGAAATTCAATCCGGAAAAATAAGTTGTCCAATGGTAAACCAAGTCCGAGCCATAACGGTTATTTTGGAACAGGTTTCCGCGAACTGTTGTAGGCCCAGTCACTTGATTCGTTGAAAAATCCACAAGGTTTGTCGGTGCATTTTGGTAATTGTTGATTACCCAACTGCTGTCAAAACCAGCTTCCCCAGCCAATTCAATAAGTCCTCCATTCAAAGTGAAGGGCTGAGTAAAATTACTATCGGCCATAATGCGAAGCACCTTACAATTGTGAAGCGCAAGAAGTTGACCCCTCGATTTTGTCAGGCGAATACCAACAATTCTCCTTAAGCCGCTGATGTTACCCGTTTGAAAAACCAAGGGAACTGAATTGGAAAGTGTTGAACCATTTATAACAGTGTTGAATATATCGGCGGTGTCTTTGGTGAACAAATACTTTCCTGCAATCAAGAATGCTTTATCTGCAAATGGCAAGCGCTGGTGATAGGTTCCGGGAAGAATTAACAAGGTATCTTCATTCTGAATGGCATTTACTGTAAAGGCAAAAGTAGCCAAAGGATATTGTTCTGAGCCGCCTTGCAAATTGCTGCCATTTACTCCCACGTAAAAAATGCGACGTGCAAAATCCTGAAGCGTATCACTAAATCCACTTCGGGTATTGAAGCTATTCACCGCGCGTACTGCATAGCGGTATTTTTGGTAATTCACCACCAGTGAATCGTTGAAGGAAGCTTGAAGAATACTATCCTTGTAGAGACTCAAGGAATCGGTGCCCAATGCTCTGAACAACTGATAACGAATACCAGTTCCAGGTACAGCATTCCATTGCGCATAAATACGACGACCTCCTCCTGAAACAACAAAATTCGTAGGAGTAGAAGGTGGCACACGTGGAATTCCTAGAAGCTGATTACCAATTAGACTCCAATTTCCCCATTCATCGCCGGCTGTCATGCTGTAATAGTAGGTTTGATTGTTTTGCAATTGCGTTGTATCCAAATAATGAAAAGGCGCTTTTACATCAAATTCTACCAGTAAGGTGGCCGATCCCAAATTGCTAAATGGTGATTGGCTTCTGTAGATCCGGTAGCGAACAATTGCCGGAGAAGATGGTCTTTCCCAGTACAAGCGAATTTGTTGATTGCCCGCTTCTGTTTCAACAAGAACTGGTGCGGGTAAAGCACCTTGATTTTCGTAACAGCCTATATCGTGCGAAGTTTGGAGCGGGAATGGACGTGTAGCTCCAGCTAAATCGACTGCCGGTGTTAACATGGAATTTAATCCGGCACCAATAAGTTTACTCGTATTCTGCAAACGGTAATTCAAAATATTTGTAGTGGTATCCACATACATGGGAACAAAATTCACATTACCTGAAGAATCAAGAATATCTAAGAACTCAATACCATTTATCACAGAAAGAGGCGAAGAAACTGAAGGAGAAATAGCATTGTTGTATAATTTGGCCTTATGCAATAAGGTTACCGGTGTACCAGAAACCGAAATATTACTGCTCGATAAATAGGAGCCATTGTTGGAGAAAATATTGTTTTCCAATTGCGTATAACAATTGTTATCTGCGTTAAGGTGTAAACCACTCGTTGTATTTTCAGAAATGGTATTGTTAAATATAAAGGCACTATCTCCATTATTTTGACCGAGTGTAACTAATCCAAAATTGGAATTCTTAACGATAAGGTTATTTCCAATATACGATCTGCTGGCAGGATAGCCGGGAACAGAACCTATAGCTAATGTGCCATAAAACCATCCTCCAGAATTTGAATAAATTTTATTGTTCATTACGATGCGCAGCTTACCACCAATTGAAATCGTGGTCAAAACAACGGCATTGTTGTACACTTCATTGTTTTCAAAATGAGATTCTGAAGTCATACCAGGCATACTTACCAAGGTATAAGGAAGATTCTGGGTATTGTTCCGAATAATACAACTATCAATTGTACTGTTTCCACCCAGGTTGAGTAAGGCATCTGCTTGCGGAAATAAGCTACTTCCATTGTTTTCAATTATGCAGCGACGTAAGATAAAATCAGCTATTTCTGTGATGCTGGTTTTTGAACGGGTTATAGTCATTCCCACTATTCCACAAGGGAAACTTCGCACTGTCCCAGACGAGAAAATCAAGACTCCGGAATTCGATACTGTAAATCCATCTAATACAGTAGACCCAATGAAAGCGGGATTAAAAGTCAACAAATAACGACTGCCTATTACCAGGTCTTTTGAACCAAAATTGATACGTTCTGTATAATTGCCTGGCTCCAATAAAATGGTATCTCCCGATAAAGCACGTGAAATGGCATTGGCAATGGTACGAAGTGGTGAGGTTTCCGAACCGGAATTGGTATTCACACCGGTAGTTGAAACGTACCAAATGCGTCTGCGCAAGGCACTAATGGTATTGCTGGGTTGAGAGCTGCCCGCACCAGTATGAACAAATACCCTATAGCTGCACAATTCATTCAAAACCGCACTTGAATCATAATAGCTTGTAGCTGTAATTCCTCTTTGCAACTCAACAAATGAAGATCCATTCAAACTACGTTCAACACCATAATTTATTCCGGTTCCTGATACTGCATTCCAACTCAAGCGAATGCCATCGGGTTCTGGTACTGCCGAGATTAGAACGGGAGTTATATTGAACGACTCAAAACAACCCATATCCGGGTTTGAACCGGCAGGCAATGGAATGGAGTTGCCCGAAAAATCAGTTGTTGCCAGATAACTCAACAGTTGTCCTCCCCCTAAACCCGGACTCGCATCTGCAAGTCGGAAATCTCCATTTAACGAGTCCACAAAAACAACTTTGGCTCCATAGTTTTGGGTTGAACCAGAGGTATCCACCCTACCAATATTCGCCACCTGCGCCAGCACATGGGTCATTGAACTATCGCTGATGATATTGTTTAAGAATGTTACTTTTTGGTTGATTGGCCCCACATTTCCTCCAATAAAAATCTGGCTAAATGTGGTATTGATTCCGTTGCGCAAAATGAGGTTATTGGCGATATAGGTTTGCTTTCCTGAGTTTGCATTAACACGAATACCAACCTTATTGTGGACGATGGTATTGTTGGCTATAAACAAGGTATCTTGTTCACTGGCTTGAAAATGAATAGCTCGGTAAATGGGATTATTTACCAATAAATTTTTTCGGATATAAACCTTAGAAGCTGTAGTTACTCCTGCATTGTAATACCAAATTAAATCGGGGTCTGAATAGGCTGAATTGTTCGATTCAAAGCGGTTGGCTTCCACATAAACAGATTGAGTCATGGGGCCGGTAACTCCAAGTACATTGCTCACAGCAAAGTTTCCTTTGAAGGTATTTGAATGAATCGTCAAATCATGAGATGGAGAATTTTGTTCAAAAAATACAGTAGCCCAAATGGAGGGGTTTAGGTTATTCAGAATTTGATTGTTTGAAAAGTTCAATGCATTTCTCAAATACACTGCATACCTTGGAAATTGACCAATGGTAAAGGGATAAGTGTAATTGTTCTCAATCACCATGTTTTGCACATTGGCCTTTACCAATTTGAGCGCCTCTCCCCGGCCATCACGAATGGTAAATCCAACAATAAGCTTGGAGGATGTAGCATTTGTAGCATCGTAAACCAAAGGAAGCGTATCGCTAAATAAGGCACCGGAAAGAATAGTGCTTGAGATATAACTTTTATCGTTTGTGGTAAGAAACAAGCTGCCAATTACCAACTGCTGATTGGCCAGGTAAAAATGATCGGAATAGGTACCTGGAAGCAAGAGTATTGTATCATTGACAAGGGCACGCAAAGCTGCAGCAGCAAAGCTTAACTTGGGATGAAGGGCACTTCCTGGGAAATTATCGGAACCGGCTGGCGACATGTAAAACAGACGATTGGCAGCTCCAATTTGGGTGTTTGAAAAAGCCACTGAAGTTGAATTAACCATGGCCTCAATCTGGTATTCATAGGGCTCATACAATACCGCAGTTGAATCTGCAAAGCGATTCAAGGTAATTCCAGTTGCAAGCACTTGTGGACCAGAAGAGCCTGTTCGAATGACCTTATAGCTAATGTTCGGAATATTCAAACCATTCCATTTCAAATCAACCAATCTGGCTGCGGAACTTAATTCGAGGTTAAGTGAAAGATTCTGCCCTTGAAATTCATAAGCACCCATATCGGGTAATCCACTCACTACGCGTGCATTTCCATTCAAATCAATTGTTGCCATTCCTGCTACCAACTTTCCTGAATTGATAGCCGGGCTGCTGGATTGCAAGGTAAAGTTACCTGCAAGAGTATCGGCGAACTGAGGATAGGTAGCGAGGTTTCCTGAAAGCAATTGAATGCCTGATTTAGCGCCCGGATAAACCGCTTGAGCAGGCTGACCAGTACTTCCCAATGTATTGTTTTCAAATTGAATGGTTCCAATGGAACCCGAATTTACACCTAACACATAAGTGCTTGTACCCAAACCAGAGGATTGAAAAATGGTATTACGAACAACTGCAAAGGGGGTTTTACCAAAAGAGGCACTTGTGCGAAATCCAAAAAGAGGAAAACCATAAAGCGTATTGTTCTGAAGAAAAATGCTGTCAGCAGCAATACTTAATCCACCTGATTTAACAAGTAAATTATTTTCTATAATTACCTTTTTGTTGGCCCCAGACTGAAAACCCAAGTAGTTTAATGTGGTATTTAGATTGCAATTGCGAAATTGGTTACGGCTAAATAAAAGTTCCTGTTTTTTACCACTACTGAAGAATAAAATGAAATTCGACTTCGAGATACAATTTTCATAGCTGTTGCCACTAAAATCAAATGAAGATGAATCTTTCTGGTGATAAATAGCCACAATTGCAAAACCATTTGGCAAGCTAACACTGCTAAATTGATTGTTCTTAAACTGGACTGCTGCTTGCAAATTCAATACCACCGAATTGCTTTGACTGTTTGAAACTTGATCAAAGCGGCAATCTTCTATACTTGCACCAGAAACAAACAATCCACTAAAATTAAGTCGGGTAAACCGAATGCCCGAAATGCGATTTATCTGATTCGCACCAGGAAAAGGAAAAGTCCAAAAATAAGTGGAACCAACGGCCTGAAAGCCATCCACCACGGCAGTATGTTTATCGCTTGGGTTTTTACTGATTAAAAAGCGGCTTCCAATGGAAACAGCCTTGCTAGCTGAAATTGGTTCGGTATAGGTACCCGGCAACAGAATCAGGGTATCATTCGCCATGCATTGATTCAATGCCGAAGCAATGGAAAGCAAGGGATTTGATTCTGTTCCATCCTGATTATTAGGATTGCTTTTAGCCACATAAAAAACACGATTGGGAACAGCAGAAACCTCATTGGAAGCTGAGCTGGAAAGTGTTCCCTCTAGCGCCTTAACCTCGTAATAATATCGAACACCGGGAGTAAGATTATTGTCCCTAAAGGTGGTAGCTGAGCTAATTACTGCAACCGAGACCTTGTTTGAAGGTGTTGTTCCTCTGAATATCTGGTAGCGAATAGCATTACCCGCCACAGGTGCCCAGGATAGGCGGTTTAAACGAGGCCCGGATTGAATACTCACAGCGGGTGGAGCTGGTTGTGCCCATAGGCCCAAACTCAATACGCTAAATAGGATTAACAATAAATTTCTCATAACTCAGGGATTTGTAGTATGCCTCGAAGGTATTTTGTCGAAACTCACCAAAAAATCACCAATTCGGGTGATAAAGGGCTAAATTCAGATAACTGGAGAGTACTAGAAACTAACTGGTAGAAAAACTAAGATTAGTGTAAGTAATAAAATTTCGACTGACGAATTATCCAAATATCCCCCGAATTAGGGAGATGAAAATCTACTGATACTCGCTTCCTTTGTTGAATGGATGTAGCGGGAGCCAATCAATTTATACTGGAAAAGCTTAAACGTGAATTATCACCTAAGCTTTATTACCACAGCGTGGAGCACGTGCTGGATGTTCATGAGCAGGCAATGGCAATGGCTCAAAAGGAAAAACTAAGCTCCTATGAAAAAAATCTGCTAAGCACAGCAGTTTATTATCACGACTCAGGCTTTCTTTTTCAAACGAATGGGCATGAAGAACGAAGCTGTGAAATTGCCGGTGGAATTTTACCTCAATTCGGATTTACTGAAACGGATATTCTGCAAATCCAGGATCTTATTCGCGCAACAAGGATTCCTCAAACCCCTAAAAATCTTCTGGAAGAAATAATTTGTGATGCCGACCTCGACTATTTGGGTAGAGATGATTTTTTTGATATTGGCCAATTGCTGTTCCGCGAATTGTGTGATTTGGGCGTATTAAAAACTGAAGAGCAATGGAACAAACTGCAAGTGCAATTCCTGGAAAATCACCATTACTTCACCCATTACGCAAAAACATTTCGTGAGAAAAAGAAAGAAAGTCACCTAAATACAATTAAATCACTTGTAAAAACACATTAACCTTAACAACATGAATACAACCAAATCCTGTATTTTAGTTCCTACCGACTTTAGTAAAGTTGCAGAATCTGCCGCTGCGCATGCCTCAGTTATTTCAAGACAAACCTCAGATACCATTCATCTCTTGCATGTAATAACCAAAGAAAAACAATCCGAAATAAAAAAGAATCCTGCGGTTAAATCTCAATTGGAGCGAAAAATTGAAGAATTGGCAGCAGATTTTTCTCAAAAATACAAGGCCAATTTTGTTCCTGTTTTATGTGAGGGAAGTATCTTCACAACCATTGGCGAATATGCAGATGAAATTCAGGCAAACCTGGTTGTACTTGGAACACATGGTGTAGTTGGGGTTCAAAAATTGGTTGGGGCCTATGCTCTGAAAGTTGTTGGTTCTAGTAAAGTTCCTGTTGTTATTGTGCAGGACAAACACCCTTCCAGAAACGCCTATGAACATATTGTTTCACCAATTGATGCAAGCACTGAAACCAAGCAAAAAACATTGCAAACCATTAGCATGGCCAAGATTTTTAATTCAAAGGTTTACCTCTACAAACAAAAAGGTTTTGATGATTACCTGACTGATGTAATTAACCTGAATTTAAACTTTGTAACAAGGTATTTAAAAGAGCATCAAATTGAATTTGAAGTGGTGGAACAAGAAAAATTCAACAAGGATTTTGCAAGTGATTTCCTGGCCTATTCCAAATCCATTGAAGCCGATTTAATCATTATTCTAACTACCACAGATAAGTCGTTGAAAGAAATGATACTTGGTCCTGTTGAACAAGAAGTCATTAACAATGCCCACGAAATACCTGTGATGTGCGTAAATCCACTTCAGAACATCTATAAATCTGAGCGGCTTGCAAGTATGGTTAATATGAGTTTATAACCCATTTTACAAAACATCTAAGCCTGGAATAAATAACACTTCATTCACCCAAATTTGATTAAAAAAGTACCATACTTATTCATTCTGGGTTTTGCCCTGATATTCTTTGAACCAGACTCTGCAGCACAGAGTCTGGTTCGTTTTGATTCATTGGTTACGGCTTTAAAACAAAATAAAGTAACAGTACCACAACGATTGGATTTGCTACTACGGCTAACACAAGGCTATACCTTTATTCAGCCAAAACAAGGCATTGTCCATGGACAAGAAGGGCGGGAATTGGCAAGCAAATCAAATGATTGGTATTGGAAATCGAGATTTGCCATTGCACTTGCAGGAAATTACCTCAGCTTATCTGATAAACAACAAGCGCGCTATTGGATTGAAACCGCTAAGCAAGAATCGGAACGGTTAGACAAAAAAGAGGTCAAAGCTTCGGCGCTGCTCATGGAAGCCGAAATTGAAAGGCTACTTGAACATCAATTAAAATCCGCATTGCAACATGCCGTCCTTGCCATGGAAACCTTCAAAGAACTCAAGCAAGAGGATGGCATTTCGAGAGCATTCCGTTGCATGGCAGCTGTTGCTATTGACCAACGTCAGGATTCTATTGGATTGGCATGGAATAGCAAATCGTTTGAAGTAAATAATAAAATTGGCAATCAGACCGGCCTTGCTTCAAACCACAAATTATTCGGACAAATTTACCTGTTGAATGCATCCTTTAAAACTGCTGCAGCAGAATTTAGAAAGGCGCAAGAAATCTATGAACGAGCAGGGTATAAATACCTGTTATCTGACATTTATTCAAGCCTAGGAAATACCTATTTCAAATTAACCGATTTGCCCAAATCCCTGGATTTTTATCAAAAAGCATTAAGGCTTGATGAAGAGCTTGGAAACAAAGCAGGTGCAGCAAACAATTTGTTTCAATTGAGCTCAGTGTATGGGTTTAACAATGAATTGAAACAGGCTATTCATTTTTGCAACAATTCACTCAAACTTTATGAGGAGCTTGAAAACCGAAAAGGAATAGCCAAAGCCTATGGCAATATGGGTGTCATTTTCTGGAACAACAATTTGTTTGATTCAGCCATGACCTATTTTCAAAAAGCCAAAGAAGTGGCCGGCAAGCTGGATGATAAGTCTGAGGTTGCAACCAATTTATGGAGAATTGGACGGGTAAATGAATCGATTAAACGAAACGCAGCAGCCCTTGAAAGCTACGACCAAGCTATCCAAATGGCTTTAAAGAACCGTGATTTTGAGCTCTATGTCAAAGTTTTAAACGACAAGGCTAGTCTGCAAGTTAACAGCGGAAAACTGGACGATGGAATTCGAAACAGCAAACGTGCATTGGAAATGGCAGACTCCTTGCAATTACTCAATTCAAAACGTGCCGCCCTTTCCAGTATCTCTTCAGGATATGAATACAAAAGACAATACGATAGTGCCTTTAAATACTTTCAGCAATACAGCAAAGTAAAAGAGAGTATTCTCAATCAGGAAAAAATTAGAGAGTTTTCAAACATCGAACGCAAGTATGAAATTGACAAATTAAATTCCTTGTTTGAAACGGAGCGAAAAGTTGCAGATGAAAAGTTAAGTAAACAATCGCTTCTGGCAGAAAAACAAAAGCAGGCTTTGGTGCTAAATCAAAAAGAATTGGAACTGGCCAAAGAACAAAAAGAAAAAGAGAAACTCAATAGCTTGCGTATTTTGGCAGAATTGCAAAAAGAGCAACTTGAAAAAGAGAAAAGACTCAGGCAATTAACCATATTGGAGCAGGAGAAAAAAATCCAACAAGGCATAATAAGCACCCAAGAAAAGGTGCAGGAAGTACAACGGCTTGAGTTAAAATCGAAAGCCATGCAACGCAATGCATTTATTGCAGGTTCGGTGTTACTTGTCTTGTTTATTTTCTTTGTTTACCGAAACTATGCAAACACCCTTAAATCAAACAAACTGATTACACTTGAAAAGAAAAAATCAGAAGATTTATTGCTGAATATCTTACCGGAAGAAGTGGCATTGGAATTAAAAGAATATGGAAAATCGAGAGCGCGCTTGTATCCTGAAGTAACGGTACTCTTCACCGATTTTATAAACTTTACAGGAATAAGTGCCCAATTGAATCCGGAAGAACTGGTAAATGAAATTGACAAATGTTTTAGTGCATTTGATCAAATTATTGAACGGCATGGATTGGAGAAAATAAAAACGATTGGCGATGCTTACCTGGCGGTTTCGGGTTTACCCATGCCACAACACGACCATGCCAAACGGGTAGTAAAAGCAGCAATTGAAATACGTGAATACATGGAATCAGGCAATTCACGCTTTGGCATACGGATAGGCATACACAGTGGACCAGTAGTTGCGGGAATTGTTGGAAGTAAAAAATACGCATACGATATTTGGGGCGATACCGTAAATACTGCAGCCCGCATGGAACAAAACTCTGAAGCAGGAAAAATAAACATTAGTGAAGCCACCCGCGAACTGTTAGGTGAAGATATTGCGGTTGAAGCCCGAGGAAAAATTCAAGCAAAAAACAAGGGCTTTGTAGAGATGTATTATGTGGCTTGATATCTGAAAATTCAAGGGAAATTTTGTTGAAAATAAAAGAAACTCCTATTGACTTAAATTAACAAACAATTATTTCTAAGGAGAAAAAATAGCTGACTAATAAGAGAACTTCTTGAAGTTGATTTTGTAGTTGATACAAGACCATTGACCGAAGCTGAAGAAAAAGCTATAAGCAACTTCATTCGTGCTAGCAAAGAAAAACACAATCTTTAGGCTTTACGGGCCACGACATCAACAAAGCGGAAAGCAAAGCAAAACATCTCAGCTAAGAAAAGGCACGAACAGCTAACATTTAGCATTATAGACGTAATGCCTTGACAAGCTAAGCATCATCAGGATTTTTTTTGTTCTAGAACGTGTTGGCCGATACCAGGCTCCAAGCTAGGAGTGAAAATAAAACCTCTACTTCTTCATCCTCGGATCTAAATTCCGAACCAAATTGCCCATTTTGATTGGACAACAACTATCTTCCCTTAAAAGGTTTCGGTTCAGCATGAATTTTTGTACTTTCATCCCGCTGAATAATCATCCCAAGAATGAATTACACAATATCATTTCAGGAAAGAGCCAAGTTAGCTTTAGAGCTATTATCCAAGCAATCGCCAGTTACCTTGACAATGGCTCGCAATCAAGCCATGAGATTGAAAGCTCAAAGCAAATCCGAGAATAAGAAACAAAGAAGTTAGAAAGTTTCGTAACGGAACGAAATCTTTGGATTAAGGACATTGACTTCTCTCAGAATGTAAGTGAGGTTGCCGAACAACGTGTCTATATCAAAGACTCCGAACATGTTCTAAAATTAAACGATGCAATTTACCATAGTTTTTGGACAGACTATTTTCATAATCTTCTTCTACACAACTTCTTTTTCCCAGACACAGCTTACGAACTTATCGGCTTTACAAAAGAAAGTGGAAATTTTTACGCGGTAGTAAAACAGTCATTTGTGACAATAACTCAAGAAACAGACTTGAACAAGTAAAGTTATTTCTTGAGGCAAACGGTTTTATCAACAATCGAAATAACGATTATGTTAATCCTGACCTAGGAATAATATTAGAAGATTTGCATGACGAGAACGTATTAACAAAAAATGACATGCTGTATTTTATTGACTCTGTTTTTTACACTACGAAAGAGTTTTGGACTAATAAGTAAAACTACAGTTTACATTTAGCGTAATAGACGAAAAGGACAAAAATAAGCATAGCTATTTTCGGCAATCTTAGGGCTTTTTGTTTAAACTGTAAAATCTTTACAAATAACATTTACCCCAACAGTTTTTATCTTGCAAAATATGCTAGCGCCAACCATTAAACCTATAACCCAAATGAAGCGCAGCGAAGTAACCCAGGCGATTGTTTGTGTAGGTAGTAAGGTTAATTTTATCGTAGGGTTGTGTATAGCTGATACCTGCCCAAGGTGTTAAGTAAATGCCTCTAAGGGCATTGCTTTTCTTTAGAAAAGGAAAATACCGATAGCCCAGATGCGCACCCAAGCTAAGGGAATGTCCCTGATCTTGTAACTGTGTTTTTTCGTGGATTGCCGTGGTTTCGGCATAACCAAAGTCGATACCGGTATATACGCCTTTTACCGTACCAAAAAGCTGATTTACTTTGATTCCGAAGCCGGTTGTGCGCACCGAAAAGCCCTCGTTGCCCGTAAGTTTTCCGGGGGTTTCAATGCCATAAGTACCCAAATCGAATCGGGTTTGCTTAAGCTGCACAATGCCGTGCAAGGAATAGCCCTTGAGTGCATATGCCAGGGGATCTATTTCCAATTCAAATGCAGGTTTTACAGATAGGGTCTGCGGCTGGCTTAACAGCGGCGAGGCAAGAAGCACTAAGGCAATTACTAGGTAGTTCATGGTTTGTATGATTTATTTTGGCAAACTTATTCGCAGGTTTGGGCTTGCTAAAATGAGCGTGCATGAATGCGGATGAATTTGGATTGAACTCCAAAAAAATGTTCGTGAATTGGTGCTCCGGTTTTTTAAATCCTTGGAAGAAAATATGCCACTGAATCTTTGAAGAAGTCAGAATGAACCTTTAGGCAATCTGCCCAAAATGCCGCATCTTGGTACTACCTTATTTATTCCAATTGGGCATTCACTCCTGAGTTTTTGGGATTCACTCCCCGAAATGGGCAAACAGACCGGAATGGCTGGTTGGGAAAATGCTCAGGAAGTAATTTTGTAGCACGAACATAATGCATTACCCCAAACAAGAAAAAGCACAAATAATACTGGCAAGCAGTTGGAAAATCCAAGTGATAAGCTCGCTGTTGGTGGGCAGCTTGTTTGGGTTCTACCATTTCCTGCTAAGTGAAGACGACCCGTTTATCTTTTTGTATTATACCACCAATGTATTTCTGCTTTCGCTGGGTTTGTGGCAAGCGGCACAGGTTACTTTTACCCTTACAGAAAAGCGCTATTCGTGGTTCACTGAACCTTACTCGCGTTTAGTGGCCTCCTTGCTTCTGGGCACTTTATTTACCTATGCGATTGTTTATTTGGTCGATTATGCCCTCCCCCAGCTTATGGACCCTTTATATGGTTTTAGCAAAAGCAAACAACTTGAGCAACCGCAACAAAACCTGGAAACCTTTTTCCTGGATGGAGTCATTAGTCTGTTTATCTTCAACTCCTACTTAATCTTTATCAACCTGTTTCACTACTTCAGCGCCATTCAGCAACAGCGTGAAAAGGCCTTGGAGAGCAGTCTGGAAAAGTATTTTGAAAACCTGATTGAGAACATTCAGGATGTGATTCTGGTGATTCAACCTGATGGCAAATTGCGGTATTGCAGCAATTCTATCCATAAACTAAGCGGCTACCAACCTGAAGAACTCTATGTAGGAGTGGGATTCTTCTCCCTTCTTGTAGATCAAGATGCCCAAACTTTTAAGGAGAAGCTTGAAACTTGGTTGAGCCGGGAAACGGAAACGATTACTTGCGAATGGCGGATGCAAACCAAATGGGGCGAACAAAAACCCATTGAATGCAAGCTGGTAAATGCCTTACAAACACCCCTGATTGAAGGCTTGATATGCATATGCAGCGACAATAGCGAGCGGGTGAACATGGATAAGAAACGACAGCATCAACACGAACTAAACGAACTGATTACACGAATTTCGGCACAATTTTTAAATGTAGATTTTAAGGAAGCGGTAAACACCATGCTTCAAGAAACCGGCACCTTTACCGGAAGCGACAAGGCCTTTTTATTGCTTGAGCAGGAAACAAGCCGAGATTTAGCATGGACATGTTTTGCGCTCTGGCAAGATGTTAAAAATCGAAAGGAGAGTGAAACTCCCGGGGCCATGCAGCTTGCTTATAAAGAAGCGCAATGGCTGATTGCTGAAATGCAACAGAAGAAGCTGGTTTCAGGCATAAAAAATGCAAATTCACCTGAATTGGAAAGCCTTTGTGCTCGTTTAGATGCAGAAATGTTGTATCTGATTCCAGTTAGCCGTAACGAGAAATACTACGGCTGTATTGGCTATTCGCGGTTGGAAAGCCATGCACAACTAACACCCGAAGATTTGGGCATGCTGCATATTGCAAGCGAGTTGTTGGTATCGTCTATGCTCAGGGCACAGGCAGAAAAAGAAATCCAGCATTCGTTGTCGATAAATACCGCCATTGTTGAATCAACCTCGGAGGGTATCCTGTTCACCGACATGGAAGACCAGATTTTGTATTACAATCAAAACTTCAAAGACATGTGGGAATTGGACGATGAAGTGCTACAAGAAAAACGAAACAGCAAAGTATTGGACTATTTGGTGGGGCAACTTGAAAATCCGGAAGCGCTTGAGCCCATAAAACGCATTGCAGCAACACAACAGGAAGAACGCAAGCGCATGGTTATGTACCTAAAGAACAAGCGTGTTTTAGAAGGAATACTTCAGCCCCAACTCATCCGAGGCCAGGTTGTAGGCCGGGTTTGGAGTAACCGGGATATTACAGAACGCATGCATGCCGAGAAGGAAGAAATTGAAAAAGGAATTGCTCAAGCCCAGTTTGAATCGCTGAAAAACCAGGTGAATCCCCACTTTCTGTTCAACAGCTTGAATGTACTTTCCTCACTGGTGCATATCGATGCTAATTTATCGGAAAAGTTCATTGACCAACTGGCCAAATCGTACCGGTATTTGTTGGAACAAAAAGACAACGAACTTGTGACCTTGAGAACCGAAATAGAGTTTGTGGAAGCCTTTACCTTTCTTTTAAAAATTAGGTTTGAAGACAAACTGGTGGTGAAAATAAACCTGAGTGAAGAAGTGCTAGATTACTACATAGCACCGCTAACTCTGCAATTGCTGATTGAGAATGCTGTAAAGCACAATAGCATTTCAAATCAAAGTCCTTTAATTATTGAACTATATAACCCAAGCAATCAGGAATTGCTGGTAAAAAACAACCTGCAATTGCGCGAACAACAAATGCCCTCAACAGGAGTAGGGATAAAAAACATTCAGGAACGCTACAAACTTTTGACACCCATTCCAACCGAATTTTACATCTCCAACCAAAGTTATATTTCCAAGATTCCTTTAATCAAAAGCCTAACATGACCATACGAGCCTTAATCATTGAGGATGAAAGCCTGGCAGCCAAACGGCTTGAAGCGATGATTCGCAAATGCGAACCTGAAATTGAAATCATCACCCATTTATCGTCGATAAGCGCTGCCGTAAACTGGCTGGCTACCAACAAGCAGCCAGATCTGTTCTTTATGGACATTCACCTGGAAGATGGCTTGAGCTTTTCCATATTTGAAAAAGCGGACATTAGTGCGCCGGTTATTTTCACCACTGCCTTTGATGAATACACCATCAAAGCCTTTAAGGTAAACAGCATTGATTATTTGCTAAAGCCCATCAACGCAGATGATTTGGCAAAGAGCATTGAAAAGTACAAAAAGCTGAATGCACATTTTTCAACCGGAGGAATTGATTTCAAAGCCTTGTTAGCCAATTTTATTCCCAAGGAAGAAAGCTACAAAAATCGGTTCTTGGTATCCAGTGGCAGCAATTTCCACACCCTGGAAGTTTCAGAAATTGCTTATTTCCATGCCGAAGACAAATTGGCCTATTTGGTAACCAAAACAGGGCGTCAGTTTCCCATTGATTTTTCATTAGACAAATTGATAGGACTTTTGAACCCGCAGCAATTCTTTCGCATTAACCGGCAATTTATCATTTCGAGTGCAAGTATCCAGAAGATGACAAAGTATGCAGCCAATAAGATAAAGTTGCAATTGAATCCCAGTCCGGAAAAGGATGTATTTGTAAGCCTGGAAAAATACACGGATTTTAAAAAATGGCTTGACAATTGAGAGGGATGAATGCGGCAGGCAAGAAAATCATGCCCAATTTCCTATTTAAAACTGTTGAACCTGGCTTACAAAACAGAATTATAAAATAAGGAATCTTTGAAAACTATAAAATATGAAGCCAAAGATTTAAATAAGCACTAAATTTGACAACGATTCCAAAAATCATGAGCAAAATACGAGTTAAAAATTTCGGTCCAATCAAGGAAGGCTATCTAGAAAATGATGGATGGATAGACCTTAAAAAAGTCACGATTTTTATCGGAAATCAAGGAAGTGGAAAAAGTACATTAGCCAAAGTTATTTCTACACTATTATGGATGGAAAAGGCTTTAAACAGAAAAGAGATTACGGTTCAGACTATACATGATTTTCAACTCCACTTTTCATACCAAAATACACATCCGTCCAAGACGTTTAAAAATTAGGGCATAAAAAAAGGAGTTGGTTCCGGAATAATCCGGTATGTTTGATTT
>JAKLJI010000010.1 GCA_023151275.1 Bacteroidia bacterium | reverse complement strand
CCTGTTGGCAGTGCGTGCGGGCAAAATCCGCGGGCAGGGCTGCGCGACTTGCCTTATTGGCTGGTTCGCCTCGGGAGGGCCTGCGGGTAAGAGCGAAGCAGGCGCGAAAAGGCAGGGAGGGATTTTGACCGAGGTTGGCCTAGTGGGCTAGCAGGCACCTCCAACAGGAAAAGCTTTTGGTAACTTTTGGCTACAAAAGTTACAGCAGAAAAAAACTAAACACCTCTTAAGTTAAATGTCCTCAATTGGTTACTAAATAGAAGTCTACATTTTTAGAGTTGTTAAAATCTTGAAGGAGTAATTCAATTCGTTAATAATGACTTTTTGAGGGACAACTAGTTATGACAGTATCGTTTTTCCTGGCGTTTGAACCAAAATTGGAAAGTACCCCAATTGGAATCTCCCCAGTTGGGGTTTCTCATTTTGGGGAAAAATTTGAATTGATAGGCCAGAGTTCGATATTCGCTTTATGAACAGAACACAATCAACCCTATTCATCGCAGTTGTGATGACACTTAGTTTTGGCTTTAATTCCTGCAAAAAGGAAGAAAGCAAATCATCATCCAGTCTGCCTGATTTCTCAGCCTGTAAGCCAACCAAAATCATAAGCGGAAGCGAAGAAATTCGTTTCAGTTACAATGCCGATGGAAAACTATCGAAATATGAAGGTTTTGAGGTTGGAGGTTCTACACCACTTGATGGATATTACTACACCTATTCAGGCAATAAAGTAGATTACACCAATAAATCGGGCCGTGAAAAAGGAACTTACACCTTAAACAGTTCAGGCAATGCAACCAGCCTTGATGTTACCTATTACAATAGTCAAGACCCAACCCAGGCCACTTCAACTACCTCAGAAAGCTACAAATACAATGCCGATGGGAACTTGGTTGAACGGGTGGTCAGATATGCTTCGGCCTCCGGCCAATCGGTGTATACCTATTCGTACATTTGGGCTGATGGAAACCAGGTGATAGAAACAATGGTTAGCAATTCTGGAAGCACTTCCTCAACAACCAATGAATACTATACCGACAAATCAAACTCCTTGAACTTTATCAGTCAGGTAATGGAATTCACAGGAAAAGGTTCTAAAAACCTTATCAAACTTAGCAAAGAAACCGGCAACGGCGCATTAATTTCAAAATACAGTTATGAGTTCGATTCATCTGGCAGGGTAAAGAAAGTTATTGTGGAAGATGAAACCGGCGAAACCGACACTACTGAATTGGAAATGACTTGTCCATAAGCACAATCAAACCTATTTTAAACGAAGAGAGGCGGGGCTGCAAGCAGCCCCTTTTCCCCGCCTCTCTTCGTTTAATGCTATCCCAATTAAAACGGTATCACAGTTATTCCGGCTTGAAATACCCGGATATCCGGATTGGTTGTGCTACCCACTGATCTATCGAAATACGGAGTTAAGCTGTAATTGGCAAAAGCCCTGAACCATTTGTATCCAACTCGCGCAGTTGCCGAAACCCGGAACGGATTGATGTTGTAGTCATCGCGAATTTTGGATTCTACTTCATAGCCATCGGCAGTAGTTTCTGTTCTAACCAAAGAACGGGCTTTGTAAGTTCCAATTACCCCAACTGCCAGGTGAAATCCTTCTTTACCTTTTGCGGTGCGTGGAGCAAACTTGATTAGAACAGGTGCATTGAAATTGAAATTGTACATCCTGTTTCTGTTCAAAGCTTTGGTATTGTTATCTGCTGTTACTGCATCCACATTTGGCGTTAGAATGCGGTTGGTATTGAATTCAAAAGTTTGAAATTCCATCCCCAATCCGCTTGTTAATGCCAGTGTATTTTTAATCAGATGCAAATCGCCCTCCAGCAAATTCACCCCATAAAACCAGCTGCGATTGAGTTGAGTTTCCAGGAAGGAATAATTTTGAGGCAAGGAGAATTCCAGTCCGGGTTGAATGAGTGAATTCATTCCTACTTCAAAGCCACTGTACACGGTTTTCATCTCCTTTTTCGATTTCTTTTTCTTGCCATCTTTATCGGTTCCGGCATGCTTATCTACAGTTGTTTCTTTGCCATCATCGTAAATAATCACCTTCTTTTTGCCAATGCTCAACTTGGTTGTATCCCCGTCCGGATTGTTGCGCTCATCCTGCAATTGCTCACCTGTTGAAGCATCTACTACTTTAGATAAGCCGGTTACGTTGATAGTCTTCACTTGTGGATTACCGGCATATACACCTTTGCTTGCACCGGCAGCTTCTATGGTCAACTCCTTGCTCACATTTACATTAAAGTAAACTGCCCCTGCAGCTTCAAGCTTCAGGTTTTCTGTTTTCAAATCGCCTGCCATCAATTTAGAAGCGCCGGCCAATTCTACTTCAGTTGATTTGCTCTGACCAGCCAAGGTTAATTTTGAAGCGCCTGCACTTTCAATTTTCAATTTATCAACCTTTACATTCAGGTTTAATTTTGAAGCTCCATTGGCTTCGATCTCCAAACTAGCCCCTTCAATAACTGAACCTTCACGGGTACGAACATCTCCAATACCGTTGATTTCTAACTCCTCCAACTGCGTGTAATACACTTTAACGGGTTGTTCAATATTGGTCATGCTGCCCATTTCCAAACTCAAGGTGTTTCCTTCTACTTCTATCCCCAATTTTTCGGTTTCAGACCCCGCATCAATTTTGGTCTCAGTAGAGCGAATCAACTCCACTTTCAAAGGTGCTTCCAACTCAAGTTTGGTAAAGGCTTTCACATTTTTCTCCTGTGCATACAAGCTTCCTGCAAGTAGCATAGCACTGAAAATACTTATCGATTTCATGGTTGTTTCTTTTGTTTGTTGATGTGACGGTTTGTGTTTCCTAAAGGTTACACATTGCCATCATTTTTTTTAATACGAACGCTCAATGGAAAAATAACGCGATACAATAGAGAAACCTCTGGTTTGTCCGCTGGCATCGGTTTTGGCACTGGCCAACACTCCAGGAGCCTGATTAATGATATTCAAGGCCATCATGCCGGCATCTCCGGTTTTGATTAAACTATCGGCATGAGCAATCCTCGCCATGGGAAGGCGATTTTTTGCCTGGTCTTTCAACCATTGAGCAGGAGTTTTAAACTCAGCTGCCAATAGTGGTTCTGCTGAAGGCTGGCTGGCTTCCAAACGACTTAAAGCCTGCACTTCCGGTGTTACCAATTTCGCCCCAACCGATAAGGACGCAGTTTTACCTTGCAATTCATTCACTGCAAGTTGAACCTTAGTTATTGGAAATTCTTTAGCAACAGGCTCTTCACTAAGCGGAATAATTGGTTTTGAATTTTCAACTTTTCTTGGCTTCCCAGCAATCTTATCTAACTTAACAACTGCCGAAGAGTTCTGAGATTCCGGTGTTTTTACCTCTTTGGCTGCATTTGCAAGTGGAGCGGTTTGAACAGGTTGTTGGGTTTTCTGCATAGCCAATTGCTCGGATGAACCTAGCCGATTTACCCCCAGCCAAACCAAGGAGCCCAAGGTTAAAACAGCTGCAATGCGCGAAACAGTTCTCAAACTAAACAATTCAATAACCCTGGCCTGCTTTTTCAGCAATTGAGGGTTTGGGTAACGTAAGCTGTTATCTGGCTTTAATACAGTTTTCTCGTAGGTGGCAAATGCCGATGCCAAGGCAGGTTCTTGCTCCATGCGGCTTCTCAAAACCTGTTCCTGTTCGTAGTCCAGGTTTTTCTCCAATAAGTCAATCAGCAATACATCCTGAGCTGGAATATCGGATAAAGCTTCCTGTTTTTTCAAGTTACTAAAATCAGGAAGTTCCGGCATTGCAGGTTCTAGTGTCATTCCCTTTTCCAGCAAATCAAACTCTGCCTTCAAATCAGGATTCCGCTCCAGAAAACGCATCAATTCCCGGTGGGCAGCTGCATCCAGCTTTCCATCCAGGAAATCAATAATGGCCAATTCATAATTTTCTCTACTGATGCTCATAGCTATACTACGTTCTCCAAACTTCCAATGTAATTTTTCAAAGCCAGTCGGGCTCGGTAAATGTACACCTTTACCTGACTTTCATTCAACCCTGTAATCTCTCCAATTTCTTCATACGAATACCCCTCGTAATCGCGCAGCAGAACCACCGAGCGCTGAATTTCCGACAAAGTTGCCAGGGCTTTATCCAGCACTTTTTTCAAGTCCGAAAACGAGCTATTCGTCATTACCAACTCCTCATGATGTTCCTCAATCTGGGTTTCAAACTTCTGCTTTCTGATTTTATCAATCATGGTATGGTAAGCTGTGGTATACAGGTAGGATTTAGCCTTCTCAAAAGGGATGGTATCCACTTTCAACCAAATTTTCTCAAAGGTATCCTGAACAATATCGCGAGCCTGATCGCTATCCCTTAAATTCTTAAGGACAAAGCGGTACAAACCGTTGGAGTGTTCATCTACACATGTATTAAATTCAGAAACATTCATTCCGACTCAGGGGCTTTTGTCAAACCTGTGACGCTGGTTGCGGGAAAAAGTTACAATAATTTTCAACTAATTCACAATTCACTCAAAACCAATAGGCTAAGTTTCATTTGGGGCACCTGCTGCCTTGGGTCAATCCGAAAAAAACTCAAATACGTGCAGGCAGCAGGCCGGGCTTTGCGCCTGTACTCCTCGCTTGGCAATGCCGTAACTGTAGCTACTGCAAAGAGCTTCCGGTGGTCGCTTTTGCAGCAGCACAGTTCCTGGCCTGCCAAGCTGTGGGGTACTGTCTGCAATCCCTTTGCCTGATACAACAATTTAAGATTTGTCAAACTTCAATAAATAGAATAAAAAATAATAAATGATGAAATAATAATTAATACTACATTTCCAATAAATCTAAATATTCAAACAATGAACAAAATCAGATTAGAGATAATATTAGATTACAAAACTGTATATGGTACTCCCCCTCCAACAAACAAGATTGAATTATTGAATGGACTAAATTTAAACTTCATTTTAATTCAACTAGCTGGAATCAACTATAAACTCAAACCAAAAAACCTAGTTCATCCAGACCTATCCCCCAAAACCCAGCTTGAAATACTTAGCTGTTTCACAAATAAAATTGATATTTATCTTCCTTATTTTTCAAACAAAGATCAAAACCCAATAATTTTCAACAGATATGCTTGCCTAATAGGAATTGAAGAGATATTGGCAACAAATAATTTAAATCTATTTAAGGAAATTGATGAGAATAAAAA
Organism: Bacteroidia bacterium; assembly: GCA_023151275.1. Taxonomy (GTDB): domain Bacteria; phylum Bacteroidota; class Bacteroidia; order UKL13-3; family UKL13-3; genus CAISCU01. Next base: position 108,436 of record JAKLJI010000010.1, on the reverse strand, counting down.
TAATAATCTTGAAAGTTTTCTGAAGTTCTATCTAGCAATAAATCAACAAATAACTGAAATGAACTTAGAAAAAATCAAAGACTTTACAATTGAAAGTATAAATCCAAGCTCAATTCCTGTTAACGAATCCATGATTTACTCAGATCCAATTTTCACAGCCTATAGAGGCAAGAAACTTTTTGAATGGCTAAATACGAATATCAATTACAGTACCTTATTTAAAGAATTTCTAAAAAAAACTCACAATACGGATCCATTTTATCTTATATATAGAGTATTTGGCCTAATGGCATTTGAAGCAAAAGAAGACATATCTACGCACTATTTAATTAACTCCTCAAAAGAAGACATTGCACTTTTCACTTCACTTAGTCAAAGAATTCCAATAATTAAACCAGAAAAACTACTCTCCATAAAGAAAAATCCATTAATAAAAATTTCCGAAAATAAATTTATCATTTCTGACCTGTCTCTTCTAATAGAAAAAATATGCAATCAAATCGTCAATGATTTTTGGTATGATTTTTTAAAAAAATCAGAATCTTCTGAAAATAAATCAAACAAAATAACAACATACAAAGGACATATTGGAAGATTTTATGAAGAATATATATCAAAAATTATTGAACTATCATTCTCTAAGTATAAATATTTCAACATCTTCTTATTCGATGATTTGAAGTTAAAATCAAAAGACGGAAAAGAACTGATAGATATTTACATTAGACACTTAAACAAAATATTCCTGTGCGAGGTGAAATCAGGCATGCTTGCTGACGATGCTAAATTAGGAGGCGACATCACCACTTTATACAATGGCAATAGAGAATACTTCTTTAGAAGATTTGGTCTAAATCAACTAGTTGAATCGATTGAAATTTTCAAAAAACATGTTTTATCTTTTGATGAAAAATTCCAAATTGGTAAATCATATAAAATTTATCCTGCTATTCTAGTAAACGACAAAGTATTCCAAACACCTTTAATGGCGCAAATTTTCAACACCGAATTCAAATCAATGTGTGCAAAAATTCAAGACAATAAACTAAAAATAAAAACCCTTACCCTAATTCATATTAACGATTTGGAAAAATTACAAGACAGCTTCTCAAAGAACCCTACAGATTTGTGGAAATTATTGGAGGCAAACCATAGCAATAGTAGATTTGTCCCACCATTTTACCATACTATCTCAAAAAATTGGACCAACCGTGAATATCCAGAATATTTACTTGAGGAATTTAAAAAACTAATTGATACCTATAATCCAAGTGAAAATGCTTAAAATAAAACTCCTATTTTGAACACTTCAAAAAAATATTAAGAATTTTTTTTTGGAACCATTAAATTTTCAATCAAATTAATTGGAATAAAAATTCATTTTACGCATAAACAATTTATTCAGGTCCTAATTGGCACTTACTCAAGGCAATCCTAAACACCTTTAAGGTTTACCCTAAAAATCGTAAAATCAGCGCCTAAACCCAAAACAAGTGCAACTCATTATCAACAACTTAAAACAAAAATTTGGAGAGAAAAGTCGTTTTCACCCAATTCGTGGTACAAACCAAGTTGCTATGAATACCAACCGGATTGACAAAGAAATTCCATTTACTACCCAAGGGGTTGCATTGGAAAAAGTGAAAGACCTTAACACGCTCATGAATCCTTATTTGCTGAAGAATTGCAATGAGGATTTGCTTACCGGTTTTGCCAAAATTGGCAAAAACACAGAAGCCTTTGTTGAGCGGGCTCTTGAATTGGCCCACCAACAAAGCTACCTGGTTCCGGAGTTTGCCAACCTCGAACAGGCTAAAATAGATTTTAAACTGTACCAGGATTTACGAGGTTTGGAAGATGAGTTGTGGCAACTGCTCAGTAAAATTGCCCAAACCCGAACTCTGGCAGGAGCAGAAGCATTAGATTTTGCGCAAGACTTTTACAAATACACGGGACTGCTATCAAAAAATAACCATGCCATTGCCACAGGAATTCACAAAGATTTAAGCAGTCGCTTCAGGCGAAAATCCTATAAAGAAAGCGCACAAAACGCAGCCCAAGATTGATACCAGCAAGTTCCTTCGGAAAAGTGGATTCTGTATCCCAATTTCGGAGGAGCCTTGTTGCTTAAAAACGGAGCGCCTTTACATGCCTTAATACCTCCCGCTCAACTTGTTCAAAAGCGGGTAAATCTTGTATCTGTTCGCTCAACGAGCTTGTCCATCTGCCCTTGTATTGAGGTAAACGCTCACTCAATTTGCCGACAAAGTTTTCTGGTAACAAACCCTTTATCTTGCATTTGGCACTAAACTCATTCAAATAGAAGGCAGCGTCCATCTTTTGCTCCTCCAACAAGTACCAGATGTCGTAAAAGTCTCTTGCCTGCATCCGTTGCATTACAGAGCGCATTTTCTCAACAAGAACCTCTTCTAATGAATAGCACAAGAGTTGATGTCCTTCTAAATCTGAGTAACTTACCAAAACGCTTTTCATCAAAGGTTTAAATACCACAAATTCACTTCTGGAAATATCTACTTTCACACTTTTGTTATTTCCTCTTCCTCCCAAAGGACCAGTATAGCTTATGTAAAAATTAATTCCACCATCTTCATGCACAGAGTTGTCAATGATATTAAGAGGAATGTTGGCATTTTCCTGAATGAATTCAAATCCTTCCTTAAACCACAAAAAAATTTGTTCATTGGATATTTCATTCTTCAAAAGTGAAAAATCCAGGTCCTCAGAAAACCTGTAATCTTCAAAATACACCTTCTTCAATACCGTGCCCCTTTGAAAACAAGCACCTGAGAAAGCTCCTTATGATTGGCAATACCGAATAAAATCCATGAAAGAATATAATCCTTTTCAATTTGCTGGTCACGAACACCAATTGCAATCGCTTTTTGCTGTATCTCGCCTGGCCTAATCATGTAAGCATTGCAGATTTAATGGTTTCAACTTCCAAATTCTGTTGAATACTCCACCGACTAATGCGCCTTCCATTCCTAGGAAGTTCAGTGTCTAAAACTACATAAGAGGCTGTCTTCAACTTGTGTAACTGTTCGATTATGGGTGAGTTAATTTCCAACAATTCAAGAATAAAACCCAATCGTTTTATGACCGCCTGAGAATCAAATTTAACAGCGTATTCTAATAATTTAGTGTAATCTAATTTAGCTCTTGAAATGAAAATTGCCCGTGCAACCTCAACAATTCCACCCGCATAATCTGGCTTGAAAAGACAATCTATTATCGTCTTTTCTAAATCAGAACACAGAACTTTGTTGTAGCTGTCAATCCAGATTTTTTTTGAACCAAAAAAATGTTTTTCGTTGTGAAAAATAAACTGAATCGGAACATCTTTAATTTTTATCTCCGAAGGTCTTAATTGTTCTGCTACAACAACTTGCTCCTTTAAAGATGGCTGCGTAATTAAATTGTGAATTTGCATTGCAGAATAATAACCTATGTAATGCTTCGTGCCATTCACCAAATTTTCAGCCAATAGGTGCCAATCAGGCATAAACTTTTCAGGATCCTGTTCATAGGGAATAATCCAATAAACACCATCCTTTATACGCATCAACAAACCTCTTCGTGTCATGTCGCTGAGCAACTCCCTAATCGAACCTGCTTTTGAGTTTGGCAAAGCATTGATTGCCTGCGAATAATCAAAAGAATAACTATTCTGGGCATAAAAATATGCAAGCAGTTCCCCTGATCTGGTTGAAATATTCTTATGTTTCATATCACTTTAATCAGATTAAACCTGACAAACATACTACAAATAATACAAAAATTTTGAACCACGAAGACTAGTATTATTATTCATATCGTTTAAATCAGGCCAAACCTGACAAAAACGATACAAAAAATAATAACCAGATTTTATTTCCGAATTGCGGAACTATTTATTTGGGTATCCGAGCCTTCTATTGAACTTAGAAACTGGTCATTTAAGGCTAAACAAATCTTAGTTGTTTTCCGTAACAGCAATTAGACTCTCTTCCATCCAATAAACCTAAAAACGAGCAAATCTTAAATCCCCATTTCTTCAAGTTGCGCTTTCCAGCTTTCAGCGCTTTCCTCCTGCTTTAGGCCTACCAACACATTTTCTTCATCCTCCAAGGCGGGTCTTCCTTCGCATTCAAAGTAATTCAACTCCCAATGGTTGGTTTCAACCTGCCTTTCAGATTTCACCTCCGATTCACGATTTTTATTTTCTACAGTTCCCAAATGGAGTTTCTCTTTCCTAAATCCTCCAAAATTCAATACAATGCGAGAACCCAGGTAATGGTATCTGCCTCGCACATAGCTTTCGTTTTTCTGGCAATAGGCAATGGAAACAAATTCCGAATCGTTCACAAAAATCAATCGTTCCAAACAACACTCACAGCTGCTATCGGGTAAACAGGTATTTCCCTGAACCTTTCTTCCCATCAAAAAAACCATACCCTTCAAATTAGGATGAGGCAATACCACCACCGAATCTGTTCTGGCTTGCTTATCTTGATTTAATGCGCCCCAAAACAAGGTATCATCTTCACAAGCGCTAAAAAGTACCAGCATACCAATTGCAAAAACACCCCAAACTAGCTGTTTCATCTTAATGGAAATTACCGCGGTTAATGATTAAGTAATTGTGCAAAAACTGATAAGCCAATAAGCCAAACCCGTACAGCGTAATCCATGGATTATCCAAATCAGCACCTTGCATCTCGGTGATTACAGCCAAGGCACCCAAAACGCCTAAACCAATACAAATAATGAGCATGGTATGTGGCCAACGGGCTTTGTTAAACATGCCTCCCAAGGGAATTACCATCGTAAATGCAACCAGACTCAAGGTAATCCACCAAGGTTGTGGAAGAATAAAACCGGTAATACCGCTCAATAAGGCCAGAAGCAATGCCGCACCGCAAAACAAGGAGCTGATAGACTCTTCCTTACTCAGCAAAAACTTTCCATATTCATTAAAGCGCAGCACCAAATTGCCAATTGGTGTAATTATCCAACTGCCAAAAACAAATATCATAATCAAAATCAACAAAGGTGTGGTGAAGGGCTGCAAGGCTGGAGAAATTGCTCCGGCAGCGCGAATTAGCTTTTGCCCGAAATAGATGCCAAGGATAACAAACCACTGGTATTTGCTACTGAGATTACCCAACCAAAACTGGAAATTCATGTACCATTTGTAAACCGGAAACCTTGCCTTCAAGGCCTCAGCCATTCCCGATTGTGCCAATTCAAAATTCGGGTCGTTGCGCAAGGCTTCTCTAAAATGCTCGAGTGCTTTTTTGGTATCACCATGTTCAAGTAATGTCCAGCCGTAATTGGCATGGGTGTACGCATTGTTGGGGTCTTCGCGCAAGGCTCCTTCAATGGTTTCAAAGGCATCCTCTGGATTATTCAGTTTGAGCAAGCAACTGCTCCTTGTATTTAGTGCCAGAAGATTTTCGGGCTCCAAAGAAAGGGCATGATTGGCTGCATCCAGCGCCTCCTGAAAATTCTTACGATGCAATTGAATATAGGCTTTGAAAGCATGGTAAGCGGCGTAAACCGGGTCCATTTCAATGGCCTTTTCAATCCAAAAAACAGCTTTATCTCCTTGCTGCGTATAGAGGTAAACTTTAGCGCGCAGGTAAAAGAAATATTCAATTGAAGCATCTGCATTTAAGCCCAAATCAATCAGGCGAAGTGCCTCATCATAATCATCCAGTTGAATACGTATTTCGGCAAGCAGGGCAATAACTTCCGTATCGGAGGGGTCTTGAGCCATAAGGGCACCAAGAATTGGCTCGGCATCGGAGTATCGATGCTGGTCGAATAAAAACCGTGCTTTTTGCAGTTGTTGGTCTCTCATTATTTTTTGAGGTTCATGTAGCGGAGAATATCGTCGTACAAGCCCGACTCATTGGCATAAACCGCGAAGTTTTTGGCCTGACCAAACCATTCGCGGGTGCTTGCGCGGTGTCGTTCAACCGCCTTAAGCAAGTCTTTGGTTTGAAGAGGTAAAGGTTTTCCTTCGCGAATGGAATCCATAAGCTTATCTTCAATGGCCATATCAATTACGGCTTCAATATCTGCACCCGAAAAGTCCTTGCAGGTTTTCACCAATTTGGCATAATCAATTTGTTCAATGGGTTTCTCGGCTAATTTTAAGCGGAAGATCGACTCGCGGGCAGCTTCATCCGGCGGTGGAACAAAAATTATGCGATCAAAACGGCCTGGGCGACGAAAGGCAGGATCGAGGTGCCAGGGCGAATTGGTTGCCCCAAGCACAAGCACGCCATCGTTGTTGGAATCAACCCCATCCAATTCCTGCAGGAACTGATTTATCAAATGCCGGCCATTGCTCTGACGCATATCGGAGCGTGAAGCTCCCAAGGCATCTATTTCATCAAAGAAGAGCACACAAGGCGCAAAGGTGCGTGCACGTTCAAAAACTTCATGGAGGTTCTTCTCAGAATTTCCAATCCACATATCCAGGATATCATTCAGACCAACCGAAATAAATCGGGCATTAACCTCACCTGCTGTGGCTTTGGCAATAAATGTTTTTCCGCAACCGGGAGGACCGTAAAGCAGAATCCCTCCGCCGGTTTTCTTGCCATAGGCTTTGTACATTTCGGGATGCTTGAGCGGGAAAATGATTTTCATTTCAATTTCCTTTTTCACCTGCTCCATGCCACCAACATGACTAAAATTGGTATCGGGTTTGCTCATAAAACCCAAGTATTCATCTATGGAATCCTCCTCAAAATCGGGGGAGCCAGAAACATGCAATTGTTCCTCAATGGATTCATCTACAAATCCCGGAAACTGCTTTTGCATATCCTGATAGGCACGAGTGGCTTCCTGGGGAAGATTCTCACCCATCAAGGCTTTAATATGCAACACATGAACATCTTGCTGGGCATTTCCCTGATTGAGTAATTCTTCCAAAACCACATTGCAAACCGAGTAGTTTTTGCGTTCAAAGAAAATACGAGCCAACCCAAACTTGGCTTGCTCATTGGTGGATTGCCGATTAAGTATTTCCTGAAATTCTGCCTCAGCCTCATCCAAGCGGTTGAGTTTGAAAAAAGTCTCAGCCAAGTGCAAACGCAGTGGAATATTTTCCGGGGAGAAAGAAAGCGCATCGCGCAGTGAATTGATTGTTGATTCGTCCATGCAATTGCAAGTTTAATACTAGCAAGGCCAACCTCCTCGGTTAGGTGGATAATATTTTGAATTTAATTACCAGCATATCTGATTCATGAATACAGATTACCCGGTCAAATGTGGCAAATCGGAAAAATTCCAGTCAAATCATTAAGCTCGGTTACACGCTAAAGCGCGCAATTTTTTGAGCTATTGAATTCGCTTACAAGGATTGTAAGTACTGCAAATCTGATATATCAGTCGAACCTGCGCAATCTGAGGGAGGCTTTCAATGGAACTTGAAGGATTATCACAACTGAACCCGGAATCCGGATGAACCAAAGGAGTTGCTCTCTTCTTTCTTGGCCAACTCTGAAATTGAAGTTTATTCGCTAGCAAACGCAATAAATCCTCCTGGTGTCATCACATGTAGGCGTGGATTGAATGCTTGATAAAAGGCATCGAGGTTACCGGTGGACCACCACGGATTTTCAAACTGAAGTCTTGCTACAATTTGCTCTTCTGAAAACGGAAATAATGCCATAACAGAGGCAAACTTAGTCAAATAAGGTTAAAAATATAACCTTATTTTACCTTAACTAGGATATTTAAGACAAAAACTATGTTTTGAATTTCTTAAATGCCCTTAGTTGGATTGTTATTTTATTGAATTCATAATCCTAATTCCAACTGTTTCCCACACGCAAGCCGAGGCATTAATCACAGTTGTGGATTGAAACCAAAGCTCCATTTTACCAAGGGAAATGATGTTTCAGGAATTTGGAAAGGTAAAGTCATGCAAAGAATACCTTTCTCCGAAAATTTGACTATCCGAGTACTCTTTAACAAACACTGCCGGGAAATGTGCGCGGCAATTTACAACTTTACGTACCTGATGAATGAAACGGAATGCGTGAGTGGCGGAAGTGGAAATACGGGTTGCTGCGGGACCGGGGCTGTGTGAGCGTGCCGGCGACCGGTAGGAAGCCCGGCTAAGCCACTACAGCCCCGTGGCTTGCAGCTGCCCGTATTGGAGCAAACGACACGACCCCGTACGGACTTTTCCCCCTCAAACCGAACTTGATGGGGGCACGCCCAAAATCGGTATGTGATTAGCCGCGAATATTGAAATGGTTAGGGAGAACTTGCACTTCAAAGCGGGTTGATTCAAACCATTCGCCATCGAGATGTGCGTGCAAGGGTTTTGTGCTGCTCAGAACAAGTTTTGTGGCTTGGGAATAATGAATAAAGGGCAAATTGAGGTGCTTTCCTTTTTCGATAACGGGCAAATAACGGATGCGTTGCAAAAGCGAAATTTTTTCTACCCAAGCCAATTCCAAAAGCCCATCTTGCATATCGGCATGCGGAGCAACTTTGAAGCCGCCGCCATAGGTACTTCCGTTTGCTGCCGAAAGCATAAACATGGGTCCTGACCAGGATTTTTGGTTGGTTTGAATGCTTACTTCCGTTTCTTGATAGCCAAACAAGCGAGCAATAACTGTGCTAAAATAGGCTGTTTTTCCGGTAAAAAACTGTTTACCAAGACCTGATTTCACCACATCTCCATCGAAGCCGATGCCAAGACCATTGAGGAAGATTTGGCCATTGCACATTCCGGCATCGACGGGGAAGTGAGGCGCGCCGAAGGCGCGCTCCAATTGGGCTTCAAGGCTGTGCCCCTTGCCAAAGAGATGCTCGTAAAAATCGTTACCGGTTCCGGCTCTGATTAGACCAACCGGAATTTTTATCGCTGGAAATGCATTGAAAAATAAATTGATTGACCCATCCCCTCCTGCCAATACAATTCCTGTAAATTCTTCCACATTCCCGGGCAAGCCATTTTCAAACCAAATTACCCGATAACCCTTCTGCCGCACCCATTCCCGAATAAAGGGCATGGAGCGAAGCAAGCGGCCTTTGCCGGCTTTGGTATGGTAAATGAATGCGTACGTATCAGTCATTTTTTCGTTGCTCCTGCCTGCGTTGCCGTTCTTGGTCCAGCCAACGCTTCAAGGAATCGGTTTGGGATTCAGTTTGAGGTTTTGGATGCTCCACATGAACAGGCTTGGCTTGGCGACAAGCCGTTAGTTTAATGAGCAATAAGCACGCGATGAGTACCCAATGTTTTGTTTTCATGTTTTACAACCAATAGGTAAATACCAGCCTGCAAGTGTTGTGCCGAAAACCGCAATTCATTTTCTCCGGGCCTTACCCAGTCTTTATTTAAAATCGCAAGCCGATTTCCTTTGGTGTCATATAGTTCAATATCAACCAACAGTTTTTCGCGCGAAGAAAAGCGGAAACGGAACTCTTCGCTGGCAGGATTGGGAAACAAATTCATCTCTGAAAATGCAGACTCATCTTGGATACCCAACAAAGGGTCTTTGTTTACCACACGTGCAATCCAGGTGCGGTTTTGTCCGGATGCTGTACCCCAAGACCCATTGAGCCAGCATACTCCGGGCTCATCAAATTTGGTTTGAATTCCGGTATAATCGCCCCAGCGGTCAACGGTATCGCCCAAAAGGGCAATGCTTCCTTCGCCACGTTTTACAAAAACGGGAGCGCTGATGTTGAAATTTCTGTCAACATACACCACGGAAGTTCCCGGAAAATGCTTAGCCGAAACATGCGAGAAAGTAATCATGCAACTGTGGTCGCCATTGGTTCCACTGCCGGCATAGGCAATGCTTGGATAGCCCAAGTCTAAGGAATCGTAGGAAATGATGGTGCCTGCTAATTTGGGAGTTTCTGTCCAGGTTTCCCCTATTCGTCCAAAATACACAGCTGGACTGAACAAAACCGGATCAATGGTATTTCCGACGTAGTAAATCATGCCATCCACCATCATTGCACTAAGCACGCGGGCATCGTTTGTTTGCAGCTTTTTGCCATTAGGTTGTAGGGCATTGGGCTGAAGTCCGTAAGGTTGCGGATTGCGCAATACTTTGGTAATCAACTTGGCTTGTCCGCTTGCAATGGTATTGCTAATGTAATGGTAAAACACCGTATCGTTGCTCAAATCGGAGGGTCGGTGAGAAAGGAAACACATACCGGGACCTTCCAATTTGTGGCTATACCTTACCGGACAAATGCTCCAAATGGATTTTCCCTGGTAGCTGATGTTGTTGTAGTTTTTGGTGATGAGTGAATCGCCATTGAAGCCTTTGTTTTTATCAACCTGCCAGATATAGCTTTCGAGGAAACCATTCTTCCAAAAGGTATTGTCTTTAAGCCGATTGATGGTAATAAACAATTCGTCCTTGCTAAGCGCAATAATTGGATAATCACTCCATGAACTATCCCCGGTAATATTACCCGGAATGGTATAAAAATTCCAGCCTTGGGCAGGGTCATTGGTTTTGGAGAATCCTACAATAATTCGGGTATCAATGCTGGATGAACCTTGCAAGAATACCAGAACAAAACGGTCTTTATCGGGGTCATAAATTACACGCGGGTCGTAGGTGCGGTTAAGTGAACCCAGGGAGGAAGCAATAGAGGCAAGAGTTCTTCCAAAAACCATTCTACCGGTATCGTTATACACGTTAAGGTTTTGATTTACCACGCTCATCATCAACTTGCCGTTTGAAATGGCAAAGTCGTTGTCGTTTGGCGTTCCTTGGGTAACGTTTCCATTGAAATTATTACTTAACTGGGGGCTCACCGCTGTTGCCTTTTTGTTGAGTGTTGTGGGCTGAATGGTTCTTGCGCTGCGCAGTTGGTCCAACTCAAGCTTTTTTGATTTGAGCTCGGTGAGCGGAGAAGGAGCTAATGAAATGATGCGCGCATCCGGCAAATCGGGAATAGTACTAAGGTTGATGCTTTTGGAAAGTGGGAGAACGAAAGTCTTACCTTGAATTTCCTCTTGTTGTGCCCAAAGGTTTAGGTTCAGGAAAACCAAAATCAAGATGGAGTAAAGAATACGCATGCAGTTCAAATTTTCTGGAAGTTAATAAAAAGTAGCTTATGGCAAAAACTGGCCAATTCTAATCTATTCCAGCCTATTAAGGAAAGATGACAACCTTGTTGCTGAACATGAAATAAAACAAAATTGGAGTGATTAAAATATGCAATTAGAATTGAAAACTCAAGTAAACATGACCAACTGAGTATTGGAAACTGGAGTCAACTCTCTCTTGAAATTGAACCACAATTTTGAATCTAGTATCAAATGAAACTTTTGGTTTAAGTCTTTCAGCTGGCTATTTAAATAGTCCATGGAAATTCCTTCGGCAACTTTTAGCAAATCTATTCGCATTAATACATCCTTTGTAAAAGTGCGTTTAGCATCCTGAAAAGTTATTGACCTCAATAGTTCTTGAACTGTTTCTGAGTTCAGCAAAATCTGAGTAAAAACCGCAAATTCTAATTTATCAAACCCCAAAAAATAACAAGTATCGTCTAGCATTACTGGCTTTTCATTTACTGGCAATACCAAGGAAAAATGCATGGTTTTATAAAGGCCTGAAATTGCAACTTTAAAGGGTTTAAATGAATATTCACCAATCCCAAAAATTGAAAACTGAGGTTTATTAACATAAATACTCGACTTTCTAGAATTGAAATAATCTGAGTGAGCATTTAAATAAGAAAAGGTGTTTGGGTATTGTGATTTGATGTATTTTGTATCCTGACCAATGTTTTTTTGTGTGACTATCGTAAACTTCCTCGTTCTGCTTAGTACCTTCCCCTTCAAATCAGAACTTTTAAGTAAGGGATAAACTAAATCCTCCTCAATGCTTACCTCCTCTTGAAGTCCATTTGAAAAAGTATCATTCTTTCTTTCCAACTCCATTACTGATGAACAGTCATGCTTTAAGCCTTGACGCCAAATTAAAGGAGAAGCGCCATCAAACTGCCCAACCTGCTTGTAAGTATCAATCCTTGAAACAAACTTATTTTCAAACCACCCAAATTTCAGAAGGGGCTCTTGATTAGAGTAGAAATCATACTCTACGCAATGAAATTCCGGCGAAGCATTAAACCGACAGTAAAATAAACACGACTCTACCGAAACGTTAAATTCTTTTTTACTATCAATTACATGTTTTTGCATTGCAGAAATAGAATACTTTCTTTTCTGTTGATCAAAAACAATATTCTTTACAACTGAATTTTTAACAAGAAATACCAAGCTGCCTTTGAATCTCTGAAAAGTATCAATGAGTGAAGAAGCAATAAATTCAGCAATATCAAAATTCCCTTTTCCAGTGATTGCTTCGATACCCGTATGATTCTTGAAATTTGACTTCCTTGGGAGATTGTTAGAGTTTAAGGAACCTAATTTTGAGTTTGTAACCCAAGGTGGATTTCCGATGATTAAGATTTCCGAATTTAAATAGCCTTTTGCTGATTCACGGAAATCAAAATCAAAAACATTGCAATGATAAATATGAATATCTGGCCTATTTGAATTTGGATTGGAAAGAAAAAAATCGATTATTGAAAACTTTGATTCCCAGGTATAAGGCTTATAAATTTCAACACCAATAATGGTTTTAACAGTGGAAAAGTAATGGAGCACTGCAAGAATAAAATTCCCCTTACCGCAAGTTGGCTCAATAACCAATTCCGGAGAAAGCGATTGGCACGCCAGATACTCCGCAACCTTAAATGCAAGTTGTGAATTTGTTTGAAAATCTCCGTATTCAGTTCTGTCTGGCTCCTCAACCAGATTCTCAGAAAGTAATACTCGCTCCTTTAATTCTCCATACTCTATATCATCAGAAAGAAAGTTGATAATACCCGATGTTCTGTAAATAATTTCATTCAACTCCGTGATTGAGTTAACACGTCCCAAGGTAGTTGAGAAAAATTCGAGAACTTTAATTGAAACGTTTGCTTCAAAAACCTTCATACTACTGATTATTGAAGTCCACAATTTTAATTATTCCAGAAACATCTTCATTTAAGCTTACTATTCGTTGATATTGCAATCTCCATTGCAATGCATTTGACATTGTCAAATAACCTTGTTCAGGTGGAGTTTTAAGTATTTGTTTTGCCAATTCAGCCAATGTAATTTCATCAGCTGGAATATTTTTATCCTGCAAAAAACCTATGATATCTGCCTCATTTGCTTTATCACTTAGCATTTCGCGCAACCTATAGGTCGTTGTATAATCAGCAGTTCGTTCTTTTGAAACAAAGGAACAGCTTACAAAATTCAACGTTGAGGTCTTTTTCTTAGCATTATCTTCCTTGTCGTAAACAAATACCAACAAATTGTATCCAAGGCCAAAGATTTTTTGTCTTGCATCTTTAAAAGGACAAGAAGACTGAGGCTGCTTAATTGAAGTCACCTTAATATCAGTAGAAATAGCATCAGAAGGAAGGTCGATACCTTGGGCTGCAGAACCAACTTCTACATCAAAGCGTTCCAACAAATGCATTTTAAACTTTTGCTCAATAAAAGTTCCAACAGCCTTTCCATCTGTCACACCGAACAGCTCTTTGTATTGCCTAATTGACTGCTCATTACAAAAAAGCTGAGCTTCAGTAACTAAATCCTCGATGGTTAAATTTTTCCGCATTTGGAGCAATTCTCTAAGTTGCTAAGTTAAGCGACAATTTCCCCAATTTTTACTTGTATTGTCCTCAATTTTTTAACAATCAAAAATCAATTCATCAAACCCAAAAAAAAGCCGATTGAATAAACAACCGGCTTTTGAAGTTTTATTCGTTCTGAAATTAAATCTCGCGATTAATATCCCAGGCTTCCATGTAATCGGCAACGCGGCGCAAGAAACTGCCTCCCAGTGAACCATCAACCACACGGTGATCGTAGCTTAATGAAAGGAACATCATGTGACGAATAGCAATTACATCACCCATCTCGGTTTCAAGCACAGCAGGCTTTTTCTTGATGGTACCCGTTGCCATAATGGCCACCTGAGGTTGGTTGATAATTGGTGTTCCCATAACGTTTCCAAATCCACCCACATTGGTTAAAGTGAAAGTACCACCCTGAATTTCATCCGGGGCAAGCTTGTTGTTTTTGGCGCGGCTACCCAAATCGTTTACCGATTTTGTAAGACCGACCAAATTCATCATGTCGGCATTCTTGATAACCGGAACAATCAAATTTCCGGTTGGTAGCGCTGCCGCCATTCCAATATTGATGTTTTTACGTTTGATGATGTTCTTGCCATCCACAGATACGTTGATCATCGGATAATCTTTGATGGCTTTCACAACACATTCGATGAACATAGGTGTAAAGGTGATTTTTTCACCCTCACGCTTGTCGTAAACTTTCTTCGCCTTATCACGCCATACCACCATATTGGTAACATCGGCTTCTACGAATGAAGTAACGTGCGGACTTACCTGCTTACTCATTACCATGTGATCGGCAATAAGCTTGCGCATGCGGTCCATCTCAATAATTTCATCGCCACCATTCACAGAAACAGCTGGTTTTGCCGGAGCTGGTGCGGCAGGTTTTTCAGCTGCCGGTGGAGTAGCAACCGGAGCAGGAGCTACAGGTGCTGCTGCTTCAACTACTGGCGCAGGTGTTGCAACCGGAGCGGCAGGCTGCGTTTTCCGTGTCTCCACATAGGCTAAAATATCGCGTTTGGTAACACGGCCCTCACTACCAGAGCCCGGAATTGTTTCCAGTTCAGCCATCGAAATGGATTCGGTTTTGGCAATATTAAGTACTAATGGACTGTAAAAACGATTTCCGCCGGCAACAGGCGCCACTGTTACAGCTGCACGTTCAACTTGTTGCTGAATTTGCTGAACAGGTTGTGCTGCAGGGGGTGCTGTGGTTACAGGAGCGGCAGGTGCATCGGCAGCAGTGCCTGCCATTTCAATGATTGCAATGGGAGCATTTACAGCCACCACATCACCATCGTTAAAAAGTTTCTTTTTCAGTATTCCGGCTTTGGGGGAAGGAACTTCTGAATCCACTTTATCGGTTGCGATTTCTAACACTGTTTCGTCAACAGCAATGGGATCTCCCTCGTTTTTTGTCCAGCGGATAATGGTTGCTTCTGCAATGCTCTCGCCCATTTTGGGCATCACCAGTTGAAATTCGGCCATTGGGTTTTTCGTATTTGTTTAAAGCCTTAAAAATCAGCAACAATGCTAAGTTTTGCGGATTTAGGTTGCCAACAAATTTATCCCAATTTCCGAATTGAAAAAATTTTTCGGGTAAAGCTGAATCTCAAGCTCTCCTGTTCCACCATATTTTAGGTCATTTTGACCAACTACCAGCCTAAGGAGCTAACTACTCAACTGGCAAAAAATCGTCTTTCCACTCCCTGACTTTTGGACATGCGATTTTTCCTATTCATACTTCTTTTTGGCAGTGGCGTTGCTGAACTTTCAGCACAGTACCTGGGAGGAACCGGAAAAGGTCAAATTGCTCTTCCAAAATTACTTCAAAACCTTGGCCACCCTATTTTTCGAGGTTCAAGTGGAAATGGCTTTCAGACAAAACAAAATAACTCTCAAGTTTTTGGGAATTCGATTTTTAGAGGTGGAAACGGGCAAGGTGGCCATTTAGGAAGCCTTTCAAGCCAAATGCTTGGCAATTCCATTTTTAAAGGAGGAAATGGAGCAGGTGTCAATATGCAAACGACACTTCAAAAATGGCTAGGCCAAGGAATATTTCTTGGAGCGACAGGTACAGGATTCAGCAGTCAAATTTCGTTGGCAAACCCCTTGGGACATCAACTTTATAGAGGTGGAATCGGTACTGGTCAATTTCAGGGAAGTGTTGCCAATAGCCAACTTGGTAACAGCATTTTTGGAGGAGGTTTTGGAAAAGGAGAAGCCCTATTTAAAAAAACAAACCAAGACATTGGGCCGGCTCTTTGTATAGGTGGAAATGGAAGAGGACAAGTGATGCAATTGATTTCAAATCAAACCATAGGCCTTTCTATTTTTATAGGCGGGAATGGACGAGGAGAAGTAGAATTGCTAGCCCCAAACCAATTCAATCTCCCCTCACCCTTTACAGGTGGCATTGGAGACGGAGATTCTCAATTGGGTATCCTGGGAATAAATATTGGGGAAAACATTTTTGGGGGAGGGAATGGTCAAGGACAAATCAGCCTGTTTAAAGCCTTGGCATTTCAAAGCGACCCTATATTTAAAGGTGGCTCAGGCGATGGAATTAGTGAACTTGCTATTCCACATACTGACTTGGGACCGAATATTTTCAGGGGAGGAAGCAATCAAGGTTTTCACATGGCTTTTTTACAAAGCGAGATTTCTTTTGAGATTTATTTTTTTCTGCAAGGATTATACCTCGGGGCAAATACTATGATACCTGCCCCCAATCAGGCTAATCCTCTAATTAGCGGCTTGATAGCGGATACTGTTACCATTCAAATTCATTCCGATTCAGGAAACCATGATAGTTTGTATGCCTGGATTGGCAGCTTAAGTGTAAATGGACTTGCACAAAGTAAATTCCCCTCACAGTTCCTAAACCGCAATGTGTACTTAAGTCTTCACCACCGGAATTCAATTGAAACCTGGAGTTCATCTGCAATTCCTTTGTTGAGCAATGGGAGCTACCTATTTCACAATGCAAGCTCAAAAGCCTATGGAGGGAATTTGGCCGATTTGGGGAATGGGGTTTGGGGCTTGTATTCGGGAGACATCAATCAAGATGGCTCCATTGATTTTTTAGACTATCCTCAATTGGATACAGATGCACTAAATGGAGAGCTTGGCTACCTAAGCAGCGATTTAAACGGAGATGCATCGGTTGACTTTTTAGACTACCCAAGCATTGATTTAAATAGCCTGAATGGCATAATAACAATCCGACCATAAATTAATACAAAGTGATATGAGAACTTACCTTTTACTTATTTTGCTTGGCTTACAAAGCCTTTCAAGCAAAGCCAACAACATTCAATTAAACAATTTGGCAACCACTTTTAACAGCACATCAGGTGTGGTTACGGTTGATTTTGACCTGAGTTGGGAAAATTCCTGGAGAACCACTGCAATTAACAACTGGGATGCAGCTTGGGTCTTTTTTAAATACAACGATGGAGGAATTTGGTACCATTTGGATTTAACCGGATTCGACATAACCCTGCCCAGCGGATTTACCTATTCTGTACCAGCAGACAAAAAAGGTGTTTTCATTTATAGAGATGCAAGCAACTTAGGTGTAGGAAATGTAAGCTTAACAGGCTGCAAAGTTGGTGTTCAACCCCAATTAGGAAGTTTTGATTTGAAGGCTTTTGCATTGGAAATGGTGTATGTACCCGTTGGTGGATTTTATGTGGGAGATGGAGCTACAACAGGGAGTTATAAAGATGGGCAAAGCAGTAATCCTTATTATGTTTTTGGAGGAGGCCAATATGTTACATTAGGAACAAATTCTGGATTATTGAATACAGGAGCCGGAGTTCAATTACAACCCCACAACAACTATCCTACAGGTTTCTACCCCTACTACACTATGAAATATGAACTCAGCACTGGAGCCCTTCGTGATTTCCTAAATTGTTTAACTGCCGCTCAACAAACATGGGCATTTCAAAATATTGGGTATAACTATTCCGATTCAATTAATAAACCAGCAGGCACATCCGTTTTTCCATTAACACTTCAAGGTCAACCAAATAAGCCATACCCGTTTAAGAATTTTATTTGTATACAAAACCCCGGGAATCTGGCCCAAAACCAACCAGCAATTTTTGCATGCAATGCCAACGGAAATGGTATATTCAATGAAGTGGATGATGGAGAGTCCATAGCAATTGGAGGCTTCACATTACATATTTACTTCATGTACCTGGCATTTTCGGCATTAAGACCAATGACCGACCTTGAATTTGAGAAAGCAGCAAGAGGCCCTTTATACCCCCAACCAGGGCAATATGCCTGGGGGAATGGAAATTTAATTAGATCAGGAAATATTTCTCTTTCAAACCAATATAAACAGAGTGAATCAATTGCAGGTGGGAACCTAAATGGCAATATTGATACCCTATTTAAGAGACCACTTCGAAATGGAATTTTTGCAACTAACAATAGCAGTAGAGTAAGCGCCGGAGCTAGCTATTATGGAATAATGGAATTAAGTGGAAACCTTTTAGAAATTGTGTATAACACAAGCGATAGCTCAATAACCACCTACCAAGGAAATCATGGAAATGGCAGCATTCCATTTACAACTATTCCAACCTATCCATATTATCCCTTTCAGGGATACCCTTGGAGTATTAACGAACGTACATTCAAAGTAGATAATTCCAATGTTGATTGGACAATCAGGGAGTTTATAACTAGAGGAGGTGGATTTTGTTATGATGGGAATGAAATGAATGTAAACAATGGGAAAATAAGTTTCTTCAGGCAAGCCCCTTCCACAAATCCCAACCAGATTTTTGGGTACCTGAATTCTTATGGTAATTCCATTTCTGACGCTTACAGATCAAAAACTTTCTACGGCATTCGCGGTGCCCGTACTGCCGAATAGCAAATGAACTACAAGTTGTATATTTACTAAATGCCTTCTCGTCAGCCTTTTCGTTTTTGCTTATTCTTACTGATAAGCTTCCTTGAACCTATTCTAGGGATAGGGCTGGCTTTTGCGCAATACCCTGCTCTTACTTCAGACGACATTTCATTGCATAAGGGCGAGCTAAAAAATGTTGAAAGTATTTGTCAATTGCCTGATGGACGTTGCTTTTTCGGTAACCAAAACGGAATTGCAGAATGGCGAGGCAACTCCTATATCCTGCATTCCTTGCATCAGCTCGACTCAACACTCAGTCGTGAAGTTTACTATTTGAAAGTCATCGATTCAAACCGCATTTGGTTCTCCTGCTATCCGGAAGGCTGGGGAATATTCGAGCCTGATACACGAAAAATTATCAACCTTCAAAAGAAAATACCCAATTCACCCAGGCGCATAAATTCAGTTTTTAAAGACTCCCAAAACCGAATTTGGCTTGGCTGCAACAACGAAAATGAAAAAGAACAAGCAGGACTTTATCTGTTAGATGAAGCAAATAAAAAGCTCACCCAATTTCAGTTTGCCCCGAAGGAGCAATTTCATCTCCGACAAAATGCCGATCGAATAAACGCAATTACCCAGGCAAAGGATGGAAACCTTTGGCTTTCAACCTGGGCAGGTATTCTCCAATTCAACCCCAAAACGGGTAAGTCGAGAATCTTTGAATCAAAATCACCGGGAAATCCGTTTCAACTTTACACCTCATTGCAATGGGCGAATGATTCTATACTTCTTGTTGGTAGCTGGGGAAGTGGTTTACTCCAATTCAATATTCGAACATTTAAAAGCACAAGTTTTCTAATTCACAAGCTAAAAAAACACCGTGGCACACACAATATTTTCTTAGACATGTGTGAAGCAAAACCGGGCTTGTTTTTAATTGCTTCTTTAGATGCCGGAATCTTATTGTTTGATTATTCAAAGCAGAAATTACTTTCCATGCCTGGCATTCGAAATGATTTATCTGTAGAATTCAAGCAAGATTTTAAACGCTGCTTTAAAACCTATTCTGGAGATGTTTTACTTGGCACAGTTGACCAAGGAATACTACGCTTGAAATCAGAAATTTTCGACAACCGCTATTACTTTTTTGAGCCTCAAAAAGAAATACTAAACGTACTCCATTCCATTCAATTTGACCCACCCTCAAAAACCCACCTCGCCTTGAGTTTGTATGGAAACAGTTTATTTCTATTCAATTCAGATTTTTCACAAAAACAGGTCATACAACCCTATCCAACCGATGCCTATTTCAATACAGCCTTCTCACTTGGCAACTCAAACTGGCTTATCCAATCTACGAATGGCTGGTTCATTTTAAACCTTGCAACAAGAAGCATTACACAACCCATAGCTTTTCAAAACCTAATTCAGAAACGAAAAATCATTCGTGGATTTATTCAAAACCAAAAACTCATTTTGGTTTCAAACGATTCTGCATTTGTACTTACAAAGGACCTTCAAACCGTACAACGTTTTTATGCAAAAAATTTATTAAACCAAGCCGACGGGAACTTGGTCTTTCTGAAAGAAAGATACCTTATTTCATGCAATAAAGGTGGAGAACTGTTAATTGCCGACTCAGAAACACATCAAATTATTCGATACAAATTCCCCTATTTACCCGGTTTAAAAAACTGTATCGAACTAAAATCGGGCAATTGGCTTCTTGTGAATTTTGAAGCAGCCTTTCTCCTCAAAAATCCGCTCAAATCAAAACCCGAATTAATTCAATTAACAACCAAAGAACTTCAAGGAGGCTCAAACTTTCAAGACATTTACCAAACTCCAACCGGCACATACCTCATTTCTGAATTTGGCCTGATTCGATACCACGAACCTTCCAATCAATTGCAATCCATTTCGTTTCCCGATGGGCGATTGTACTTCCAAACAAACTACATTCCTGAAACCAATGAATGGGCCTTTGGAAACAGCTATAGTGTAATTCTTCGTAAAGATGACTATTCAAAAAAAGACCAAGATTGGTTTGGTGTAGTGAACGTTTTGGTGAATCAAAAAATGGCATCAGCCTTTAACCCAAGGCAACCGGAAACGCTGCATTTAAAACACTACGAAAACTTTCTTGATATAGAATTTGGCAGTTTTTTACCCGACAAAAAAGCGAGTTACCACTATCAATTGGAAGGAATAGATGTTCAAAGGCAATCGGATTTAAACAATGGACATGCAGTTTACTCCAATCTAAATCCAGGAAAATACACCTTTAGGGTTTGGAAGAAAGATGATTCTTCCAATTGGATTGAAGGCATGCCTTTGTCCATTGAACTGAGTCCCATTTGGCACCAGCAACTTTGGTTTAAACTTCTGGTTTTACTCGTAAGCAGTTTGCTGATAATCTTATTTATCCGATTCCGAAAACAGGAACGCGACCGCAAATCACAACTTCAAAAAGCACGTCTGGAGGCTGATTTAAAAGCTTTACGCAGCCAAATGAACCCGCATTTTATTTTTAATAGCTTGAATAGCATCAACAGGTACATTATAAAAAACGACCCAATAAATGCATCGGATTACCTCAGTAAATTTGCTCGGTTAATTCGCATGATTCTTGACCATAGCAACGAAAAAACAATCCCACTGAGTAAGGAAATTCAGTTCCTTAACTACTACCTCGAATTGGAACAGGTTCGACTCAATAAAGCATTCTCCTATGAAATTGAATTGAGTGAACATGTAAATACCGACGAAGACCAAATTCAACCCATGTTACTTCAACCCTTTTTAGAAAATGCCATTTGGCATGGAATTATGAATAAGGTAGAAAAAAACGGAAGGCTATTCATAAAATTCAGCAAGGAAAACAATGTACTTAGGGTTGAAATAAACGACAATGGAATTGGCCGTGCCCAAGCTGCTAGGCTCAAACCCCACCGAAATTCTGCATCGGTTGGCATTCAACTTACCAAAGAACGCTTGCTGCTTTTAGACCCAAATGCCAATATCCAGATTAACGATTTGCATGATGAATCTGGAAATCCTTCCGGCACCTGTGTAATTGTCCAATTTCAAATCCAATCCTACCATGATTAAAACTGTATTGATTGATGATGAAGAAAACGCATCAGAAGTTCTGGAATGGCATCTAAAAAGCTTTCCTCAACTTGAAGTTTACAAGGTATTTCAAAACGCTTTTCAAGCCCTTGAGGAATTACCCTCCATTAAACCCGATTTAATTTTCCTTGATATTCACATGCCGGGCATGAGTGGCTTTGAATTGCTGGAACGACTAACCAAACCCTACCCTGCCATTATTTTTGTAAGTGCTCACGATGAATTTGCAATCCGTGCCTTTCGGTATGCCGCCGTTGATTATTTGCTGAAACCTATTGTGCGGGCGGAGTTGGAAGAATCACTTAACCGAACTTTAGAACGAATTAGTGATAAACAGGAACAATCAAGAATTGAAGAATTGCTACTGAATATTCAGGGCCTTAATCTACACAAACCTAAAATTGCGATTCCTTCTCAATCCGGAATTGACTTTATTGATATCTCAGAAATCCTTTATTGCAAAGCTGACAACAATTACACCGAAATTCACTTGGCCGACAAACGAAAACTAATCGCGTCTAAAACCTTGAAAGACTTTGAGCAAATGCTTCAGGATAAGAACTTTTTCCGCATTCATCAATCCTGGTTAATTAATATGGGAGCTATCAAGAGGCTCAACAAACAGGATGGAGGTTGGCTTGAAATGGACGATGGAACACATATTCCCATTTCCCGCAGCAAAAAGGAAGAGTTTATGAATCAAATGAAGGTTTAATCCCAATCAAATTGCATCTCAATCATGCGCTTATAAACGCCATCGGTTTTGGCAACAAGTTCAGCATGGCTTCCCATTTCCTGAACCCGCCCTTTGTCAATAACCACAATTTGGTCGGCATTGCGGATGGTTGATAGTCGGTGTGCTATAACGAAGCTGGTGCGGCCTTTCATCAGATTATCCAAAGCTTCTTGTACCAATTGCTCGCTTTCAGAATCCAATGAAGATGTGGCCTCATCCAATATCAAAATGGAAGGGTCTTTCAAAATGGCACGGGCGATTGCAATACGTTGGCGTTGGCCTCCCGACAATTGAATTCCCCGCTCCCCAACCAAGGTATCGTATCCTTCCGGAAACTTCTCAATAAACCCGGAAGCATTCGCTTTTCTCGCAGCTTCATGAATTTCTTCTTCTGTTGCTGAAGGTTTTCCGTATGCAATATTCTCACGGATACTGCCGCCAAACAAAATTACTTCCTGCGGCACCAACGCCATTTGCGAACGTAATTCACTTAATGAATAAGACGCTGCAGGCTTGCCATCGTAGGTTAGCATCCCTCCGCCTGGCTCGTAGAAGCGAAGTAAAATGGAGGCCACGGTACTTTTTCCGGCACCACTTGGTCCTACCAAGGCAATTTGCTGGCCGGGCAAAGCTTTCAAACTTAAACCTTTCAATACTTCCACATCCTGACGCGAAGGATAAGAAAAGCGGATATCCTGCAATTCAACTTCCCCTTTCAAATCAAGCTTTTGTTTTTGCTGATGGTCGTCCAAGGAAACATCTTCACCTTGTAATCTCAGCAATTCCCGCACGCGTTGAGTAGCTCCCAGGGTTTTCTGCAGGTTTGAAAACATATCGGCAAAACCGGCAAAAGTAGCCCCTACGAAGGCCGAGAAAATAACAAAAGAAGTAAGCTGGCCCATTTTCAACTCACCGGTTTTTATCATGCTGGCTCCAAACCAAACCACAAAGGCAATGGCACCAAATACCGAGAATATCATAAAACTCACAAATGCTCCGCGGTAACGCGCATTGGAGATAGCTGTATCAACCACCGCAAAAATACTCTTTGAATACCGCGCCAATTCTCTGGCTTCGGCAGTAAAGGCTTTTACAACTGTAATGCCCGAGAAAGTTTCCTGAACCACACTTCCACTATCCGCCAATTGGTCTTGTGCTTTTCGTGCCATTTTGCGAATGCGCATGCCAAAAACTACAGCAACAACGGCAATCAAAGGAACTACGGCCAACATCACCAAAGCAAGTTTGGTTGAAATGATGAATATCAAACTTAAGCCAATCAACAGCGTAAATATGCCTCTTAGAAATTCGGCCAAGGTAAATGAAATGGCATCCTGTATCTGCGATAAATCCGAACTCATTCTACTGCTTAGATCGCCAACTCGCTGTTCGGCAAAAAACCACATGGGCTGACTAATCAACTTGCTGTACAAATCGCGACGCATATCGGCTAAGGAGCGCTCGCCCACATCCGTAAGCAGGTAAATCCGCATAAATGAAAACACAGATTGAATGGCCAAAACACCAATCATCAACACCAATATTTCGCCCAAACTCCAACCCGTAAAATCCAGGTAATTGGCCATTGAACCCATTCCCATAGCCGGCGACTGAACCTCCGCCGCCGCGCCGGGAACCGCAGCATCAATCATCTTTCCCAAAAATAGCGGATACAACATGGTGGTAAACGCCGAAAGGGCAATAAATACCAAGCTTGGAAAAAACTTGTTTCGATAGGGTTTTATGTAGGAATACAAATGGAGCGTTTCTTTCAACGACTCCTTGGTAATCTTCACTTTCTCAGGTTCTTTTTCCAAAGAACCATTACTGTTGTAGCTTCTTCTCGCCATTTCTTTTAGTTCACCAAAACCAGACCAAGCCGGTTTCTCCGTCAAATTGTCTTAAGCCACAAAATCTTCCAGGTACTTGAATTTCTCGGTCAGTTTCCCATCCTGTGCAATGGTTGCATTGGCAATGATATGCTCACTGTCTTCAACCAATAAACTTGGCAATACATGTCTTATCAACTGCTCACCAAACTCCATGGATGCATCTACCGGCAATTCGCAAGGCAGATTGGCCACGGTTTGCATATCAATTACATTGGGCAAAAAGGGCTCTACTTCCTTTTCCAACATGGGATTGTACCCATAAAAAGGATTTCCAATAACAGTACTGCGCAAGGTACATGGCAAAGGACCAGGAATATCGCAGGTAATATCCGAAATAACTTTTATGCGAAAATCAGCACCCTTCATCTCTTCGTGTGTAAAGAAAGGTGCAATTCCATCTTTCCAAAACACGCCATTAATCATAATATCAGCCTTTTGATAAAAGGGTTTAAATACACTTTCGTAATCTTCAGGATGCTTGTAAAAATCACTCTTATCCCAAAATCTGCCATCGCGATGGGCGTAGTAATCCTCGCTGCGCAAATGCACATAAATGGCCTCGTTGTAATCGTGGTATAAAAACTCTTCCTGACTCACCTGATGCACTTTCAATTTCCGAAGCAATTCGAGCGCGCCATGTCCTACCCTTCCATCTCCACACAACACAATACGCATAGGAGGAAGATTCATGCCTTCATACTGAGCTAACATTTCGGCCATGTCGCGACACTCGTGTGCAGCTTTAAGCGAATACAAGCCATGCTTTCTCCCCCACATCAACAAGGCATAATGGGAGCCAACAATGCCGGCAAAACGGCCAAAGCCAATAATGCGATTTCCAGCTTCCCAAACCAGAGTTTCATAATCTACCAAGCGAATATTTTGCTTCAGGATTTCGCGGAGCAGATTCCTGTTATGCGCCTGCTTTTTAATGGTATGCGAGAAAAACAAATAGGTTTTATTGGGCAATAGCTGATCCACCGGAACTTCCTTCACACCTAATAAAATTGAACAAGCACTTAGGTCTTCATTCAATTCAATGCCCAAAGCAGCATATTCTTCGTCTTTAAAACAGCGGTGCCCCGAAGGCTGAACCACAACTTTAGTTCCCGGAAAAAACTGCATTACACTTACACATTGTGCAGGTGTTAATGGGGTTCTCTTATCGTAGGGCTTTTTGCCTTCGCGTATTACTCCAATGCTAATCATAAGGCCGCGAAGGTAGCAAGTTTAGGCTTATTGAAAAATTACCAAACCATTCGCCTTCGTTAATACCATTTCTCGCTCTTTTAATAAGCGAACAATCTCCATGCCTACTTTTAGTTCCTCTTCTCGTTGCTGCTCGGCCAATTCCTTCAAGCGTTCCACACCTTCAAGCAACAATTTCCTAACCACATGCAATTGCAGGTAATACAAGCAAGATTCAATATCATTCTCAATCACTTTATCCGGCTTTTCCATGATAATATCGTACTTGGTTTCCCATTTCGGACTCATAGTATAGCGGTCAATCAACACATCGGCTGCAAAGGCCGAAACCACAGGGTTGGAATGATTTTTAAACCAAGCTTCGGTTACTGGTTCTCCCGAGGCTGCCAAGCGGTGAATTTCACCCAATATCACATGAGGCACTTCATTCTCAAATCCAATCTGACCTTCTGCCGCCATCGAAAACACCAAATCCAGAAATCGCTGGCCTCGCACTTCCCTGTTACCATGCAAAATCATAAGTTTCAGCAAGTGTTGCTCCTGGTAAAGCGACCCCTTGTCTTTTTGAACCAGCTCCTGAATTTCTTCCTCATAGTTCAGTTGCTCTGGTTCGGTTTTTACCCACTCCTTTTCTTTTTCTCCCAAAAAAGTGGTGCGCAATTTGTTGAGCTCAGTAACCAATACCTGCTCATTCATATCCAGCAATACCGAGCATTCCCGTACAAATGCCATCCGCTTAATGGCATCCGGAATTTTGCTTATGCTTTCAATGATATCGCGAATAACAGTTGCCCGCTTAATGGGATCCTTGCCGCTGTCTTTTAGCAGCAACTCTACCTTAAACAGAATAAAATCGCGAACCGCCCGCTTCAGGTAGTTGGCAAATTCTTCGGGACCTACCTTTTTACAATAGGAATCCGGGTCTTCTCCGTCCGGAAACAAAACCACACGCACATTTAGGCCCTGCTCCAGCAACATGTCTATCCCGCGCAAACTGGCTTTTATGCCCGCGGCATCGCCATCGTACAAAACGGTAACATGTTCGGTTTGGCGCTTAATGAGTTTAATCTGATTCTCGGTAAGCGAGGTTCCTGAACTAGCAACTACATTTTCAATGCCCGCCTGATGCAAACTAATTACATCCGTATAACCTTCAACCAGGTAAACAAAATCTTCCTTGCGAATGCTGTTTCGCGCCTGAAACAGGCCGTACAGCTCATTGCTTTTGTGATACAGCAGAGTCTCGGGCGAGTTTACATACTTCGGACTTTTCTCGTCCTTCTTCAGTTGCCGCCCGGCAAAGGCAATCATTTTCCCTGTTGAGCCTAAAATCGGAAAAATTACTCGTCCTCTGTAAGCATCATATACCTTCCCTTGCTCCGATTTTTTTACCAGACCGCTGCTTAAAAGAATTTCTTCGTTGAACTGCGATTTCAGGGCTTCGTCGTAAAAAGCCGACCATTCCTCCTGCGCATATCCCAGGCGAAATTTACGAATGATATCTTCCCGAAATCCACGCTCTTCAAAATAAGATAGACCAATCAATCGGCCTGTTTCTGTTTCCCAGAGTTGGTTTTCAAAATAGCTGGCAGCCCAATTGTTTATTACTTGTAGGCTCTCTTTTTCAGTTTTCTGCTGCCGTTCCTGGTCAATATTAAAATTTTCCTGACGCGGCCATTCTACCCCATAGCGTTCGGCGAGCGACTTCAAGGCTTCCAGGTAACCCAAAGCCTCATTTTCCATCACAAAATTCACCACGTTTCCGGCCTTGCCGCAGCCAAAACATTTAAAAATTCCCTTGGATGGAGAAACCGAAAACGAAGGCGTTTTCTCGGTATGAAAAGGACATAACCCTTGCATATTCGAGCCGGCGCGTTTCAGCTTCACTACCTCTCCCACCACCTGTTCAATGGGCGCAGCCGAAATTATCTCCTCTATTTTACTCTGTGGAATCATGAATTTGGGAGGGTAAAGTTAAACCGAATTCCCTGATTGCAAAACCGAGAAATTGGTGAATATCCAATGCACAAACCCGCGAGTCTATACATTAAACCCGGATTAGGCATTTGAACTTCGTAATGAGGGCCAAAAGGCCAAAGAAATTGGCAGTTTCACGAGCAAGGCATAATGCATCTTTATGGTGAGTGAGGGAAACTGAGTTTACGCCCAATTTCACAGGCATAAAACCTGAATGGTGCAAATGAGCAGCGTTATGAGGGCCAAAAGGCCAAAGAAATTGACAGTTTCGCGAGTAAGGCATACCAATTTTGGTATGTTGCGGGAGAGAAACGGGCAATTTCACAGGCCTATTGGAACGTAATAGCTGAGCATTTGCATTATTCAGGTTACTGGCCAGTAATAGATGGTCAAATGCGTATTCCGGGTTAAACTTCGTTTCCAGTGCATTTGGGCCTGTCTGCCCGGGCATCAAAAGCTTCGTAAAAATCCAAAAAACGTTTCAGCCCGGACAGCCGGGTGTTCCGTTTGTACGCCGCTTCGGCAAAGCTGGCAGTTGTAAGCTTGGCAAGTAGCTTCCTGTGGTCGCTCTTGCCAAGCAACACCTGCCGCTCCGCCTTTCACGGGGTACCACTCCACCCCCTCAGGCAAGGAAGAACCCCAAAAAATTCACCTAAAATTGCACACTGCCGCTCCTAAAATTCCTGAAACAACCTCAATCTAAACCCTCGCAATCAATCAAAGCCAAATTGCTTCATCTACAATCGTGGCACCCTTGGCGGGGTTGCGGATGCTTTTTTTTCTGGGGCATTATCGCCTTCAAGAATTTCTTTTGTCGGAAGATGAATAAAAAAATACCCGGGAAATTTGACTTCCCGGGTATTTGATTTTGCCTAGCGAGCGGCGTACATTTTATCGTAGTAGTTGGCGTAATCGCCGCTGGTAACTTCGTCCATCCATTGCTGGTTGGCCAAATACCAATCAATTGTTTTGTCAATTCCTTCTTCAAACTGAAGGCTTGGCTTCCATCCCAAATCGTTCATGATTTTGCTGGCATCAATGGCATAGCGTAAATCGTGTCCGGCACGGTCGGTTACATAGGTGATTAATTTTTCCGACTCACCTTGTTCACGGCCCAACTTGCGGTCCATAGTGGCGCAGATTACCTTAATCAAATCCAGGTTTTTCCATTCGTTGAATCCACCGATATTGTAGGTTTCGCCTACTTTTCCTTTGTGGTAAACATCGTCAATGGCACGAGCGTGATCCACTACATAAAGCCAATCGCGCACATTTTCGCCTTTTCCATAAACCGGCAATGGCTTGTTGTTGCGAATATTATTGATGAAGAGCGGGATGAGTTTTTCAGGGAATTGATTGGGTCCGTAATTGTTGGAACAATTGCTCAGTACCACCGGAATTTTATAGGTGTTGTGGTAAGCGCGTACAAAATGGTCGGAGCTGGCCTTTGATGCAGAATACGGCGATTGTGGGTCGTATGGAGTTGTTTCCAGGAAAAACCCTCCATCGTGCAAAGAGCCATATACTTCATCGGTAGAAACATGGTAGAATAATTTACCCTCCATGTTGCCTTTCCACAATTCTTTTGCGGCGTTCAGGAGGTTTACGGTTCCAACCACATTGGTCATTACAAAATCCAGGGGATTGGTAATGCTTCTATCCACGTGGCTTTCTGCTGCCAAGTGAATAACCGAATCAAATTGATGCTTGGCAAAGAGTTCGTTTATCTCTGCGGCATTTACCAAATCAGCTTTGATAAAGGTATAGTTTGGTGCATTTTCAATGTCGGTAATGTTTTTGAGGTTACCGGCATAGGTTAACTTATCCAGGTTATAAATGTGGTAATCGGGATATTTGTTTACAAACAGGCGCACAACGTGTGAACCAATGAAACCGGCACCACCGGTAATTAAAATATTGCGTTTGCTCATGGGATAAAATTAAGCGTTTTGTTTACGATTGGCATAGGCTTGTTCCCAGGCCCAGGCGGTTAACATACAGTTGTCTAAATCGCGTTCAGTTTTCCAGCCCAACTCGTTTAGGGCTTTCTCACAAGAGGCATAAATTTGAACCACATCACCGGGTCTGCGGTTACCAATTTTGTAGTTCAGTTTTAGGCCGGTTACTTTTTCAAAAGAGCGAATTACATCCAATACCGAATTGCCTTGTCCTGTCCCAAGGTTGAATACCGAGAAATTGCTTGTGTTTTTCTTTTCAAGCAAGAAATTCAGCGCTGCCAAATGGGCTTTGGCCAAATCAACTACATGGATATAATCGCGGATATTGGTTCCATCCGGAGTTGGATAATCGTTTCCAAAAACGGTTAATTGCTCGCGCAATCCTATTGCAGTTTGAGTAATAAATGGTACAAGGTTATTGGGCACACCAATAGGAAGTTCACCAATCAATGCAGAGTCATGCGCACCTACCGGATTGAAATACCTCAGCGATACCACTTGTAAGTTGCTTGCATTGGCCGTATCGCGAAGCACTTCTTCGCAAATTTGTTTTGTGTTTCCGTAGGGTGAATTGGCGACAGGAATCGGGCAATTTTCATCTACCGGAGGATTTGCTTCACCGTAAACGGTGCAGCTTGATGAAAACACAATATCGCGAATGCCTGCTGCTTCCATTGCATAAAGCAGGTTAACCGTTCCGCCAACATTGTTTTCGTAATATTTTAAAGGATTCGCAACACTTTCACCCACGGCTTTGTTGGCAGCAAAATGGATGATTGCAGAGATGTCCTTGTTCCTGCAGAGGTAGTCTGTTAGCTGTTGTTTATTCCGGATATCAATTTCTTCAAAATCGGGACGAATGCCCGTGATTTTTTCAATGTTATCCAATACATCCGGATAGGAATTGTCGAAATTATCGATAGCCAATACGTGGTAACCTGCTTGCTGAAGCTCAACTACGGTATGAGAACCGATGTATCCGGTTCCGCCGGTAACTAAAATCTTTTTCATGGGTATAGCGTTGGGTAAATATAAATGAACTGGGGTTAATTTTCTGTGATTCCAGGCTTAAGCATAAAAGAAACTTCCTTTTTCGCTGTGTATTTCCAAGGATTTTTCAGCTGCAGCCTCCACACGACCAGTAATGCGGGCGTCAATGCCTAGTTGCTTCACAAAGTCGAGTATAGCTTGTGCAGAAGCTTCGGGCACATACAATTCAAGCAAACAACCCATGTTAAACACTTTATACATTTCCTGCCATTCAGAGCCCGATTGCTCCTGAATCATAGCAAACAGCGGTGGACATTCAAATAAGTTGTCTTTGATAATTTTAACCTGATTGGCAAAGTGCAGAATTTTGGTTTGACCTCCTCCTGAACAATGCACCATGCCGTGAATCTGGTCTTTGAAAGCCTTAATTAATTCAGGCATTATTGGACTAAAAGAGCGCGTAGGTGATAATATCATTTTTCCGACATCCAGTGGATGGCCGGGAAGTTTATCTGTTAACTTGAGGTTTCCGGTGTACACCAAATCATTAGGCACCAAAGGGTCATAGCTCTCGGTCACTTTTCTGTAGTCGTTTGATAAGGTATCGTGGCGAGCCATGGTTAACCCATTGGAGCCCATTCCGGCATTGTATTCCTTTTCCCAAGGGGCTTGTCCAAATCCGGCAATACCAATAATTACATCTCCGGGTTGAATATGATGATTTGAAATAATATCTGAACGTTTCGCGCGAGCGCATACCGTAGAATCAACGATGATGGTTCTTACCAAATCGCCAACATCTGCGGTTTCGCCTCCTGTTGAGTAAACCCGAATTCCATAAGGCTCAAGGCTGGCCAGAAATTCTTCTGTTCCATCAATGATGGCCGATATCACTTCTCCCGGAATTAGGTTTTTATTTCTCCCAATGGTTGAGGAAAGTGTGATGTCTGTATAAACACCGGCACAAAGCAAATCGTTGAGGTTCATAACCACTGCATCCTGTGCAATTCCTTTCCAAACGCTCAGGTCGCCGGTTTCTTTCCAATACAGGTAGGCCAAACTGGATTTTGTTCCCGCACCATCGGCATGCATCAGGGTGCAAAATTCGGGGTCATTGCCCAGGTAATCAGGAACCACCTTGCAAAAGGCTCCGGGAAATAAACCTTTATCGAGGTTTTTAATAGCCGCATGTACATCTTCCTTTTGGGAGGATACACCGCGTCTCATGTATTTATCCGCGCTCATTGGCGCAAAAGTAGGTATTATCTGCCTTTATTTTTGTAGTCGTTCCTCAGCACCCGAACAGTGGTTCTTCGATTCATTTGATGTTCCTCTTCCGAACAGTCCACATCGTCTGAGCAATCGTTAACCAATTTGGTTTCGCCGTAGCCTACAGGTACCATTCTGTCTTTGGGAATTCCTTTTTGACTGAGGTAATTTACACAGCTAATTGCCCTTTTCTTCGATAATTCCAGGTTGTATTCAGCCGGGGCGCGACTGTCGGTATGCGAGGCAAGTTCAATTACGAGACTGGGATTGGCTTTCAATACATTCGACAAGGAATCGAGCACCGGACGGGCATCCGAGCGGATATCCCATTTGTCAACGTCGTAATAAATGCCTTGCATGGTAATTTCAATGTCTTGGGTTGGAATGGCATCCAACAGAAAATTCAAGATGGCCGTTGTATCTTTTTGAACGCCCATGCTGTTGAGCTGAACAGCGGCCGGACTTAAAAATCCATTTTTCTTGATGCTTAAACTGGCAAGTGTATTGAGTGGAATTTCACCTGCAAATTCACCTTTGTCGTTTGTTTTGGTTTGAAGAATGGTTTTTCCATTTTCATCCATGGCTTCAACCTGAACTCCACTCATCGCTTGGTTGCTTTCACGCTCTTTTACCTGGCCTTTTACCAAAAATACAAATGGTTTTATGCTGATTGAATACAAATCATCGTCGCCTTTACCTCCTTCGCGGTTTGAGCTAAACCAGGCAAAGGGAGCTTGCAGTTTTCGTTTTGATTCGGGTAACATAATCAATCCAAAATCATCTGCTCCGGAATTTATGGGGTATTTTAAGTTCTCAGCAGGTCTGAATCCATTACCAGCTTTTTCAGCCTTGAAAATGTCTAAACCTCCCATGCCGATATGGCCTTTGGAAGCGAAGTACAGGCTATTGTTTTCATCTACCCAAGGAAATAATTCATCATCTGCCGAGTTGATTGCATTTCCGGGATTTTGGGGTTCTCCCCAATTGTTTTTTACCGGGTCGAAGGGTACCATCCAAATATCTTTCTCTCCCAAACCTCCTGGCCTATCACTGCTAATGAAAAGCGTTTTTCCATCCGGACTAAAAGCGGGGTGGCCGCAAGAAAAGCTATCCGAGTTGAAGGGTAAAGCTTGCGGTGCAGTCCATTTGTTGTCGTTGAAATAACTCACATAAATTTTGCAATTCAAGCCTTTTCCATCAATTCCATTGCATTGAGTAAAATAGGCCGATCTTCCTTCTGCGTCCAACCAGGCAACACCTTCGTTGAAATCGGTATTCAAACTTTTTATGGGAGATGGTTTGTCGTTACCGGTTAAATTCACTTCAAACAAATCACTGTATTTCTGGCCAGTCCATTCAAAAATTCCAGAGCCTTGAGATTCTTTCCGTGACGAAGTGAAAATCAGTTTATCGTTCACCCAAAATGGCGAGTAATCGCTATACTCCGAATTCAGGTTTTCAAGGTTGGTGATGGTAAACTTTTGTGGATTTGCTTTCCATTCTGAGGCGATAGAACAGCCGGCCATGGCATCTTTGGCTAATGCATCTCCAGGAACTTCAAACAAAAAATCATAAAAGGCTCTTCCTGCTTCATCGTAGCGTTCAAAGTTTTTAAGCAATTGGCCGTATGAGAATAAGACTTTAGGGTCAGGATATTTGCTGTTTACTACTTCTTCAAACCATTTGATGGCCTGTTTAAAATTATTGCTTTTGCGATAGCTATCTGCAATTTTAAACAGCACCAGCTGTTTCTCGTCTTGGTCCTTTACCTTGGGGTAAACCTTTTGATACAGGTTTGCAGCTGTATTGAACTTCTTGGCTTTGTAAGCCATATCTGCACGTTCAAGTTCAAATGCCCAAGGACGAGGTTTGTCCTGAGCCAGGGAATTGTAGATGGCTGCAAAAACAAGAAACAGGACAATGAGTAGTTTTTTCATGGGGTTACAAAATAAGCAAAACGGCGGAGGCTCTGCACATGTTTTGTCACAGGGTCTTGGTTTAAGGTTGCATGTTCTTTGGAAAAGCCCTCTGGATAAAGGTTTCTTGGGGTTTTGAATGAAAAAAGGCTGCCTGGAATCAGACAGCCTTTTTACGTTTATCGTCGAGGCGCCGGTTGACCAGGCCTTCTTGCTGGTGGTTGCCCAGGACGGCCAGCTCCTTTTGGTTTGTTCGGATCAGCAACAATTTCTTTGGTTTTTGGATTGTAATCCAAATCCAGGAATTTAACTGTTGTACGGCGATTAAGCTGATGCTCCTCTTCAGTACATTTTCTGGCTTGAATACGCTCATTTGGTCCTTCGCAGGCACAATGGTTAACTAAGCTGTTTTCTCCGTATCCTTTTGAAATCAGACGAAGGGAGTCAATGCCGTGGCGCATCAGGTATGCAACTGCACTATCTGCGCGGCGTTGAGAAAGTTGAATATTGTAGATTGAATCTGCACGACAGTCGGTGTGTGAACCCAACTCAATGCGAAGATTTGGATACCTGTTCAGGGTCATAATCAAGGTATCAAGAATCAAGGCAGAAGCAGGACGGATGTCTGCACTATCAAGACCATAATAAATACCTTCCAATTTGATAAGTGAATCAAAATTGAACGGAATCAAATCAAAATCCTGAACCAAATCAGTTGATACTTCCAGGTTTTTGGTAGTTTGGAAGGCCATTTTGCTGTCATAGAAATATTGCTTAACAGCATTCAATTCGTAATCAGTTTTAGCTTTCAAACGAAGTTTGTAAGAACCACTTTCATCGGTTTTGAAAACGATGTTACCTGTGTCCGAACTGCTAGTGATTGTAACGGTTGCATTCGGAAGGATTTCACGAGTTTTTGCATTTCTTACTACGCCACTCAAGTTGAAGATAAGTGGGTTCATGTAGAAGCGGTAGATATCGTCTTGTCCACGACCGCCATCGCGGTTGGAAGAGAAATAGCCACTTTCTTTGTCTTTGTCAACGATGATAGAGAAGTCGTCACCACCTGAGTTAACAGGAGATTTCATATTGATTGGATCGCTCCAGTCTGTAGCTTCACCTTTGGTATAGAAGATATCAAGACCACCTAAGCCGGTATGGCCGTTAGATGAAAAATACAAGGTTCCGTCTTCGTGGATGAATGGGAACATTTCATCATCCGGTGTATTTACAGTAGGACCAAGATTTACAGGATCTCCCCAGCTTCTTCCGCGTTTGCTGTAGGTAACCATCCAAATGTCTTTTCCACCCTGGCCACCTGGCATATCCGAACTGAAGTACAAGGTTTGACCATCTTTGGTAATGGTTGGTTGACCACAAGAGAATGAATCAAGACTAAAAGGCATCAAAACAGGTTCAGACCATTCTGTACCAGAAAGTGTTGAGGTATAAAGCTGGCATTTTTTTCCTTTACCATTGTTGTCGTAGTTGCAACGGGTGAGGAACATAGTGGTAAAACGCGAATCGAAACAAAGAGCGCCTTCGTTGATTTTTCCGTTAAGTACTTTTTTATCTGCAAGAACCGGAGCCTGATAGGTGATATTGTTCGGGTTCTTCTTATCTTTTTTATAGGTAACTGTGTACACATCTGTGAACCAGTTTCCGGTCCAGCCGTATTGGTTGCTGCTTACTCCTTTTTCGCGGTCGGAAGTGAAATAGAGCTGGTCTTTTTTGAAATACACAGCGCCAAAATCCTGCCAGCGGGTATTCAAACCTTTCACATTTTCAATAATATACCTGGTTTTTTGGTTCTTCCAGGTAAGTGCATTTTCGCAGCCCTTGATTTCTTTTTCAACGTTTACCTCTCCACCCATTTTCTGGTAGTTTTTGAATTCGATAATTGCTTTATCAAATTCCTGAATCCGCTTTTTCGCCTGAGCCAGTTTTAACTGAGCTTCCAGATTTTTCGGATTGAGCTTTATGGCCTTTTGGTACCAGCTGTCAGCTGCTTTATTATCGTTAATCAAGCGGTAACATTCAGCTGCCTGGTAGGAAGCTTCAATACGCTCCTCCTTCTTTTTACTGCTGGAATAAACCTTCCGGTAGTTATCACCAGCCAGGAAATATTCCTTTTTTTCAAAGTGTTCGCGTGCCGCAGAAAGGGAGCCTTTTTTAGAACAGGCTGCCAAAAGGAGAACAAATGCGAAAAGGGTCAAAAGAAAGTAACTTTTTCTCATGGGTGTAGTAAACGTATAGACCGCAATTTTATTAAAAAAAACAAAGTAAAAAAGCCTTTTTAGGCATTTCCTTACTAAAAGAGGTCTTTATTTTGGGTTAAAAATAAAAAAAGGCAGGATAATTATCCTGCCTTTTCATATCAATTACTTGATAAACAGCATTTCGCGGTATTTTGGAAGTTTCCAGAGTTCATCGTCAATCATAAACTCCAAAGCATCCGAACCTTTGCGAATTGGCTCAAATAAAGGTTTCACTTTGTTGCACAAGGCGAGTGCGCGCTTGTAAGTGTCTTCAATATGATGGGCTTTATCGAGCTCAGCCTGGATTTTATCTACGTTAGTTTGAACGGTTTTGATATGGGCTGAAATGGTTTTAACCATGTTCAATTGTACTTCATAGTCAGATTTATTCAAACCGGCAGCCTTCATGGCCGAAATGCATTCCGACAAATTACGCTGGTAAGCAATACCCGAAGGAATAACATGTGAAACGGCCAATTGAACAAGCACTTTTGCTTCAATATCAATTTTCTTCACGTACAGCTCTTGCATAATTTCATAGCGAGCTTCCAATTCTTTCTCGCTGAAAATCGCGTTGTTTACAAAGAGCTCACGGCTTTGTTTGCTGATATAAGCATTCAATGCTTCAGGTGTATTTTTGATATTGTTTAGGCCACGTTTTTCGGCTTCAACAACCCATTCATCGGAATAACCATTACCTTCAAACAGAATTTTCTTACTCGATTTGTAATACCCTTTCAGCAATTCCAAAATAGCTTCTTCTTTTTTCTTTCCTTTTTTGATTAGGGCATCTGCTTCGGCTTTGAATTTCTTCAATTGGTTGGCCATAACTGTATTCAGCACGATCATGGCATTAGCAGAATTGGCGCTTGAGCCTACAGCACGAAACTCAAACTTATTGCCAGTAAAGGCAAAAGGAGAAGTTCTGTTACGGTCGGTATTGTCGAGAAGGATGTCTGGAATGTTGATTACATTGATTGCAGTTGCAGAACTGGTTTTCTTGCTGGTTTTGTTTCCAAACAAGGTTTCCATTACATCAGTTAATTGTGAACCAATGAAAATGGACATGATTGCAGGAGGTGCCTCGTTTGCTCCCAAACGGTGTTCGTTGCCGGCGCTTGCAATGGAAGCACGCAACAAATCAGCATGGTCGTGAACAGCTTTAATTACATTCACAAAGAAGGTTAGGAACTGCAGGTTGGTTTCCGGATTGTTGGTTGGAGAAAGCAGATTCACACCGGTATTGGTGATTAAACTCCAGTTGTTGTGTTTACCGCTACCGTTAATTCCTGAGAAAGGTTTTTCGTGAAACAATACTTTAAATCCATGTCTGGTTGCCACCTTATCCATGATATCCATCAACAGCTGATTGTGGTCGATTGCAAGGTTTACCTCCTCAAAGTTTGGAGCGCATTCGTATTGCGATGGAGCAACTTCATTGTGGCGCGTTTTGAGCGGAATTCCCAATTTATAGGCTTCGTTTTCAAAATCTACCATGAAATCATATACACGCGGAGGAATCGAACCAAAATAATGGTCTTCCAACTGTTGTCCTTTTTCTGGAGAATGGCCAATAACGGTTCTTCCTGAAAGCATCAAATCCGGACGAGCAAACCACATGGCTTCGTCAATCAGGAAGTACTCTTGTTCAATGCCCAGGGAGGCATGCGCTTTGGTTACGTTTTTGTCGAAATAGCTGGAGCAAATTTCAACAACCGCATTTTCAACTGCATGCAAGGCTTTTAATAAAGGAGCTTTATAATCAAGTGCTTCACCAGTGTAGGAAACGAAAATGGTAGGAATACATAATGTCTTTCCACCCACATTCTCAATAATAAAAGCTGGAGATGAAGGATCCCATGCAGTATAGCCACGAGCCTCAAAGGTGTTGCGAATACCGCCGTTTGGAAAACTGGAAGCATCAGGCTCTTGCTGAACCAAGGCACCGCCTGTGAATTTTTCAATTGCTCTTCCATCCTCCAAAGGGTCGAAGAAGGAATCATGCTTTTCGGCAGTTGCGCCGGTTAAGGGTTGAAACCAGTGTGTGTAATGGGTAACTCCCATGCTCAATGCCCAACTTTTCATGCCGGATGCAATTTGATTGGCCATGGTACGGTCAATTTTCTGACCTTTTTTGATGGCATCCCGAACTGCCTCGTAAGCTTCCTTGTTAAGAAACTCTTTCATGGCATAATCGGTGAACACATTTACAGCATAGAAATCCGAAACCTTGTCGGATATCTTGTTGATTGCTACTGACTTTCTGTTTTGAACAATGTCCAGAGCTTTGGAGCGAAGGGTTAGCATGGAGAAGTGTAAAAATTTATTGGCGCCGAAGATACAACGCGTCTCAAGCCCACACAAAAAATATTTTAACAAATTAACCACGAATTACTATGTGGCTCAATGAGTAATAATTCTGGAGTTAGACTGTTGATTTCCTCCAACTCAATTTTTTGTACGATTTGAAAAAGGCTGTGGATAGTTTCTGTCTTTGTAAAATTATCAGCTAAATCCCATGCAGCCCGAATAGAAAAAACAACCAACTAAACCCCATTTATGTTTACTGGTATATTCCTTAGACACCTGAAGGATTATTTACAGTCTCCGGGAAATTATTGGTTTAAATTCCCGCAACCTTATGCTCAAAAAATTACACTTAAATGTTCTGTTGTTCAGTCTATTTTGGATAACGGGACTCAAGTCGCAAACGATACAGTTAACCTCCCAAGAGGTGATGTGGATTGATGCCAATTACTGCAATGGACAAGGACCTCGGGGCGCTTGGATGTCGTTCACCATTACAAACAATGGAGCCCAAACTTTGACCAATGTTCAGGTTGAATTTGATGGATTCACGGGAACAAACAGCTCTTTGTTTATTCAGCCCACAGATTCAATTCGCTCTTTTTCGTCAATTCCTGCTGGTAAAAAGGTTCCTGTTTACTTTTATGTGGACTACTCATTGGTTTGTTTGAATGGAACCCCATTTGATGGAAAGACTGCAAATTACGTATTACGTGTAACCAGCGCGCAAAATGCACCAGTAACTCGAAACGGAACCATTACAACCAACACCCTGTTAACTGCGAATGCTGCTGGTCGGGCAATTTCATCAACCCTGAGCACTCCATCCATTTTTGTGGGCCAAACTTTTACTCAAACCGTTGTTTATGAGTTTGGAAACAATACAAACTTATTTTTTCAGCCCAATTGCAATGCTAATTTCCCAGATAATGCACTCAGACTTGTAGGTTCGCGCATTACTGCCGGAACCGCCCAGGTTGTAAATCTGGTTGGTTACAAAGACAGCCTTCACTTTGTGAATGGTGAAACCAATTCTACCAACAATTTGGTAACGGTGGAGTACACCTGGTATGTGAAAGGTTTAAGTCCTGCTGTAACTGTGTACCCTTGGGCTGCAGCAAAATCCGGTCAAAAATTCAAGTACACTGGTTTATCGGCTAGCCAAATTATCCCGGCATCCAGTCAACCTATTTATATAACTAAATCCGCAAGTCCCAATTTTCTTCCAAGTGCTACCAGTGATGGTGGTTTTGGTGCAGGAAAGGTTCGTTGGACTGTTACCTTGAATAATCCTTCCAATCAAACTATTTCTGTAGGTAGCATTCGTGATAGTATTGTTCCCTGCATGCAAATTTCAAATCCTGTCGTTGCGGGTAGTCAGATTAATTTATCAAATTCACTTTCTGTGCCTCTTGTCAATAGCAATGGGAATCAATACTGGGTTGGTCTTAGTCCAGGTTTTGGAACAAGTCAGCAATATGTTGTTCCAGCTTCGGGTTCTATCTCGCTAACTTATGAAACCGATGTAACCGGATGCTCAAGCCCAAGCGTGCGCCAAAATAAGGCCTATGGAAATAGTGAAGGAATTGAATTTGGTCCGGCAACCGCTTATTTGTCTCTAGGTTGTAATGTTCCCGAATTAAGCTATCCTGCTTCGGTGTATTGCAAAACGGGAACTGCTAGTCCAACACTTGTTGGCGATGCGGGTGGAACTTACACAGGTACGGCAGGTTTGGTTATCAATCCATCTACAGGTGTAATCAATTTAGCTGCAAGTTCTGCTGGTGTGCATACGGTTACCTACGAAGTCGTAGTTGGTCAATGTACGAATACAGATACCTATTCATTAACCATTCATGCTTATCCGGAACACCCAAGTGCAATTCAAGGAGACACCATACTGTGTCAAATTGGTGAATCAACCCAACTCAGTAACAGTGTTTCTGGTGGTGTTTGGATTTCTTCAAATCCTTTGGTAGCAACTGTAAATGCATCAGGTTTGGTTACCTCCACCGGCATTGGCACCTCATACATTACCTATAAAACTTCAACCTATTGTGGTGTAGATAGCGTATATGCTCTGGTTTCGGTGGGGCAATTGCCA
This sequence comes from Bacteroidia bacterium, assembly GCA_023151275.1. GTDB lineage: Bacteria > Bacteroidota > Bacteroidia > UKL13-3 > UKL13-3 > CAISCU01. Next base: position 68,105 of record JAKLJI010000010.1, on the reverse strand, counting down.
AGTCCTGAATTTTCTGTTAGCACCACTTCCCGTTGTTTGCAAGACAATCGGTTTGAATTTGTCCCAACCTCTTTTGCCACCCATGTTGGTTATGAATTCAATTATGGTGATGGATCAAGAGATACCCTCTTTTCCGGAACCTTGCAATACAGTTATGCGGCATCCGGAAGTTATGAAGTAAGGCTTCAAGCATTTGACACCTTAAGTGGTTGTGTTGATTTCGATACGATTCAGGTGAATGTGTTTCCTAATCCATCCGGAGGGCTCTCTGTAACACAGGGTTCACAATGTTTAACCAATAATTCATTCCATTTTGAAAATGGCTTCGTTGGAAATGCTGGTGGAATTTCGCTATCAACCTATGAAATAATTGGTGTTTGGGATACTGCATTTATTGGCAAAGAAGACTTAACCTATTCTTTTTCAAATCCTGGAAATTATCAGGTTGTTTTAAGTGTATTGTCAGACAGTATGTGTTTTAGTTCAGATACAGTTTCTGTTTCTGTATTCTCACATCCTACACCAATGTTCTCTGTAAACGATACCTTGCAGTGTCTGCTCAGTAATTCATTTACTTTTACCAATGCAGTACCTGGTGCATATGCTTCGGTTTGGAATTTTGGAGATGGGAACTCCTCCCCTCTCGATAATCCAACGCATACCTATTTAGTAAGTGATACTTTTACGGTTAAGCTGGTTGCAACAAATTCTCAAGGCTGTAAAGATTCCTCGGAAACTACTGTCTTTGTTGGTGAAGTTGGCGTTCCAGATTTTAGTTTTGAATTGCCTTTGTGCCAAAGCGAGTATTTGTTTTCAAATTCAAGTACCAACTACAGTTCGGTAAGTTGGAATTTTGGTGATGGAACCAGTTCTAATGATGTTCATCCCAAAAAGACGTACCTAGCAACCGGAACTTATCCTGTTAAGCTAATTATTAATGGATTTGGCTGCTCGGATTCAATAACCAAATCATTGACCTATTCCGGACCTGTTTTCCCTGTTGCAGGATTTACCTATACAGTAGCAGACTGCAAGGGAACGCTTGATTTTACAAATACCTCTACGAATGCCATAGAATACATTTGGGATTTTGGAAATGGCCAGGTTTGTACCAATTTCATCAACAATCAATTGCGCTCATTTGGTCCGGGTGTGCATTATGTTTCTCTGATTGCTAAGGGTTCAGGTGCCAATTGCGCAGACACCCTTACTCAGGTGATTACCGTACCACCCTCACCAATAACTGTATTTAGTGAGGTTCCTTTGAAATGTACGCGTAAGGTTCAATTTAAAAATTACTCTTATTTTGATAGTGCATGGAGTTGGAATTTTGGAGACCCCACAACTGGTTTGTTGAATGAAAGCTCCGCCATTGAGCCAATGCACGAATTCTCATCCAATGGAAGTTTTGATGTGAGATTGATTACCTCAAATGGAACTTGTTTTGATACACTTACCCAGACAATTGTGGTTGATGATTCAGGTGTAATGCCAAGTGCATCGTTTACCCAAACCGATATTGGAGGTTCTTGCGTAAATAAAATTGGATTTACAAATCTGTCGACCTCCGCTTCAACTTTTGTATGGAGGTTTCATGATGGCTCTTCAAGTACCCAGGAAAATCCTTCTAAAACCTATTCAACAGCAGGTGTTTACCCGGTTACTTTGGTTGCAGTTTCGTCAACTGGTTGTATTGATTCTTTGAGTTCAACAGTAATGATCTCGCAAACAAAATCTGGAGCACAAGCTTCGTTTTATCCAGACGATACGGTGAAATGCTTTGTTGACCATAGTTTTATATTCTATAACACTTCTCAATATTTTGGTAATGGCTGGATTCCTAAATACTATTGGGATTTTGGCGATGGTACAACAGACACCTTGAATACCTTTGTTTATGGCAAAGAATACGATACTGCTGGAATTTATTTGGTTCGACTAGTTGCAGTAGCTGCCAACGGTTGCCAAGATACTGCCTATCAACAAGTACAAGTAAAACCTTCTTCACATGCACGTTTTTATGCTGGCACTGAATGTACCATGACAGCCAGAATTCAGAATTTGTCGACCAGCAACAGGTCCGGTTTTCCCATTTCCAGGGCCAAAACCTACTGCTAATTTCACTTATGATACCTTAAGTTGTGGTAATGCCATCAAATTTGTGAGCACCAGTTGGGCTGCCACTGAGTTTATTTGGGATTTTGGTGACGGATCGCCTTTGGATAGCACCTATGATCCTGTGCATGCTTATGCTGTTGCCGGAACGTATCAGGTTAGGCTTATTGCCATGAATGGTCCGCATTGCGTGGATACCATTACATTGACTGTTCATGCTCCTGCGGGAGTGTTAACCACCATTCCTGAACCAAAATTCAGAATTGACGAGTTTGCATGTGAAAATCGGATTTTATTGGTTGATTTAAGTAAGGATGCCAACGCATGGGAATGGTACAGGAATGATACCTTGATTGGCACCCAAGCACAACTTTGGGTCTTGGATCAGCCTTTTGGAGGCAATTTGTATAAATTGGTTGCAAAGCATGGAATTTGCCGTGATTCGGTTTCCGAAATTTTCATCATGAATCCTGCTCCTGTGGCCGATTTTCAAGTAATAGGCAACAATTGCAGCAAAACCATTCGCTTCAACTCAACTTCATTGTATGCCGATTCTTTCAGTTGGGATTTTGGTGACGTTGGCTCACTTAACAACACCAGCAACTCTGCTCAAACTGCGCATACCTATTCAATCAACGGAACTTACTTTGTTAGGTTGATTGTTAAATCTGCCAATGGTTGTGCAGATACCATTGTTAAAGAAATTTCAGTGAATGGTATTATCAATCCAGTAAGAGCCAGCTTTAACTTCAATTACATCACCTGTGATTGTCCCAATTCAAATAAGGTTGATTTCGACAATACCTCACCGGGAAGCAACTTGAGCTTCCTTTGGATTTTTGGCGATGGTAACACGTCAACCCAACATAGTCCTTTAAAGGGTTATTCGGATACCGGTGTATTTCAGGTAACTTTAATTGCAACCGATGGAAACGGTTGTTCTGCTTCTGCAACTGCTAACGTTTATATCAAGCCGGGCTCAAAAGGTCCAAGTGCAGGATTTACAACCGACAATACCATTCAATGTATTTCAGGTAATAACTTCAATTTCTATAACCAGTCCAATTACTTAGGTACGGGTTGGATTTCAAAATACTACTGGTATTTCGGGGATGGAACTCTAGATAGCAGCAACTCAAGTACCTATGGAAAGGTTTATGCTACGGGAGGTTATTACACGGTAAGACTGGTAGCTGTTTCATCGGATGGTATGCGCGATACCGCAGATATGAGTATTTATGTTGCGCCACTGCCGTGCACAGGATTGTACGCTTCTGCGGCTAAAAACTCGCCATTGCTTGCCGACAATTTCTTGTTGTCACGATCTCCTGGAACAGCAACCTCGGTTTCAGAGGCAAAGGAGAAAGGCGAATTACATATAATCGTTTATCCAAATCCATCTGCAGGATTGTTTACCGTTAAACTGCCTGAAAATGGTCCAAAACTTCGCACAATTCAAGTAATTGATGCCACTGGAAAACTTGTAATTTATAAGGATGCCGATTTGAATCGGGTTGGCGGTATGCCAATAGAGTTTGATCTTCACGATCGTTCCTCCGGTTTGTATATCCTGATGCTTCAGTTTGAAGATGGACAGCTGTCACGACATCTCATCAACGTTTCGAGGTAGACGTTAGAAATTCTTTTTAAAAAGATCCTGAGTAACCTTGCAGGGTCTTTTTTGTTTTAGGTCGAACTGAAAAAAATTATCAGGATGATTCATTTCTTGCTTTTGATTTTTAATTTTGGCCTATGGATATCAAAAAACTACTACCCCTGATTGCTCTTTCGGTTTTCGCTCATTTTTCATCATCCGCTCAACAAAATCAAACCAAACCCAAAGGACGTGATGCTATTCGCGAAGAATCAACCTACCTGGGTTTTGAATACCTGGTAAACCAACCTGCAACTCGCAATGGGTTTGTGATGAACCATACCATGCATGGCATTAATGCAGAGTTCTTGGGAATAATGACCTTAGGAAACCTAACCGGATTTGGTTATTTACCAGATTCGGGAGCGTATTCTCGAGCTAAAATGATGTATATCGATTTCCATGGTTCTTTTCCTTTGTTTAAAACCAGGTGGTTCAATATTCGTCCCGAAATTGGCTTTCGGATGGTAAGGAACTCCATGAATTATTACTATACCGACAATGAAATGGACGCCAATGGACTTGGAGCAGGACTTTCTGCCGGCGCTTCGGTGCATGTTGGTCCGGCATTGGTAAAGTTTAAATACATGGCAGATGGTTTGGTAAACCTGGGTGGAAATAGTTTTAAAGGCTTGAATCATTATGGTTCGGTTACTGTTGGATTGAATCCATGGAACCTGTTTATGAATCCGAAAAACTTCACGTTCACCGGAATTCGTAAATACGTAACCGATTACCAAAAAGTGCAAACCGGAGAACGTGTTGAATTTAAAAAAGACGGCGATAAAGAATACAAAGTAACCACCAAAGGATACCGTGAAACCTGGAATGAAACCTATGGTCCGCAGGATTTTAGTTGCAAAGATGTTCAACCATATTGGTGGATAGGTCCGCGCTTGGTAAGCAATTTTTCAAGGTTTGAAAAAGACAAGCTGCTGGCTGCAACCGGATTGAATTTGGGATTCCGCTATGGTTCGCTGTACATGAATGCCTTTTATGAGCAAGGCGACGTTTCGTTCAATGAACCCTTCAAAAGAAATTACGATTTCCAAAGTGCATACCAAGGGAAAATTGGAAGAATGGATGGTGTTTTCAGCAATTCAAACCGCTATGGCCTTCAACTTGGAGTGGAATTGGTAACCTGGTTTCAAAAGAAAGATTATATCTATGAATACAGTCGCTTGCGTTCTGTAACCAGCCATTTTGCATTAATTCCAATCTTCACTTATGGCAAAGCCAAATTTGGAGATATTCGTTTTTATGAAAGTCAGGGTGCAGCCAATGTAGATGCATTTGTGGGCGGAAAACCAACCGCTGAAAACGATATCCGTTTAACACCAAAGGAAATGGATTTGTACGGACTTGGACTTCAAATTGGAATTGGAGCCGTTGCCTTGAATATTGAGAAGAGCTACTACCGCGCAAATGATGCTTTTTGGAAACTGCCATCAACTTGGTTGGCAACTCTGAATTTTAATGTTCCTGTTGCGCGGATTGTTCGCGCTATGGGAGCAAAGTCAAAATTCAAACAGGCTTCTAAAAAGTAGGTTTTTCTAATTTTTGTTCGTATAGCCCTCTACTGATTTTTGGTTTTCAGATTGCTGAATACCTGGAATAATTCGCCGGCAATTTCAAGACTTCTTTCCCTGTATTTTTCGGTTTGAAGTGGACTTTGATCGAATGCTTTTGGGTCCTGAAAGGTAATTGGGAATCTGGCTTCGGCTCCCGGAACAAAGGGACAGGTTTCGCTGGCATGATCACATGTTAGAATAGCTGCAAAACCGGAGGCAGGATTGAACGGGTTTCCAAACTCCTTGGAGAAGCAAATAACCGGATGCGCTACTGCATCAAACTTTACCGCATAAACCGGATTTGGAGCTTCTGAAAGTTGTTGAATATTGAAACCTTGGTACTCCAATGTTTCTGCAATTTTGGGAAACATGGCGGTTGCTTCTGTGCCTCCTGAATAGCAAAAAACTTGGGGAATCTTGAAGTGCCAAGCAAGTGTTTGCGCCCAGATTTGAGCCAGGTGACTGCGTCGTGAATTGTGGGTGCAAATAAAATTGAGGTTAATAGGCTGCTGCATATCCAACTTTGCCTGGATAAAGGTTTGAAGCGGATTCAGCAGCAACAACCTATCCGAGGATACCTGAACTTGAGAAATGCGTTCAATGGTTTTTAGCAAATCAGGAAACATGGTTTGAATACTTGGATTTTAAGAATAAACTGGCTTTCACCAATAAAATGAGAACAGGTACTTCAATAAGTGGACCAATAACACCCACAAACGCTTGGGCTGAATGGATTCCAAAAACGGCAATTGAAACAGCTATTGCCAATTCAAAATTGTTGCCGGTTGCAGTAAAGGCAATGGCTACATTTTTATCGTAGGGGATACCCATAAATTTTGCGATAAAAAAGCTTACAAAAAACATGAGTACAAAATAGATGATCAAAGGAATTGCAACCTGAATTACCTCCATAGGAAGCTGGATAATTTGCTCCCCTTTTAAACTAAACATAAGCACAATGGTAAACAGCAGAGCATACAAGGTAATGGGTGAAATGATTGGCAAATAGCGGGTATTGAACCAAGTTTCACCCTTGGCTTGAATAAGGAATTTTCTACTTAAAAATCCAGCAACAAAAGGAATTCCCAAATAGATAGCAACACTTTTGGCCACTTCCGAAATGGGAATATCAACCTGAAAGGCTTTCAACCCTAACTTTTCAGGAAGAACACTGATGAACAACCAGGCGTAAAAACTGTATGAAACTACCTGAAAAACACTGTTGAGTGCGATAAGTAAAGCGCCATATTCACGGTTACCTCCCGCCAAATCGTTCCAAACAATTACCATGGCAATGCAACGGGCAAGTCCAATAAGGATGAGACCAGCCATGTAATCGGGTTTGTTGTGAAGAAAGGTAATTGCCAAAGCGAACATGAGCAAGGGACCAATAAACCAGTTGAGCAACAAAGAAAGACTTAAGGTTTTTTTGTCTTGAAAAGCTTTTGGCAGCAACTCATAGTTTACGCGAGTTAATGGTGGATACATCATCAACAACAAACCGATTGCCAAGGGAATATTGGTGCTCCCCGAGCTCATGCTGCTCATTAGGTTCTTTAATTCCGGAAATAGGTTTCCAAGGGCAACTCCAAGAACCATTGCCAAGAAAATCCAGAGGGTTAGATAGCGGTCGAGAAATTTTAACTTCACTTGCATGGTTGTACATTCAATGATGAAGCAAAAAAAGGGAATTGTTTGTTGTTCGCAAAATTACGAACATGAAGTTTCTGTGAAATTGTCCAATAAGGTATTGAAGTATTTTTGTGCCTTTTTGAAGTTGCCCGAATGTATGCAATAACGGGTGGCTGGAGCTTCTATCTCACCCTGAATAAGACCTGCCTCTTTTAATGCTTTTAGGTGTTGCGAAAGGGTTGATTTAGCAATGGGAAGTTCTTGAGCCATATCACCGTGGTAGCAAACCGATTGAGAAGCCAGTAATTGGAGAATGGCAATTCGAACGGGGTGTGCAAGGGCTTTGGCAAAGCGTGCAGCTTCGCGTTGTTCTTCAGAAAAAACGAAGGCTTTTTTTGTGTTCATGTGCAGCTTTTTGTAAGGGGCAAAATCAAATGGTTGGCAATTGTAATAATTTGATTTGAAAGCGCATGTTAAATTGAACTTATGACCAGCGAATAATTCCGATTGAAGTGGATTGTAGCTTGGAGAATAAAAAGTTTTTGAGTTGAATGAGTTGCTTTTGAAGCATGCAAATTCTGTTCTTGTTCAAATCAATAGTAAAAAGCTTTTAGCAAGGTATTTTTTTATTGCGTGAAAATTGCGTGAGGGGTGGCAGCGAATTACCCCGCCGGTTTGGGGGCGCAGGATGTGCGAGCGAGGAGGCGACCGCAGGAAGACCCCACAGCCGCTACAGCCTTGCAGCCACCAAGACGGAGGAGTAATGCGGACGACCCGGCCGAAGGCACGCCCAAAAAAAAACGGATACCCGATTTTGACAGGTATCCGTTTGGTTGGAAGTTGTGCTTCTTTATTTCTGAAGTTCGATAATCCGGATTCCGTTGGGCTCGATGGTGAGTGTTTTGAGGTCGGTAATAACCTCGCCACTGGCATGATCTTCGCCGCCGGTGAAGCCCTGCATGCGCTCGGCAAAGCGTTTGGTATTGAGCTTGAGTGTTTCTTTTCCGCGATTGATAACAACCATGAAGGTTGCTTTTTCATCGTAACGGAAATAGCAATAATAATCGCCTTCGGGTGTGAATTGCATCAGCTTTCCTGTTGTTAAGGCGCTGAACTCCTTGCGCAAACCGGCTAATTTCTTGATGTAATCAAAGGCTTCATTCTCTTGTGAGCTGCGACCTGAAGCTGTAAATTTATTTACCTTATCTCCCGGCCATCCTCCGGGAAAATCCTGGCGAATTTGTCCATCGTTGATGCGGGGAAGCGGATTGGTCATTAAAATCTCGGTACCGTAGTAAATGCTTGGAATACCGCGGGTGGTCATTAGTATGCCAACTCCAATTTTCCATTTTGAAAAGTCTTCTTTGATGTCGGTGAAAAAGCGGTTTACATCGTGGTTATCGATAAAGTTTAAATTGAGTTCGGGATGTTCGTAAAGGCCGTCGTTTGACAGGTTGTAATAGATACGCGCCAAACCGGAATCCCAGCGTGGACGCACATTCAAGGCTTCGAGAATGGCCCAGTACATGTGAAAATCTTTGGCTCCGGTGAGGTAGGAGTTTTTAGCACCGCCTTTAAATCCATTGTTTTTGGTAAAGCCTGCCATGTGTAAAATTCCGCCCTGCTCCCAAATTTCGCCTGTACTCCAAAATCCGGGATATTCGTTGTTGATATACTCCATGCAACGACCCATAAATTCTTTGTCGTCGTAGCTGTAGGTATCGATGCGGAAACCATCAACGCCCGCATAGTTAATCCACCACAGGTAGCTTTGCATGAGGTAATCTGCCAGGCGTGGATTGCGCTGGTTTAGATCGGGCATGTGGGTATCAAACCAGCCATCTGTCATGCGCTTTTTATCCAACTCGGAAGCGTAAGGGTCGAAATGAGTTGTAGCTCGGTAATTGGTGCGGGTAAATTCAGGCCATTGATTCAACCAATCATCTTCAGGCGAATCAAGCACCATCCAATGTTTGCTACCAACATGGTTTGGAACCAAATCCATGATGAGTTTCATTTGGCGTTGCTCCAATTTATCGCCTAACTGTTTGTAAAGTTCGTTGTTACCAAAGCGCGGGTCGGTCAGGTAATGGTCGGTAAGAGCGTACCCATGGTAGCTATATGCAGGTTGATCGTTGATGAGGGTTGGATTCAACCAAAGCGCAGTTACGCCCAAATCTTGCAAGTAGTCGAGGTGGTCAATTACGCCTTTCAGGTCGCCACCGTGACGGCCACCTAAGGTATCACGCGCAACGGTTTTCTCGTTCATCCAGGGCAGTGCATCATTCTTAGGGTCGCCATTGGCAAAGCGATCCGGGAATGCCAGGTACACAAAATCGGTTTGGTTGATATGCCTGATGTTTTTAGTCAGGCTGAGTAATTTGTATTTGTGGGTTTTAGCTTTTCCCTGATGTATAAAATCAATCAAAACTTCGGTTCCGCTGAATTGCTGCAAATCCAGGTAAACAAAGAGGTAATTGGGGTTTTTCACCTTCTCAATTTTGGTGATGGAAAGACCGGTGGTTTTCAATTTCACCTCGAAAGCGGCAACATTGTTGCCATACACGCACAATTGCAGGTTTCGGGTATTGAGGTTATTCCACCAAAACGGAGGATCGATACGTTTGATTTCGGGTTTTTGAGCCCATAAGGCCAAAGGAACAAGGACCAGAAGAAATGCAAAAAACTTTTTCATAAAGCGGAAATTAAGCAAAAATAGGGAAAAAGAGGATGAGCTTGCTTGATTGGAGGGTGGAGGTAATTGGGTGGTGGAAAAAAGCTCCTATTTCTAATAGGGTTGAAGGATTGAAGTCACATAATCACGATTTCAATTCAAGGCAAATCTGTTGGCAACAGTAAGCTTTGAGGGATTTAATTTATTACCAGACTATTGCCACAAAAGTCCAGGGATTTACCTGAAAGGGTGGTTGACACTCTGGCTAAATAAGTAAATGATATTCGGAGCTGCTAATAAAAAATGAGGTATTATAGTCAGATTTTCAAAGATTATTAAATGGGTACAGATTGTTACTCCAGGAAACACGAAATCAAAAATTTCCAGCTTTCACTTATCGTTATACCAAATAAAATTCTGTATATTTAACTAGTGAAAAAAGAGGCTAAACCATTAGTAGAAATTGAGATTGATAAGTTGACAAACTCCATTGAAAATGTAGTTTCAGGCGACATCTTTGATACTGATGTTATTCAGCTTAGCAGCAATGACACACGACAAATCAAGAAAACCGAGTGGCAATTTAATTGGCAGGAGCAACTAAAACTTTAAGATAGAGAAGTTTTCAAGCTTGTTATCAAAAACAATGAAAAAAATATCCAAGGCCTAATTAGTTTAAGCGATAGAAATGATCACCTGTACATGAATCTAATCGAAAGCGCAAAGTTCAATAAGGGTAAGTCCAAAATTTATGCTGGAGTTCCTGGCAACTTAGTTGCATTTGCTTGCAAGCTTGCCTTTACAAAAGGCTAAGAAGGTTACGTGGCCTTTGACGCTAAGACTGCTTTAATTAAACACTATCAGGAGACCTTATTTGCAACCCATTTTCGGGGGACAAAAATGATAATCGAAACTCCTGCTGCCAACAGATTAATTATGCATTATTTTAACAAATAAGAATTATGGGACTAATCAGAGAACCTAAAAATATCGACTTCACTGTTCTTGACAAACCCTGGACAGAAAAGGAGTTACTTGAGCTTAGCGAGTTTATCAAGTTGCGAAAAAATCAAGGTAAAAAAAGACCAACTCGAACTAAAAAATCAACTGCTAAGAAGGTCGGTCAGTAAAAATGGTCTTTTTGAACTCCTCCACTGCCAGCCTTCGAAATTTCCAATAAGCCGAAAACAAATCTTTTGGCTTTAACCCACCAGGTTTCGCAGAACCACTATTTTAAAGCTTATTTGAGGATTCCCTAAAATCTGAGGTAAACTAGCCTCCTGAATTCAGGCATAAAAAAAGGCTGCCCACTTCCGGACAGCCTCTTTTTTTATTTGAACAAGGAACAATTAAGCTCCTACTTGTTTGCGGATAATATTCAAAGCTCCTCCGGCTTTGAACCATTCGATTTGCTGTTCGTTGTAAGTATGGTTGGCAAGGATGGTCTCGCTGCTTCCATCTTTGTGGGTCAATACCAATTCAAGCGGCTTGCCAGGTGCAAAGCTTGTTAATCCATTGATATCAATGCTATCGTCCTCTTGAATTTTGTTGTAATCTTCTTTGTCGGCAAAGGTTAATGCTAACATACCTTGTTTTTTCAGGTTGGTTTCGTGAATACGTGCAAAGGATTTTACCAATACGGCACGAACACCCAAATGACGAGGCTCCATGGCAGCATGCTCACGAGATGAACCTTCACCGTAGTTTTCGTCGCCTACAACCAATGAACCAATTCCCTGAGCTTTGTATTGACGCTGCACTTTAGGAACAGCTTCATACTCGCCGGTTAACTGATTTTTTACGGAGTCGGTTTTTTCGTTGAAGAAGTTCACCGCACCAATTAGCATGTTGTTTGAAATATTATCCAAGTGACCGCGGTATTTCAACCATGGACCCGCCATTGAAATGTGGTCGGTAGTACATTTTCCTTTTGCTTTGATAAGGAGTTTAAGGCCTTTGAGGTCGGTACCTTCCCAAGCTGCAAATGGATCGAGCAATTGCAAACGGTCTGAAGTTGGAGAAACGGCAACAGTCAGGCTGGAGCCATCGGCAGCCGGTGCAATAAATCCAGCATCTTCTACTGCAAATCCTTTGGTTGGAAGCTCATCGCCACTTGGTGGGTCTAATTTTACAGCCTCGCCCTTGTCGTTGATTAAGGTATCCGTAACCGGGTTAAACGACAAATCACCTGCAATTGCTATAGCTGCCACCATTTCAGGAGAAGCTACGAATGCGAAGGTATTTGGATTACCATCGGCGCGTTTTGCAAAGTTGCGGTTAAACGAATGTACGATGGTATTTTTCTCTTGTTTTTCAGCACCCATACGATCCCACATACCAATACATGGACCGCAGGCATTGGTAAATATTGAAGCGTTCAGGTCAGTAAATGTTTTCAGCAACCCGTCTCTGTCTGCTGTATAACGCACCTGTTCTGAACCCGGGTTAATACCGAATTGTGCCTTGGTTTTTAGTCCTTTTTCGAGCGCCTGACGGGCAATGGATGCAGCGCGAGAAAGGTCTTCATACGAAGAGTTTGTGCAGGAACCAATCAATCCCCATTCTACTTTCAAAGGCCAGCCATTTTTCTCAGCAGCATCTTTCATCTCGCTAACAGGAGTAGCCAAATCCGGAGTAAACGGACCATTCAAGTGCGGGGTTAATTCTGAAAGGTTGATTTCGATAACCTGATCAAAATACTGTTCAGGATTTGCATAAACTTCAGCATCGGCAGTAAGGTGATGTTTGATGCCATTGGCCATATCAGCTACTTCGGAACGACCGGTTGCGCGGAGATAACGCTCCATGCTTTCATCGTATCCAAAGGTTGATGTAGTTGCACCAATTTCAGCACCCATATTACAAATGGTACCTTTACCGGTACAGCTCATGCTGGTAGCGCCTTCGCCAAAATATTCAACAATAGCACCAGTACCACCTTTAACAGTTAGGATACCGGCAACTTTTAAAATTACGTCTTTTGGAGCTGTCCAACCGTTCAATTTTCCGGTTAACTTAACACCAATCAGTTTAGGGAATTTCAGCTCCCAGGGGAGTCCGGCCATAACGTCGCAAGCATCTGCACCGCCAACGCCAATGGCCACCATACCTAAACCACCTGCATTCACAGTGTGTGAGTCGGTTCCAATCATCATTCCACCCGGGAAAGCATAATTTTCAAGAACAACCTGGTGAATGATACCAGCACCCGGCTTCCAGAATCCAATACCGTATTTGTTTGAAACAGAAGCCAGGAAATCGTACACTTCACGGCTTTCGTTATTGGCAACGGCCAAATCTTGCTCGGCACCTACTTTGGCAGTAATCAGGTGATCACAATGTACGGTTGAAGGAACCGCAACTTTGGGTCTGCCGGCCTGCATAAACTGCAACAATGCCATTTGAGCGGTTGCGTCTTGCATAGCTACGCGGTCGGGAGCAAAATCCACATAGGATTTTCCACGCTCGAAGGCTTTGCTTGCATTCCCCTCAGTGAGGTGGGTGTACAGAATTTTTTCGGATAGTGTAAGTGGACGATTTACCACTTTACGGGCAGCAGCGATACGCTCATCCATTCTGGCGTAAACCGCTTTAATCATGTCTAAATCAAAAACCATGGCAACGTATTATACAGGTTTAACAATTGTTTGGGCTGGAAAGTTCTGCATTGGTTTTTCCAATGCTGGCGCAAGTTAACCCTTATTCACTAAAAAACAGGTTCAAACTGATGGGTTTTTGCAAGATACCTATAGTTAATAGGTGGGACTGATTAAAGAAAGCCAGCAATGGGCTTTAGTACTAAAGAGTGAAGGTAATTTCTGCTCCAAGCGTATTGGCATTCAGGTTAGGTCTTCATGCTCAGAAAATTGCAGGTGCATTTACTGGTAAAAAACAGTTGGGGCTCCTTGCAGGAGCCCCAACTGTTTTACCAACTAGGTTACTTTTATTGAACCCAAATCTTTTTTCCCCGAAACTTCACCAACGGATTCGAGCAGAAAGAACCAGGTTGCGCCCTGCACCGGCAATACCTGTGCTGTAGGCCCGGTAGCGCTGGTCGGTCAGGTTTTCCACTCCCAAATTCAACGTAAGGTCTTTCCAAAATGAATAGGAAGCTCTGAAATTGAGCGTGTACCAACCGGGATTCCAGGTGTTTCCGTTGGCATCGAGGGCATAAATTTCTTTTTTACCCTGCTCTTCAGGTGCCAGCTGATTATGTGTTTTGCTTCCCTGAGCAATTAGGTTAAGCTCTGTACGGAATTTATTTTTCTTGTACGATAAGCGAGCTGTCCCAAACCAGGGAGCTGCATGCCTGGAAGGCGTATAAGAGCCATCGTCGTTGATTTCCTTTCCCTCCTGAAAATTCCAATTTCCGGAAATGGTGAACGCCTTGTAAAAATTCCATTCGCCTTCAACACTGAGTCCCAAAACGGTAACATAACCTTGGTTCTGAATGGCTACTACTTTCATTTTGTTTCCATCGTACATCAAACTATCTGATCCGTTGAAGAGAAAATCGCGCCTAACCAATGCATCGTTTAAACGTGTAGCATAGGCATGGAATTCAAAACGTGCAGTATTGCCCATTCTTTTACCAATGCCAATATCTGCATTCCAGGCATATTCCGGTTTTATGGCGGGATTGGGAACTGTTACCGTTCCCGGTGCCGGATCAAAAACCTTACCGGCATCATCCACATTGGGAGCCCGAAAACCGCTTGAGCCAATAAGGCTAAACTTCCAATTGGCAGGTAAATTCCAAGCTAGACCCAAGTTTCCATTAAAGGCTCCGTTTTGTTGGCTTGAACGGGTATAGGGAAATGGATAAAAAGTGGTGTCGTAGCGACAATCCATTTGGAAATTGCTGTAGCGCAAACCTGCTTCAACATGCAAATTCCGACGAATGCTTTTACTTACCGAGGCATACACAGCCTGACTGTACCAATCGGCATTTGGGTACCGGGATGGGCCTTTTTGACTGGTTCCGGTTCGGATATCTGAATCGGTACCTGAAGAACTTACTCGGTTAATCACAGCTTCCAAGCCATAGGTAAGCTTCCATCCTGCCGCAAGCAATTTGATTGCATCTGCATTGAGTGAAAAGGCATCCACCTCTTCCAAGCGTTTTCTGAGTGTATTCTTGTTGAAATCGCGATCGAACCTGCTTTCTTCAAACCGCTGATAAGCCGCATTCAGCTGTAGCTTATCCCAAGCAAGGTTAGCTTGCTTTATGTTGATACCTAGCTGATGCATCATCCAAAATTGGGGCCCATAATACCAATCTCCGGAGCGAGGAATGCCGGCGGAGTTGTACCTGGCCAACCTGTCGTAACGAGGATAATCACCTGTATTCGAATAATGAAACCCGTAAACTACCTCCAATTTTTCCAGATTGAGAGCAGCTTTTTGCATCAGGTTGATTTGATTGTATCCGGTTGGTCGCTGCAAGCGGGGATCATCATTTACAACCACGGCATCAAAAGTATCTTGCCTTTGTTGGTAAACCTTACGCAGGTAATCATCGGGACCATGGCTACCCATTCGTAAATCACCAAAATTGCTCAGTGTAATGCTGCTAAGCAATGCAAACTTTTTCCATCCCAAATTAATATCTGCATGGGCGGTTTGCTCCATATTGGCCGAAGAAAAGCGACTTGCTGCTGAACCCGAAACCAGCATTTTACCGTTAAGGCTATAGGCAGGACTTAAGGTTTTAAATTGCATCACTCCACCAATGGCATCGGAGCCATACATGACTGAACCTGAACCAAAAAGAATCTCGGTTTCCTGCATGGAATAGGCATCCAGCGATATCACATTCTGAATATTTCCCGCTCTGAAAATTGCAGTATTCATGCGCACACCATCAATGGTGTACAATAACCGATTGGTAGCAAAACCACGAATCATGGGGCTTCCACCGGCTTGCTGACTTTTTTGAATAAAGACCTGAGCACTTGCACCCAAAAAATCGGCCATGGTTTGGGGTTGATAGAAAACTTGATCGGAAGGATTTAATCGGGCTACCGGCCAAATTTCTTTGCTCTTTTCGCGCGCAACTCTGCCTGCAACAAATACCACATCGTTTAAACGGATATTGATTGGTTGAAGACTAACCTCAAAATTCAAGGTTGACAACTGCGCAAAGTCGAGGTCTAAGGCAGCATAAGAAATATGGCGCACATTGAGTCTGGAGCAGCCTTTTAGTGAAGAAATATCCGCTTCACCACGGGAGTTGGTTTGAGCAACCTGAACAGATTCAGTACAAGTTATTATTACACCTTCTAGCAACTTTCCGCTCGCTTCATCCCTTATGCGAAAGATTTGTCCATTTGCCTGAATGCTGCACAAAACCAACAGGTATAGAAAATACCGGTACGGATTTATCATGCTTGATTTTAATAAAATAAATGAATTGGAGTTGTAAATACTCCGGAACTGATGATTGAATAATATTTTGCGGTTCAATCAACCACTGAACCACTTTTGATTATCCCTTTGGGGGCGGACATTCCATTTGCAAATCACATTCAGAAAGAGGAGTACAAATAGCTGAACAAATCGGCTGATCAACCCAATACAGGTTGAGTTCAACAAGCTGAATGGGAATGCCAATCCATTTGGATAAATCCTTAGTCAAGCTTTTTTGCTGATTGGGTTTATCGGAAGATGCCTGTTCAATAAGTTTTTCAAGTTGAGTATCCTTCTCATCACACCAAGCATAGTAAATCAAGCTATCGGAAGTTTCAAGCGTGGATACCACATCGTATTCCTGATTCTGCCAAAGGAACTCTTGTTCATCTTCCCAATCCGGCAAATCCGAGGCTTTGGCAAAACGTGAAAATGCAAGACGCGTTAATGCAGATTGAGGAAGTTCATGCAGAATTTCACGTTTGACTTCGCGTTTGTGCAGGCTCCGTATCAAAGGTATGCCCAGGCCGGAAATCAGCACAGGCATTAGGTAAATGCCTAAAAATATCCACTGATTCCAACCTGGTCTTTTCATCAAGATTCTTTTCGCTTGTTTCTAAAATAACGGGCACTCCCAAAAATCAGCCCAAAGGCAGCGCTCTTAAGTAGTACCTCCCTGTAATCAACCAATTCAATGGGTTGCTTCAAAACCAACCAACCAATCAAAAAATAAACCACTGCAAATCCTGCAAAGGTTATCAGTACCTGTTTTAACCAATCAATCATAGAGTCACAGTTCCGCTGGCCACCTGACCTGCAAGTTTTAATGCTTCATAGGCGTTTACAACTGCACCTGTTTTGCACAACTCTTTCAATTTTACCTTCTTTTTGGTACCCGGAATCCTTACTTTTTTGTTATAAGGAATTGCACTGCGTTCGATGATCGCTTTTACCTGAACCGCAGTAAGCTGGGGATATTGCGAACGAATTAAAGCAGCAACACCGCTAACTACCGGAGCAGCCATACTGGTTCCACTCATTGGAGCATACTCGTTACCTGGCATGGTGGAGTAGATATCAACTCCAGGTGCAAACACATCCACTTGCTCTTTTCCGTAGTTGGAAAAATTAGCGGTAAGTTTTTTGCCTTTCTCCCAAGATGAAGCCCCAACTTCAATCCAATTGGGTGCAGTATAATCAACACCTTCAAATTTGGCCGTTGGAAAATTCTTTTCAACTGCCAGGTTTTTATGATCATTACCTGCGGCATGAATCAACAAAACATCTTTAGATAAGGCATATTTTACAGCTTCATCTACTTGTTTTTTGTTTGGCGACAATGATTTACCAAAACTCATATTGATGATTTTAGCGCCATTATCAACCGCATAGCGAATAGCATTGGCAATATCCTTATCGCGCTCGTCGCCATCAGGTACTGCGCGAATTGTCATAATCCTGGCATCTGCACAAATCCCCTGAATTCCTTTTTCATTGTCTCGCTGGGCTGCAATAATTCCGGAAACATGGGTTCCATGTTCTGCTTTTGGACCATTTACCGCGCCATTTCCGTAGTGTCTTTCATTCACATTGGAATAATCATCTCCCACTATTGGACGTGGGTCAAATTTTTCATTCAGTTGAAAATCCAACAAGGCACTGTAATGGTCTTTTCCCATGTCCAACTGTTTTTGCAACTCCGATTTTTCTTTACCGCCTTGCTTTGCAATAACCATAGCAATTCGCTTGGCCATTTTCTCCAATTTTGTTGTCACCTCCACTGCTTTTAATGCGTCGTAGGAAGGGTCTTTAGCTCCAGCTTTGCGACGAACAATTTCAACAGTAGCCAACAAGGTATCATAACCTGCTTTGGCTCTTCGCGATTGATTTAGGCGATTTATGTGCTGGGTTTGCGCCTCATCGTACATCTTTTTCATTTCTGCGGTTTTACCCACATTCTTGCTTCCATCGCCATCAAAAACATCCTTGTAATCTCTGTAAATACGGGTAATTTCAAGATTATCGTACTCAACGCTTCCGTTTGCCCCACCAATAAAATTCCAGCCATAAACATCATCCGCCAAACCATTCCCGTCATCGTCCTGTTTATTCTCTGCAACTTCGGCTCTGTTCATCCAAAGCATTTCACGTAAATCTTCATGATTAATATCGGTTCCACCGTCGATTACAGCCACAACTACAGGCCTGGTTGCTTTAACCGGCTTGATTTCAGTATAAACCCTATCTGTACCTACACCCCAAACCTTGTCTTTGGCAGGGTCAAGGTGATGCCAATTTTTTGGCGCAACTTTTTGGGCCAGAATACCCAATGGAAAAAGGGCGATCGCCCAAATGGCAAAAAACTTGAATCTGTTCATCCGGCAATTATATTTGATGAATACCTTATGTCCATAGTTTTTTTTACAACCGGAACGCTCACATGGTAAATAAACCTCAATCCCCAAACTCAGAAACCAACTGGAATCGCTGGTACCTGCTGGTTTTAGGGTTCCTGATTCTGCAAATTGCTTTTTACTATTATTTAAGTGTGATTTTACAATGAGTGGCTTAGATTGGTTTGTATTGATTGCCACCTTATTGGGCATTGCCGCCTACGGCATATACAAAAGTCGTGGCCAGCGAAATATTAATGATTACCTCAAGGGAGATAATTCCATGCCCTGGTTTATGGTGGGCTTATCCATCATGGCAACTCAGGCCAGCGCCATAACCTTCCTATCCGGACCCGGTCAGGCCTATACCGATGGCATGCGCTTTGTACAATACTATTTTGGGTTGCCCTTGGCTATGATTGTATTAAGCATTGCCTTTTTGCCCATTTATCACAAGCTAAATGTTTATACAGCCTACGAATTCCTTGAAACACGCTTCGATTTAAAAACACGTGTCCTAACTTCATTCCTTTTTCTAACCCAGCGCGGTCTCGCCTCCGGATTAACGCTCTACGCCCCGGCACTTATTCTATCTGCACTTTTGGGCTGGAACATTTACTGGACCAACTTATTTATTGGTGGACTTGTAGTTGTTTATACCGTTGCAGGAGGCTCAAAGGCTGTAAGTTATACGCATCTCCAGCAAATGAGTATCATTTTCATTGGTATGTTTTTGGCTGCTTGGATGATTGTTCACATGTTACCCGAAGGCATTTCAACTTTTGATGCAGCGAAAATGGCCGGCAAATTGGGCAAAATGAACATCATTGATTTGCAGTTTGATATGAGCAACAAATACAACCTTTGGAGTGGTTTGATTGGTGGCTTATTTCTGGCATTGAGTTATTTCGGGACCGACCAATCGCAGGTAGGGCGATACATTTCAGCGAAAGACTTGCGTGAAAGTCGGATGGGCTTGCTCATGAATGGCATCATTAAAGTGCCTATGCAGTTTGCCATTTTGTTTATTGGGGTATTACTTTTTGTATTTTATCAGTTCCAACCCGAACCACTCTTTTTTAACAGCAACGAAACAAAGGCCCTGCAAAGCAGTTCCTATGCAGGAGAATTCAAGCAATTGCAAGCACAGCAAGAACAACTCAACCTTCAAAAGAAAGAAAAAGCAATTCACCTGCACCAAGCTATTCAAAACAAAAACGAAACCGAGATTCAAGAACTTCAGGCTTGGTACAAACAACAAGGAGAAACCCAGAGTCAATTGCGAAATAGCTTGAAGGAGCTTATGCAAAAAAACAATCCTGCAGCCGAAACCAACGATACCAACTATATCTTCCTTCGCTTTGTGCTTGATTATTTACCCCATGGCCTGATTGGCTTGCTAATTTCGGTAATATTTGCAGCATCCATGCAAAGTAAATCTGCCGAGCTCAATAGCCTTGCTTCCTCCAGCATTGTTGACATTTATAAGCGGATGTGGGTTAAAAATGCTAGCGATGCACATTACCTTAAGGTTTCACAATGGGCAACAGCCGGCTGGGGTGTTTACGCCATTGGGGTAGCCATGTTTGCCAATAAACTGGGCAGTTTAATTGAAGCGGTTAACATTCTGGGTAGCCTATTCTATGGAAGTATTTTAGGCATTTTTCTGGTTGCATTTTTCTTCAAGCGCATTGGTGGTCATGCCGTATTTATTGCAGCGGTTTTGGCCGAATTGGTTGTACTCTATCTGTATTTCTTTACCGGAATTACTTTCCTGTGGTTCAATTTTATTGGCGCCATTCTGGTAATTGTACTCGGAAGCATTTTGCAGATTATGCTGCCTAAACAACAGGGCTGACAAATGTATTTGATTTGGGCTGACAAATCTGTCAGCCCCTATGTGGTTTTGTTGGGCGTGGTTTGCAACCTATCTTCGCAGCCCATGTTGAAATTCTATACCACCTACTTGCCTTATTTTCGGAAAACTTTATCCCTTAGTTATCCGATTGTAATTGGGCAATTGGGAATTGTGCTGATGGGTGTGGCTGATATTGTGATGATTGGCAAGCTGGATGCCGTAAACCTGGCTGCGGCTTCGTTGGCAAACTCCATTTTTTTCCTAATTGCTATTCTTGGCATAGGAACACTTAGCGCCATTTCGCCCTTGGTTGCAAAATCCAAAGCAGAGGGACATACAAATGCAGTTGCAATCCTTTTCAGGCAAGGCATCTGGGCTGCTATTTTGATGGCTTTGGCAATCTCAACCATCCTGTTTGTGCTCACCTTAAATCTGGAATGGTTTGGCCAGACCGAACGTGTAACCGAACTTACCCGCAACTACCTGCATATTCTTAACGCAGGGCTTTTGCCCATGTTGATTTTCACTGCCGTAAAACAATTTAGCGATGGATTGGGATACACAAAACCATCGGCTATAATTACCTTTTTTGCGCTGGTGTTAAATGTATTTCTGAATTGGGCGCTCATTTATGGCAAATTCGGCATGCCCGTGCTTGGACTATTTGGAGCCGGCATTGCCACCAGCATTTCGCGGCTGGTAATGGCCATATTGATGTTTGCTTTCGTAAAAACCGCTCCCATTTACCGCAACTCCCTGCATCTAAAACAGCATGACCACGACAGTCAATGGCTTATTCAAATTTTTAAAATAGGTTTACCTTCTGGTTTCCAGTATTTTTTTGAGGTAGGAGCCTTTGCTTTTGCGGCCATTATGATAGGCTGGATGGGCGAACTGCAAATGGCTTCACATCAGGTAGCCATCAATATTGCTTCTGTTACCTATATGATTGCAACCGGACTAAGTGCCGGAGGTAGCATCGGTGTAGGTGATGCCTATGGCAGAAGAAACCGAATTGACATTGTGCGATACGGATATGCAGCGATGTTTTTAGCTATTGCTTTTATGGGTGTTTGTGCATTGGTGTTTAGTCTAATTCCACAAATTATAGTAAGCTGGTACACTACACAACCTGAAGTACTAAGCATGGCTGGCAACCTATTGATAATTGCTGCTGTTTTCCAGCTAAGTGATGGCATTCAATGCGTTGGGCTGGGCATTCTGCGTGGACTGGGCGATACTCAAATTCCCACACTAATTACCATAATTGCCTATTGGGTAATTGGTATTCCACTTGGCTATTACCTCGGATTCTATACCGGACTGCAACAAAATGGTGTTTGGATATCCTTATCGGTGGGACTTAGCTTTTCAGCTATTTTCTTAAGTCTTCGGTTTAAATTACTAAGTCGCACAATCAACCTCGACCATCCCTCAAAAGCAATCCATGTCAACTAAAGTTAAAGTTCACCTTTCCTTGTTTACAGTTTCGCTGCTGTACGGAGCTACATTTACGCTGGCAAAGTTGGCTATGCCTGAGTACATCAAACCCTTTGCATTCATTTTACTCCGGATTATGGTAGCGGTGGTATGCATCTTTTTGTTTCACCGCATGTTTGTGAAAGGCGCTATCAAAGACCGAAAAGACTTATTGCCCTTATTAATTTCAGCGCTGTTTGGTGTAGCAGCAAACATGATATTATTCTTCAAAGGATTATCCATTACCACACCCATTAATGGTGCCGTTTTGATGCTGAATACACCCATTTTTGTGGTGATTTTCGCTGCGATACTTTTGGGCGAAAAACTAAATATTCTCCGTATTGGAGGCATTTCACTGGCGGCATTTGGCGCTTTACTATTGATGGGAGGAACCCGTTTTAACTTTAGCGCAGAAACCGTAATGGGCGATATTTATGTTAGCCTGAATGCCATTATCTATGCCTTTTATCTGGTTTATGCCAAACGATTGATGGTAAAATACCATCCACTCACCGTAACCTTGTATTCCTTCTTTTTTGGATTTTTCATGGTTCTTCCCTTTGCCTGGCAGGAATTTAGCGAGGTACAGTTCAGCTTACTCCCACTAAACATTTGGGCAGTTCTGGCTTTTGTTACCGTTGGCTCAACCTTTCTAACCTATGTATTGAATGCCTACGCACTTAAACATGCCGACAGTGGCCTGGTTGGTTCATACATTTACCTTCAACCCGTAATGGCCGCACTCATTGCCATGCTAAGTGGCAAAGACCAATTGAGTACCGAAAAGTTATTAAGTATGTTGTTGATTTTCTCCGGTGTTTACCTGGCCTCAAATCCGGCATGGATAAACAACTGGAGAAAACCCAAAGCATCAATCCCGCACTAGACCGGGTGCTGCCATATTCATCAGTGCCTTGTTTTCTGCAGCTCTTTTTATGGTAATCAAGCCTTGTTGAAATGCTTCTTCTGTTGATTTAACCTTGGAAGGTAACAAGTACCGGTAAATGGGATTATTGCCCACATCGCCCGAATCAAGCCAAATCAATTTGGTTTTGTTGCCAATGGGTTCAAAAACGAAGGTAGCTGAGCTGTTGATATTGCTATCGTTCATTTGCAAACGATAATGAATACGCTCATTGGGAATGCTTAAGGCTATTTCCATAAATCCTTTCCCATACAATTCGCCCTCAATAAACTGACGTGCACCTGTTCCGGTAGAAACTGGAGTATAACTAATTTTCAAGGTGCTGTCCAAATCCGAATTCCAAGGACTCCACTCCTGCCAGTTCCGCATATCGTTTAAATAGGCATAGGTTTGCCATACCGGAATATTCACCACCGTGAATTTCTCAATCCTGTACTGACTCGGAAAAAACAGGGAAATTCCAAAAAACAACCCAACAACGACAAAGATCCCAAGAAATACCTTAAACAATTTCATGCCGCAAATCTAAGCGCTTTTTCCGTTCACCGACTCCCGACAACAATTCACCGACCAAATTTTCCTTTGGCTGAAAACCTGCAAGACCTTGCATGGCTAAAAATACCTTTGTTGCGTACTAATAACCAAACAGATGGAACTTATTAATCCGAAAGAACCCAATTACAACGAGGAGTATTTCAAACAAATGAACCGCAAATCACAGGAAGGTAGAATCTTAGGAGGATTGGTGATTGTTGCCTTTGGCATTCTGTTTCTGCTAAGAGCTTTGGGTTTAGAACTGCCCAATTTTCTTTTTAGCTGGCCTATGTTTATGATTGGAATTGGTTTGTATGTTGGAGCAAGACACCAGTTTCAAAAACCAGGATGGTTGATTGTTGTAGGAATTGGCACTGTTTTTCTGCTCATGAATGCCTTTCCCGACTTGCATCTGAAAAAATTCTTTTGGCCTGTATTTATAATTTTTGTTGGCCTCATGATCATGTTTAAACCTCGTCGCTGGCAGAACCATTCATTTAATGATTGGAAACAAGGATACAGACACAATTGGAATGAGTATAAGAACACTGAAAATGCAACGGATCAGGCCAACCCCGTAGAAGCCTCCGATGTACTGGAAGTTGTGGCTATTTTTGGTGGCGCTAAACGCAATGTGTTTACAAAAAATTTCAAGGGAGGAGAAGTAACTGCCATCTTTGGAGGTGCAGATATTAGCTTGATGCAAGCCGATATTGATGGCACTGCCATTCTGGAAATGACGACCTTATTTGGAGGCACCAAGCTGTTGGTTCCGGCCCATTGGGAGGTGCAATCGGATATTGTTACCGTACTTGGCGGGGTTGAAGACAAAAGGCCTTTGCATGTGCCAGACCCTGCTGCCGTAAAAAAGGTATTGATATTAAAAGGAGTTTGTGTTTTTGGAGGTGTTGATATTAAAAGTTATTGAAGCATGCTTATGAAATGGTATTCGGCCAAATTGGTTTTTGCCATCGAAAAAGAATCGGGGAAACCCGTTACTGAAGTGGAAGAAAAGATTTTGTTGATTGAGGCTTTTGAACGCTCCGAAGCCCTGGAAAAGGCAAGAATGCGCGGCGTGGAACTTCAGGAAGAAGTGGCAAGCAATTCAGGCAACTCGCTTTACTGGCGATTCGTTCAAGTGGTTGCGCTGGATGAACTCGGGAAGCTGGAATCCGGAATTGAAATTGCATGCTGCATTCGCGAAATGGATTCTGCCCAACAAACGCTTGCCTATTACGAATACCTGGGTAACCAGCTTGCCGCAAGTTGCTATAACTAGGAAAACTTTCAAGTTTCATGTTACCTACCATTAGCTTTAAGCGATTATCCTACCTCTATGGAATATGGTGGTTGCTTTGGATTGCCCTGCTTGCCGGTATCCATTTTGAGTTAGAGATAAACTGGACTACTGCTCTAACCGACAGTTTTATAACCAATGCCGTTTTAGCGCTGAGTGGCTTTATGCTTTACAATACCTTGCGCTACTATCAACCAGCCAATGAGAATTTTTTCTACCTCCGCCTTTGGGTTTTTCTGCTTGCCATTCTTGATACAGCCATTGGCTTTTACTTGTTGCCGCGCCTAATTGGAGAAGTTCCTTATACCGCCTATGTAGAACAGGGAATTTATATTCGATTTGCCTACAACTTACTCATGCTTTCCACCATAAGCCTGATCAATTGGATGGCAATGTGGTTTCAAAACCGAAGCGAATTGGAGCAACGCAAACAGGAAACTGATGCCATGGCTCGCGAAGCCGAATTGATGAACTTAAGAAAGCAGCTCCAGCCCCATTTTTTGTTCAACAGTTTAAATTCCATTCATACGCTGGCCGGCAATCATTCGGAAAAAGCACGGGAAATGATTGAGAAACTCTCCGACTTTTTGCGACATACACTTAATCGCCACAACGAAGAGCGCATTTCGGTTTCGGAAGAACTAAAAGGACTTGAGCTTTACCTGGATATTGAGAAGATCCGATTTGGCGACCGGCTTGTTGTAAGCATCCAAACCGAAGGTTCGTGCCTTGCCTTGAAAGTTCCTGCACTTGTTCTTCAACCTTTGGTTGAAAATGCCATCAAATTTGGCGTGTACCAAACACTTGGCCAGGTGGAATTGAACATTCACATTCGCTGCTTGCAAGGCATGCTTGAAATCAGCATAAGCAATCCATTTGATGCGGCCGAACGAACCGCTAATATGGGCACAGGATTTGGACTGGATTCTGTAAGAAGACGCATGTTTTTGCTTTATGCACGCCAGGATTTGCTTCAAATTGAAGAACAAAACAATACCTTTACTGCTACCCTTCGCATACCGGCCCCATGAAAAGCTGCCTGATTATTGATGATGAACCCCTTGCCAGAGCTTTGGTTAAAGAGTACTTGCTAAAGCACCCCGAAATTCAGGTTTTGGGTGAATATGGAGATGGTTTTGCAGGATTCAAAGCCATCCAAGAACTTAAACCCGACTTGATTTTCCTCGACATTCAAATGCCCAAAATAACCGGGTTTGAAATGCTTGAATTGATTGAAGAGCCTCCCGCTGTAATCTTTTGCACCGCTTACGACAGTTTTGCACTTAAAGCTTTTGATGCACATGCCATAGATTACTTGCTAAAACCTTTTAGTCAAGAACGCTTTGATGGAGCTGTTCAGCGCTTCAAACAGTTTAGCGGAACGCAGGCGGTTGAGGTTAAGCAATTGCTTGAGGATGTTTCTGCCATGAAAGAAAATAGCGGTAGAATTACGGTGAAGCAAGGTGGCCAAATTCGTATTATTCCTTGTGAGCAAATTATCCGGATTGAAGCCAATGATGATTATGTGAAGATTTTTATCCAAGATGAATCCTTTTTAAAGAAAACAACCCTTAGCCAGCTGGAGCGCATGCTTGAAAAGGAAGGTTTTGTGCGGGTTCATCGTTCGCATATGGTGCCCTTGAATCAAATTACCAGCTTGGATGGAGCAGATTTTGCTTTGTTGAAAAATGGGACGAAAGTGCCGTTGAGCAAGACAGGTTACCAACGTTTGAAAGAAACCTTGAATTGGTAAAAAACGCTTGGTTTGAGCGAAACTCCATGATTTGAAAAAGTAGTATTGTATACGCCCCTTTGCCTTAGGGACAGGAAGGGTACCCCGGATTTGGGCGTGCGGCAGCTGTTGGGGCAGGCCGGCGACCGCAGGAAGCCCGGCTTGACCCTTACAGCTGCCAGTGCTCCCAAACCGGAGTACAACTGGATGGCCCGGGCCACTTGCCTGCACGGAGCCTGGATTTGTGCGGCCCTATAAAGGCAAGTGGCAAGGCCTAAAAATAATCAAACAGCACTTCATTTTCACCAGACCACGCAGCTTTTATGCATAAAAAAAGCAGCCTTTGAAGACTGCTTTTTCTTGGAATGAATTTGGCTTACTCGATGGTAAATGCTTTGGTAATAATGGCTTCTTGTTCTCTGGCGTGAACCTTGCTAAATCCGGTTGCAGGCGATGCACTTGATTCACGCGAAATGCGCTGAAGAATGCGGTTACTGTCCCAACGAAGCAAGTACAACCAATAGCCCATATTCTTAGGTTCTTCCTGAACCCAAACTTTCTCTGCTTTTTTGTACTTCTCGTATATGGCGGTAAGCTGTTGAGCCGGCATTGGATACAATTGCTCGAGGCGAACAATGGCAACGTCTTTACGCTGTTCTTTTTGTTGACGCTCTAACAATTCGTAATAGATTTTGCCGGTACAAATCAGAACGCGTTTTACCTTTTTGGCATCAACATAAGTATCATCAATTACTTCCTGGAATCCACCTGTGGTAAAGTCTTCAATTTTACTCACGCACATGGGGTGACGAAGCAGACTCTTAGGTGTCATAACAATTAATGGAAGGCGGAAATCGCGGCCTTCGAGCTGCCTGCGC
The DNA here is from genome assembly GCA_023151275.1 of Bacteroidia bacterium. Lineage (GTDB taxonomy): Bacteria > Bacteroidota > Bacteroidia > UKL13-3 > UKL13-3 > CAISCU01. The sequence continues at coordinate 40,952 of JAKLJI010000010.1, read as the reverse complement.
AAGGCGTGGAAATAATTAGCCGGAGTGGTGATGTTGCAAACCTGCATGTTCCAGTTGGCACACAGTTGCAAGAAGCGCTCGGGACGTGCAGAAGAGTGCTCCGGACCCTGGCCTTCGTAACCATGAGGAAGCATCATTACCAGGCCACTGTAAGTTTTCCATTTGGTTTCTGCACTGGCAATGTATTGGTCGATAATAATTTGAGCACCATTGGCAAAGTCACCAAACTGAGCCTCCCAAATGGTTAAATCATTTGGACTAATCATGGAATAACCGTACTCAAAACCAAGAACGGCATATTCGCTCAGGAGGGAATTGTAAAAACGCACATCGGCTTTGATATCCTCTTTCAGGTTATCAAAAATATTATAAGGCACTTCCGATTCTTCTGCACGAATAATGGCATGGCGATGCGAAAAGGTTCCACGTTCCACATCCTGACCGGTCATTCGCACACGGTGGCCCTGATGCGCCAGTGTTGCATAAGCCATCAATTCGCCCATAGCCCAATCAAGGCTATTGTTACTGAGCATGGCTGCACGGTCGCGGAAAAGTTTTTCAATTTTGCTAATGGCCTTAAATCCATCCGGAATACGAGTAAGTTTTTCAGCCAGGTTGAGGAACAACTCACGGGAAACCGCTGTAACCGGAGATTGCTGGAAATCGTCTTGATTGGGAGAACGGAAACCTTCCCAAGTGCGTTTGATATAACTTTTGGCCTTTGAAGGGGCGGCCTGTTTGGCCGATTCAAGTTTTTCCTGAAGGAGTTTCTTGAATTCAAGCTCCATTTCCTTGGCAAGTTCAGCTTCAACAGAACCGGCATGAGAAAGTTTCTGCGCATAAATTTCGCGCGGATTTGGATGTGCCGCAATGGCTTTATAAAGTACAGGCTGAGTGAAACGAGGTTCGTCGCCCTCGTTATGTCCGTATTTGCGGTACCCCAACAGGTCGATAAACACATCGCTGTTGAACTCTTGTCTATACTCCATGGCCAGCTTGATGGTATGCACCACTGCTTCCACATCATCTGCATTAACGTGAAATACCGGACAAAGCGTAACCTTGGCTACATCTGTGCAATAGGTAGAGGTACGTGCATCTGTATAATTGGTTGTAAATCCAATTTGGTTATTGGCAACAATATGAATGCAACCTCCCACATTGTAAGCCTTTAAACCAGCCATTTGAAGAATCTCGTAAACAATTCCCTGACCAGCAACCGAGGCATCACCGTGAATAAGAATTGGAGCTACTTTATCAATATCATTTTGGTAGCGGTTTTCGATACGGGCGCGGGTAATGCCCTTAACCACCGGGTTTACCGTTTCAAGGTGCGAAGGGTTTGGAGCAAGGCTCAGGTGAACCGATTTGCCACTGCGAGTAACCATATCACCACTAAAGCCCAAATGGTATTTCACATCCCCTTCAAACAAGCCATCGTCTTCGGCAGCCTTGCCTTCAAACTCTTTGAAGATTTCCTCGTAGGTTTTATTCAAAATATTGGCAAGCACATTCAAACGTCCACGGTGTGCCATTCCCAAAATAAACTCTTCCACTCCAATTTCAGCGCCGTATTGAATAACGGCATCCAAAGCCGGGATAAGCGTTTCTAATCCTTCGAGGCTAAAACGTTTTTGGCCAACAAACTTGGTATGCAGGAAATTCTCGAAAACTGTAGCCTGATTAAGTTTAGCGAGGATATGTCTTTTTTCATCCAGGCCAATTTCGGGTGTATTGCGTTTTGATTCAAGCTTCTTTTTCAGCCATTCCACCTTTTGGGGCTGGCGGATATACATGTATTCTGCACCAATGCTTTGGCAATAGGTTTGTTGCAGGTGACTAACAATATCTTTTAATTTAGCGGGACCCAGACCCAATTCAATACCGGCATTGAAGGTTTTGTCCAAATCGGCTTGGCTCAAACCAAAATTCTGGATATCGAGCGTGGGCGAATAGGAACGACGCTCGCGAACCGGATTGGTTTTGGTAAACAAATGACCTCGGCTACGGTAACCGTGAATGAGGTTAAGCACATTGATTTCTTTGAGCGTATCATCGCTAACAGCTGTAGTTGCTGATTGCCCTTTCTGAGGAAACTTGAGTTGATTGAATTCAAAACCTTCAAAGAATTTCTGCCAACCAAAATCAACGGATTCAGGATTTGCCATCCATTGCTGGTGCATTGAATCAATCACATTAACATCTGCATTGCTGATATACGAGAACTTGTCCATCGCGTAAAATTTGTGCGCGAAGATAGCCTTTTTGGGGTATTGACTTGGGTCAAGTATCTCAAATGAGCAATTCTTTACAAGGCCAGTTAGTTATTAGTCCCTATGGCTTTGTTTATCTCGTTGAGGATATGGTTTTTATCCAATGGCTTTTGAAAATAGCCTGTGATTTTTTCTTTGTAAGGATGTTGGTTGATGGCATCATCAGGGTGATGACCACTGAGGATAAAAGCAGGAATTGGTCTGAACTGGCTATGAAGCTGTTCAATCAACTGGTAGCCATTCATTTCCGGCATATTTAAGTCAGAAATCAACACCTGAATCTCCGGATTTTCCTGCAACTGTTCATGCGCTTTTTCCGGGGTATTGGCAATTAAAACCTGCAAACTCGACCGGAACATCATGCGAAACAATTCCAAATTGATGGGTTCATCGTCGATATACAGGACTTTAGGCTTTTCCATTTTCCGCAGGCAATATCGGGAAATTCAGAATTACCCGCGTGCCTTTTCCGGGATTGGATTCAAACCGGATACTTCCTTGGTGGTCATGAACAATTTGCTGAACAATTGAAAGTCCTAAGCCTGTGCCTTTTCCGGCCGGTTTTGTGGTAAAAAAAGGGTCGAAAATTTTCTCCAGAATTTGAGGAGGAATTCCGGTTCCGGTATCAATTAATTCAACACAAAATTGCTGGTGTAGGGTTTTAAAGTTGATTTCGATTTCACCCTTTCCCGGAATAGCTTGAGCTGCATTCAATATCAAATTCAGAAAAACCTGATGCAATTTGCTTTCATTGCCAAGAATCTGTGGTTCATTCTCGAGAAAATCAACAAAAACACGCACCCTATTCTTAAGTTCATGATTTAGGATAGCGAGGCAGTTTTGAATGATTTTTGAAAGAAGAACAGGCTCTCGTTTATCATCGCTTTTGCGGCTAAAATGATTGAGGCTTTTCACGATTTCCGATACCCTGGAGATTCCGGTTTGCATGGTATTGCGGAGCAGGTTCAATTCAGTTCTCAACTCAATGTGGGCCTCCAAGCTTGAATCTTCAAGAATTTCATCCATGGCATACAAGCTGCTTTGAATGAAGTTAAGCGGATTGTTTATTTCATGAGCAACACCGGCAGTAAGAATACCTAAGGAAGCCATTTTCTCGGTTTCGATCAATTGGCTTTGGGTGGATTGCAATTTCATCAATGCATCTTCAAGCTCGTCTTTTTTCTGAAGCAAGGCTGAATTTCCACGCTGAAGCTCTTCATTTATTTTTTCAAGCTCTATCCCCCGCTGTTCCAATTCAATTCGATTTTGGCGAATTTCCTCTTCCTGTCGCTTTCTGGAGCTAATGTCCTTTAAAATCAGCTGCGTGTACTCTTTTTCTGCCGTAAGAATTACACTGGAAGAAATTTCAAAAAAAGCCCATTTGCCCTCTGCCGTGAGCAACTGGATTTCAAAATGCATGTTATTCCTTTCGCTCAGTTTTTTCAATTGCGCCTTAAAATAAGGCTTACTTTCTTGCCCATTAGGTTGTTCTGGAGGTAATAATTTGCAGAAATCATCAAGCAACTCACCATGCAGAATTTGAGCACTCAGGGCTTTTGCCGAACTATTCATGCGAATAATTTGTGTTCCCTCGAGTAAAAAAACAGAATCCCGAGTTTGCTCAAACAGGGTGCGGTACTCTTCCTCCTGTTTACTCAAAACTTGATGCTGAACCGCAGCCTTTTCAAACTGCATATTCAATACTTCCAGAAAATTATGAACCAATTGCAGAATTACCAGTCCCGAAGCCAAGAGAATAAAGACATCCAAAATCCAGGTACTCGGGCTGCGAACAAGCAGGTCAGCGTTTCTGGGCAATTGGAGAAATCCCAGAATATGCAAAACTCCCAAGCCGATGTAAATCAACAAAACAGAAAGAAAAACCTGAAGCGCCTTCCTGAATCCAAACAACATGGATGAGAAAACAGGTATTAAAATGATTAAATGCTTGGTAGAGGCCAGAATTCCATAACTTAAAATACCTGAGGCCAATATTAAAATCAATCCAAAAGAAAGAATAAGTGATTTGACTTTTGTTTTTAACCTGGCACGAAACAGGTAGGTTAACATGATGAATAAACAGGTTGGGACCTGTATAAAATAGGAAACCGTAAACTCCAAGTTGTAAGCTCTGCCACTGAGCAGCAAAACAGCAAAAAAAGACAGGATAGCAAATACCTTAAGCGTTGTTTCAACCAGGTATTCCCTAACTTCTACAGCAGTTCTAATTCGTATCCCAGCGTCTTCCATGAATAGGTAAAACTAGGCAAAGGATTACGATCTCCCAAATTAATTACCTGATTGCCGTTTTAACCAATCTACAATATCTGTCATGAGGTAAGCCGGAAGGTTTGTGGTGATAAAATACTCGGAATAAGTACTTTCTGCATCTCCCTCCTCAAACTGGTGATTTAACTTTGGATACAATTTATACTCGGCATTTTTCTTCTTTGCCATACTCTTTTTCCAAAGCTCCAGATTTTCCGGTCTGGTTTGATAGTCTCTTCCTCCCTGCAAAAACAAATAAGCCTGATTGCTTTTTGCCGCCATTTTCACATGCGGATAATTATTCAACCAAATCCAATAGGTAGCCGGAATATCGTAAGGCATTTCTTCATGGGGTGTTAATGGCTTCAGCTTTTTATCCATGGCTTTTTTGGCCCTGTTGATTTGCATTTCATAGGTAACCTGATAACCCGGTGTTACTTTCATGAGGTAGTTGTATTGGTCAATCATGGTTTCGAGCGTGGTTTTGTGATTTACACCCAACATGATAGCTCCTTTAAAGCCCGGTTTTTCTTTGAAAACCAATGGGGCGAGAATTCCGCCTTGTCCATGCCCTAAAACAAACAACTTGTCTTTATCTACAAAAGGCATTTTCATTAAGCTATCATAGGCATAATACAAATCGTCCAGGTAATCTTCTCTGCACGTAAACGACTCGTAAGCCATTTGGGCTTTTTGCATCATCAACCCATTTCCAACCCCGCGCTTGTCCATTCTGAAAACCACAAAACCATTGGATGCCAATGCACCAGCCAAGTCTTTGTAGGGCTTGTTGTTTTCAAAGCTATTGTCACGATCTGTTGGGCCGGCATCTCCCACAATAAAAACGGTAGGAAAAGGTCCTTTTCCACTTGGAACGCTTATTACGGCTTGATTGGCAATTAAATGCCGGGTATTGAGCATCAATCCAAACTCTTCAAAGTTGGCCGGATTTACATAGTCGGGAGCTACATACGTTTTGTGTGTTGGCATAAAACTGAGGTGCACCAGTTTCCATTCCTGATTGAAACTTAAATTCATCAGAAATGGCAAATAGTCTAACTTGAGGTAATTACCAACCAACGTAATTGGGCCATACGATTCCAAGCGCTCCAAACGGTGTGAAGCATAAGAACCGTAAGTTCCTGTTAATTCTTTCCAATCTTTCTCCAGAACTTCCTTGCTGTAATAAGAGCGGTAGGCCGTATCAAAGCGAGAATTTAGGCCTTTAAAATCGCCACGTAAAAAAAGGGCAATGCAGGAATCGGCTTCCGCTTTTCCTCTCAGGTTTCGCTGAGCAAAACTTTCAAATCCGAAAAAAGTAAAGGCAACCAGTACGAGAATCAAATTACGCATAGGACGAAATTAGGTCCGAAGAATCATAATATATTGTTTATTAGGTCGGCCTGGCACACCTTATGGTACCAGCGGTTTTGATGCACCTCGGGAAGCAGTGCAAAATGTCGAATATGGTGTGTGTCTGAACCCACCAAATCAACCATTCCTTTTTCAACCAGGTATTGAGCCGTTTCCATAACGCCTTTGGAATAGTAACCCAAAAGTGACAACATGTTCATTTGAAACAAAACTCCCTGGTCTTTTAGCTCCAAAAAACGCTCACGTTGCATACCCATGTAGGGATAGCGCTCGGGATGTGCAAGTATGACTTGATAGCCATTTACCTGCAATTCAAAAATACTTTGCTTGAAGTTGCGCGGCTCTTCCATAAAAGGCAATTCAATAAGAATATGCCTCTTTTTGGGTCCGAATGTCAATAAATTTCCCGCTGCAATTTTATCCTGGAAACCATCATCAACCATGTATTCGGCAGCAACCTCTAGCTCCAAATCAATGCCTTTTTCCTTCAGCTTTAATCGCAATTCATCCCGCAAAGGAATTAGGTTTTCTGGCCCATTCTTATAGAAATCACTCATGATATGCGGGGTGGTAATCACCTTACGCATTCCCATTTTATGGAAGTTTTCCAGGATTTCTAAACTCTGCTCAAAAGTCTCCACTCCATCATCAACTCCGGGTATCAGGTGGGAATGAAACTCCACCTGAACCGGATTGACAAATGGCCCTGTAGGTTCGGAACTTTGTTCCTTGCGGCTGCCGAAAATTGAATTAAAAAAGCCCAATTATACGTTTGCTAAAAATTCTTTCAATGAAGCAATATTGGGTACGTTCAGCGAATCAACCCTACGGTAATCGGCAACGTACAAGCTCAACCAATCCAAACGGTGAATCATTTGATAAACACCTGCAAGGGTCAAGTTTTCAACGCCGAGTTCAATAACTTTATGGTTTTCAACTGCCAATAAATTGCCCAGGAATTCAAAACGGGCAGCCACACGAGGATTGGCATTTGAGTTCAAAAAGAAGAATACTGAATCAAGTGTTCCGTAATAGCTTTCAATTACATTGTGGTTGTGCTCAGGCAAGGTATGCGTAAAACATTCCAACTTGGCATTTTCCTGAATCTGTTGAGCAAATCGGGTTGCAACTGCTTCCAAAGCAGCATCAGCCAGCACAACAAATTTGGATTTTGATTTATGCTTGATTTGCTCAAACATTTCTGTTGCATCTGCTTCGTAACTTCCGGTTTCTTCAAAAAGACCACTGATTTTTTTCAGTTCTTCTGTTCTTGAACTTCCATTCAACTCTGCAAAAATCTGAACCAGGTAAGTTAATGAAAAGCCCAAAGCCATACGAGGTTGGAAACCCGGAATCAGGTTGTAGGTTGTGAGGTTATTTGATTTGGCCCACTCACCCAATTTACCACCGGAGGTCAAAATCAACATTTGACTACCACGTTTTTGAACTTCTTCAAACATGGTTAATGTTTCTTCGGTATTGCCTGAATAAGAACCCAGAATAACCAAAGTTTGGCTATTTACATAGGCAGGTAAGGTATAATCGGCAACCACTTCAACAGGAATTGGAAATTCATCGTTGAAGATGGTCTTTACCAAACGACCTCCGATTCCACTTCCTCCCAATCCGCCAATCAGCACATTGGAAAATGAAGAGGCGGAAAGGCCATGTGGCTTATAGTTTTCAATGGCATAGTTTATTTGATAGGCAAACTTGCGCAAAGCTTCGTGTTGTTCTGTCATATTTATTCGATTTAACTTGCTTCCTTTAATTTTTATTTCAACAATCCCATAAGGTATTTACCATACCCGCTTTTAAGTGTCTTTTGAGCTTCTCGCTCCAAACCGGCAGCATCTAAAAATCCCATGCGGTAGGCCACTTCTTCAATGCAACCAATTTTCAATCCCTGGCGTTCTTCTACCACCTGAACAAACTGACCAGCCTGCATTAATGATTCAAAGGTGCCGGTATCTAACCAGGCGGTTCCACGCTGAAGCACACCTACTTTTAGTTTTCCTTGCTCCAGGTAAACACGGTTAATATCGGTAATCTCAAGTTCCCCGCGCGGCGATGGTTTTATTTCTGATGCAATTTTCACCACTTCATTGTCGTAAAAATACAAACCGGGAACTGCATAATTTGATTTTGGTTTTGCAGGTTTTTCTTCAATGCTGATGGCCTTCATATTTCCATCAAACTCAACAACGCCGTAACGTTCAGGGTCGCTTACATGATAGGCAAATACAACTCCCCCATCCGGATTGTTATTGGATTGTAGCAAAGAACTCAAGCCTGCGCTGAAGAAAATATTATCGCCCAAAACCAAGGCTACTTTATCGTTACCAATGAACTCTTTACCAATGATGAAAGCTTGTGCAAGTCCATCAGGTGAAGGTTGAACAGCATATTCAAATCGGCAACCAATCTGAGAACCATCTCCCAATAATTTTCTGAATCCTTCAGCATCATGTGGGGTAGTAATGATAAGTATCTCACGAATTCCGGCAAGCAACAAGGTTGAAAGCGGATAATAAATCATGGGCTTATCGTAAACCGGCATCAACTGTTTACTTACAGCTATGGTGAGGGGGTGGAGCCGGGTGCCGCTTCCACCGGCAAGAATAATTCCTTTCATAGTTTTCTAATTTCAGGGCATTAGCCCTATGTTTCCTGTTAAGCCGCAATATACAGGATTGTTGCAAATAAAATGTTTCCTCAGGCCTTGATTTACCTAAAAGCACGCAAAATTTTCCCTCCAAAAGTTCAACAAAAAATCACGTTTACTTTAGTGAAGGGAACCTAATAAGCAAGCCCGAATTGCTGGAAGTAAAGATGAAAACCGCACCTATTCAAAGGCAAGGGGATTAAGAACTAGTTTCCGCAACCAATTTGAGGAGCAAAATGGATTGATTAGGAATCATCTGAAGCGACTCCAAGTAGAACCCACGAAAATCTCAACCGTTAAAGTGATTGCAATCAACAAGATACGCCAGGAAACAATCTAATGTTCAATACCAACCGGCCGGAAAAAGGTTGCTTAATCGCGAATATCAACGATGTATTCTACATCATCAGGAGTGGTACCTGTAATTTTCACCAAACCTCGTTTTCCCTTGCGTGATGTAATAAACAGGTTGTCCTTTTGAGCAGTTATCGACTCATAAATCGGGTCTAACAAAATCTCACCCTGCTCGTTTATCAACCCAAGCAAAAGGCCTTTCTCCACGCGGGCAACACCTTTCTCAAAGGGCATAATATTATCAAATTCAGGCTTGATGATTTCCTCACCCTGCATGTCTATAAAACCCATCTTGCCATTCTTGATTACCTTTGCTCTTCCGTTCTTAAACGGATAAATCACATCGTAACCTTTCAGCATTTTTCCACCTACACGTTTTTGTGCATATACATCCTGCAAGCCAAAAGCAGATAGCAGGACCATAAAGAGCAATAGCTTTTTCATTGATTGGCGAATTTAAGAATAATGACCAAAAATCAAATTCCGTGCCATCAACATTTCAAATTCACTTTATTATTTATTTTATTTTAGAAAAAGATTAAGTTTCCACATGGATTCAATTCGTACAAGCGTATTCAGGGGTCTAATCATACACGGACTTCTATTCTTATTGTTTGGTTTACTGGCACTTTTCATGCAGCAGGACAACTTATACAGCGCCATGTTTTACCTGGGATTCCTCTTTTTGGCTACCGGATTTTTGTATGTAAGCATCTCTTTTTTGCTCAGAAAAACCTCCGAAACCTGGTTTCTGGGTTGGATTTGGGCCTTGTTTGACTTGGGTTTGGGAACCTTAATTTTAGTTAAGGTGGAGCAGGCCACCGATATCTACACAAATATTATTGGTGCATTTGCAAGTTTAATGGCTCTTGGCACCTTCTTAAGTGCAATTTACTTGAAACCTTACCGCATGGTTCTTATCATCAATGGCATTGTTTCTTTGTCTTTTGGACTACTCATCATCTTCAATCCATTCCCTGCAAAATTCCTAACCGTTATAGTGGGCCTTTACACGCTTTTACTGGGTTTATTCCTTGTTTACACGGCATTTTTGATAAAATCCAGCAAAAAAGAAATCAAACCGGAAACTGAATCATGAAGCCCTTTTTCAGAAACCTGTTCTATATTCTCAGCTATACGCCTGCCTTACTCGCAATTTATGGCAACCTTAAAGGAGGAGTTTGGGCTTGGTCAAACCTGTTCTATTCACTTGGATTTTTAGCCATTCTTGAATGGGTAGCTCCACAACTAAGCGGCAATGAACATAGCTCCAAAAGCGACCCCTTCCCCACTTTAATTCTTCTGGTTCATATTCCCTTGCAATGGCTTTCCTTGTTCACCCTTTTTAGAGGAATTGACCAAGGCATTTTAGAAGGCGTGCATTTGGCAGGTGCAATTCTTAGTACAGGTCTTAATTCTGGTACATCGGCTACCGTGGTTGCACATGAATTTGTTCATCGCAAAAACCCTTTCTACCAGTTTTTAGGTAAGCATCTTTTATTCACTGCATTGAATCCCTACTTCTTTGTTGAACATCTTAGAGCCCATCACAAATGGGTAGGTACCACTAGGGATTCGGCTTCTGCACTCCGTAATGAAAGCTTGTATGCCTTTGTAATACGCTCGGTTGGCGGTCAATTACGCGGGGCAATTCAGCTGGAAAACAAACGACTTATGCAGGCAAAAAAACAGCAATTTAGCTTGAATCATTACGTAATCAGGCAATTTGCCGCATACTTGGTTGTAATAATTGCCTTGTATGTTTGGTCAGGAGCCTTGGCTTCCACGGCTTATTTGCTCCAAGGTTTTGTTGCTGTTTTTTTGCTGGAATACGTGAATTATATTGAACATTATGGCCTCCGCAGAGATGAGAAAACCCGTGTTACTGAAATTCATTCCTGGGATTCTGACAGATTTATCAGCCGCTTTCTGTTGGTTGATTTATCGCGGCATGCCGACCATCACTACTATGCATCAAAGCCCTACCATACTTTGCAGACCTATCCTTCATCGCATAAATTGCCAAGTGGCTATGCCGGCTTGTTTTTCCTGGCCATAATACCTCCACTTTGGTTTAAGGTAATTAATCCACGAATACCCGAAGCAGCCCTATAACAAACCTTGAAACATTTTATACATTTGTCACATGTTAGATAAATTCGGCATCGCAAAACGCATCGCAAAAGAGCTTAAAGACGGATACTACGTAAATCTTGGAATCGGTATTCCTACCTTGGTGGCCAACTACGTTCCTGAAGGCATTGAAGTAATTCTTCAATCTGAAAATGGCTTATTAGGTATTGGGCCTTTTCCTTACGAGGAAGATGTTGACCCCGATTTAATCAATGCGGGCAAACAAACGGTTACAACGTTAAGAGGTTCCTCATTTTTTGATTCGGCCATGAGCTTTGGTATGATCAGAAGTGGCAGGGTTGACCTTACCGTACTTGGCGCCATGGAAGTGGCCGATAATGGAGACATTGCCAACTGGAAAATTCCAGGTAAAATGGTAAAAGGTATGGGCGGAGCAATGGATTTAGTAGCTTCAGCTAAAAACATAATTGTGGCCATGCAGCATGTGAATAAAGCCGGAGAATCAAAACTGCTTAGCAAATGCACGCTGCCAATTACTGGATTGGGTTGCGTTAAAAAGGTAGTAACCGAATTAGGAGTTTTTGATATTGACCATCGCGGATTCGTACTGCTGGAACGTGCTCCCGGCGTAAGTGTTGAATACATTCAGGAAAAAACCATAGGTCGCTTAGTTGTAGAAGGCGACATTCCTGAAATGGCTTTGTAAGTGCCATGAAGAAAGTTTCGGCTTTCAGCAATTACCGCTCACTGGTTCTTCTTTTTTTGCCAGCCATTGGTTTCTTTTTGTTTTATTTCTCTTTTCCCAATTTGCCGGTTTTCACCAATAAAAATTGGGGAGTTTTTCCAATTCAGGTTTGGTTGATGGTAGTGAGTGGCGGTATTGGAACCCTTGGAGGTTTGTTGGATTGGCGTTACCACAGAAACCCACTGAACTTGCATCTTCCCGAAAAAGAAAGGTTGGCAGAAGCTTATGCATTGGGACTTGGAGGCGGAAGTTTATTTGTATTGATGTGCCTGGCAAGTCTTTCGAAAACCCCGTCTTTCTTCCTTATTCCAATTGTAATATCGGCCTTGTTTACAACAACATTGATTTGTTACGACGAATTTGTTTTCCATCGCAAACGCTGTAAACCCAAAGAAAATCGCTACCACAACATGCTGGTTTTTGGAAATGGAATAGCCTGGTTGTGCTGGCTTGAATTGATTTACGGGCAATGAACTACTCCGTTCTCATGCATCGTGTAGATGAGAAATGGCCAAGCATTCCTCTACTTGATTCAGGATTAGGCTTGAATGCATTTGCAACCGGAGCTCAATGGATGTTTCAACGCATGCAGGAGTTGAATTTAGTAAAGGCTAATCTGGCTCCCAATCTACCTTGGAACCGTATTGGCTATTGCAAATACGCACTTGTTTCTCTTGCAGCACTTGGGCTGAGTGGTGCTTGCGGTTTGATTCAGCCCTTGCTAATTCTGAGTTTTCCAATTTGGTTTTACCTGGTAGAACTTCCTCTGGTTTTTTTGTTCCCCATCCTTATTCAACACAAAACGTTTTCCATAAAACAAAGTGTTCAGCTCATTCAAAAAACAGGATTTTCTACTTCCTTTCTGATTCTAATTCAACTTGCGGCTGGAATGCTCATTCCTTCCAAGAATTTTCACAACTGGCACAAAGGATGTTTAGCCGTATTAATTTGGTATGAAGAAGTTACAGCTAGGTAAAAATCCCGACATAATCGTTCGCGATGAAGTTGTAGCTTGGAACGGACCAAATACACGATTGGTTTTTGCATCCGATTTTCACTTTACTGGTCAGTCAGCGTCTTATGCCAATGAACTTGCGGGTCGCCTTCTTCAACTTCAACCCGATTTATTGATTTTGGGTGGCGACTATGCGGACACGGCAAATGGCTTGAACGTGTTTGCAGCCATGTTGAATCACCTTTCAGGAAAGTTCCCCATCGCGTGGATTTACGGCAATCATGATATGCTGTATAAAGCCAGGCTTGAGAATATTTTCTTGGATGTGAACGCAAATTCATGGCATGGAAAATCAGGTGAAGTTTCCTTGAATGGTGAAAAAATTTGGTTTGATGGAAACCAATCAACCCAAGAACCTCATACCAATCTGCTTTCGATTAAGGTATTACACAAACCTCAAAAACCGAGTAAACTTCAAGACTGGAACCTCATACTTGCAGGTCACTTGCATGGCGGACAATGGGTTTGGTTTGAGAAGCATTCCAAACTCTTTCCGGGTGCTTGGTTTTATCCGCAGAACTTTTTACGAAAAGTGTTTGGCAGGTCGGTATATTTGGTGAGCAGAGGTTTAGGAGACACGCTACCCTTGCGTTGGAACTGTCCCTGTGAAATACTACACATCCATTTAACTCCAATTAGCCAATGAAAAGTTTTCTGATTCTTGGATTCGTTACCCTGTATGGTGTCTTACTCAGGGCTGTCTTTGGCTTTTTGGGTGGCTTCCTAGAAGTAATGAGTTTTAGTTTTATAATTCTCATTCCTTTGGGCATTGGCTTTGCAACCGTTGCATTACTTGGAAAATCAATCAGCAGTTACTGGGATGCTTTTTTCAGACCCTGGTTAGTTTGCATTGCAATTTTATTAGTTACCATTTTAGGGTCTATGGAAGGTGCCGTTTGCTGGATTATGGTTTTCCCTTTGTTTGCAATATTATCTGGCATAGGTGGTGTATTGGCACATGCATACAGAAAAGTAAAACAAATGGATGATGGACCTGGCCCCATGCAAGTTTCATTGGTTATGTTGCTACCGCTTTTACTTGCATTTGCCGAAGGAGACCGCAGTCGCACCGAACAAATTTTGGAAGTAAAACGAGAACAAGTTTTTCAGGAAAACCCAGAACAAGTTTGGAAAAAACTAGGAAGTAAAAACTGGAAAACTCCAAAACATGCGCAAGCCACACTGGCAAGTTGGATGGGCTTCCCCAGGCATCTTTCAAGCACGCTAGATCGCTTTGAAACAGGTGGCATTCGCATGGCTTGGTACGAGAATGGTTTGTTTTTTGAAGAAGTAATTAAATCCTTCAATCCCGGCAAAGAGCTAGTATTGGAAATCAACACCTTTCCAGACAAAATTCCACCTACGGTAATGGATGAACATATCCTGATTGGTGGAAAGCACCTGGATATTTTAGAAGATCGCTACCTGCTTGAGCCAGGATCGGAACAAGGGACGTGCAAGGTTACGCTTATTTCGACCTACAAAATCTGTACGCCCTTCAATTGGTATACCCGCATTTGGTCGCAAACCTTAATGCAAGACATGCTGAAATCGCAGCTGAGTGCCTTACAGGGAATGAATTGATTAGGTTCATGACTTTTGGTATGATTGACCAAGGAGATCGAGCAATAGGAATTATCAAGAATAAAAAAGTACTAAATCCCTAAATCAAGGAAAGAATCCAAAGCCCTCAAGCCTTTATTATTCTAGCACTTTAGAGTCAATTGGAAAAATAATTTTGCATTTCTCTATTAAATATTTAAGGCCACATGTATTGCTACATGTGGCCTTTATCCCTTGGCTAACAGCTACTATTGACTTTTGAAACAGCCTACCAGTTTTACCAAGTTTCTGGTTATTCCAAAATCTGAATTAATCTACGTTATCGTGAAGGAAGGAGTTATTGCTTTTGATTTCAGGCTTACCCGTTCCATCATCAAACAAACTCAAACGGCTAACCTGATTACTTGAAGAATGTGGAATATCATCAAGCCTTTTCATTTTGCGCTTGTATGCCGGTTCCTTTTCCAAATCACGTAAACCCTGCGGGGTATTGATAGACACATTCAACTCTTTCAATTCTTTAATGCGTTGAATCTGGCGTTCAATTTTCTTATCGGTTTCTTCAGAATTAACCGGATGTGTATGGTAATCCAACAAACTCAACTGAGTATGCTGTGGTTCATCGCGACCAGTTTGTTGAAGGGCTGAACGTATTTCCTGAAGTGCAGCATCTTCTTCGGGAACATAGTCCTCTTCAGGTTCCTGTCTCAACTCCAATTCAATCTCATTCGGGTTCTTGTTTACAGGAACCGGAACGGGTTCGGGCTCAGGTTCCAGAAAATACTTTTTTGGCGGCTCCTCCTGTACACGTGGAGCAGGTGGAGGTGTTTGATTGATTACAGGTTTAGGTGCAGGTGGAGGAGTGGGCTGAACACGCTCTTCAACAGTTCCAATCACAATACGATTTTGTGGCGGAGCACCTGTATCAAAACCCGTGGCTATAATGGTAACTGAAATGGAATCTCCCAGGGTTTCATCGTAAGATGTACCGATAATCATTTCAGCTGAATTTCCGGTTTCTTCCTGAACATAGCTTGAAATCACCTCAAACTCACCCATCAACAATTCATGCTCACCGGGAGCAGATGAAATATTGAGCAGGATATTCTTTGCACCAGTAATTTTGTTGTCGTTTAGCAATGGGGAGCTAAGTGCGGTTCTAACCGCTTCAATAGCACGGCCTTCACCTTTTGCAATTGCAGAGCCCATCAGCGCAACACCTGAAGATTTCATAACGGTTTTCACGTCTTCAAAATCCACGTTGATTTCACCCGGATGCGTTATTACCTCAGCAATACCTTTTGCGGCTGTATTCAAAATTTCATTGGCGTGAGAAAATGCCTGACTCATGGGCAGGTTACCATACATTTCCTTGATTTTATCGTTGGAAATAACGAGTAGACAATCCACCGAACGCTTCAATTGTTCAATGCCTTCATGGGCAAATTCGCGGCGCCTTTTTCCTTCAAACGAGAACGGTGTAGTAACGATACCCACAGTTAAAATGCCCAATTCGCGTGCAGTTTTAGCTATGATTGGTGCAGCACCAGTTCCGGTACCACCACCCATTCCGGCAGTAATAAACACCATTTTGGTATTCACTCCCAATGCATCAATAATATCTTCAATGGCCTCCATGGCCGATTGTTTGCCCACTTCAGGATTGGCACCTGCACCAAGTCCATTGGTCAAACTTGCACCCAATTGAATTTTATGCGCAATTGGACTTGCTTCAAGCACTTGCAAATCGGTATTGCAAATGATAAAATCAACTCCTTTAATGCCCTGGGAAAACATGTAGTTAATGGCATTTCCGCCACCACCACCAACACCCAAAACTTTAATAATGGATGCTCTTTCTTTGGGTAAATTTACCCTGAAACCCGGTTTTGTATTTTCTTCCATGTTGCCTGCCGCTTTCTTTTATTTAAAATCATCTACATCATTTTCCTCATCTCCATAAAGCCATTTCGTGCCTTTTTCAATGAGGTCTTTCAGGAAATTACCTGCTGAGATTTTCTTTCTATCCTCAGCGCTATCCGTCTTTTTTCCTTTGTTCAAATCCTCCAATTCATCCAGTGACTTAAACCCTTTGATCATCAAACCAACACCTGTTGCATAAACGGGACTTTTAATCTCTTCAATATCTGTTTTTCCCAAATGCTCATTGGCATAACCAATGCGTGTATCAATGCCGGTTACAAACTCAGCCAATTTATCAAGGTGTCTGAGCTGAGAACCGCCGCCCGTAATAACGATACCGGCATTCAGTTTCTTCTCAAGTCCTGAGCTCTTGATTTCATAAAGTACAGCTTCAAAAATCTCTTCAACCCGGGCCTGAATAACCAATGCCAAATTACGGACGGAAACCTCTTTTGGAGGGCGACCATGGAAACTTGGGATACTGATAATTTCATTCTCACGGTTTTCATCGGCAAGCGCTGAACCAAAGCGAACCTTTAATGCTTCAGCTTGGTTGTTGAGCACATTGCAACCTTCTTCAATATCTTTGGTAATCACTTTACCACCAAAAGGAATTACAGCAGTATGGCGAATAATTCCATTCTTGAAAATGGCCACATCGGTAGTTCCACCGCCAATATCCACCAAACAAACGCCTGCTTCCATTTCCTCAGCAGCAAGTACAGCTTCGGCAGAAGAAAGCGGCTCAAGAATCAATTCTGAGATATGCAATCCAGCCTTGCTTACACTTTTGTAAATGTTCTTGATGGCATCAACATTTCCGGTGATGATATGAAAATTAGACGACAAACGAACCCCTGTCATTCCAACCGGATCATACACATCAGCAACATCATCAACTGTATATTCCTGAGGAAGAACGTGGATGATGGCATCACCATGCGGAAGAGCTAGGTTGAATGTATCTTTAATTAAACGCTCCACATCCTCACGAGAAATTTCATTCTCGGTATTGGTGCGGCTAATGGCATTGCGGTGCTGTAGGCTTTTGATATGTTGGCCCGCAATACCCACATGCACACTGTTCACCTCTACTTTAATATTTGGCATTGATTTGGTGAGGGAAGCTTTCGCCTTTTCAACCGCCTCGGTAATTGCCTTTACCGTTTTTTCGATATTCCTCACCTCACCCCGGATTACGCCCAGACTTTCGGCTTTGCCCATAGCAAGCACTTCCACCTTGCCATGTTCATTCCGTTTGCCCACTATGGCGCAAACCTTGGTGGTGCCAATATCAAGCCCCACCACTATTTTTAATTCGTTAGACATGCGTATTCTTCTTTTTTGTTGCGATAACCTGATTCTTAAAGCGTAAATCAATTGACTTGTATGCGTTCCATCCCAGGCGATTCAACCCTTCCCGGTAAAACGCCTTAAGCCTGGCGAATTTATCTTCCAGGTTATTGGCATCTCCAATCAGGATTAAATGATCTCCAATTTCAGGGACCAGTACAAGCTCATTATCGGCTCTTACAAATATCTGAGCTGTTAGCGCCTTAAGGAAAGCATCATTATCAACAAATGACAGCAAACTAAACAGTTGATTTCCTACAAAAGAGTACAGTGAATCACCTGTTCGCAGCGATTCAGTGATGGCTCCGGTAGCTACCGGCACCCTTGCTGTGAATTTTTCTGAAACCGGAAACTTTATCCTGTTCTGGTCCACATAATACTGTTCACCATCGTTAGTAATAACGCGAAATACCGGTTGGCGTTGGTAAACACGGATATGTAAATTGCCCTTTAAATCAGAGTACACCTGAGCATCCTCGGTCCAATCCTGTTTTTCAATGAGCTGCTCCAAACGCGAAGTATTGATTTTGCTGATGGGTATCCCTTTCAAATCCTTGTCCTTCTGCGCTCCTCGCTTCACCAAATCAAGAATCGTCTTACGTTTGTAAAAATGAATATCCTCAGGTAAAATTTTAATGCTTACTTCCTGGCATTTCAATTCCTCCTCACTTGCACTTGCAAAAGCAAAAGCAGCCAAAACAGAAGCCAGCATGAACACCGATAACAGGGTGTCCAATACTTTCCTCCACTGGATTTTCCGCTTTACTTTTTCTTCCGCCATGTTAAGCAAGTCCCAACTTTATAGGTTCAACCAAGGCATCAATATCTCCGGCTCCCAGAATCAACAACAACTCCGGACGGCTTGAACAAACGTAATCTACCAATTCCTGCTTACCTGTAATTTTACCCTTTTGAACAGGCATTCTATCAAGCAACATTTGTGAACTCACCCCTGCAATAGGCAATTCCCTTGCAGGATAAATTTCCAGCAAATGAAGTTCATCTGCCATGGCAAGTACCTCTGCAAAGCCATCGGCAAAATCGCGGGTGCGGGTAAACAAATGGGGTTGAAATGCCGCGGTTAACTTGCGGTTGGGATACATGCGCTTTACAGAACCCAAAATAGCTCGAAGCTCTTCCGGATGGTGCGCATAATCATCAATAACTATGCAATCCTGCCGCTTTACAATATACTCAAAGCGACGTTTAACTCCACGAAATGAGGCTAAACCTTGCTTCAATTCTTCATGACTTACTCCCAAAGTCAATGCAAGTGCAGAAGCCCCTACAGCATTTTCAATATTATGTAAACCAGGAATACCCAACTCTATTCCGCTTATAATTTCACCATGGAAATTCAAATCAAACTGGTGCAAATCCCCTTCAATCCGGATATTGAATGCAAACACCTGCGCTTCAGAATTTAGGCCATAGGTAAAAACCTTACCTTTTGTTTGGGGTTGAAGATTAAGTCCATGTTTCACATACAAAGTGCCGCCTTCTTTTAATCGGGATGCATACTCCAAAAACGATGCTTTTAATGCATCATGCTCACCATAAATATCCAGGTGGTCGGCATCCGTTGAGGTAATCAATGAAACAAAAGGATGCAAGGTTAAAAATGATCTGTCGAATTCATCGGCTTCAACCACCAGTAAGGGGTTAGCCGAATTTTTTCCCAACAAGAGGTTGCTTGAATAATTTACGCTAATTCCTCCCAAAAATGCAGAGCAATCCAAATGGCTTTGTTTAAGCAAATGAGCCACCATGGTTGATGTGGTTGTTTTTCCATGAGTACCCGCAACACCAGCAGTGGTAAAGGATTCACTCAATATCCCCAGCACTTGAGAGCGCTTCAAAATCTGAAAACCCTGATGAATAAACCAAGCCCATTCTTTATGATCTTTTGGAATGGCAGGTGTTAAAACCACAAGGGTTTCAGCAGCTTGCAATTGAAGTGATTCCAACCACTCGGGTTTATCCTCAAAATGCACATCAATTCCTTCTGCTACCAATGCCTGCGTTAAAGGCGTTGGGGTTTTATCGTATCCCATCACCTTTTTGCCGGCATGGTTGAAATAGCGTGCAATTGCACTCATACCAATGCCTCCAATCCCCAGGAAATAAACTGTTTTTATGTTTTCAAACTTCATGGCCTATTTCTTTATTAAACTGAGAGCAATTTCGGCAATATGGGAAGCAGCATTCGGCATTGCCATCTTTTGAATGGCAGTAGAAAGTTGCTTGCATTGAGATTCATTGCCGGCAAGCTCAAGCACCGCAGGAACTAAATCCTTAGCCGCATCTTTGTCCTTTACAAGTATTGCAGCTTGATTATTCACCAAAGCCATGGCATTCATGGTTTGATGGTCTTCTGCCACATTCGGAGATGGCACCAGAATTACAGGTTTTCCAGCAATGGCAATCTCAGCCACCGAAAGTGCACCTGCTCTTGAAACTACAAGGTCTGCGGCCGCATAAGCCAAGTCCATCCGATAAATGAAGTTATCGCAAAACAATCCCTCCTGGTTCAAGCCATCGGCAACTGAAAAATTGTTGCCTTTTTGCCAAATCAGATTGTAGCCTGCATCAAGCAATTGCTGATATCCGGCATGCATGGCTTGGTTAATGGTTCTGGCTCCCAAGCTGCCACCAATTACCAAAATGGTCTTTCTATCAGGTTTGATGGAAAAGAAACGCATGGCCTCAGCGCGAAGGCCGGATAAATCGAGGATATCTTTTCGTACCGGGTTGCCGGTTAGAACAAGTTTATTGGCCGGAAAAAATTTCTCCATCCCCGGATAAGCCACACATATTCTTTGCGCTTTGTCTTTTAGAATCTTATTGGTGATTCCTGCAAATGAATTCTGCTCATGAATCAAAACCGGCACCCCCATTAATCCGGCTGCATACATACTTGCACCTGATGCGTAGCCCCCAAATCCTATGGCTAAATCCGGTTTGAAGCGTTTGATTATGCCTATAGATTTCCAAACGGAATGCAACACCTTAACAGGAAAAAGCAGGTTGGAAGCGCTTAAACTTCGTTGAATGCCGCTAATCCAAAGTCCTTCAATTGAATAGCCCGCCTTCGGAACTTTTTCCATTTCCATTCGGTTTGAGGCCCCTACAAATTGAAACTCAACCTGTCCATCAAGCGCCAACTCCAGAGCTTGAGCAACCGCAATGGCCGGATAAATATGTCCACCCGTTCCACCACCGCTGATTAGTATTTTTAATTTACCTGTTTTCATGACTCTGGTTGTGTTTCAGGTTCATCCAATTCAACATAACGACTAACGCTCATGATCATACCAAAGGCAAAGGCTGTGATGATAATTGAAGTTCCACCCTTACTCACCAAAGGCAGGGTTAATCCGGTTACAGGAAAAACATTCACGGCTACAGCCATATTCACAAGGGCTTGGGTTACTAACGCAAACGATAAGCCCACAGCCACCAGTGCTCCAAATGCCTTCGGACTCTTTCGAATAATTCGCAAAGCCCTGTACATAAAAAGCAGATAGAGAAAGAGCATGGTTGTTCCTCCAACCATACCATACTCTTCAATTATTATGGCAAAAATAAAATCAGAATAGGCCTCCGGAAGGAAATTCCGCTCTGTACTTTGGCCCGGACCTTTACCAAAAAAACCTCCACTCGCAATTGCCATTTTTGCGTGATCGGTTTGATAAGACTTATCAGGATCAACCTTGTCGTTTTTAAAATCAATAATCCGATTCTTCCAGGTAAGCAATCGTCCCAAAGGTTTAAGCTTGGCATCATCAATTTGAAGCACAATAAAACCCATTAGGGCAATTGCTGCCAGGGTTGGAATCCCAACCATCATTATATGCCTTATACTAGCACGGCCAATAAACATAACAACTACCGAAGTAAGCGCCAGAACCAAGGCTGTAGAAAGATTATTGGGGGCAATGAGTAGTGCAGTTATGCCAACATGGATAAGTATAGGAAGGAATCCTTTTTTAAAGTCTTTTATCTCCTCCTGTTTTCGTGCCAGCTCGCTCGACACATAAACAATCAGAGCAACTTTAGCTATTTCGGAGGTTTGCAGGGTAATTCCGATGAATGGAATTTTTAACCAGCGTTGCGCACTGTTGATTTCCGCTCCCATGAAAAACGTGAGTACAAGTAGTATGTACGCCACATAAAGAATCAACTTTGCAAAACGCATGAACCTGTAGTAATGCACCTTATGAATAGCGAGCATCACCATAAAACCTGCCGTTAAATAAAACACCTGTTGAAGTAGATAAATTTCGGGAATACCTCCGAAATTCTGGAATGCAAGTTTCCCGGTAGAGCTATAAACAGCAACTACCCCCCAAACCGACAAGATAGCGATGATGCTCCACATCACCGGATCGCCCTGAGGTTTTAACTTATTCCAATTGATTAATCTACCCAACACAGCTCAGTGAATTAGAGGTTCTTTACAGCAACTTTGAATTGACGACCTCTGTCTTCGTAGTTTTTAAACAAATCGAAGGATGCACAAGCAGGCGATAGCAACACAGCCTCTCCGTTTTTTGCCATTTTTGAAGCCACATGCACAGCTTCTTGCGCACTGCTTGTATTAATAACCATATCAACCACTCCGCCAAATGCTTCATGGAGACGTGAGTTATCAAGACCCATGCAAACCAGGATTCGCACTTTTTCGCGTACCAACTCTTGCAACATGGCATAATCATTTCCTTTATCTACACCACCGGCAATCCAAATGGTTGGCTTGTCCATACTTTCAAGGGCATACCAAGTTGAATTCACATTGGTTGCTTTTGAGTCGTTGATGTATTCAACACCACGGATAGTTGCCACTTTTTCCAAGCGGTGCTCTACATTTTGGAAATCCATTAGGCTATCTCGGATGATTTCCTTGCGAATGTCGAGCGCCCGGCCAATGATACCGGCGGCCATTGAGTTGTAGGCATTGTGTCTGCCTCTGAGTGAGAATTCTGATGTATTCATGGTAAACGGATTAGTTAGTTCATTTTCGGTAGCGATATACATTATGCCATCGCTGATATAAGCCCCGGGGAGACAATTTTTTTTGAGTGAAAAAGGAAGGCAACGTGCAATGGGCTTTTGCGTACTTAGGCCGCTAAGGCTCAATTCATCATCTGCACAATACACAAAAACGGATTCGGGGTTTTGATTCTGAAGGATTCGGAATTTGGACTGGATATAGTTCTCGATTTTGTATTCGTACCTATCCAGATGATCCGGGGTGATATTGCACAATACCGCATAATCAGCCCTGAAATCAAACATATCGTCCAACTGGAAACTGCTTAATTCAAGAACCATATACTCGTAGTTTGCCGTAGCAACCAAACGTGCAAAGCTGGTTCCAATATTTCCACCAACTCCTACATTCAAGCCTGCTTTTTTAAGCATGTGATAAATGAGCGAAGTGGTTGTGGTTTTTCCATTCGTACCGGTAATACAAATGGTCTTTCCGGTATAATAACGGCCGGCAAATTCAATTTCAGAAACAACTGAAATACCTGCAGCCCTAACTTTTTTAATTAGCTCGTTCTTTTCAGGTATTCCGGGACTTTTGATGATTTCATCGGCAGCCAAAATATGCTCTTCTGTATGTTTGCCCGACTCGTAAGCAACGCCCGCCGCTTCAAGCTCATCGATGTACTTTTGAGGTATAGCTCCGCCATCCGATACCAGCACATCCAGACCTTTTTGCTTGGCCAGGAGTGCGGCTCCGGTTCCGCTTTCACCACTACCTAGTATGACGAGTCGTTTGCTCATGATTAGCGAATCTTGAGAGTTAAAATGGTTACAATAGCCAACATGATTCCAATAATCCAGAATCGGGTTACAATCTTCGCCTCATGAAAACCGCTCTTCTGATAATGGTGATGCAGTGGCGACATTTTGAAGATTCTCCTGCCTTCTCCATACTTCTTTTTGGTGTATTTGAAGTAGGATACTTGAATCATCACCGATAGGTTTTCAACCAAAAAGATTCCGCATAAAATTGGAATCAACAATTCCTTACGCACCATAATGGCGAATGAGGCAATAATTCCACCAAGGGCCAATGAGCCGGTATCACCCATAAACACCTGAGCAGGAAATGCATTGTACCAAAGAAATCCCACACAAGCTCCTACAAAAGCACCTGCAAAAATTACCATCTCTTCCAGGTGCGGGATGTACATAATATTGAGGTATTTTGAGAATACCACATTACCACTTACATAAGCAAAGATGCCGAGCACAATGCCAATAATTGCTGAAGTTCCCGCTGCTAATCCATCAATTCCATCTGTTATATTGGCCCCATTGGAAACGGCAGTAATGATGAAGATTACAACCAATAGAAAAATCAGGTAATTGAAGTCTTTGTAGCTACTTCCAACAAAACGAAGCAAATCAGCATAATCAAAAGTGGATGATTTGAAGAAGGGAACAGTGGTTGTTGTGGCTTTACTATCGTGCACATACATCAACTGGTTATCAATCATCTTTGGAACCAGCTCATGCTCCGCAATAAACTCCCTGCTAACTTCAGTTGGCTTATAAAACTCCTTGGTTTTAACATGTTGATTGAAATACAAAGTGGTTGCAACGATAAATCCTAAACCAACCTGACCCATTATTTTGAAGCGACCTGCAAGACCTTCTTTGTTCTTCTTGAACACTTTGATATAATCGTCGAGGAAACCCACAAATCCTAACCAAACTGTTGAAACCAACATGAGGATAATGTACACGTTGTTAACCCTGGCAAAAAGCAAGGTGGGTAACAAAATGGCTGCAAGAATAATGAGACCGCCCATGGTGGGAGTTCCTTTTTTCTGCTGCTCACCTTCCAAGCCTAAGTTTCTGATTTCATCGCTTACCTGCAAGGCACGCAACATATTAATTAGCGTCTTACCATAAATCAGGGAAATGGTAAGTGATAGCATAATTGCCAAAGCAGCTCGAAACGAAATGTACTGAAACATTCCGGCACCCGGAAAATTAAACTGCTCATCAAGGTAATGGAACAAATGGTAAAACATTAGGCCTGTTTCGGATTAGGGTTAAACAAATCAAACAACTCTGCTAAAACCTGCTTATCATCAAAAGGGTGACGCACACCTTGAATCTCTTGATAGGTTTCGTGTCCTTTGCCTGCAACAAGAATTACATCTCCTGGTTTGGCAAGGCTTACAGCGGTTTTTATGGCCTCCTTACGATCACTGATGCGCAATGTTCGTTTGTAATGAAGAGGCTTTACTCCTTTTTGCATTTCATCCAGAATATGCTCCGGATTTTCATTTCTTGGATTATCGGAGGTAAAGATGGCACGTGTACTTTGACTACTTGCCACGTCTGCCATTATTGGACGTTTAGCGGAATCCCGGTTTCCTCCACAACCTACTACCGTAATCAATTCTTCATTTCCGGTTCTTATTTGATTGATGGTAGAGAGTATATTTTCCAAGGCATCCGGGGTATGCGCATAGTCGATTATACCATGAATTCCATTGGAAGAACGGATGTATTCAAACCTGCCGCGAACAGAACCCAAATTGCTTAAATGGGTAATGATTTCCTCGCGTGATTTTCCAAGCAGGAATGCACAACCGTAAACGCATAGCAGGTTATATGCATTAAAATGACCCACCAAACGGAACCAGGCTTCCTGGTTATCAATCTCCAGTAACATGCCGTTGAAATCATGCTCAATCAGACGGGCTTTGAAATCCGCCATTTGCTTGAGTCCGTAGGTGTATCTTGAGGCTTGGGTATTTTGAAGCATCACCATGCCATTGCGATCGTCTTTGTTCACCAGCGCAAATGCGTCCGGATTTACTTCATCAAACAACTGCTTTTTAGCCTTGAGGTAATTATCAAAGGTGAGGTGATAATCCAAATGATCATGGGTAATATTAGTAAAGCAAACGCCTGTAAACTTCAAGCCAGCCACCCTACGCTGGTGAATGGCATGTGAGCTTGCTTCCATGAATGCATATTCGCATCCGCGCTCTACCATAAGTGCTAAAAGTTGATTGAGCTTAACACTATCCGGTGTGGTATGGGTAGCAGGAATTATTTCCTCATCAATCTGATTTTGTACAGTGGAAATCAAACCCACATGGTGACCAAATGAACGGAACAATTGAAAGAGCAAAGTTGCTACTGTGGTTTTGCCGTTTGTTCCTGTAACCGCAACAAGTTTAAGTTGGCTTGAAGGATGGTTATAAAAAACAGATGCCACAGTTGCCATGGCTTCTTGCGTATCTTTTACTCGAACTACCGCGATATGCTCAGGAGCCTGAATGGATTCGGAGCAAACAATTGCTTTGCAACCCGCCTCAATCACTTGAGGAATAAACTGATGACCATCGGTCTGGGTTCCTTGAATAGCAAAGAACAAAGCACCAGGCTTGGCCAAACGGGAATCGTAAACAAGTGCATCTATTTCCTGGTCAATCGGACCTGAAATTGAAATGCAATTCAGTTGTTGAATAAGTGTTTGCAGTGTTTTCATCAGGTTCCTAATTGAATGGTTACTAATTTGCTTCTTTGCGATTGTGCACCGGGCTCAGGCCATTGGTACTGCACCTTGCCTACCCCCTGAACCACCACTTTCATCCCTTTGCTTTCGAGCAGATAAAGTGCATCCTTAAGTCCCATTCCTCGTACATCAGGAATAATACCTCCAGCATGTAATTTGGGCTGAATTTCAATACCTTTTGAAGTTGCCTGAGCCGAAGCCCATAATGCATCTTCTTCCTGAAACAATTCTTCATTGAGCTTCCAAGGCAGACCAAGTTGGTCAAGCATTAACTTCAAATCATCGGTGGAGGCCTTACTCACCAGAGGCATATCCGGCGAATAATGCTTTTTTAATTGCTTGAGGTCTTTGTGCAGATTCAGTGAACTTGCATATACTTTATCAGCAATGTCTTTAAACACGGGCAAGGCAATTGTAGCTCCATACGCGTTGGTTCCTTTTAAATCATTCACAACTACTATACAGGAATAAAGCGGATTGTTTGCAGGAAAATAGCCGCAGAAAGAAGCTCTATAACGACGTAATCCGTCCTTTCCATAGCCTGATTTCCCGTTGGAAATAACCGCAGTTCCTGTTTTTCCGGCATACAAATAATTGGGTGAATAAAGGAATCTTGCGGTTCCCCGAAGTACCACCCCTTCCATCATTCGGCGTAAGCGGAGCAAGGTTGAATCACTACAAACCTTTTCTTGCAACACAGTTGGCTCAAACTTTTTTATCAAGCGGCCACCGTTTGATATGCTTGAAACAAAATAAGGCTTTACCAATGTGCCTTTGTTGGCTACTGTATTATATAAGGTAAGGACCTGCAAAGGCGTAAGGGTCATTTCATAACCAAAGCTCATCCAGGGAACTGTAGAACAACGCCAGTTTGCAGCATCCGGATGTTTAACCAGTGGCTTACCTGCACCTTTAATATCGGTTTCAAGCGCTTTTGTCAATCCAAGCTTTTCAAACCATGCATAAAATTTCTCGGGATTCTTTTGGTAGTACTGATTGGTTTTTTTTGCAAATGCCACATTCGAGGAATGCTCAAAGGCATATTGCATGGTAACAAGGCCGATCTTTTCATCTTTGTGACTATCAATAACCCGTTGTCCGCAAAGCAGGGTTTCTCCACCCTCCAAATCAACATGGTCATCAGGAAGCACAAAACCATCTTCCAACAAAGCCATCATGCTAAGAAGCTTCATGGTAGAACCAGGTTCAACTGCATAACGGATGGCATAATTCTCAGCCTCGTCATACGCGCCGGTTGAATCGTTCTTCTTCAGGTTTGCAATGGCCTTAACAGCTCCGGTTTTTACCTCCATCAACACGGCCGTTCCCCAACCTGCACCGCTTTCTTCCAATACCTTTCTCAATGAATTCTCAGCCACATCCTGCAAATGAATATCCAGGGTTGTTTGAATATCGTTGCCTTGTTCAGCATCCAATGTGGTTTCGGCATCAACCGGCACCCATGCTTTACCTGCGATACGCTGTTGAACTTGTCGACCAACAGTTCCGCGAAGAATTGAATCAAAACTACCTTCCAACCCAACTCTGAAAATTTTTGGAGCTCGTTTCTGATTTCTATCGGAACGTTCAACATGCGAAAACCCAATTGTTCTTGCTGCTAGAATTCCGAAAGGACGCTCCCTGCGGCTCTGCTCTGTTATCATCAAGCCACCTTGGTAACGACCCTTTTCAAAAATTTTCATTTTGCTTATCAGCTTCATCTTGCGGTAAGGCACATTACTGAGAAACGGATAATTTCGATTACCACTTTTAATCAGGTTATCAAAAAGCACGCGATACTGGTCGGCAGTTCTGCCTGGAACTTCTTTAGCAAGCTGCCGGCAAAGCGTATCCAGATCATACTTCACATCTTTGTTTACCTTTTCATTGAGCAAATGTGCCTTTGAATCAATTCTCAATTCATAAGTTGGCACAGAAGTGGCAAGCAGGTTCCCATTGCAATCAAAAATATTCCCGCGCACCGGGGTAACATCTACCTCACGAAGACTAAAGGCCTCTCTTTTCTTTTCCCATTTGTCGCCCTCAACCACTTGGATAGTAAACATGCCTACCAAAATGGCCAGCCCAAGCAGGCACATGCCCGAAAACACCACCATGGTGCGGGTAAGAATTGCTTTGCGGGTATTGGGTTGATTAGTAGTCGAGCTCATCCAAATAAATTTTATGTGGTGGTGACTTCAACTCTTTCAAACCGGTAGCTTCCAGATTTTTTGCTACTGAGCTTTGACGGCTTTTATCCATTACCTCCTTAAATAGGGTAATGTACTCGCTTCTTAAATCCTTGATTTCGGATTGAAGGCGATTGGTTCTGCGTATGGTATTTTCGGCCTGGTGACTATTGAAGATGTACAATACCATCAATAAGAAAATATAGGCCAGGAAATTCCGATTATTGATTAGCTGCTCGCGACTTACTTGAAAGTCGAGATCCGCCATTTTGCGCACGGTTTCTCCGAAACGGAAACCCGATTCCGATTTGGGCGTTTCTACAGGATTGGGATTGAAATTAGCCAAGCGACCTCCTTTCTGCAATGCGCAATTTGGCGCTGCGTGAACGGGGGTTTTGGGTTAACTCGGCATCTGTTGCGGTAACAACTTTGCGGGTAATTGGATCTAAGGGACGAATGCTGTTTCCGAAGAAATCTTTTTCAAGCTCTCCTTCAAAGTTTCCACTTGCCATGAAATTTTTCACCAAGCGATCTTCAAGAGAATGGTAGCTCATAACCACCAGTCTTCCACCGGGCTTAAGCACCTTTGCCGATTGTTCAAGAAATGCTTTTAGCACATCCATCTCGCGATTCACCTCAATGCGAAGCGCCTGAAATACCTGAGCATAAAACTTATACTCGTGCAACTTTGGGGTTTGTCTGCGAATGGCTTCTTTGAAATCAGCTACCGTTTTTATTGGATTTGCTGTTCGGTAGGCAACGATTGAAGCGGCTAAGGAACGGGAGTTTTTCAGTTCACCATAATAATAGAGAATATCTGAAATCTCCTTTTCAGAATACGAATTGAGTAAGGCTGAAACCGGTTTGCCTGAATTAAAATCCATGCGCATGTCCAATTCGGCATCATCAAAACGGAAAGAAAATCCACGGGAACCTTCATCAAACTGATGGGATGAAACCCCCAAGTCTGCCAGAATTCCATCAACAGGAAGGCATTCCTGAAAGGCGAGGTGATTTTCCAAAAACTCAAAATTCTGATCAATGAAAATCAAACGCGGATCTTCGGGCAAATTGGCTTTGGCATCTGAATCCTGATCAAAAGCAATAAGTTTACCCTTCGCACTCAGGCGAGAAAGAATTGCGCGGGAATGTCCGCCACCACCAAAGGTCACATCCACATACGTCCCATCGGGATGAATATTCAGACCATCCAAACATTCCTGAAGCATTACCGGAGAATGGTACTTACTCTGCACGATCAGCCTCCTTTCCACGACGGCCCATTACTTCCTGAGCCATTGCACCAAAGTCTTCAGGCTCGTCATTGAGCATTTTATTGTATTCCGATTTCTCCCACAACTCAACCTTATTACCTATACATAATAAGATGAGTTCAGATCCCGGCTCTATGCCTGAATGATCTTGCATAGGCTTTGGAAGAAGCACACGGTTTGCCGCATCCATTTCCAACATAGATGCTCCACGCAGAAAATAACGCTTGAACTTACGCTCTTTCTCAATGTAATCGGAAAGTTGATTTACCTCAGCGGCAATTTTCTCCCACTCCAATTTTGGATAAAGTATGCAGCATTTTTCAAATCCACGGTTTATGAAAAAGCCCTCCTTCCCCTCAAGAGGAAGTTGTTTCTTCAGCGCAGCAGGTATAATTAACCTGTTCTTGCTGTCGAGCTTACATTCATATTCACCGTGTAATTGAACCACTAGGTTTTTGGGTTTTATTGCATGGTAAAATTAGGGCGTTTCCTCCACATTCACCCACTTTTCTTCCCAATTTAACCAAAAGTGTATATTAACATGGTTTATCCACAGGGATGTGAATAGTCGCAATCCCATGAAAAATCTGGCAATTCAGACATTCTTTAGAATAGTGGAGAAAAAATGTCGCGTTGATAATTGTTTTCTTTTTCTCAACTTGCACTGCGACATCCATGAAAAACCAAAAAACCAAAGTAAACCTGGAGATAATTGAACTAGATCCCGCTAATTATCACGTATTTATCCATGCTAATGCTGGTAGAAACAAGATTCGACTTCTGGTGGATACCGGCGCATCCAAAACTGTGGTTAACCTGGGTTTGATTTCGAAATTGACCGGAAAGTGGAGTGAAATCCCAGAAACGGAATCTATTGGTCTTAGCTCCCAAAAAGTAAACGCCAATACTTTCATTCTCAAGTCACTAAGTTTTGGCGATATAAAACTCAGTCAGGTTGAAGCTGCTGCACTCGACCTAAGCCATGTGAACGAGGCTTATGGCTATATTCAGGCAGAACCCATTCATGGCATTTTGGGAAGCGATATTCTAATGCAGCTTCGCGCAGTAATAAACTTCGGAAAAGCAGAGCTTATTCTCCACCCTCCCCAGAAAAAGAAAACAGGGAAATTGCTTAACGCCCGTTAAGAATATCTTCTGAACTTTTGCCCAGGTTCTGCAAGGAAGTTCTTGCATCCTCGGCCAATTCTCCGTTCGGAAACTTAGCTAACAAGGCTTCATAACCTGCTTTGGCTTTGGGATAATCCTGAAGATTATTCTCTAAAGTGTAGGCAGATAAGAACATAGCATCTTCCAGATTGGGTGAATTGGGATAGTTTTTTATCAAATTACCTAAATACTCAAGCGCCTCATTGGGTTGACTCAGGTAAATGGAACGCCTGGCTGCTTCAAATAAAAATCCAGGTGTTTTAGGATCGTCCGGATAGGCTTTGGCGAAATCAACATAAGCTGTCTTTAAATTTTTCATCAAATCATCGCTAAAAACGCTATCGCCAGCCTCCAGTTGTGCAATGGTCTCGAGCGCTTTTTCCTTAGGCGATTTGCAGGAATAGGTAATCAAACTCAAAATAACCAGAACAGGTATTATTAATAGGTGTCTCATATTCAATATTGGTTGGTATTCAGCATTACAAGTGTACAGGCTTCAATTGCTTCAATGCCAAGCGATTCAAGTTCTTGCGCAAATGCCCGATGCTCTGTTCCCGGATTAAAGACCACACGAGCAGGCTTTAGGTTGACAATAGATTCCTTATACCTCTCAAGTAACTGAGGATTAACATATAAAGTTACCGTATCAATACTTCCCGACTCAGGAAAATTCTCCTGAATGGCTTGTCCGGCTACTTCACCTTTTTTTTGCCCAACCAAAACAATGGGATGACCATGGCGATGCAACAGGTTGGCAGCCATAAAAGAATAACGCGCGGGATTTGGACTTGCACCCAATACCAAAGTTGGCTTCATGGCACAAAGAACCCTAAAAATCAGCCAATACCTGAAAATCAATTTCCACAAATTCAAATAATTCACTCAAGTATGAGCCAAAAACTGAACGGAATTCAGAAATTTCAAGCCGTTTCCATTCACCAACCCAATCATTTCCACAGCGAAAAGAAGGCTTTTGCTTATTTTCGCCAACGAGTATGAAAATCAGTTACAATTGGTTAAAAACCTTCCTAACTAAAGAATTTAGTCCCGAAGAACTTGACTCACTCCTTACCGGTTGCGGTTTGGAAGTGGAAGATATTACACCTGTCCACAGCATTCCGGGTGGACTTAACGGCATTGTTATTGGCCAAGTTACAAATTGCGTACCTCATCCCAATGCTGACAAGCTTCGTGTTTGCCAGGTTGATCTTGGAGATGGGCTTACTAAACAAATTGTTTGCGGTGCACCAAATGTTGCCACAGGACAAAAGGTTCTTGTAGCCACAGTTGGTTCCACAGTTTATCCAACAACTGGCGAACCTTTTGAAATAAAAAAGGCCAAAATACGCGGTGAAGTAAGTGAAGGGATGATTTGCGCCGAAGACGAATTAAGCTTGGGAGAAAGTCACGATGGAATTTTGGTTCTTCCTGAGGAATATGAAGTTGGAACTCCGGCATCACGCTATTTTCAGGTTTACTCGGACTACCTCATCGAAATTGGATTAACAGCAAATAGAGGCGATGCAGCTTCTCACCTGGGCGTTGCAAGAGATATTCATGCGCTTACCAATTGCGGTATTCAGATGCCACAAGCGGCAGAACTTAATACCTTCGGCCCTTGCCCAATTGCGATTGAAATTTCAGACCGGGAAGCCTGCAAAAGGTATACCGGATTGTATATCAAAAATACCACTGTTAAAGAATCTCCGGATTGGCTCAAGAATTTCTTGAAAACCATTGGTTTGAAGCCCATTAACCATGTGGTAGATGTTACCAATTATATACTCCACGGTTTAGGTCAGCCATTGCATGCCTTTGATGCAGACCAAATTCAAGGAAACCAAATTCATGTACGTCAGGCACATGCATCAGAATTGTTTAAAACCTTGGATGGCGTTGAACGCAGCCTAAAAGGACATGAATGCATGATTGCCGATACCACCCACGCCCTGGCCATTGCCGGTGTATTTGGAGGTATTGATTCAGGAATTCAATTGGAAACCAAAAATGTGCTCATTGAAAGTGCATTCTTTGATGGAGCCCGAGTGCGTAAAGCCGCCCGTGCTCATGGCTTAAATACCGATGCAAGCTTTAGGTTTGAACGAGGTACAGACCCTGAAATCACCATTTTTGCAGCAAAGCTTGCCGCCAGTCTGATTATTGAAATTGGCGGAGGACAAGCCAGTGAAGTATTGGATGTTTATCCGGAACAAATTGCACCGGCACAAGTAGAATTCAATACCGAAAAATCAAACCAACTTATTGGCCAAGCGATTTCGGATGAAGAAGTTGAAGCTATTTTAACCCGATTGGAAATAAAAATACTCAGCAAAAAGGGACCCATTTGGAATCTGGAAGTTCCTGCCTATCGCCCCGACGTAAACCGCCCTGCAGATATTACCGAGGAAATTCTGCGAATCTACGGCTTGAATAAAATTGAGATGGGTACCAGCATCAAATCAAGCATGAGCTATTCCTCAGCTGAAGCTGGATTGAAGTTAAAAAATAAACTGGCGAATTTCCTCAGCTCAAATGGCTTTTTGGAGCTGGCAAGCAACTCGCTTACCAAAAGCAGCTACTATTCGGAAGAAGAATTAAGCAAAGCCGTTTACCTAAAAAACCCATTGAGTAGTGATTTGGACATCTTAAGGATGAATCTGCTCAACAATGCCTTGGAAGCTGCTCAATACAACATAAATCGCAAGCAATCGGATTTGCGGATGTATGAATTTGGTAAAGTGTACTTTAAGCATGGAGAAGGAAATGCTATCGACCATTATGCTGAGCAAAAACAAGTTTTGATAGCTGTTAGCGGACGAAAACAACCCGAATCCTGGAATACGGGAACTGAGCCCATTGGATTTTTCCAATTGAAGAATTTACTGGAACAGCTTGCAGCACTAAGCGGCTTTGTAAAAACTGAATTCAACTATCCTGATAATCAAGAAAATGGTTTGCTTGCAGAGTTTAGTTCGGGGAAACGGGTTCTAGCACAATTGTTTCAATTGGAAGGCAAAAAAGCCAAGCAGTTTGATATGGAAAAAGGCTTCAGCTATGCCATCCTCAACTGGGATTTATGGGTTGCAACGGCTTCAGAAACCTCCTTTAAATTAAAGCCGGTTTCTATTTTCCCTTCGGTAAGAAGAGACCTTGCCTTGGTTATTGATCAGGCAACAAGCTACAAGGAACTCGAAAAAACTGCTCGTAAAAGTGCAGCTCAGCTTTTGAAGCAGGTGAATGTATTTGATGTGTATCAAGGGGATAAGATAGGCGCTGGCAAAAAATCCTATGCGTTGAGTTTCATTCTTCAAGACGAAACTAAAACGCTTACCGATACCGAAATTGAAGCCTGCATGAGCAAGCTGATTAGCGCCTTCGAAAAAGAAAACGGTGCAAGTGTTCGATCCTAAGCATGGAATCCAAAATCAAACTTCAACTCCAGGAAATCAGCCTGAAAATCAACCAGCTTCAGCAAAAGCTTCAGCAACGTGAAGCCGAAATAAAAAAGCTGGAAGAGGAAAATTTTACGCTGAAAAATTTACTAAGTGATGCGAATGAAAAGATTACAGGCCTAGAAGAAACGAATAAATTTGTTAAACTTGCTGAGGGAATTCATCATTCAAAGCAGGATTTGAAAGCTGTGAAACAAGAAATCAACAGGCAAATTCGCGAGATTGATGAATGTATTAGGTTGTTAAACCAGTGATTTCAACCGGGTTGAACGAGCTTTCGATTAATATCCATATAGCCGGCAGGGTGTACCCGCTTACGGTTTCTTCTGAAGAAGAAGCCGGGGTTAGGGCCGCCGGTAAACTCATACAGGAGAAACTGCAAGCCTACAACGAGCAGTTTGCCCTGAAAGATCAACAAGATGCGCTGGCGCTTTTTGCGCTGGAAATGGCTACGCAATACCAGCATCTGTTGAATCAAAAAGAGAAGGAATTAGCTGAATTGGAAAGCGAATTGGGCGGGCTTATTCAAAGCCTATCCTAATCATCCGGTTGGTTTTTGGCGAATAACCTATCTCAAAACCAATTACTTAATTATGGAATTTTACTTAGTTATTATTATCGCAATGGTGGCACTGGGTGTGGGTGCCGGCCTGATGTGGGTACTAAACAATACCCTGCTCAAAAACAGAAGCACCGAAATTATCAAGGAGGCGGAAAACAAAGCTGAAATCCTGAAAAAAGATAAGCTTCTTGAAGCAAAAGAACGTTTTCTTCAACTCAAAGCAGAGCACGAAAAGGAAATCACCGCCAGAAATCAACAAATCCTTAAAGAAGAAAACAAAATCAAGCAACAGGAACAAAGCCTGAAACAAAAGCTTGAAAATGCACAACGCAAAGACAGCGAACTTGAATCCATCAAACAAAGTCTTCAAAAACAGATGGATATTGTAGCTGCTAAAAAAGAAGAGGCCGAAAAAGCCCTTCACAACCAAGTAAAGCAATTGGAGAAAATTGCCGGACTTACCGCAGAAGAAGCCCGCAAACAATTGGTTGAAGCCCTACAGGAAGAAGCTAGAACCGAAGCGCTGGCCAAAATAAAAGACATCACCGATGAGGCGAAAATGGTTGCTACCAAAGAAGCCAAGAAAATTGTTTTGAGCACCATCCAACGTACTGCTGCCGAACAAGCCATCGAAAATTCAGTATCTGTTTTCAATATTGAATCCGATGAATTGAAAGGTAGAATTATTGGTCGCGAAGGACGAAATATCCGCGCTCTTGAAGCTGCAACCGGCGTTGAATTTATTGTGGATGATACCCCTGAAGCTATCATTCTTTCCTGCTTCGACCCCATCCGCCGCGAAATTGCACGCTTAGCCATGCATCGCTTGGTAACAGATGGCCGTATTCACCCTGCCCGTATTGAAGAAGTAGTTGCCAAAACCAAAAAGCAAATTGAAGAAGAGGTAGTTGAAATTGGTGAACGTACCTGCATAGACTTGGGCATTCACGGTTTGCATCCTGAATTAATTCGCATGGTAGGACGTATGCGCTACCGCTCGAGCTACGGACAAAATCTCCTGCAACACTCGCGTGAGGTTGCAAACCTTTGTGCTACCATGGCGGCAGAATTAGGCTTGAATGTAAAACTGGCAAAACGTGCCGGATTGCTCCACGATATTGGAAAAGTGCCGGATGACGATCCAGAAACACCACACGCTTTGCTGGGTATGAAGCTAGCCGAGAAATACAAAGAACATCCTGAGGTTGTAAACGCTATTGGAGCTCACCACGATGAAATCGAAATGACATCCATGCTCTCTCCAATCATTCAGGCTTGCGACGCCATTTCCGGCTCCCGTCCCGGTGCACGCCGCGAAGATTCTGAGAACTACATGAAGCGTCTGAAAGACCTTGAATCTATTGCATTAAGTTACCAAGGTGTAGAAAAAGCTTATGCCATTCAAGCTGGTCGCGAATTGCGTGTTGTAGTGGAAAGCGATAAAGTAACCGACGATCAGGCTGATTTACTTTCTATCGACCTATCTCAGCGTATTCAAAAAGAAATGACCTATCCCGGCCAAATTAAGATTACCGTTATTCGCGAAAAACGAGCGGTTAATTTTGCCAAATAAGCGTATCTCTAAAAGATTAAAGCTGTCTTCGGACAGCTTTTTTTATACCCTTTCAATTGGTCTTTGGGCACGGATTAGGAAGTTCAAATAGGTAAACTGAGCAACTGCTGAAGTTCAAC
Organism: Bacteroidia bacterium; assembly: GCA_023151275.1. GTDB lineage: Bacteria > Bacteroidota > Bacteroidia > UKL13-3 > UKL13-3 > CAISCU01. The sequence goes on along the minus strand of JAKLJI010000010.1, from coordinate 4,435 downwards.
ATCAACAAGAAATAACCTAGCTTTTGTTTGCCACTTCAACCCAACCTGTTTTGCCTTAAAAAAATCACTTTATGCACATACTACTTCGCTCGCCAACCATTCATTCATTTCTGCAATTCCCTGAGTTCTTGCTGCCAGCTAGTCAATAAACAGACCTTTTACACAGAAAATCATTAACTTGTATTATATATCGGGTAAGATTATGTCTGACAAGGTACTCTTCGATCCAGTTAATGAATCTCTATTGTTTCTCCAGATTTGGCTGAACAAGAGTGGCCGTTTGCTTACAAAAAATGTCGCCTTTCAAAACAGGTTTTCAACCCAGCTTAGAGACAATCCAAACTTGGATTTTCAAAGTGTAATTCATCCTGCCGACCAACTAATTTTCAAAAACATAGTCGAGCAAAATTCTGAAGCCACTATTCGCGTTCAAATCCGCCTTAAAACCAAATCCGACGACACCTACAAATGGAGTTCCTGGGAATTTCGCAAGCAAACTATACAGGGCGAAGATCAAATTTGGGGCCTCGGCATGGAACTTCCCGAAAGCTTCGGAGAAATGAAATTCATCAACCTGTTTACGCGGAGGGTTGATCGGATTATTCAGCAATTGAACGATGCTTTTTTTGTTTTAGATAAACATGGAAATATTATTACCTGCAACTCCCCTTTCAGTTCCTTCTACCGCAAACAACCCTCCGAATTAATACAGAAAAGCATCTGGGACCTGGAACCGGAAATGGCGAATTCAGAATTTGGAAAAAACCTGAAACAGGCCCTTGAAAAAAAAGAAACAATAACCTTCATCCAATTCACCAGCCGATTAAACAAATGGATTAAAGTTACCTGCTATTACTCCGAAGAAGGCCTGACTGTTTTTGTACGTGATTATACCCAGGAATACAAAAACCAACTGTCGTTGCTTGAATCTGAAACCAAGCTAAAGGCCATTTTCAATTCCGGACAAAACATCCAATTGCTGGTTTCAATTCACTTTGAACTCCTCTATTTCAACCAGGCTGCCAATGATTTCGCACAACAGGTCTTGGGCCGAAATCTTGTTGAAAACGAAAACTTCCTCAATTGCATTGATGCTTTTCCATTTGAAGACATAATCAATCAGTTTCAAACAAAAGCCTTAAGTACACAGGTTATTCGCGAAGAAAAACTAATTTTCAAAATAGCACCGGAAGGCCTCTGGCATCGTATCTCCTACACTCCGGTCAGAATAACCAATGAACTGCTGGGCATCAATATCCTCGCCGAAAATATTCATCGCACTCGTTTGGCTGAAATTGAAAACGCAGACCTCGCCAAAGCCTTGGCAGCGCTTTACAATAGCTCAGGATACAGCAAATTACTAATCGACAAAAACTACAAAGTAATCTTCTTCAACAAAACCGCTGCCGCCTTTGTGCGCCGGGAATTTGGCATCCACATGAACCGGAATGGAGATGTGTTTAACTACATCAACAGCCAGTTGCTCCCCGATTTCAAAAACTTTGTTGATACTGCCCTAAACGGCAAATATGTCGAAAAGGAATACATTGCCAATTTCCCAAAATCGGGAGTGCGCTCGGTCAGACTTGAAATTCATCCCGTTTACGATGAACAAAAACAAGTTATGGGTGCTGCCTACAATGCCATCGATATTTCAAACCAAAAAGAAGACCGGGCCCGCCTTGAACTCCAGGCCAACCGGCTCAAGGAAATTGCCTTCACCCAAAGCCATATTATCCGAAGGCCAGTTGCCAATTTAATTGGCCTAATTGCCCTACTCGATCATTCGAACCTGAACGAGGAAAACCAATTCTTGCTTCAAAAAATGGAAGAATCATTGCAAGAACTCGACAGGGTAATTGTTGAATTGGTTGGAAAATCATCAGGAAATTAATTGAGGGTTGTGCCTGATTACTTACTTGTAGCTTAATTGTTTTTAGGTAATTCCATTTGAATGGAATCAAGGAGCCTCTAAAAGCCAAAACCTGTGAAGGCGGAAAATTTACTTTACCATTTGTATCGGTTCCGGTAACGGCCAAAACGTATCATAGCCAAAAACGCAGTCCGTTTTTTACCAAGGGAATTAACTTGATTTATTCTTCTTCCTTCTGGGTTTGCTTTCTTTTTTTACCTTGAGAAAGATATGTCGGATATTGCTGTTGGGCGTTTCGCGTTCGTCGATTTCAAATAGGTTCAAGCTTTTAATTAAGGGGAACAATTTCGGAAATCCATAATTCCGGGAATCGAAATTGGGCATCTTTTTGAGAACATAATTCCCCAGATTCCCTAAAAATGCCCAGCCGCTTTCATCAGTTAAGTCGTTTACGCAACTTACAATCAGGTTGCTTATTTCGGGAGCAATTCCTGTTGTTGGTTTTTCTACCGATTCAGGTACTTTTCTCGTGGTATCAGGAAGCTCAATAAGCTTTTCCGGCTTCAATATCTCGAGGTAGATGAATTTGTGACAGGCTGAAATAAAGGCCTGCGGGGTCTTCTTTTCGCCAAATCCATACACCATCATTCCAGCCTCACGCAAGCGAGTTGCCAAACGCGTAAAGTCGCTATCGGAAGAAACTATGCAAAACCCATTTACACGTCCGGCATAAAGAATGTCCATGGCATCAATAATCAAGGCGCTATCGCTTGAGTTTTTGCCGCTGGTATAGCTGTATTGCTGAATGGGTGTAATGGCATTTTCAAGCAATACATTTTTCCAACCTGAAAGGGCGGGCCTTGTCCAATCTGCGTAAATGCGTTTGATGGTTGGCGTGCCCAGTTTGGTTATCTCTTCCAACAATTCCTTTACGTTGGAATAGGGTACATTATCTGCGTCAATTAAAACAGCTAGTTTATCTTCAGAATTTTCCATGGTTGTATGGTGGGGGTAGCTTTTGACCAAGGTAAAGAAGAATAAGAAAGGATACTAGGATTTTGCTTAGCCATTTTGAAGGAGGACCATTTACTTCCTACCACATGGCCAAATAACTAATCAACCTGGCTGGAAATGGAATTTTTGACCGGCCTCTTCTTCTAAAAAATTGGAGCCCACATAAACGAATATCAGCATGCGTGGCGCACTAATGGCTAGGTGATTACGCTGAACCTTTTCAAAAGCCTCAGCGATGAACCAAGATTCAGTCGGCAAAAACTCCAACAAAAAGCAATAAGAGTGCAATGAAAAACAGGGCTTGTTTATGCGGCCCGATATTTTGTTAGGGTAAATAATAGGGATAGCCAATTTAGTTGTTGACCCACTTTAAGGTCCAAAACACCTGGGAATTGGACATAAACTCAATTTCCTTCACGCCAATAAGGAGGAATTTCGCCCTACTCCTACAAGCAAATTTCTTTGGCCTTTTGGCTCTTGCGACGAAGTGCAAATGCTTAATTCGAGTTTACTTAAAATAGCTTTCGAATTTAGTTCTGTATTTTTTGCATTCCCTTAAATAGAAAATTATTGTGGCTAAATACAAAATAGGCAATACGATAAGTCCACCGTTATCCAGGTTGCTTTCTAATGACCCTGAAATTAGAATTGTCAATAGTAGGATAAAGAAAATAACCAACAGATGAAGCCGCATTTTGACCACAATCACCGTGGAATTATCTCCAATTATTTCACATTTCAAAACCGGGATAAATAAATTTCGCCCTTCAATTACAGGCATAATGTCAAATTTAGTGTCTGTAACTTTCCCGTAGAAGGGTTTTCCCTTAAAGTCAAAATGGAAAGAAATGAGGGGTTGCTTGTCTGTGCACACAAATTCCTTTAGCCTTTGAGTAATCTCAGACCGACTTTTATCTGTTTCTATTCGGAATTTGTTAAAGTACACTTCACTCATTATTTCAATTTTCAATCTAGTTCATTTGTTCTAAATGGCCAAACTTGCTTTTATCCTCAGAACCTCGCTTGGGTAGCAAAACACCTGTTAATCCTGTGTACAATTCAATCCTTAGGGGGGCATTTTGTGCCAGAATGAAACAAATTTAAGTCAAATTCAATTTTAACGACTTCTTTGGCGTGGGGTCAATTTGGTTTGGAATTTACATTCATTCAATACAAGCTTAAATTGAAGCCAGAGGAAGGGCTTCGTTTATGCCTTATTTGTTATGCGCCTTAATATTATCCAACGCTTATGCTTTGGTTCGCTAATTCTATTTGAAACTTAACTTTCACATTCAATGCTGTAAAAACTCTCAACAAAGTGTCCATAGTTAAATTACTTGCGTTGTTTTCAAGGCGAGAAATTTGAGCTTCTTTTAACACCAATTAGTTTTCCCAAATCTTCCTGCGTCAAATTACGTTCTTATCGGGTTTGCTTTATTGCATTTCCAATTAAGTCCATTTGAAGTTCATACGTAAGCCCCCGGTGAAGTACATCTTTTACAGCAGTTGAATTGATAGGATCTTCGGGGCATGAGTAAATCAAGTGAA